>JABGUH010000027.1 GCA_018646675.1 Bdellovibrionales bacterium | reverse complement strand
TAAGCTTCTTGTTGGGCATAAGAGTCTCCTAGTTAAAACTGTTTTGTCGTTATTACAATTCTAACCGGTTGATTTCTTATGCCCTTATTTTTTTTAGATTGACGCGGTGAAAACACCATCAAGTGTGAACAGCCCTTTTTTTGTGCCTTTTTTCTAGATAGCCGTCAATCATCAACAAACGAATCAAGCAGAGTAAACGAAACTTCCCCATCACTTTCAGCTTCTAAGCTAACAGAGCATCTCTCTCCAATCGTGTGCATCGGTATTGTGTGTGAACAGTCGAACTCAGAGATAATTGGGTAAGATCTCTCTCCGACAACCTCCATTAACAATTCATTTAGATCAAATGGAGCTCCTTCATTATTAGGCATTTCAGCTTTTCCCATTATGAGTCCAGAAATTTTATCAAAGACACCTATCAACTGAAGTTGCCTAAGACTTCTTTCTTCTTTGGACCACGGTGCTGCCATCTCTTCAATTAGTAGAATCTTGCCTTCAACATCTGGAAAATATTCTGTACCAGCAGAGCTAATTAAAGTGTTTAGATTCACAACGACAATTTCAGCTTTAGCGGAACCAGAACTTAACACTTTCCAACCATCGTTTTCATTCCACTTTCTAGGGACATTTTTCCAGTCTCGATTTGACCAATCCCTGAAGTGATTACTCCATCTCGCAAATGGAACTAACTTTCTCTCTTTAACTTCAGAATCCATTGCAGCGGTCAGGAAAGATTCAATACTTTCTTCTATCCCGTTAGGATATTCTCCAAACCAAGTCATTACTGCTGGCCCATATAATGTTTTAAGACCTGAATATTTTAATATGGACAAATGCAAGGATGTAACATCACTATAGCCGCAAATGACTTTACGCTTTTCTCGAATTAAATCAAAGTCAAGAAACGGAATCAAGCTATTAGAGTTCATTCCACCGATTGTCGAAATCAAAGCTTTAACTTCATCATCTCGAATGAGGTCCATAAATTCTTTTGCTCGATCTTCTGCCGAACCAGACCTATAACCCTGTGATGCTCTTTGCTCCGTCAGAAAGCCTAGTTTCACTTTAAAACCAAGCTTCTTTAGATTATTAATACCACTGACAAAAAGCTCTTCATTCGCTTTATATGCAGGTGATGATGGAGTAAAAATGCCGATGGTGTCACCCTTATTTAATTTCTTTGCTTTAATGATTTTCATTTTTTATCCTATAATTTATTAATCGCCACTAAAAGGTAACCGGTACCTTTTTGCGTAGCAATGTGTCGTTAACCAAAAGGTACCGGTTACCTTTTGGTTCCTGGTTCATCACTGAACATAATTTCAGCTTGTCTAAGTTTGGCAATAATTTGCTCTGTTGTGTCCTTTTTTCTTGGCATTATTTCCTCCATTTTATGAGGAAATTGTAACATACTAGATAGTAAAGTTATTGGGGGTCAACCCACCTTAAAAGGTTTAATACTATTACACTTGCACCGGTTAATTTTGCGTATACTGTAGCCTAATTTAAAATGTGATGTATTCATACATATCCATACTAATCACTCCCCCTCTCCCTGAGCGAATACTTAAACACACAGCATTATATCAAGGATAAGGGTGGGTGACTTTCGACCGTTAAAACCATTTTCTTTACAACTTTTCAATGTATAAATGTTATCGTTTTAAACGATGAAAAATTTGTGGTTAACAACAAAAATTTTACTAGGCTTATACCTATTTCATGTCCTTTGGTTTGGAATAAAGTGGAGGCTTAGCGATATGTGGAGTCTGTATGGGCTCTACACAAATCTCGTCAGTATTATTTTAATCTTTTTTTATTCAGAAGCAATAAACAGAGGCGTCAAAAATAATTTTTTTCGAGCATTATTTGGTATATCTGTCATTGTGCTATATTTTGCACTAGCAAAATACCACTACCGAGTTAAGGCAAGTTTCGATCTAGCGGTTGTTTTCGATAATCTGAACGAAATGTTTAACAAAGAAGCATTAGGGGTTATTGAAAATACCTTCAAGGGAAAAGACTTTTACCATGTAGGTCTATCCATACCGCTTCTGATTGGTCTGCAGTATTTCAGAAACATTTTTACAAAAAATGTTTTAATCAATCGAAAATATGCGCTCAGCTATGTCGTCGGTTTTTTCTTACTTATCAGCATTGGTCCATTTCCGTATGGAGAAATTTCATATGCAGTAAAATCTGCATATGAAATAGCTATCGGAGGTTTTCCAAAAACAGAAAATTACTCCAAGCTAAATCCTCTAACTCTATACTCTAGGCGTTATTCAGGGAGCTCTAAAAAAAGGCCACATATCTTCTTAGTAACTCTAGAATCATATAGTAGCTTGTATATAGAAAAAAAGAACGTGCATGGTAAAGAGATAACACCGACCTTGAATAAATTGATCCCCGAAGGGTTATATGTAGATGACTTCTATGGTAACTCCATCCAGACAATCAAGGGGCAATTTGCAATTTTCTGCTCTCGTATTTCAATGTTAAAGGGAAAATCATCCTATCTTCTTGATGGAAAAAAATTAACTTGTGCACCTAAAATTTTTGAACAGCTGGGATACTCCACACTCTTTCACAAATGCTTTAACTCCTTAGACTTTGACAATACTGGTAATTTTGTAACTGACCTTGGCTTTGATGTTGTTTTGACGACGAATATGAATAAATTATCACCCGAAGAGAAAAATACAAAAATTTGGGGTTGGGGGGTGCAAGATGATATCTCATACCTTCAATATGTAGATAATGTTCTGGACTTAGCTGCAAGCTCCAATAAACCCATTTTCTCGACTGTTCACACCGTAAGCCATCATATGAAATTTAGAAAGGTTCCTCTAAAGCAACGGTTTCTATTTAAACAACCGAACAGCAAAGAGGAGTATTTTCTAAACTCACTACATTTATCTGACTTATATTTGAATACCTTTATAGAAAAACTGAAGGATGAAGGGCTGTACGACAGCAGTATTATTGTAATTACCGGGGATCATAGCTATCCGGCAGGAGAGCATGGTTACTACGATAACCAAACTAGTTACTATCAAGAATTTTTTAAAACCCCCTTACTTATAATTTGGAAAGATGGACTTTCGCCCAAAAGAGTTACAAACAAGTCTTATTCTCATATTGATGTCTTGCCGACACTGCTGGACATTTTGGACCGGGAGATTGAGGTAAACTTGGCAGGTAAGAGCATTTTAAAAAATGAAGACAGTACAGCCTACCTGGTACAGCCATACAATGGTGTCTATCTAGGAGTTGTTCAATATCCCTATAAGTATGTTTGGGAAAGAAGAACGGATCGTGAATACCTTTTTAATATTAAAAATGACAAAAACGAAAAAAAACCAATCGAGAATGATAAAATAATAGAGTTAATGAGAAAACAACGGGACTATATTATTTACAATGATGAATTTCTAAACCTTCATTTCAGGCTTTAGACCTTTTGATGTTATTAACAACAAATATAGAGAAATTTTAAGCAATAATTAGAAAAACCCCTTATAGGTTTTCATTAATGAGCTTAATGGCAAGATTAATTTCATCCTGATTGAGAGTTCCCTTCTTATAAAATAGAATTTTACCCTGCTTGGAGAGTATTAAAACATTGTAGCTATCATCCCCCATTCCCCATCCACTAACCAATACCTTTTTAAGATCTTTAACATAGATGGTATTAGGGTACTTTTTCTGCTTGGACTCCAAACTTGAAGCTATAGCAAAATTTGGTAACCAAGTTGCGGCCATATTGATAATTGCCACCGACTGATAATTTTCACGCGGAAACTTCGCATCGGATAGAGCTTCTTCAAGCTTCAAATTGCTCTCTTTTTCGTCTGGGTCAACATAGAATAGGACATGTACTTTGTTCACAAGCGTTTGAGATTTCCAGGCCCCTCCAGCAACTAAGCCACCACTCTCGCCAGAGATTTCAATTGAGGGAAGTGTCTGACCTGATTGTAGACCAGCAAAAATTGGTGTTGCCAATAGTAGAGATACAACAATTGATAATTTTAACATTTTATTACTCCTACATAAGGTAAATCGGATAAATAAAGTTTTGCTTACTCTGGATTATAACAGAACCTTAAACAGTGTGAAGTATCATTTATCGTAAGTAGTGCCCCCCCACAAACAGGCGACGTAACTGCCTGATTTTGCATGAGTTATAACTGGCTGACAAGTTCTGCTAGGTAAAATATATTCCAGATAGGTGGATATATTGTGGCACTTCCAAGAGTCTCATACTAATAACTTTGGTCGCTTGCTCGCCTTAAAAGATCTGGCCACTATTCGAACAAGTCATCACTGTTAAAACTAACAAGTTTTGTTCCAGAGCAGTTAAAGAGCCAACTACTTTCTAAAGTTCCAACCAGGCTACAATCTTTAGGCAGCTCAACCGTTTTTTTAGTGCCACTATTGTTTAGTATCAGATAACTTTCATACTCTCCGTAGATAGTGCGGTTATTATAGAGTAGTCCATATTCACTAACCGTTAGATGGAAAGTTAAGCCTTGAAAGGGACCATATATTTTTTTTGCAAGGTGCATAAAATTATTCTGTATGTTAAGTTCGACAAGACTTTTTAAATCACCTAACGGAAGGCCATATACGATATTGGTTCCCATACCTGTAGCGAGGGTATAGTACAACGTTTGAGAACCAGCATAAAGATTCATTCCACCAGAAAGTCCTGGAACATCTACGATAAGATCTACAATATGGTGATTTTGACTTCGCTTGTTAACGGTCTTAAGCATTATGTAACCCGCTGACGCCGAGGGAAAGTCTCTCCCATTAACGACAAAATATGTGTTAACATCATCTTGAAATAAGAAGGCAAAGGAAAAATTATCTTTCGGCTCGCTGGTTTCTCCTATCAATACGACTCGCTGAATCTCCTGATCAAAGATACACGTCGTTTTAACATTGGCCAGAACCGGGTGGACATAAATAAGTGAATTTGACATACACTCCTTGTCAAAAGAGTAATTCCTCTTTTCAAATTTTGATTTGCTATGATTCCATATTTTAACAATCTCTTCTTCCATCAAAAAGACTAAAATTCTATTGGGATTAGACTGGTCTTGGATTGTAACCATCTGGTCGTTGGTGCTGGAAAAGTGCACCACACCATTTGCGAAGACTTCAAAGTTCACTAGCAGTAAGACATAAATAAGAATAGCTTTCATCAGTTGACTCCCTTTAATTTTCTTTTACCTCAATATAGGCATTAATTAATTTAATTGCATCTAGGTCGAAACCCTCTGTGTTTTTTCCTGAATTATTAAAGTTCAGGTTTGTGTCTTTTATTTTGATATAACTAATATCCTTTAGACCAAGTATTGCAAGGTCAAATGCATCCCCACCTTCATCTGTTGGAACTACACCAGCGCACCCAAAAATCTGTCCCTCTTTTGGATTGCAGTGAAACCAATAAAATTTCTGCGGAGCATCTGCACTTGCAACGCCGACATGTGCAAATTCCTGGTAAATTCCAACCCCAGGAATACGCATTGGATTTTCATAGATGACAAAATCCGCTCCCTCATTATCAAATATTCTTCCACCTTTTTTTACCGCTAGGACGATCTCTCCTCCATGCCCTAAGCTAATAGTTCTCTCTCTCAGCTCTTTAATCGCCTCTAAGTTTGCGGGGTCAATATCTCGGAAATCATGATCTGGGCCATCAGCTGAATAGTGGATATTTTGGGGTCTCTCGATTAATGTGTCTTTGTCATCAGTCTTTCCAGGTATGAAGGAGATGACCTGATAAGAGTCACTACTAAGCAATTCAAACGCCATGTTTTTTGGTGCCGCAGTAGTATTAAGGGATAAGGGTACCAAATTTCTTCTTTCGAGTACGTCATCAATTTTATCTTCGTCACTAAGATTTAATATTTTCCCGACGCCCCTGCCTGTTCCAATTGTAGTAATGCTGTCAATTACTACAAGACTACCATTGCTCCAATGATGGATCGCCATTGGTACACCTTGTTCAAACCAATCCTCAACAATGTTAGAGGAAATGCCCAACCTACTTAATTTTTCAACATATCTGTTTTTGTATCTTCCCTTTTTAAACAGATTCCTGACCTTGCTAACCGATCTGGCGATCTTTAACGGTGCATTTTTTATTAATTTACTCTTTACTTGATTATTTCTGATATTGACTGTTCTTGTTAAAATAGGGACGGAAGGAGATTTGTGACTATAATTATTCGATATAGACCTCTTATTTTTACTATATTGATCTTGAGAGTAAATCAAGTCACGGCGAAAAAACAGCCATATGAAAGATAGAAAAAGAACTGTAAATAAATGGTAGTTGTTCATAACTATATTCCCAGTCTGCGTGAGATTATAGCTTTAATGGGGGGATCGGACTCGTCAGAATCAAACTGCTTACCGTTGCGCATCAGCGCCAGAATTTCACTGGCTTCACCCCTTAAGCTTAAGCGGTATCTATCCATCTACGTCAAAGAAGTCAATCCTAATTTTGAAAAACGATGTTCAACAGTAATTTATCTGAGATCGTTACATATTATCATATGCTTAAGATAGGTTTACCCTTTTCGGCCCCTCCTCCTCTCCCACACCGCCCTAGAACTATCGATACTACACTCTAAAATTACTACATTTAGGAATTATTTGGTCAACCAAAGCACTAGTTGTTGTATTTTAAATACTTAATCACATTCAGAAAAAAATGTTATTTGGAGCGCAACCTTACATATAGGACCTTTTTGACACAGGCTACCTGCTGCAGATCCTCATCCAGTATGTAGGTTTCAAATGTGGGAAAGATCTTCTCTCCAGCTTGAGCCTGCTGTCTGATCTGATCAACTCTCTCAAGAGGAATGTGAAACCTGGCAGTCACCTTACCTTTGCCCGGCTTTAAAAAATCAATTTCTGCTGACTTATCCCAAACTAGATACTCTTTGCCCAGATGAAATCCAAGAAGTAACATGAAAAATGGGTCACACATCGAGTACAAACTTCCTCCAAAGTGAACTCCAACATAGTTGGTATTCAGGAAGCTTAACTTCATGCTAACTACTATTTCTGTCTTATCTTCACTATAGGATTCAACCTTGATCCCTGCACCTAAATATGGTGGCCAAAATTTTATCAGTTTAATTGCTGTTTCAGGAGATAGCTGCTGCCAAAAAGGTTTCATCTAAATTACAGTCACTAAAAAGATAACTATCTTTTTACAAAGGAGGTAATAATTGTGCCTATCCGCTCTCCCGCTTCTGTCATGATGCGCTTGTTCTCAATAATATGGCCGCCATTACTCTCTTTAAATAGCAGGGTTACGTTTTTAGTGGTGATATTTTCTAAGCGCTGATACATTCTGGTATTAATAACCAGATCATCTTCCTTAAATTGAGCACTCTCCCACATTACAACGTACCCATCGTCATAGGATAGATGCTCAACACCATCGGTAACAATCTTTTTGGTGTGCTGGTTTCCAGCACGAAAATTGAATGTCCAAGTAATGGAATCACAACCCACCTGCTTTACCAGCACTTGAGTCATAATGGTTCCACCGTCTTGACTGCTTCCACGGTTAGTAACATATGTTCCGGAGAAATCCGTACAAGCAAATAGGGAGGTGACACTGAAAAGTAGTACTACAAACAGAGTGATCAAAGTCAACCTTAAATTCATCCTATCTCCCTTAGTCCCTTAGATAACAAATGATTAAATCGTAAACCCGATATATTAAGTACGCTCAGATAGATACTGCATTCCAATCAGAAACACTCCTCGCCCCAGATCAGTTACATTGCGAACTTCCGCCTTAACCGGTGGCAGGTGGCCAACTTTGACAAAACTGACATCTCCAACACTTAAACCGAGATCATAATTGATGATTAGACCGCAACCCTTATATGAGTCGGCATCTATCAAGGCAACGCAGTCCTCGCTAAACTCAATATTATTAAAAGATATCCACGCAAAGAGTGATGGGTTAACTTTAAATCGTATATTTTCTCTCTTATTAACGGTCATAGATAACCTCAAAATTTAGCCAAAACACTCAATATATATTACATATTCTACTATCAGTAACTCTAACCTCTATCTATATATATTTCAACAAGTAGCGAATTAGTCCACTATAACTAGCGTCTCCTCGGACGACGCGATGCACCTTCTTTTTGTGAAACCAGCCTAGTGGTACCAACCACCCTGACTAACCGAGAGGTGGTAAAGGGCAGCAAATTATATAGAGCATCAACAAAATTGGTCTCAACACTTACGTACAGTGTCTCCACTTGGCCACAGGTTAACCCCCGCTCCCATAATATCTCTGAAAGGGGAAGATAGTATGATGGAGATAACTCCCACTGCACATCTCGCACCTGCTTAGTCGCAACAAAACTTGACGCCTTTTCATCTTGGCCATACCACTTGGCACTCTCCAAACAGCTATTTCCCTCAACGATTACGGTGGAGCTGCATCCTACAATCAGGCAACAACAAAGGATGCAGGGCAAAATACTCCGCAATGATCTACTTCCCACCAGACCAACTCCCGCGATTAACTATGATTCGATAACTACGGGGAAAGTAAAACCCGAGTGACGCGACCGTGGCAACAATATCTGAAACTGTTTGATAGTGTTCAATTCTAACACCTGAGACATTATTGCCAACAAACTGCTCCAACTCACCATCCAAATTTACACTATACTCTTGAGGGATTAATCCCCAAAGGTAGAAAATTCGTCTCCCCTCAACTTCAATCCGTTGAGTATCAGTATTACGTTTCATAGGATGAATGGTAATTTTTCCATCTGAAACAAACTGCAGTCGTGAGCAAGCAGTAAGAGATAGGGCCAGCATAGACGCAATCAGAACTCTAACCATTGGAACGGGCCCGGCAAGCGTTGAAAAATTTGGAGTTAGCCTGCTGATTACCAAGTTTATCCAAAATAAAAGTTGATGCCTCTAATAATTTTTTGGTCTCAACTCCAGTATCAATCCCCAACTTATTGGCCAGATTAAGTAGATCTTCGGTCGCCAGATTACCACTGGCCCCTTTAGCAAAAGGGCAGCCACCGAGACCTGCCGCCGAAGTATCAAAAGCAGTTATCCCCTCTTGTAGTGCCACCATGGCATTGGGCAGTGCTAAACCGGCTGTATCGTGTAGATGGATTGCCAACTGATTTAGATCAAAACTTTTCTTTAGATTTTCGAGTAGTTGCTGCACCTGATTGGGATTTGCCAGTCCAGCGGTATCTGCGATGCATATCTCTTCTGCCCCCAAAGAGAGTAACTTTTCGGCCACCCGTTTTAGAGCATCAATGGAAGTTTCACCTTCGTAGGGACAACCAAATGCCGTTGAGATATACCCTCTAATACGCAGGCTGTGATCTCTGGCCATTTTAGCTGCCATCTCAATTCTGTGCAGGGACTCCTCAATTGTGGCATTAATATTCTTTCGGTTAAATGTTTCGGAGTTGGAGGTAAAAAAAGCGACATATCTACTTCCGGCAGCAATACTATATTCAAGTCCTTTTAAATTCGGTACCAAAGAGATTAGTTCCACGCCTTTAAAGGCTGGCAAGTTTTTAAGTGCAGATACCACCTGACCTGAATTACCCATCTGTGGCACCCGATCGGGATGGACAAAACTTGCGACTTCAATTGTCTGAAGACCTGCTTGAGCAAGCAGAGTGATAAATTTAATTTTATCTTCTACGCTGACCATTGCCGACTCGTTTTGCAAGCCATCGCGTGGCCCAACTTCGACAATTTTTATTTTTTTAGGAAGTCCAGTAAAAAGTCGCTGCTGCAAAATAGACCTACTCTAAAGGAGTAAGCCCAATTAGCTCTACTCCCCCTTCCACCATATCACCCACACTGGCATGAACCACGGCAACAGTACCATCAATTGCCGCCTTAATTGCATGCTCCATCTTCATCGCCTCAAGCACTAAAAGGGTCTCTCCCTCTTTGACCTGATCCCCCTCTTTTACTAGTACCTTTAATACCCAGCCGGGCATTGGAGAACGCATCTCTCCAGCACCACCTTGAGAGTTGCGACGCCGCTGACCACTGACCTCTTCGACCTCGATATCACACCCGCCAATTACAACATTAGTTATACCAGCAGAAGTTCTGGTCATCGCCGCCTTTAAATTTTGATTGCCACTTTTCAACTCCAAACCAGTGGGAGTACTCTTTACAATCTCAAAGGAGAACTGATCTCCATCCAACAAAAAAGAGATCCGCTCCTGATCCATCTGGAGTTGTTCAATCACTCGCTCATCACCATTAATCACCAGCTTCTTCATTATACATTCCTAAAGTTAGTTAGTGAGTCCCAAGGCGTGGTAATAGCAGTAGCTGCTACTCCACCGGTGGGAGTAAATACTCCCTGCTGAACAACTATGTGCGCAGCAATTGCTTGGGCGACAACCGGCGTCTCAAGCGGCTTTGCTTTTAAGTCATCCTTAAAAGTAGTTACAAAGTGAGTAAAAAACTCTCCACTTAAAAAATTTGAGTGTTGTAAAATACGTTTCAAATACTCCCGATTGGTTTTGACACCTAAAAGCGGCAGCTCATCTAATGAGTATAACATCTTATTAACCGCTTCATTACGATCCTTGCCATCAACAATTAGCTTAGCCAACATGGGATCAAAGTTAATGGTGATCTGATCACCATCAGAGTAGCCACTATCAAAACGAACACCTGACTGTGAAGTTTCACCAATTCTACTGATCGTACCGATCGAAGGCAAAAAATCGTTATCGGGATCTTCTGCATAGAGCCTAACTTCAATGCTATGTCCCTGCTGCTTAATATCCTTTTGGCCAAAATTAAAATCTTCACCCTCAGCCACTTTTAGTTGCAGCTCCACCAGATCAAATCCCGTCACCATCTCGGTCACCGGATGCTCTACCTGTAACCGGGTATTCATCTCTAGAAAATAAAAAGATTGATCATCATCTAAAATAAACTCCACCGTTCCGGCCCCACGGTAACCAATGTTTTCACAGATCGAAACTGCTGAAGCTAAAATGCGCTCTTTGGTTTCAGGGGCCAAGGCAACTGAGGGTGACTCCTCGACAATTTTTTGGTGGCGTCTTTGAATTGTACACTCTCGCTCAAAAAAGTGACGATGGTTTCCCGCCATATCAGAGAATACCTGTACCTCAATATGACGAGGGTTAATGATATACTTTTCAATTAACATCTGATCATTGCCAAAAGCACTGGCCGCCTCTCGTTGCGCCGAAGCCAAATGCTCTTCAAATTGAGCAAGGTCTTCAACCACCCGCATCCCCTTACCACCACCACCAGCAGAAGCCTTGATAAGAACTGGTAGCCCAATCTTTTTGGCCTCAGATTTTAATAGCTCTGAAGCTTGATCATCACCATGGTAGCCAGGGATAGTAGGAACACCAATCTCCTCCATCCTAATTTTTGAAGCCTGTTTGTCCCCCATTAGATCGATCACTTCTGCTGTCGGCCCAATAAAAATCAGCCCACTCTTTTCTACCAACTTAGCAAAAGAGCTATTTTCAGATAAAAAGCCATAGCCGGGATGGATGGCATCTGCTCCACTCTCTTGGGCAATGCTGATGATTTTTTCTTGGTTTAGGTAGGTGGCATGGAGATCCCCCTCCCCTAAATCAAAACCTTGATCGGCATAAGTAGTGTGTGGCATTCCAAGCTCAGCAGTTGCATAAATAGCAACACTTTTAATTCCCATCAAGCGACAACTACGCATTACCCGCAGGGCAATCTCCCCTCGATTGGCAATCAGTACTTTTGTTATTTTTCGACCCTTGTTATTGCTCATTACTCCTTACTCTCCAGCCAACTTGGTGGACGCTTGCTTAAGAGAGCATCCATCCCCTCCTGTCCCTCATCAGAAACTCTGGCATTGGCAATCGCGTGGCAGGTATAGCGACTAATCTCTTCATGCCCATCACCCGCATGTTCAACTACATTTTTGATCAACTCCTTACAGGCTCGCTGTGCCAGAGGAGCAGCTTTTAAACAGCGCTCAACTACCATTTCAACGGTGCTATCTAACTCTTCCTGTGGAACTACCTGGTGAACTAAACCTATCTGTAGAGCATGCTTAGAATTAAACGGTTGGCCACTAATAAAAGTTGAACGGGCATAACTCTCACCAATTTTAGCGATTACGTAGGGAGAGATTACCGCTGGTACCAGACCCAAACGAACTTCCGAGAGCTGAATTTTTGCCCCCTCCACCGCAACAACATGATCACACACTGCGATCAAGCCAACTCCGCCGCCGATTGCGGCACCACCCATCTTACCAATTACTGGGCGAGTAAAATTATTTATCGCCTGATACATTCCATCTAGTCGCATACTATCTTGAATATTCTCTTCCGCCGAATACTCTTTCATACTGCGCATCCAATTTAGATCGGCACCAGCACAAAATGAACGGCCATTACCAGTTAGCACTACCAATCGAATAGAGTCATCACTCTCCGCTTCAGCAAACCAGTGGGTTAACTCCTTAATCATTAGATCATTAAAAGCATTATGGAGCTTCGGCCGGTTAAATGTTAACTCCACCACACCACGGGAATCGGTACCAACAGTAAAAGTTGTTGAATCCAATACTTACCTCCTACATTCTAAAAACACCAAACTTGGTATCCGCCACCGGGGCATTAAGACAAGCATCTAATGCCAACCCTAAAATATCTCTGGTCTGGGCCGGATCAATCACCCCGTCATCCCAAAGACGAGCAGTACTGTAGTAACAGCTCCCCTCCTTATCATATTTTTCACGAATCGGACGCTCAAACTCTGCTAGCTCATCGGGGGTCATCGCTTTCTCCCCAGCATGCTCTAGCGCCTGCTGACGAACGGTGGAGAGAACTCCAGCCGCCTGCTCACCACCCATAACTGAGATACGAGCGTTGGGCCACATCCATAAAAAACGCGGATCATAGGCACGGCCGCACATCCCATAGTTACCGGCCCCAAAGGAGCCACCAATAATAACGGTAAACTTAGGTACCTTGGCGTTGGAAACGGCCATAACCATCTTGGCACCATCCTTAGCAATACCTCCTGCTTCATATTGCTGACCAACCATAAAGCCAGTGACATTTTGTAGAAATAGCAGTGGGACTTTGCGCTGGCCACAGAGCTCTACAAAATGCGCCCCCTTGACAGCACTTTCAGAAAATAAAATACCGTTGTTAGCAACAATTCCCACCTGGTGGCCATGGATACGACCAAAGCCACAAACTAAGGTCGTCCCGTAGTGTTCCTTAAATTGATGAAAGCTTGAGCCATCTACAATCCGGGCAATCACCTCACGCACATCGTAAGGGATACGAGTATCCTTGGGGACAATTCCGTAGAGTTCCTCTACTGGATACTCAGGTGCAACACTCTCACAACGCTGGGGCAACATGGGCTTTTTTGCCAAGTAATTAAGATTTTCCACAATATTACGAGTAATGAGTAGCGCCTCTTCCTCGTCGTTAGCGTAATGATCAGCTACCCCACTTTTTTTAGTATGGACATCTGCTCCCCCCAGATCTTCCGCCGTAACCTCTTCACCGGTGGCAGCTTTCACTAGTGGCGGCCCACCTAAAAAGATGGTGCCATTGCCTTTAACAATTACCGACTCATCTGCCATCGCCGGAACATAGGCACCACCAGCGGTACATGATCCCAAAACGACTGCAATCTGGGGAATACCCAAAGCAGACATCTCTGCTTGATTATAGAAAATGCGACCAAAGTGCTCACGGTCGGGAAAGACCTCATCCTGCATGGGTAGGAAGGCTCCACCGGAGTCGACTAGATAGATACAGGGAAGCCGGTTCTCCTGAGCAATATATTGAGCCCGAAGATGCTTTTTAACCGTCATCGGATAGTAGGTCCCACCCTTCACGGTAGCATCATTAGCGACAATCATGCACTCCAATCCATGAATCCGACCAATACCAGTGATGATACTGGCCGAGGGAACCTTGCCACCATAGAGACCATCTGCCGCCAATGGAGTCAGCTCTAAAAATGGAGAGCCGGAATCTATTATTTTTTCAATCCGCTCTCGTGGTAAAAATTTACCACGCTGATGATGACGAGTAACCGACCTATCACCGCCACCCAACTTAACTTTGGATAGCTTCTGATCTAAAGCCTGTTTTAGCTCTAGATGAAATTGCTGGTTCTCTTTGAAACTCTGACTACTGCTATCCAACTGGGTGTGGAGTAGATCCATCTTTAGGCCCTCACTTGCTAAACGGTTGGGCCGACATCTTATCTAAGTAGTACTATTTTGGGTAGAAATGGTGCGTTAAAAAGAGTTCTCAGGCTCCCGCTCTAACATGGCGTCCACCTTATCACGTAGCCCAAATGTATTATTACTATAATAGATGGCAAATATGGCTGGGGTTAGCCTAGTCGCACCAAGCTCAGTAAATGATCCTCCTGTGGCCACCGTTGCACTGGACATAACTTTACCATAGACATCTTGTAGCGATCGACCACTGGGAAAGCGCACCTTACCCACCACTGTCGCCTGCTCTGTACCATCCAACAGAGAGGTTAATCGCCGGGAGTAGTCAGCAGCAGAGGTATTGACCAAAGATTTCATCCACTTTCCATCTAAAGTGGGATTGGCGATCGAAGTTACTGCCTTTTCAAACTCACGATAGTTACGACTAGATGAGGACTCAAACAGCTTAAGATAGTTGTTCATCCCATCTTTGACCTTACCATCCACCAATTTTTTTGCGCCTTTAATTCCATTACTCTCTAGTAGAGTTGCTCGCATCTGCAACGTATGGAACATATGTGCTAACTCATGGCGAGATGTGGCCCCAACCTCACCAGCTAACTCTGTCGCCCGCTTAAATCCAACTAATTCCAGACGATCAACTCCCCGAGGAAAGACTCCCGTTGCTCCCATCCTGCCAGGGGTTGACTCAATTACAGTTATATTGTGACGTTTGGCAAAATTGATTAGATCATCATACATCTGATTAAATTGAGATCCTGTCATCTTCTGGTCAGTGGCATTCAGTCCCCCTCGACGCAAGATATCCAGTAGCTCACCCTTCACTTTACTGGCCACTTTGGGCTGAATTGTATCAATCATCGGCCGTGCGACACGTATCATATGAGCACCGGCCAAACCGATCCCGCCGACCAGAGCAAGAGAGGTATCGATCGCCCGCTCTTTCACTCTTTGGCGGCAACTCTTTAGTTTTCCTAACAACTTTTTATGTGCTGGCCGCCCACCAGTAACTGCCAAATCTAACTCTAACACCTCGCACTGCTCAAGCTCTCCGCTCAGACGATTTATCTCTGCACCAATAACGGCGCCCTCACCTGCCACCTGTAACGTCGGTGTCAATATCTTTGCACCTTTGGGTGCAACCTTCAGTACAGAGACGGCCCCCTTCAGCGCTCCCGCAATCCCCATAGGAGTAATAACTAAAGCTGAATCCAGTAAAAATCCACTTAGCACACCACGGGCACGGGCCAGGTAGTACTTCTGAGATAGACGACAGATTGCCAAGCTTAGAGGGTGCCTATGGTTTCCACTATCTAATTGAGGATTAAGTTCAAATAACAGATCACTATCTTCTAGATAGTCCTCGATTCCGGAGGTACACTGGCGACAGATAAATGATCCGTCCTTCCGTTGGTGAGTAGTGGCCAACAAACGACCATAACGCCCAATCCGCTTATCTAGTTTCTTTCTTGTCTCTCTCAACGCAACTCTTAGCTGCCGTCTAAATTTCTGATCCAACTGGCGATCATCCATTGCTGAAGATGCCAATAGTAATCCTCCATCACTGTCACTCAATCCCATCCACCTTCTCTGACCTTGAAAAGCAGAGTGGGATAGTAGCGGTGAACTACTAACCAGAGTCAACTCCATCGCCTGTAATGCCGACAACTTAATAGCAAACTCCTGATGCTTACCACGACACTCAATAGATTGTTTCGCCACAGAGTCATCACAGCGATCGATCAACTTCTTGAGTTCATTTATACTGCGCTTGACCTCTGCCAAAACTAAAAAAGTTTTTTTCAATTGACCTAGCGCTGACTCCTCCTGCGGTATTCCAGCTGAGGACAACTCTTGTGCTAGCTGACCATACTCACTTCGGGCAGCTATCATCAGCTCCCTCTTCTGAGTAACCTTCTGACGGATATAGGTCCACTCCTCCATCCGATTGATTACCTGCTGAACATCCCCCTGGAACTTCTCAACCGTCGATAGATGAGCACCAACTATTGGATTCTCCAGACAGCTATAATGCCCCCACTGTTGCTGGCCAGTGTTACATCCCTCCACCCGCCGGTTAATGACCCGGTCCAAATTATCAATGAATCCACCATAGAGCGGCAGCGACACCAATAGTTGAAGCGCCATTGCTAATCCCAAAAATCGTTGTGGTGAGATATTACTGTCCATCGACTCTAATTATCGACCTATTCAACATATAATTGTAGTAAAAAGGGAGGAAATACCACTTAGTACCGGCAGATCAAGGTTAAAACCCTTTATAAATAAGTAGTTAGATTATAATAAGCTTATCACCTACCAAGTAGTCTGATCGGATCACTACTCGTTACACCTCTACACAGCTGCAACTTTTAGAAGGCAACCCAACCAGAAGGTAACCGGTACCTTTTGGTTGACGGTGTGTCAGATATTTTGTCAGCCATGATAACAATGACATAATTTTAGCCAAACACCGTCACGCAAAGCGCCCCTAGTTTGCAGTCTTATTTTAAGGTATGGGCAAAAAAACACTTATTCGTCCAAGTCTCTCTCCCATCCATATTACGGCCAGGAGCAATAACAGAGATCCATTTCTAATGCCGTTAGATCGATTATGTGATCTCCTAGGGGATATTCTTGCCCAACTTGCCGATCTATCCGCTTGATTCTATTGATGAGATGTTGATTAGATCACACCCATATTTGCTGTTGTCACAACTAACCCAGGGAAATTTTTCCAATAAGAAGGTTGATGTTGTTAGGACAGGTCTAAGGCGTAAAGTCCTTGGCCAGAATCAACAGAAGTTGCGACAGATTGCGAAAACGAAATAGTGCTAAATAAATGACGCAATGTCAGCCAAAAGGTACCGGTTACCTTTTAAGTAGTCGGATCGGATCACTACTGGTTACACCTCTACGCAGCTGCAACTTTTGGCCTGCCTCCTGCCCCAAAGTGTGCGAGTGCTGACAATTGACAAAACTACTGCTCACTCCAGTAGTGCGACCATAGATCCCCTTGACTGCAATATTTAGTTGCTGTTCAATCACCATCAGGGCCCGTCTGGTCACTGCCGCTCCCTCCTGCTGTGACTGCTCCAGCCTAGCGCAAAAGGTATTGGCCAAGGCTACCATAAAGGGTTTCTCTCGTAGACAGGAGCTATTTTTTTTAGCAGCACGATAGATACGCTTCAACTCTCCATCTAAGTAGTTGGCCAAGTAGTTGGCATTCTCTACGTTGGCCTTGGTACCTGTTACCTCTAAACCATCACGACATCTAACTGGATAGACAAAAAAGTGGAAGAGAATTTGGGCAATGGCAGTTCGGCGAGGAGTATCTCGCTTACCTCCCAAAACCTGCTTAACAAAAAAGAGCTCCTCTTCTCCTGCTCCGTCACCATGAGCCGATACTGTCAAGCGATCCAGATTATGTTGCAGCATCAATTGGTTGGCCTTGACTGTTGCTAACTCCGCTTCACTCTGATTACTACTACTGGCCAGGGCCAAGAGTTTTGCAACTTTATTGATGATCCGCTCTGAAGGTAGATCTCCCTCCAGACTCTCATTTTCTAACCGCAGATCAATCGATGCTGAGATGATTTTGGAGTCTAAATGAAAGTGCTGACAGATCGCTCTAAACTCTGCTCCGTGGGGCTCTAGCTGTGAGTAGTTTTTAGCGTAAAAGACAAAGGTAAGGTAGTGGGCCAACTCGTGACGAAGAATATCCTTAATTACTCGCTCTTTGGCCAAGTAGATCAGTGAGCGATTAATTCCAATCGTCAACTGCTCAGAATCAAAATAGCCTAGCCGCTTTTTATCATCAATTGCCACAATGACGATGGGATAACTCCACCCATTATCCATATGAAAGCGTGTGCGAGCAATATTAAGTCCAAACTCCTGGCGTAAAATCTCCCGTGCCCACTTTCTAAGCCGGGGGATAAAGGTCTCAATGGTTTTGGAGTAGACTTTCATAATCAACAAGGTTTTATCCTACTTATCTCAAAAACCTTATAGATATTTCTCGATTACTTAATAATTACATCACTGCTGATGACTAATTTTAATTAAAATCAAGACTTTAACAAGACGCGAAAGTGCTTGCTGGTAGTAGCGACTGCAATTACTAGAAATAGCAACACTCCAGAGAACATAAATAGAGATCCGATATTTGTCGCCCCAACCTGTTCGATCACAATGCCTGAAAGCCCCATCCCTAATGGAACAAATAGAGTTGCCATCATCGCCAACACCCCCATCACTCTACCTAAATATTGGGAGTCACTGGACTGCTGAAGTATGGTTATAATACTAATATTTACCACTCCAATCGTAACTCCCATCAGGTAGAACAGCCCCCAGGAGAGCTGAGGAGTGGTAGTAATACCAAGTAGGAAATAGCAGATAAACATATCGCCGAAGGCCCCCAAAATTAATAGCCGTCGCTCCTTGCCTTGCCAGTTTAACTTTGAGGCCAGAGTCAACCCGCTAAGTATGCCCAAGCTAAGTGCTGCAAAGAGGTAACCGAACCAGTCAACAGGTAGAATCAGATGAAACTCTACATAGTAAGAAAGGAAGATCGAGATAGGAGCAAAGATCATATTCATTACTGCCAGACAGATAAAGAGAGTGCGCATCCCGCGATCTTGATAGACGTAGAGGAGGCCTGACCTTAGATCGGAGTAGACAGAGGGGGGAGCAGGGGCGGAAACGGGGTCAGAAGCAGGAGCTGGGACAGGAGTGGGGTTGGGAAAGTGAATAAATAGCTCACTGACGGCAGATAAAAAGTAGCTAACTCCATCTAGTAAAAAGAGAAGTGGTGCCCCCAATGTTCTAAAGAGAACTCCACCTACTGCCTGTCCTACCGCAATTGCCAGTTGCGAGATGGACTCCACCAGTGAGTTGGCGGCGGTCAACGAAGTGGTCGGAACCAAGTCCGGAATAGAGGAGAGGACTGCTGGCCGATAGATCGCCTGAACGGAGTTAAGTAACGTAGAGATCGTAACTAAAATAACAATTAAGTTAAAGGAGTCAGGCGATGATGGCAGGTAGAAAAAAAGAGTCGCTAAAGTTAGCACTAAAAGAGAGGAGATAAAATCACAGAGAACAATTAGCATTTTACGAGAGTAGCGATCCGCAAATGTTCCTCCCAGGAGATTAAAGATGACTGCTGGCATAGTGGAGATCATCAAGGCGATCCCCACTACCTTGCCTGATGAGCTAATAGATCGAAGCCAGAGCAGCTCGGCAATCAAAAAGCCCTGAGTTCCCAGCAGGGAGATCAACTGCCCTTGCCAGAGTAGGGCAAAGTTTCTATTCCAAAGTTTGGACGGTAGTTGGCTCAAGGAGAGGTAGTTACTCTACTTCCCAGGTATCACCCGAGTTAAGCAGTGCCTGCATGTCACCCTCGCCACGCTTGGCCTTAAGATCTTTTATCTGAGCACAGACCTGCTGACAATAAACTGCGGCACGCTCCTGATAGAAGACCCCGACCGGTACTGGATACTCTGGAGCTTTTAAACGGGTCAACATACTGGCCAGATTATAGTCGTGCTTATCATGAACAAGAATATTTTTTTCCGTTACACCATTTTCACCAATAGTCACAACCACAGGGTGAAAGTGATTAAGGATCAATCCCTTATTGCGATCTTTGCCAAAGATCATCGGCTCGCCATGAACCAGCTTTAAAGAGTAGTCATCACGAGTGGCGCGGTCGGTATAGATTTTATGAGCGCCATCATTGAAGATGATACAGTTTTGGAATACCTCAACTAACGATGTTCCCTGATGTTCATGCGCTTCGATCATCACATCCTGGATATGTTTCGGATCAGTATCCATTGTACGGGCAAAGAAAGTTGCTCCGGCCCCCAGGGCCAACGAACCGGGAACAAAAGCCCGATCAACGGAACCATCGGGACTGGACTTAGTAATAATCCCCTGCTTAGAAGTTGGTGAGTACTGCCCTTTGGTCAAACCATAGATCTCATTGTTAAACAGCACAATGTTCATACTAATATTTCTGCGAAGTGCATGAATCAGGTGGTTACCACCAATTGACAAACCATCGCCATCGCCGGTTAGAACCCAGACGCTTAAGTCGGGGTTGTGAATTTTTACTCCACTGGCAATTCCAGGTGCTCGCCCATGAATAGTGTGCATCCCGTAACTATTGACGTAGTAGGGGAAGCGAGAGGAGCAGCCGATTCCGGAGACACAGACAATATCCTCCCGCCGCTTACCGATTTTGGTCATCGCCGTCTGGATACTGGAGAGGATGGCGTAGTCACCACAACCGGGACACCAGCGCACCTCTTGAGAGCTAACAAAATCCTTCTTTTTATATGCTACCGCTTCACTCATCTTAAAAACTCCTAATTAACTATCTATCGTATACGTAGATTACAGGCTCTCTAGCTGACGATTAACAGCATCAACCACCTCGCTGATCTTAAATGGTAATCCCTGAACCTTGTTATATCCAACCGCTCCACACTGAAAACGGCAGTTAAGTAGATCCCTCATCTGACCACTATTTAACTCTGGCACTAGTACCCGCTTAAATTGACCAATAATCTCCTCCAAATTTGAAGGCATGGGATTGATGTAGCGTAGGTGGGCGAGTGAGACCTTTTTACCCTCCTCCTGTAGTGCCTTAACCGCTGAGTAGCAAGCTCCATAAGAGCCTCCCCAAGATAGCACCAGAATATCACCACTACTCTCACCGGTCAGTTTTTGTAGTGGAATATTATCTTGTACTCGCTTAATCTTCTCCGCTCGAAGGTCGGTCATTACTTGGTGGTTTTTAGGACTGTGACTAACGTTGCCAGTGACATCCTCGCGCTCTAGGCCACCGATTCGATGTTCAAATCCAGTTGTGCCAGGAATGGCCCAAGGTCGAGAGAAATTTTTATCATCTCGCTTATAAGGGAGGAATACTCCATCTTCAGACTTAAACTCCTTATCATCCTTTGTAATCTGCCGATGATTAATTTTGTTAAACGATGTGGAGAGATCTGGAATCAGCCACGGCTCGGCCCCATTAGCAATATAACCGTCAGTTAGCAGAATTACAGGATGCATATGCTCCAGTGCCAAACGGGAAGCTTCAAAGGCCATCTCAAAGCAGTCTGATGGTCGAGAGGCGGCGACAACAATCGCAGGACTCTCACCATTTCTGCCAAAAAGAGCTTGATTTAGATCTGACTGCTCAGTCTTAGTCGGTAGGCCAGTTGAAGGACCTCCCCGCTGTACGTTAACAATCACCAGTGGCATCTCACAAATTATCGCCAAACCGATCGCCTCCCCCTTCAAAGCCAGTCCGGGGCCAGAGGTAGTGGTTAGGGCCAAAGCACCAGCAAAGGATGCCCCAATGGCAGAGCAGATACCGGCAATCTCATCTTCTGCTTGAAATGTTTTAACACCAAAGTGTTTGTGATGAGAGAGTTCATGAAGAATGTCAGTCGCCGGAGTGATCGGATATGATCCCAAGAAGAGCTCCAACCCCGCCGCCTTCGCCGCCTGAATCATCCCCCAGGCAGTAGCAGTGTTGCCATTGATCTGCCGATAACGTCCCGGCTTGATCTTCGCCTTTTCAATTGTATATAGGGAGACTACCGCTTCTAGCGTCTCCGCATAGTTTCGGCCCGCTTTTAGTGCCGCCATATTGGCTTCCGCTAAAATAGGATTCTTGGCAAATTTTTTCTCAATCCAACTTAGGGTGTTTTTAGCAGAGCGACCAAAGAGGAAGTAGGTAATCCCTAGAGCGTAGAAGTTTTTACAGCGCGCTTTAGACTTATTATCTAAATCGTACTCCTTTAGTGCTTCTACAGTCTGGGAGCTGATGTTGGCCTTAATAACGTTGTAATCAGATAACGCCATACCCTCTAGAGGGTTCTCCTTATATCCAGCTTTTTGTAGCCCCTTAAGATCAAAAGCATCGATATTAACAATAACTGCCCCACCCTTCTTGACTGCTTCAAGATTGGCTTTTAGGGCGGCGGGATTCATCGCCACGAGCACGTCTGGTTCATCACCATGAGTAGTAATCTCGCTAGACCCAAGGTGGACCTGAAAACCGGATACTCCTGCCACTGTCCCCTGAGGGGCCCTGATTTCGGAAGGAAAATCGGGAAAGGTGGAGATATCGTTGCCCATCAGGGCCGAAGTGTTGGAGAATTGGGTTCCAGTTAACTGCATCCCATCTCCAGAGTCTCCAGAAAATCTAATAACGACGCTTTTTACCTCTTTCATTAATAAATACCCCTAAAAATTAATATCAAAAAATATAGCTATTAAGCTGCGTAAAGCCCGATTAACAAACCATCTATGACTAGAAAAATACGATTAGAGATTACTCCGGAATCCAGCAGCTTGCAACGCTTTTTAGCTACTTATCCAACTTGCTACCTCACATGAGCATTTTCATTTGAGAGAGAAATTGTCAACCATTTGTGGCAGCTGTGCAATGGAAGATCACCAACCGTTTTCAAGAAAGAAAAGCTCCACCACACCTATTTTAACTATGTTACACTTATTTGAGTGAGAACAATCAAGTGAGCGTTTCCATTTAATGGCATCTTGGTTCAAAATAGTATGGAAACAGATAGTTAGTGGGATTTAATCCCAATCCACTATGTAAGGGGTTTAGTATGTTAGCTAATTTTGGCTCTTCTTTAATCAAAGTTACTATTTTAGTTGCGACCATCATGCAACTAACCATGCTGCCGGTTTTAGAGCTCCATGCTGCTTGTAGCTATCCCAATGATCCCGATTTAAAGGAAGCAAAGTCACAGTGTGATACAAACTCTGCGAAGCAGTGGGACTGTAACACTAATCGCTGCTTAAACACCGAAAAATCAATTGAAGATCGCCACGCCTACGAAGCGTGTGTCGAGATAGAGGACCCTAAGGCCCGCAAGCAGTGCCATGACGACTATGCCAAAAGCAAAACCGGCGACATCGAGGCAGCAGAAGATAAGGGTGGTACCATGGCCTCTGCTGTGATGGGAATGGCGGTGGGCTTAGCAGTAATTAACTATTTTGGAATGGGGGCCGATTTAACTCCAGAGCAGGCTAAGAGTAAAAAAGAAAAGGGAGACTGCATCTGTAAGAGCATCTTTACAGCGGCAGCTGTCGCCGGCCTAGCGGGAGAACTCTACACCTATATGTTCTTGGACAAGGAGTTAGAGAAGCTGCGGGAAAGATATAAAAAGGAAGCGGTGGAGGATAATCCCAACCAGGCACAACTGAGAGCGTTTGAGTTTTTAAAAGAGGAGCAGGAAGCCATTGCCAAAGCGGCCAAGACCAAAGCGACCACCTATAAGTTGATTGCTGCAGCCTATGCGGCGGCGGCAATTGCTGCGGTCTGGGATATGACTCAGGGACGAACTGTATGTATGGCCAACCAGCAGTCAACCCCACTTATCGGCAATAGTGACAACTACACACCCATCAAGAATGAATCTCATCAATACTGGACTCCGAGCTTGGCACTGTTAATCCCCTCCGCCTACGCCGAGGAGAGTAAAAGTGATAGTGACAAAAAAAGTGATAAAAAGAAGAAGCAGAAGCTCTTTGCCATGCTGATTGGAGCGGGAGGGGCTGCTGCCGTTGCTGGTTTGGCCAAAGATTCCATCGGCCAATTTTTTAACTCCCCCACAGGAATAGTCATCATCTCCGGCGTTGCCGCCGCCCTTGCCTTTAAGCTAGCATCGGCTGCGGATAAGCAAGCCAAACAGGCAAAGGAGAATGTCGAGATGATCCAAAAAATCATTGATGAGTTTACCGATAATATGGCCTCCTTCTGCCCCGGAGGACGTGAAGATATGGAGACTCCCGACTGCTACTGCTACAACCGTGATGGTACCCAAAATCCCAACCGCACCAATAGTCAGACCTGCCGTAATCTATGGGCCAGCCATGCCAACCAACAAGCGATTGGAGCTACTGACTACAGTAAAGCATCAATCCACAAATTAGGTTGTGTTGATCTAAACGGCAAGTTTGATCAAGACTGCAAGTGTCGTAAATTTAAGGATAAGGCGAGCGGACAGAACGCCTGTTACAAAAGTGGCTTTGGTAACCTGACCATGGGAGGTTTAGGTACTGCTACCTCACTAAGCGATATTGGTGGCCAACTTGATCAACTAAGCCAAGGCAACTGGAATGACTCTAAATTTAACAACAGCAGCTGGGGAAAGAAGGCGATTAAAAACCGTAAAATTGCCAAACAGATGGTTGATAAATATAACCGCCGACAACCTAAAAAGAAGAAGATTTCCTATATGAATCCCAAGGTAACCAAGGCAATTCTAAGCAAGATAACCAGTAAAAAAGTAATGGCAGCAGCTCGTGGCGGCCCACTAGATAGCGGAGCGATGATTAACAGCAGTCGCTCTACCATCGGTGGTGATAACGATGCTTTGAAAAAAGCACTAGAGAAGAGCGGATTAAACGATAACAAGATCAAATACAAAAAAGGGAGCGGTAAGTTAAAAAGCAAAAAGAAGAAAAGGGGAGCTGGATTCAACTTTAGTCTGGATGCCGACAAGAGCTCTTCACCCGAGATAAGCTTCCAAGAGGATCAGAAGGAGTACAACTATCGAAATAACGATATCACCACCGATGAAGGGGTTCCCATCTGGAAGATCATCTCTAAACGCTATAACCTAAGTGGCTTAAGGCGACTCTTTAATGATGATGACAAGGAGTAGTATTTGTCCTCGGAGCAGTTAAATTACTACCAGCTAGGAGAATCAATCCATCGCCGTTTCCAGGCCCAACCAACAGCGGCAGCAGCACTTGAGCTACTTTACCAAAAAGGATTAGCAGCAGGCCATGTAATTGCTGTTGCTAGTGGATATCGTAGTTACCAACAACAGTTAAAGATCTGGCAAGAGAAGGTTGAGGGAAGACGTCCGGTGCTGGATAACGATGAAAACCCACTAGCGATTAAAGATCTATCCTCAACTGAACTACTCTTTGCTATTCTACGCTGGTCAGCGATTCCCGGTTTCTCGCGCCATCACTGGGGTTCAGACTTTGATATCTATGACTACTCCACCCTGCCGACAGAAGATTATCAAGTCCAGCTAACAGTAGCGGAGAGCGATGACCAAGGAATTTTTGGCCGACTACACCTCTGGCTAGATCAGATAATTACCCAAGATTGTAGTCAGGACTTCTTCCGTCCATTTGCTAACGACCGAGGAGGAGTTGCACCTGAACGCTGGCATATCAGCCATGCCGCAACGGCTAGAAGCTTCGAACAGGCACTAACGTTTGAACAGTTTAAGTTAGAAATCTCCCAATCATCATTGCCGCTCAAGCCAGAGCTACTGAAAAATTTATCCGAGATATTTGAACGCTTTATTCTTCCTTGATATCTATCCCCATCGCTACTAACCAGCGTGGAGTCATGGTGATTAGCTTACGGCACTCTAAATCCATTAGCCCAACCGAAAAAATTGCATGGGACGCCAAACGCCCCTCCTGATTGATAATCTCCTGTTGCAAAGTTATGATCATCCGGTTTTTAACCTCTAAACACTGGGAAACGACCTTAATCTCCTCGCGGTTATTTAGCTCCCGTTTATACTTTATATGAACATCCATAATCACCGGACCGATCATCTCTGCCTTAACAACGGCCAACCCAAATCCACTGGAAGTTATAAAGTCCCAGCGGGCGGCCTCAAAGATCTCCAGATATTTTGCATTATTAACATGGCCAAAACTATCTAGCTGACCTTCGGTAATCAATTGGTGGTAGGTAAATTTCTGATGCACCGACTCTCTCCTAACTTCAATTAAGGCTACAGGCAGACTAGTAGTAACCTACTCCCATCACAAAAGGTGTGTAAACCGTCTTGGCACAATCCTGCAGGAGACCCCTTAGAACAGCCGGACTCAATTGGTTGGTGAAGATAGTTAAACCCTCGCACACATGCAGGCTCCCCTCGACTTCCACACCGGTTGGGGCCACACACTCGGCCAAAACGAGTCTGACATTTGGAACTAATCACCGGGTATGACGGAGCTTGACAGCGATCACAGGTCACATCTCCCACCACCTGACACTGATCATTAATCTGTAGACAGATCTCCCCAGGCTTTACCACTGTTCGGGTTCCCGAATCCAAAGAGAGATCACTCATTTTACCCGGCAGCACCATCACTCCAGGAATCACTCGTTCGGTCAACCAGCTACTATAGCGCCTACCCCCTGTAAGCGTTGGTAGTCTTCTGATCCTTCGCTTGCCCTCTTGATATTGAATATTACTGGTATCCAGGTTTACCAACGGAAGCAAGATTGGCCGGTGCAGCGCTCTGCCTGCTATCTCATAGATTCCAGAGACCTTTAACTGTAGGTGGAAATTAGCTATCTTTTTTCTACTCTTTCTTATACCGGGTAGGGCGATTGTCATTTGTAGACTTCTTATATTTTTTAACTCTGCGCGAGCTGGTTGCAAAAATCGTCCCCAACAGCGCCCTCTCTTATCTGCGTCTACTAACTTTATATGGCCCCCCTTCTGTTGCTGTACTAAGGGGATTTTGTAGAAGAGACATAGAATTTCTCGAACACCACTGTTGTTGATCGTGTTAAATTCCGCTACTAATTGCCAACTCAACACTGGGCCGGTGACCGGTTTGCCACTATTTAAATTTGCCATCTGAGTAATAAATAGTTTGTAGGTAGAAAAAAGGTCTAGATAGAGTTGAGAGTGAAATTGCTCCCGCAGCTGCTCCGAGTTAACCTCCCTCTCATCGGCCAACAAACTTGATCCAGTTAGCAGCAAAATAAATAGCAGTAGAAAATTAATAGATTTCACGATAGTCGTTCCTTACGCATCTAAATCCAACCTCAACCGGTGAAACCGTGGGGGTTATCTCCTGCTGTTTCTGGCCCTCGGGAAGAGTCCAGTTAAAATCGTTTACCTCAAACCCGCTCCCGCTCCACTTGCCACGAACTCCCAATCGGTGCCAATGGGATGCCAGGGGAAAGTAGAAGCTACTCATAAATATATTACGCTCTGGATGAATGGTATTTCTCATCACCTCTGGCACACCTCCCATTACCTCGTAGATGCCGCTCCAACTAGTGGCGTTGGTCACAAATTGTTGATAGGGCACTTTGGCGCTACGACACTCTTTGGCATAGATCAATAGACAGTAGCGATCATCAAACGCGCTACTCTCACCTTGCTGAATTTTATAGAGAAAATTTTTAGTTCCATGACGAGTCCAAGGATACAAACTAGTACCAACTAGGTAGGGATTAATCTTATTAATATCACCGGGATGATAGGTGGCAGCATCGTAGAGATGGGCCGAGATTAACTCTGCGCCACGAAAATGGCAGTAACTCTCCATCTGGCTTAACTTCAGTCCGGTTGCAGGTAGGTAACGTCCTCGATTCGGCCATGAACGTTTTCCCTGACGCATAATCGCTTGATCCCACTCTTCAATCTCAGCTCGAGTGACAAGATACTTATCAATATAGATATCCTGGCCCAGATTATCCCAACGCCATAGCTTCTTACCCAATTGGTATTGATAGACGCGACCCGGTAGAGACACTTGGTTACAGCTATCCTCTAATAGAACCACCCAATTCTGTTGATCTAATCCACGCCGCTGTTGGAGCACTACTTTACGTGCAAAGGGCAAAATATTATTATTCGATCCCATCATACGCGAGATGGCAGTAACCAACCCTCCTCGTTGCTCTACGGGGAGAACCCCCCCCTTGTCCCCCGCTTTTGCTATTAGCTCCTTTAGATAACATGCTAATAGCTCCGGATTACAGGCGCGACGATGTTCAGGTATTTTCGAGATACATCCAGGTTTGGCGATGGGAGAGAAGCGCCCATCCTGCCACACTTTATGGATCGCTCTGACTGACTGCAACACACTTTCCTGTCCACGGCGCAGATCTATTACTTTAGTAAATTGATCATCTTTGGGGGTATAGTACCGATAAATCAGCATGCTAGTCGCTGCCAGCAGCCCCAACACCACGGCCACGATCAGATAAATTGTTTTAGAACCTTTCCATTCCATACAGTAGAACCAAACTTCCCGATGACTAAAATAACAAAGAGGACTACAATTATATCTTAAGTTACCCAAATGTTAATAGGTAAGAGTTGATCCAAGAAAATCGTCAAGTTAGCAATTATTTAAGCTGGAGCACAAAATGCGATGGATAGAAGAAGCCAATGTTGAGGATCGTTCACTAAATGAGGTGCTCTCTTTTCATGATTACATGGAAGAGGTCGAGCAACACCCAATTCGTTCATGTCGTCCCAGCTATCTATATCTGCTGGATATGCTCAACCACTTTGGACAGGATGATCAGGATCAGTTCAAACTTTTTCAAATGGAACACCCTGACTCTCCTCCTGTTTTTGGTCAAACCAATACTCAGTTATCCCTTTATCAAAATTTGATCAATTTTAAGGAGGAGGGAATCAACAATAAATTTATCTTGCTGGTGGGACCCAACGGATGTGGTAAGTCCAGCCTAGTCAGAAAGTTTATGAAGGGAGCCGAGGAGTATTCCAAGTGTGACGATGGAAAGATTTATACATTTAGTTGGATCTTTCCAATTGATAACTACGTTAAGGGAACCTTGGGGCTGAGCAAAACATCACAGCCGGAAAAAGATCCCCTCTCCTCGTTTGCCAGCTTGGAAGATAAGGATATTGTGGCAATTGTCCACTCAGAACTCCACGACCATCCCCTACTACTTATTCCCAGAGCACACCGCCAAAAGTTGCTAGTTGATCTTCTGGCCCCATATCCTGAGATGCTAGAGTCAGTAAAAAAATCATATCTCTATCGTAGTGACCTTTCAAAAAAGAATCGCATGATCTACGATGCCCTACTGAAAAACCACAAAGGCAACCACCAAGATGTACTTCGTCATATTCGGGTGGAACGCTACAATATTTCGAAGCGCTACTCCAGCAGTGCTGTCACCATTGAACCCCAACTACATGTAGATGCTCGACTACAGCAGATTACCATGGACAAGCGGCTGGCCAACCTCCCTCCTAGTTTGCAATCACTCAATCTATTTCAACTACACGGAGAGGTTGTACTGGCCAACCGGGGAGTGCTGGAGTTTTCGGACCTACTGAAAAGACCATTGGATACTTTTAAATATCTACTGATGACAATGGAGACCTCTAGCATCAACCTGCAGGGGATTCTAACAGAGTTGGATATTTTCTTTGTTGGCACCTCAAATGAGGTACATCTAACTGCATTCAAACAACATCCTGACTATAACTCCTTTAAGGGACGCTTTAACTTTGTACAGGTTCCATATCTACTCAACTACCACCACGAATCTCAAATCTATAACGAACAGATTCAAGGTCTAAAAGACAAATCCGTATTGGAACCCAACTCTTTAGAGACCCTATGCCTCTTTACGGTAATGACTAGACTGCGACCATGTCTAGGCAAAAACTATCAAGATAAGCTGCTGGCCAAGACTGTTACTGCCCTTAATCCGCTAGAAAAGGCACTCTTTATTGGAGATCATCAGATTCCAACCAAATTTGAGATGGAGGCCAGGCAGATTCTAGGTCAAAACTATCAGTCACTCTGCCATGAGTACCAGGATGATACTCTTTATGAGGGCAAATTTGGAATCTCCCCCCGAGATATTAAAAAAATCATCTATGATTTAACTTCAAGTGGTCAGACCCTAACCATCATTGAAATCGTTAAATATTTAGAGTCACTAATCCAACAGAAAAATGAGTATGATTTTCTGAATATGTCGGCGCAAGGAGATTTTCATAACCCCGCGCGCTTTATCTCCCTGTTAAAAGAGTACAACCTTGATATCCTGGATCGGGAACTGAGAGACTCGCTGGGATTGGTTGATAATCGCTCCTATGAGAGCTACATCCAACGCTATATTGAAAATATCAGCGCCAAAATTAAGGGCGAAAAGATTAAAAATCAAATTACCGGCAAATTTGAAACCTACGATGAATTTTTAATCAAGGAGTTTGAGGAGAGTATTCTGCTAAAAGAAGAGGCGGGAGGATTCCAATCTCACCTAATTTCAAAATTGGGTGCCTACTCTTTGGATCACCCTCAGGCAGAGATTGTCTACTGTCAGGTTTTTCCCGATATTGTTGACCGACTCCAACAATCATTCCGCAATGAGCAGAAAAAATCTATCCAGCAGATCGCAAAGAATGTGCTCTTTTACGAGGCGGAACTGGCCCGCCGCAACGATAATATCCAAGAGAAGGTCCCGATTAGCAGCGAAGATAGAAAACGTATTGAGAAGGTAATCAATCATATGGTAGAGAAATACCACTATAGCAACATGGCGGCATTGTCGCTGATGAAATACTTAATCAAAATGAGATACTAGATGCCAGTAATATCCAAGCAGTTTTTTTTAGACAACCAGATTGTCACCTGCTTGGTTGAGGAGGCAGAGGATCGAATGCGACTCGATCAATTTGTCCAACTCTGTCTCCCCTTCTACTCCCGCCAGGAGATAAAAAAAAAATTCTGGCCGGCATAGTAAAGGTTGAAAAACGAGTTCCATCGCCCCAGCGTCCCAGCGCTAAAGTCACTAGAGGCGATACGATCACTGCGACTATCTATAAAACCTCACATGAAGATGAGTATTGGCGGGGTGAGAAGCTAGAACTCGATACCACCCCTCAGATTATATTTGAAGATGACAACTTAATTGCAGTCAGCAAACCCCCATTTATGTCCACCCATCCAACGGGACGACATCTGTTTAACTGCGTAACAGTCTATCTCCAGACACGAGACAAAAGGCCCTATCACTCAATTCACCGGCTGGACCGAGAGACATCTGGAATGTTATTACTGGCAAAAAATCCTGCCAGCGCTACTCCGTTAACCCAGATGTTTGAGCAGGGAGCGGTAAAAAAATGCTATCTGTTTATCGCTCGAAACCACTCCCGCACCATCTCCTGCAATGATCAATTTGAAATTAATTATCGCCTCAGTAGTGAAAAACGCGGATTTGGCGAGAAGAGAATCTATGTCCAGCATCATCCGGCAGAGAGTACTGTTGGTAAACATGCAACAACCCACTTTAAAATTCTCTATCACAATCAGCAGTACACAATTGGACTTGCTTTTCCCCAGACCGGACGCCAACATCAAATAAGAGTGCATGCCTTAGTCGCGGGATTACCTCTGGTTGGTGATAAATTATATCTGGGAGGGTATCCACTTTTTCAGCGTTTTAAAGAGAATCAGGTAAGCAATGAGGATTATGACCTGATGGAGATTCCTCGTCATGCACTCCATGCACTGGCAATCAATCTCCCCTATCCCCAAAATGGCCAACGAACAACTTTCACTGCTCCCATACCAGAGGATCTTATCAAACTAATTGCTAGTCAGGTCAAGACCGACCCGAAAAATATTGAGCAGCAGATCCAACAGCAGCTAGAATTATTTTCTAATTTAAATCATTGATCGTAATTTGATTAACTAAATAACGGGCAATTGCCGGTGCCGCCGTTAAGCCTGGAGAGTCAATGCCACACGCTTCATAATATCCTACCGGACCCAAATCACCCTTAAGCCAAAAATCGAGATGAGGTGATCCATTTAGTAAAATTTTAGGGCGAATGCCAGCAAAATCAGCGGTCAGTTGCTGATACTTAACTTGATGAAACATGTGGTGGATCGCAGGCCACATTCGATCCTTAACCTCATCATCAATCTGATAACTAAAGGTATCTGTCTTGATCGAATCGGGGCCAAAGCGGACGACCCCATCAATATCAAGTACCGAGTGAACCCCTAAGTGTCCCTCCCTCTCTGCTGGCACCGGATAGATCAAACTTTTAGTTGCCAATTTTCCATTAAAGCGAAGATAGTTCCCTTTAATAATAAGTGACTCTAACTCACACAATCCTAATGTCTTCCTTAGCGCAATAGCTCCCGCTCCGGCACAGTTGATCACTTGATCGCAACTTAGCTCTTCACGATTTGTCTGGACAGTAAATCCCCTGCCCCCCTCTTTGGGACTAAGATTTGTCACCATATAGTTTCGCATCAGTAAGACGCCTTTTCGCTCTAACTCAACACTCAACAATCTAATCGCCGAAGCAACATCAATAATTGCAGTTGAAGGTGCATAGATCGCCCCCTCCGCAACAACCTCTTTTTGTAAGATGGCCAGCTGACTTTTTGTGCATACTTCTATCCCCGGCACTCCATTTTGCTGTGCCCTATGCAGTAATTCTGATAGCGCTTTCATCTCTAAAGAAGAGGTGGCAACAATAAATTTCCCACAGCTTTGACAGGGTATATCTAACTCCAACGCAATATCACGCCAGAGTTGATTTCCCTCAATACAGAGAAGATGTTTTAGTGAGTTTTGAGGATAGTAGATTCCCGCATGTAATACACCACTGTTGCGACCAGAAGCATGGTCTCCTAAATATTGCTCCTGCTCCAAGAGAGCAAACTCAAGATTGGGATATTTTTTGGTTAGCTGATAGGCGACCATCAAGCCGACAATACCGCCACCAACTATTAATAAGGGAAGATGGTTATCATCCATATCTACAGTACTACACCGACATTAAAGAGCCATTTATAAGCTGAGAGTATTCTGAGTGTCCCCAAAATACAACTCTTTGTTCTGAAACCGGAGCACAATTATCTCTCTGTCTGGTTTCTTGCTCAACTCTAGCTAAAAAACGCTCCAACTCTACCAGGTGGGCATTGAACTGTGCCTCATCCATTGGAGTCATCCAGACCTTTTTTAAGCGCAGCTGGGTCCCAACTCCACGCTGTTGCTCCTCCTGTTGAAAATAACGGTTAACCAGTGAAGAGAAAAGCTCTTTCAGCTCATCTCCAATTGTCTCTCCAGCATTAATTTCTCTAAGACTATAACTATCTCGGATTAAATGGTAGATTCCTTGCTGATAATTCACCATTGATCTCATCATCAGATGCGGTAGAACATTAGATATGACTGACGATGACAGTGTTGTATCTTTTGCCAACTCGATAATATTTTTCTCTTTTTTTTCCAGCGACTCTAGGATTATCCGCTCAATTAGTAGTAGTCCTTTCTTCACACAACCCTCCCCTCTTTTACTATTGATGATGTTATTTGCAATCAACTACTTGCCACAAGACTACTTCCCGCCTGATATTGCAGCTGACTGAGATAGACTCTTCTTTGCAGCAAGCGTTCCAACTCCACCTGGCCCTTTTGCGATAACTGGGTCATACATTGCAAAGTTAAGGAGATGACCCTAACCTGGTCCCTGGATTTGCCATTCATCTGCTCTAATAAGGATTGATACTCCCCAATTTTCATCTCACTACCATTAAAAATTCGATAGACTCTACTCAATTGAATTCCGCTATCATGAGCAATCTGACGATAGGTTTTATCACCAAATAGTGAGTGATAACGTTTAAGTAAACTTTGCTGCAGTGTAGACATTGCTCTCTCCTGGTTACTGAAACTTTGCTTATATCTGCTCCTATTTGCATTTAGCATGCCATCTCTTCTGGCCCTGTTGGCGGCACTAAGATATCTATTTTTCGTCTCCGCGAAGGAATTTTGTGTTCCAAAACTGGAACAGTAATTAACAAATCGGAACATAATTTGGAATCATCTCTCGACAGTGATTTCCAGATTAGAGTATGATCTGGGCCAGGAGAATGTGAGATGAAACTAAGAGTTATTAGTAGCAACATTCGATTTGCCAACCAAAGTGACGGAGCGCACGACTGGCCCGTCAGAAAACCAATTCTTGCCAATATCATCAACCAATTTGCCCCAGATCTACTAGGAACCCAGGAGGGAAAGCAGCTACAAATCCAGGAGTTGGCCGCCTCTCTCTCTCCACTGATTTTGGTAGATCAACATCGTAAATGGATTACAGAACGAATGTATCCATCAATTTTTATCAATCCGGCCACCGTCGAACTGCTGGACAGCGGTGACATTTGGCTCTCAAGTACTCCCGCAGTGGCAGGAAGCATCTCTTTTAATAGCGCCTTTCCTCGCCTCTGCACATGGGTAAAAGCGCGGCTGATACCGATCAACCAAAATATTCTATATATCAATGTACATCTTGATCACCACTACGAGGATACCAGAATCGAGCAGATCCGAGTTCTTCTAGAGGAAACTCAGAAGATTAATCGCGAATTAAATCCCATTATCTTAAGCGGTGACTTCAATGATCCACCACATAAGAAGGTGTGGCAGACGGTCACGGGTAAAAACTCTAAGCTATTGGACCCTTGGCACTATCTTAACAACCCAGAGGAGAGTTCTCACCATCAGTTTAAGGGAGTAAATCCTAACGGCTCTCGTATTGACTGGATCATGGTTGATCCTATTTTTAATCCCATCTCCATCGAACTGGATAAAAGCTGTAGCACAAAGGGAATCTACCCATCAGATCACTTCCCTCTAAAGGCGATCTTTGGGCCCCTGACCAACTAGACCATTGGCCACTGGATCTCCCAACTTAATCAATGTCTCCATTCCCTGCTTGCTGTAGTGTAGAATATCATCCGCCGGCTTCCAGCGCCCAGGTTCTCCCACCACAATGACAGTTGAACCACCAAAGAGAAAGTACCCCTTCTCTTGTCCACGACTAAAACTCTTTCCCTGGTGACTCTCAATAATTTTCCCGACGCAGATCGCCCCCACCTCAACGTAGGCCAGCTGGCCAAAATTTTTAGTATCAAGGATTGTTACTCGACGCTCATTGGTAGTTAAAATATCACTTTTCCATTTAAGGGCCACCGGGTTCACCGAGTGAAGATCTCCTGGAATTGGATAGCGATCCATTTTCTCCCCTTGGTCTGGAAAGTGGAAACGGTGATAATCTGCAGGACATAACCGCGCAATTAAGAGTGGCCCCCCGATAAAGGTTTTTTGGTGGCGCTCATTTTGAAGCAGTGTCGGAAGAGATATTAACTCTCCTTTCAAGGGAAACTGCTTCGAGGAGGTAGAAGATTCATATCCGAGATAACGCGCCTCGCAAAAAGCTCCCATTTGCCCCTCAACTTCTGGAAAGCTCCGGGCAGTCTCGGTAAAACGGCGAATGAAAAAACTATTGAATGTTGAGTAGGGCCGCGCCCGACTTCCACTCTCCTCAGGCATAAACTCTGAAAGATTGATATTGAAACGTTGCACAAACTGGGGAATCTTTCTGGCACTAAACCCCAAATCCTGCCACTTACCAAAAATCTGGCTAAATAGAGGACCAGTTACTAGGCGACCAATCGCCCTTCCAACTGCTGAGCGATAGAGCCATTGTACCCAGCTGGCCCCATAGACCAACTCTGACTCCTCCTCTTTCAAAGATCGATTGAAGTAACGAATCTCCATTAATAAAACCTTCTAAATATATTTACGTTAGTGAGTAGTTATATCACTCACTAAAATTAATAGTACATGGTTATATACTCTTGAATACCAGTTTGCATATAGATAGAATCTCACCCTATCTAATGATGAAAAGGGTTAATCCAATGATTAAAATTACTGTATTTTTACTGTTAGTTGCCATTAGCACTCCGCTTCTCTCCGCTTCACAGCGTAGTTCTGACCTGAGCCGCCTAATTGAAGATGAGAAAAATACGATCAATATATTTCGCACCAGCGTCAACTCTGTCGTCAACGTAACTAACATTCAACTGGCCCATAGCCGTTGGGGATTTGGAGCGGTGGAGGTACCTGCGGGATCAGGAACCGGTTTTGTCTGGGACAAGCAGGGACATATTATTACTAACTACCATGTAGTGGAAAATGGTGATCGCTTTCTAATCAGCTTCCATAAGAATGGCCAACAATATGAGGCCCGCAAGGTAGGAGTAGATGCATCCAGAGATATTGCAGTTCTTCGATTAGTTAAGCGTCCTACCAAGCTAGATATGATCAAAATTGGCTCATCCTCAAATCTATTAGTGGGACAAAAGACAATCGCTATCGGCAATCCATTCCAACTTAGTCACACCATGACTACTGGGATCATCTCGGCCCTCGAGAGAAAGATCGATGGTTATGGCGGAATGAAGATTCCTGGTATGATTCAAACTGATGCCTCAATCAACCCGGGTAACTCTGGTGGCCCTCTGCTTGACTCTCAAGGAGAGCTGATTGGGATGAATACCATGATTTTCAGCCAGTCAGGCAGCAGCTCTGGAGTAGGATTTGCCCTGCCAGTTAATACCATCAAACGGCTGGCCCCCCAACTAATTAAGCATGGCAAGGTTATCCGGCCGGCACTAGGGATTATCATTCTTCCTCCTCACCTTATGTCACGCTTTGATCTCCAACCGGATCTAGTGGTGATTGCAGGGGTGGCCCCTAAGGGGGCGGCCAAGAGAGCTGGTCTTAACGGTATGAGCCGGGACCAGTTTGGACGAGTATATTTAGGTGATATTATTTTAAAAATTGATGGTTATAAAGTGACAAATCTTGACACTATTTATCAACTTCTCGATAAATATAAGGTTGGGGACAGAGTGATTATTACCTTTCAGCGAGAAAATAAGATCAAGCAAACTACTCTGACTCTCCAAAGTAGATAAATTATTAGCATAATCTACCTATTCAAATACTACCAATCACTATACAATTGGTTTGCTAAATTTATGGATCAAATAGCGGTTTGCTACATAATAGATAATAATGAGGTATTCCTCTGGCCAGAAAAATATTAATTATTGAGAGTAGTGCCAAGATTGAGAGTATATATACTCTTAATCTTGAAGTATATCTTGGACTTAAAAGTATTACTAAGCAGACTGCTCAATTTGCAATACCAACTCTACACCGAAGTCATAAAAAGATCGCACTAATAATCACTCGCTCATCGATTGGAGCGGAACAGTGTGACTCTATCCTTAGTGAGTACCTTGTCAAAAGAAAGCTGAAAGTTCCACTCGTGATTTTAGGTACTCCCAACATCAAAGTAACAAAAGGTATCACTTCGGTTAACCCCGTATCAGACGTAAAAAAATTGTTAGCTTCTGTTTCATCTATTCTAAATATAAAGCCCCACGATGAAAGCCAGGGAGGTTCAGACCAATACTTCCCGATTCCAATCAACTACCTAATCAATATGAAAAAAAGCGACTATGATCTATCGCTGCAGGATTTTGATGATGAAGGGAATACTATCTATGTAAAACAATTCTCTGCCGGGTCTGCCTTGGCACCCAATATGATTATGGACCTTATCCGGGCCGGCCACTCCAGCATAATGATTAGTGCTGATAACCAGATGGATTTCACTAATGATTTGACCACTCAACTGTTAGCTGATCTTACTCCAGAAGAGCTTCAACAGGGGAAACCAGTTGTTACCACCAGTCTTAGCAGCATGGAGTTAGAAAAGATCCTAAAGAAGATCGGAATTCCACGAGAGACAGTAACATGTGCTGAGTTCCATATTACCGCCATGCTGAAAATTATTAAAAAAAATGCCAAGCTTAGAGAGGCTTTTCAACAAATCCGCCAACGTCGCACAGATTACGTCTATCAACACTCTGAGTTGGTTGTTTATATTATGATTCATATTATCAAAAAAAGTGAATGGGGTAGACCTGAGTATGAGCAAAAGGTTCCTTTTGCCGGTTTTTTTCATGACGTTATGCTGACCGATCCCAAACTGGGATCAGTCAATAGTGAGAAACAGCTAGAGGATAGCAATTTTACCCAAGAGGAGCAAAAGCTAACATTGACCCATGCCCGACTGGCTGCAGACCTGCTTAGAGACTGTCAGGACGTACCTCCTGATACCGATGTAATCGTTCGCCAACATCACGGCATGCTAAATGGTGAAGGATTTTCCGACTCCTACCAACTAAGTTACCCCCCTTTAGCACGAGCTTTTATTGTTGCTGAGAGATATGCACAGTCTATAATCTCTGCCCATCGAGCAAATCAAGAACATAACAAGACTGAAGTATTGCAAAATCTTAAGGATTTCCTAACGGCTAAACAGTTTGAGGTGAATATTCAGGTGCTGGAAGATCATACAGAGTAATCTCTCCGCTCTAATCTAATGATCATTAAACAACAATTTTTCAACCGCTAACATAATCTGCTGATCGCCAATTTTTCCAGATAGTAGGCCCGCTTGTGGGTCAACCAACCAAATTATTGGGTCAAGTTTCCTAACCAGCTCCCAGTCGTGAGAAGAGAATAAAACAGCTCGACTCTGCTCCTGCGCCACCTGTTGTAAAACTTTTAACAATAATCTCCGATTAGGGATATCTAAAAAAGTGGTCGGTTCATCCAAGATAACCACCTTACCTTGCTGAACAAGAGCGCGAGCAATCAACACTAGCTGCTGCATACCATCACTTAAACATGAGAAAGGACGATTCTTTAGATTTTCAATTGAGAGCAGTGACATAACTTGCTTGATTGAGAGTAGATCCTCTGGTCCCAAGCTTCCCCAAAAGTTGGTATAAGGTGTCCGGCCCATGGCGACCACCTCTTCAACACTTAGGTAATCTAAAGTCGGTCGCTCGGTGGTAACAATACTAATCAACTTAGAGCGCTCGGCAACAGAGTACTGGCCGAGCGGCTGATTACAAAGAGCAATCTCTCCGGCCAAAGGGGGGATTAACGATGCCAATGTTCGTAATAGAGTAGACTTGCCACTGCCATTTAACCCCATCAAACAGATCAGCTCCCCACCAGTAATTTTCTGATTAATATTTGCCAGCAATACCTGCTGTGGATGGTACCCAATGGCAAGAGCATCTATCTTGATAATATCCACTACTCCATCTGCCTCATCTGCTTCCTAGTACGTAGCAGATAGAAGATAATCGCAGGGGCACCTAAAATTCCCAAAATAGCATTTAATGGCAAAGTGAAGTGAGACCAGGTTGAAATTAGAAGTTCTGCCCCCATTGCTAAGACCGCCCCCATTAGAAAGACTGCTGGAATCAGAATGCGATGGTCATGAGAGTTAAACAGTACTTTGGTTAAGTGAGGAGCAACAATTCCTAGAAATGCCACTGGGCCACAGAGGGCGGTCACTGCTCCACACAACGTGCCAGTGATAACAATTACACCCAATTTTACCAACGCAATATTGATCCCAGAGCTAATAGCGTAGAGATCTCCCAGTAACATTACATTAAGTCGCTTAGAAAGTGTGATTGCAAGTGCAACCCCAATTGTAACAATTAACAGCAGAATCACTAGCTGATGGCCAGAGACCCGAGTGAAACTACCAAGAGACCAAAGCAGTAGACTCTGTAGCTCTTGAGAGCTGCTGGTAATTACCATCACATTAATTAGTCCGTTGGCAATATAGCCAAAGATCAACCCAACAATTAGCAAGGTTGCTTTACCGCTGACCCAGGTTGAAAGTAAAATTACTATAATCAAAGTGGCCATCGCTCCCACTGCAGCAGCAATAACTCCTCCCGCACCAGAAAAAGATAACCAACCTAAATCCGGTAGTAGTGATATTCCAATAATCCAAGCAGCGACTCCTAGAGTCGCTCCACTATTAATTCCCAATACAAATGGCCCAGCCAAAGGGTTTTGAAAATAGGTTTGCATTAGTAGCCCACTTAATGCCATTGCCCCCCCGGCCGCAATGGCAGTTAACATTTTTGGAATCCGATAGTTCCAGAAAATACTGTCCCGTCCAACTGCCCCTTGGTCTCCCGCAAATAAAATCTTTATCACTTGACTAGGCTCAATCTCAACTGGGCCAAATAGCAAAAGTGCTACGATCAACGCAAAAAACACGAAGAGCAACAAGATAAATAGCATCGCTTTTTTTTCCATTACCTATCGCGCTAGTTTTAAAGGGTGATACCAATGTAGTTTATGATCTGGCAGTATCGCAGGATGAATCATGCGAATTAAATCCATCAATAATAGATCCGGCCTCATTACCGCCATCTCCCAGTAGTTGTTTCCACCTTGTGAATTCAGCTGTCGATTATTATTATAGATTGCGACACTCTTTAAACCATCCATTCTCTGATAGCGTCGATCTTCACTCCACAGATCTTGCTCTGTTTTCCATCCATTATGAGGAAACCAAAAATTTACAGCTGCTAGTCGTGATAAAACCTGCTCATGGCGTAGTGAAACTCGATGCTCCTTACCTTTTGTCGCAATATCAGAAAAAAGATATCTCCCTCCCGCATCTCTAACCATTTGGACCAGATCACTATTTAAGCCGGGAGCACTCCACACACCATGTCGATTACTCCCCAATAAAACCACAGGACGACTACGACTGGCCGCCCCCCTTGCTTTAATAACCAGTGCTTGATAGCGGTCAACAATCTGCTTAAATATCTGCTGAGCGAGATCCTCTTTATCGTAAAATACAGCGACAAATTTAATCCACTCCGCTCTGGCCAATGCACTTTGTTCTCGATAATCCTGATTTACAACAACTGGTAGATGCTGACGTTCTAGTGCTGCTACTCCCTCCATTTGAGCCGAGCGTGCAATATAGACCATCACCAAATCAGGATTTAGGGTAATCACCCGCTCAGGGTTAGGGGGAAACAGTACGTCTACAAGCTGTTTTTTCGAAACAGCATCCAGTAGGCTGGAAGATGTAATCAGAGCTAGATTACTAAACCCCTTGACGCTTCTTCCCTCTCCGAGCTGCTCAATTGTTGCTAAGTGAGTGGTGGAGTGAGCGACAACCCTCTTAACCGGCACCAATATTGAATTTAGCTTCAGGCAAGCCTGGGGCAGAAGCTCTGGATGCTTTTTCAAACCCCTCTTCGATTTTAACAAGTAGTAGCGCTTTTCGGCCGGGTTATTAATGTTAACTACAGTTACAAACTTATAGGAAGATCGAATTGAGATAGTAAAGCCACCAGCAAATTGCTGCTTGAAAGGTGGAGGAAACCATTTTTTGCAAGTAGCTATATCCACTGCAGTCGCTTTGGTTGCTGCTTGAGTAGTAAACGGTATAAGAAAAAGGAGTGCTCCGAAGATTAAAGAGCAATACTGTATCGTAGACAATCTTAGCTTAAAAGAGAGGAACCGTTGCATCGCCACCTTTTAGTTTCATGAAGTAACTATCAATACCGGCAACGATCGCCGCAGCGTACTCCTGTTGAAAATTACCCGATCGAATAATTGCTGTCTCCTGAGCGTTGGAGATAAAACCCACCTCAAGCAGTGCGGCGGGTATCTTGGTCAGAGCAAGAACATAGAAGATTCCCCCTTTGACACCTCGATCACGCATCTTATACTTTTTTACCACCCTTTTGGCCACCTGCCCATGAATGGCTTGGGCCAACCGCTTGGATCTAACCTCACTCTTATTAACCATCAGATCAATAATAATCTGCCGAATGACTAACTCCTCTCCTTGCAATCCCCGATTTTCAACCGTCTCCACTTTTTTAACCGCTTGATCGTCGTGATTGTCTAGGAAATATGTCTCTACACCTTTTGATTGAGCACTCTTACTAGAGTTGACATGGATAGAGACAAAAATATCCGCCTTAACCTTACTGGCCATCGCCGCCCGCTCTTCCAAAGAGATCTGCCTATCAATACTGCGCGTTAAAAAGACGCTATATCTTTTAGCAAGCCGTTTTTTTACTAACTTGGCAATCTCTAACGCTAAATCTTTCTCATAGACCTTAAACTTGCGATCCCCATACTTATCGCTCTTCTCCACTACCCATTGAGACATCGCCCCATAATCATCACCACCATGACCAGGATCAATTAAAATTGTCGCTGACTGAATATTAGACCAGTAGAAAATGCAAAGTAAAATAGTGAAACAGGTGGATGATTTGGCGATAATCCCTTCCTTCAATCTTTAGTCGTCATCATATTAATATGCTAACTGCAATTTATGCAACGGAAAGTAGTATGATAGTATCTGGCGATAACCCCATCCCTGCTGAGCAAGATCCAAAGCACCTAATTGACACATCCCCACACCATGCCCTAATCCTCGACCTGAAATTTTAATCCGATTATTCTGAATAACAAGCATGAAATTGTTGGATGAAAAGATTTTGCGGCCAAAATAGCGGCGTAACATCGGCTTCTCTAACAGATAGAGCTGTGGGCCAAGATAGATTCTTAACCGATCTGAAGCAGTGCTATCGGGTAACAGGGTAATCTTCCCCTCCAGCTTAGCCCTCTCTCCCCCCATCTCTTTACGTACCACCCAAGATAAAAATCGTCGAAACTGTTTCAGGGAGATGCTCTGACTCCAATCTCGTTTACCATGTTGATGACAAAAGGGACACTCCACTTGTGAATAACTCCCCACCCGATTTCCCCAAACCAACTGTGGAATCATAGTTCTACCACCACATTTGGCGTGAAAAAAGATGGGCGTCAACTCGTTATCCTGTTTACCAACTAATATCTCACCTCTGGTCTGGCCGGCAGCAATCTTAGTCCGAGGGGTGACAAAACTGTAATCACCTGCCACTTGGTCCCGCTCTGAATTCTCCAAATGGTAGAGCGTCTGACTATCTAAATTGTATCTCTTAAGCTGCTCCTGATTTTTCATTTTAAAGTAAGCATAGCTACGGGCCGCTACAGCTTGTGCTTTCAGCACCTCTATCGGCCACTTAGCATTCATCTCGTTTGACAGTAACGATTCTAAATAAGTTTCAAGATCAACCTCGTTAATCAGATCACACCCACTACTGCCTTTAATACCGGCCAGATGCAGTACTCCCCGATAAGGGCCATGGAGATTCCACTGAATTTCACCTTTAGAAACAGAGACTGAAGCTAAAAGACGTGACTGCAAATTACCGGTAGACTGTAAACGTTGGCCACTGCCACATCGAAACAAGATACTCTTATATCCACGATAGCTTTTGGGTACTCCTGACAGTAACTTGCGACTCAATCCATTGCCAGTGACAGTTAGATTGGCCAACCCCTTGCCGATTAGGACTCTAACCATGGGGATTTTTCTATTAGCACTTCTTCTCTTTACTCTGATTTTTGCCTCTACTCCCACTAGAATTAGACTAGAAAATAGAGCAAGATAGAAAAATCGGAAAAGCTTCAATTGACTAAACAGGACTCTCTTCCTCCATGAAAAGATGACATTTACAAATATTAGAGTATTTTAAGCTGCTTTGCTTCTTAATGCAACGAGCAAATCTGCTCGCGACGAGAGTTACTTCCCTAACAATCCGTCACGAAGACCTTCGTCTAAAGCATTAATAAACCAGACTGAAAGCAGCGCGCGCGAGAAGTGCTTCCCCTTGATCACTACCGGTTTCTGCTTAGTAATCACAAATTCAACTCGGTCAGAATGGAATGTCAGCTCAATTCTCTCTCCATCCTTTATGTCTGGCATATGAGAGTTAAACTGTTCAATCTTTGGTTGCAACTGCTTCTTTAAAGGTCCATCATCCCGCAGCGCGTTGCCGAAGGCTTCACTCCAACCATTACGTAACTTTTGAGCGGAGACATCACGAACAAACTGCATGGTTAGAAATTTTGCACTGCCTGATTTTAATATACTGTCAGCATTGTTTGATCTCTCTGCTACGTAAAGTGCCCCCACATAGACCTTAACCTTAAACCATGTTGCTTTACGAATGCCCACTCCATTTAAAACCAATTTCTCATTTCCAACTTGAGAGATGGCCGGGATTGTTACCCCTGCCACTGTCATGGCAAAACCACTACTGAAGGTAAATAACAGGACCAAAAGAGTAATAATCACCTTTCTCATTCGCTTCTTCCCCTTACTTGTCAGATATCCTCTTAACAACTCTGAGTAACTATAATATTGTCCTATTGGCTAAAGATCAATCATGACAGAGGTTAATAATGGCTGACCAAATGATTCCACTAAATATTAAACAACTATTCCAGATGGTAAGTGGCGAACTTAAATCACAAAATTCAATTTTTGGGATTTCCCGTCACAGCTTCTTTAACCCTGCTGACCATCCGCAATTGGAGTTTTCCCGCTATGGCCAACCGCTCGAAACACCCTTAGGGGTCGCTGCAGGGCCTCATACACAACTAGCTCAGAATATAATATCATCCTGGTTGTGTGGTGCCCGCTATATTGAGTTAAAAACAGTACAAACTCTAGATCAGCTGGAAATTGATAAACCCTGCATTGACATGGAGCAAGAGGGATATAACTGCGAATGGTCCCAAGAGTTAACTCTAGATCAATCATTTGATCAGTATCTAAATGCCTGGGTTATGATCCACTTACTCCAAAAAGAGTTAAAGCTTACTAGGCAGGATGGCCACCTCGGAGCCATCTTCAATATGAGTATCGGATATGATCTAAAAGGGATTTTAAGTGAAAACGTCCAACGATTTATCAAAAGGATGCAAAACTGCTCGACTGAACTGGCAGAACGCTTAACAAGTTTACATCCACTATATCCTCAATTGGATCAACTTAATATCCCAACTCAGATCTCAAATAATATTACCCTATCAACTATGCATGGATGTCCATCTGATGAGATAGAGAAAATAGGACGCTACCTAATCGAACAGATGGAAGTGGACACCACCATCAAGCTCAACCCAACCCTACTGGGAGCAGATGAGATCCGAGATGTCATCAACAATCGTTTGGGTTACAAAAATGTAATCATTCCCGACCAAGCATTTGAGCATGATTTAAAATATCCAGACTGTATAAAAATCTTAGAAAATCTAACTACTCTTGCTCAGCAAAAGGGAGTGGCTTTTTCAATTAAACTGACAAACACCTTGGAGGTTATAAATAGTAAAGATGTTTTCCCAACAGGAAATCAACATAGCTATCTCTCCGGCCGCCCCCTTCACCCATTGGCAGTCAAACTTGCCAGTAAAATACAACAAATTTTTAGTGGTGATATGGATATTTCATTTTCTGCAGGGATTGATGCATTTAACACCTACCCTTTACTAAAGGGCAACATCAAACCTTTAACCGTTTGCTCTGACCTACTGAAACCAGGTGGCTATGAGCGACTGGTGCAGTATATAACAGTACTAAAGGAGCAGATGCAAAAGGAAAATATTAGCTCAATCGCAGATCTGGCCCGACCAGCTATTCAGAGGGCAGATTATTTAGATGACTATGTTCGTAGCTCAATCCATCTATATCATAAGAACAACACCCCAGGTAATAGTATAAAAAATAGTCGTCAACTTGGACTGTTTGACTGTATCTCGGCCCCCTGCCAAGAGGGGTGTGCAACCACTCAAGACATTCCCACCTATCTCTACCTAACGGGACAAAAGAGATTTGCGGAGGCACTTAAGGTCATCCGTAGCTCAAATCCACTTCCCAACTCCACCGGGATGGCATGTGACCATCTCTGTCAAGAGCAGTGTACCCGCGTAAACTATGACCGTCCCTTACAGATTAGACGGATTAAACACTTCATCGCCAATTACGAACAACAGGGAGAGGCGATGGCCCCCCTACGAGATCTAGATATCCATGTGGCAATTGTTGGTGCCGGCCCCAGCGGCTTAAGTGCAGCCTACTTTCTTGCCTTGGAGGGATTTAAGGTTGAGCTATTTGAATCTAACTCCCAAGCAGGTGGAATGTTAAGCTACGCCATTCCCGACTTTCGTCTAAGTAAGAGTGAAGTTGAATTGGATATCGAAAGAGTTAAAAAATTAGGCGTGAAAATCCACTACGACCACAAAATAGCAGATACTAAGCAGTTTATGGATCTCTATGATCGGGTTAACTACATCTACTTAGCAATGGGTGCCGCCAGATCCCTCGATCTGAATATTCCCGAAGAAGAGAGTGCTGGCTGTCACGACTTCCTCTCTTTTTTAAAAGATGTCAAACAACAAAACCTAAAATCTCTACCCAATGATGCCGTTATTATTGGAGGGGGCAACTCTGCAATTGATGCGGCCAGAACCGCCCGTCGTTTGATGCCCCCAGAACATCCCCCGACCCTGCTCTATCGCCGCACAATTGAGCAAATGCCAGCCTATCAAGAGGAGATCGAGGATCTTTTAAATGAGGGGGTAAAAGTTATTCAACTGGCCGCCCCTCAGGAGATAATAACTCAGAATGGCAAAGTAACAGGCATCCGCTGTCAAAAAATGTCACTAAATGAGAATCCTGACCGCTCGGGACGGTATGGAGTTAGTCCAATCCCTGACTCTTATTTTGAAATAAAGACTACCTTCATTGTAAAGGCGATTGGCCAAGGAGTCATTGCCGATTTTCTACCAGCTAAACTATCCTTACAAGAGTCTGCTGACCACCCTTTCCAGACCAGTGACCCCAAGATTTTTATGGGTGGTGATCTTTTTCGCGGAGGCTCATCTATCATTCAAGCAGTCGCTGATGGCAAAGAGGTAGCCTATATCATTTCCAAACAGGAGGGTTTTACCCCTTATCTCGAGCAACTGCCAACTAAGGAGCAATCTGATGTAGATTTTATTCAAGCTCGCAGCAGACGCTATCCACTACCTCAAACAGTTAGTGCTCCTTTAACCGCTCCATCTGACTTTCTTCCGACCTCTACTTTAATTAGCGAAGAAGAGGCCATAAGTGAAGCAAAGCGCTGTCTCTACTGTGATGAACTTTGTAATCAGTGCGTAACGGTCTGCCCAAACCGAGCAAATATCTCCTACCAAGTTGACCCTGATGCTGCCGACTCTCCGTGCCAACAGCGATTTCAAACCTTAAACATTGCTGACTTCTGCAACGAGTGTGGCAACTGTGCCACCTTTTGCCCTACTGCTGGCGCTCCCTACATAGATAAACCTAGACTGTTTTTAAGCAAGGAAGCCTTTGAATTGGAAAGTAAAAATGCTTTTTATCTGCAAAGAGTTACTAGTAATAAAACTAAATTATTCTATAAGAAAGATGGAAAGAGTGTCCTACTAGCAAAGAGTAGTAGTCAGGAGTGGACCTACTTTAATACTATTAAAACAGCACTGCTTAAAGACCACGACTACCTATTTGAGCCGTACGACAATGATTAGCCGGCCAATATTTTAATCATTTTTTTGTTTTTACTCTCTTTAACCAACTGATGAATCGTCTTATCATGTGAGCCAATCAACTCAGTATCGGCTCCTGCATCCAATAAAACTTTAAAAATCTGATCATCGTTCATTTCAAAAGCAATCATCAACAGAGTGCGACCTTCAACCAAATTATTTAGTTTAGCTCCCCGAGAGATGAGCAATTGAACCGTCTCAACACTACGACTGATTACTGACTTATATATTGGTTCCTGCCGATTAATATCTTTGCGATTAATAGCGGCATTGTGATCCAGCAAATATGCCACCAGCTCTGGATTACCGGAACGTGCTGCGAAGTGTAGACAGCACTGTCCACTTTTATTCAATTTATTAATTTGCGCCCCTCTCTTAACTAATTTTCTAGAAATATCTAGATTCCCCTGTGAGCAGTAGATCATCAGCGGAGTCAATCCATTTATATTTTTAACATTGGTATTCTTTTTTAATATGTTATTGATAGTGGTATCATTAATTTGGGAATCATAAATAGCTCCTGCCTTTTGAGCTTCAAAACGCTCTGCCTTATCGTCATTTATGCCATATAACAAATCTGCCTCTTCCGGTATTTGATCAGTCTCTTCTCCGTCAACAGTTGTTGGCAAAATATCTGTTTCTAAATCACCAAGAGCGAGATCCACTGTCTGTAGTTTTTTCAAATAGATCTCAATTTGGTCTAGATAGTTATCCTCGCCACGATCTAAGATATTTAAAATCAACTTATGAATTGCCTCAACTCTTTGATCTACAACTGGCAGTTGATTTTCAATTTTATCATCAAAAGATGGGGATAATTTATCCATCCAGCCATAAGCATAAAAATTAAATATATGGTTAACAGACCTAACAAACTCTCCGCTTAAAGACGGCTTTTTTACCACCCCGAAAATCATCGTCCCATTTTTCATAATAGAGGTAGCTTGCTCATTATTAATATGAGCACTGGTTACCAGCACCGGAAGACCAAAATTTAAATCATGATAGGTTCTCTGTTTTAGGTACTGCACAAGTGGCTGGCTGGTTTTATTTACTCCTAGAATAATATCCATTATCATGCACATAAATTGTTTCGTCTCAAGCAGCTCTATCGCCTTTTCTACATCTGGGGCCCAAGACATGGCAAATCCACCCGCCTCCAGCTCCCGTTTCACCAAAAGATGAAATTCTGAATCATCATCTACAACCAATACTCGTCTAGTTGGCAATTTAAGCACCTGCTGACACAAATTTTTTATATCAACTGTCGATGGAATAATTTTATAAATAATTGGATAATCTCTTTGGATGGAGGAGTAGTTATAGTCAGGCTGGGTGCCGAGACCGATAATTGAAAGATTGCGATTTCGATCTGATCTACCTCCGCTCTGAATAAAGTGCAGGACTGCAATACTTCCATCAATATTTTGTGGATGGATCTCCATTATGACACAATCAAAATCGACACTTTCGAGTAACGAAAGTGCGTGCTCTACATTTATAGCACTTTGAACCGCATGCCCCATCGACAATAGCTCAAGACTGATTGCACTGGCCCGCTTAACGTGCCGACCAATAACCAGTATCTCCTTATATTTTCCATCGGCATCATTTATCATATTTATACCTTAAACTGCTTCTGTATAATCACAAAACACTTTTAACCATCGATTAAAGAAGAATTAGCAATTCAGTCAAGTTCTTAATTTCATCTCTAAATATAGCTGCCCGCTCATACTCTTGACGTCTACTGGCACGTCGCATTTTCTCTTGTAATTTCCCAATTACTGCTTCAACTTCTTCAATCGAATGATATTTTTTAACTTCTACTATTTTTTCTTTAGAGGGAATATTTTCCTGACGAGCTGTGCCACTCAGGGTGTCCATCACACCGCCTCCAATCCGCTTGGAGATGGTTTGGGGGGTTATTCCATGCTCAAGATTATAATCTTGCTGTAAACTACGTCGCTGAGCAGTTTCATCCATTGCGACCTGCATACTTTTAGTCGTCTTGTAAGCATAAAGAATTACCCGTCCATTTGCATTACGAGCAGCACGTCCAATCGTCTGAATTAAAGAGCGAGCAGAGCGGAGGAATCCCTCTTTATCCGCATCCAATATTGCAACCAAGCTAACCTCAGGGATATCCAACCCCTCTCGCAAGAGGTTGATTCCCACGAGAAGATCAAACTTACCAGCACGTAACTCTTGAATGATCTCTACACGCTCCAGAGCGTCAATATCTGAGTGGAGATACTTTACCTTTAATCCACATCCTTGATAGTAAGTAGTCAAATCCTCTGACAACCTTTTGGTCAAAGTAGTAATCAAAACTCGACAACCACTCTTAACTATTTTTTTACACTCAAGTAACAAATCATCAACCTGGTTAGTTGCATCACGCAACTCAACAATTGGGTCCAATAACCCTGTTGGCCGGATAATTTGCGAAATATACTCACCATTACACCGCTTTAGCTCAAAATCACCTGGAGTGGCTGACAGATAAATAACCTGATCCAAACGCTGCTCAAACTCTTCAAAGTTCAGCGGCCGATTATCAAGCGCACTGGGTAGACGAAACCCATGATTGACCAGTGTCTCTTTTCGAGATCGATCACCTCGAAACATTCCTCCCACTTGAGAGATGGTAATATGGGATTCATCTATGATTAGTAAAAAGTCCCGTTTAAAAAAATCAATTAGCGTTGGCGGTGGTGATCCCTTTGGAAGACCGGTCAGATGGCGGGAGTAGTTCTCAATTCCGTTACAAAAATTCATCTCCTCCATCATCTCTAAATCATAGAGTGTTCGCTGTTCTAACCGCTGATATTCAACCATCTTATTCTGCGCTTTTAATTCCTGTAACCTCTCACGTAACTCTTGGCGAATTGTTTTCAGGGCCAGTTGCATTTTACTAGCACCAACCACATAGTGTGATTTAGGATAGATTGTAACCTGCTGCAAGGAAGTGATCATACGGCCCCGCAGTGGATCAACTATCGAGATACCCTCTACCTGCTGATCAAAAAGCTCCACCCTAACAACATTACTATCCTCATGAGCAGGAAAGATCTCAATCAGATCTCCCCGCACTCTAAAAGTTCCGCGATTAAAGTCGATGTCATTACGTTGATACTGAATCGCTACTAATCCTCGCAGCAATTCATCTCGACCAATACTGTCTCCAACTAGAAGTTCAACTTTCTGTGATTCATACTCATCTGGTGATCCAATTCCATAGATACAGCTTACGCTGGCAACTACGATGACATCATCGCGCATTAATAACGACCGAGTTGCCGAATGTCGAAGCTTATCAATCTGATCGTTAATAGATGAGTCCTTTTCAATATAGGTATCTGATCCGGGAACATAGGCTTCCGGTTGATAGTAGTCATAGTAGGAGACAAAATACTCGACTGCATTGTGGGGAAAAAGCTCTTTAAATTCAGCATAGAGCTGGGCGGCCAAAGTCTTATTGTGAGCAAGCACCAAGGTACGCTTGCCCTGCTGTTGAATTACATTGGCAACGGTAAATGTCTTACCGGAACCCGTCACTCCTAACAGCGTCTGAAATCTACTCTCGTTTTTTAGTCCGTTGACCAACTGAGCAATTGCCACCTGCTGATCTCCGGCAGGCTTCATCTCTGTCTCAAGTTGAAAGTTGGCCATCACCCTTCCGTATTGGAATTCGACTGGTGACGTGCTCTTTTCTCACGAAAAAAACGGGAGAGAATTCGAGAGCAGTGATAGTGCTCAACCCCTCCTGTGATACTAAAGGTGTGATTTAAGCGCCGGTCTAGATGAAAATTATAGCCTAAACTTAAAGCTCCCCCTTTGGGATCATAGGCTCCAAAAACAACGCGGGCAACCCGAGCGGAAATCATCGCATAGAGACACATGGGACATGGCTCCAAGGTAACATAGATGGTGGCACCGTTTAAACGCCAGCTCTTAATTCTACTGGCCGCTGATCGTAAGGCATTGATCTCTGCGTGGGCCGATGGATCAAACTCCCGTTCTTTGCGATTATGCTCCTCCGAAAGCAGCTCTCCGTGAGATGAAACGACAATCGCTCCAACCGGGACCTCATCAATCAAATAAGCCTGATCGGCAGCCGCTAATGCCTGCGACATATATCTACAATCATCTATAATGGTGTTCATCTAGAAGCTTAACCTCTTTTTACTTTTAACTATTGACTGCATTATCCTCAAACTTTAGTTTACGGCGGAATGATTTTTTACTACGCCAGTAGTTACGAAAGTGCCTAAACTCTTTGCGCTGTTGATCATCATCAAAGATAAACCGCACTCCATAAATAGTCCCTCGACCAATTGAGTAGATCCTGCGACTCATCACTTGAGCATTCAAACAGATCTCGCCGCTCTCTTTTTCTGCACAAATATTTACCAATGTTCCAACTTGAAATGTTTCAAAGCTAACTAAACATCCGGCCCCACGCCGTAGATCTGAGAGACGAGCAATATAACTACTACCATCACTATTTAACTTAACATGTAGCTCATCACGATAACGAAAGTCATACTCCCACCAACTAATCCGGGGAAAATAGATCGGTGACGAAATGAGATAACCTTCAATTAGTAGCAGTAAAGTAGAGAGTAGATAGAGATAGGTGATCGCTCTTCCTAACTCACCGTTGATTGGTAAAGAACCAATTATTGAGGTAACCAAGTAACAAAAGAGAATAAATGAAAATCCCCAAAAGGTGTAATATAACCTGCGAACAGTGCGGAAGTAGAAATTATAACCAATGAGTAGGATCAATCCGGTGAAAAGGTGTGATAGAATTCCACCGGGAGTGAGAATAATTTCGAATAAAAGGGCGCTCATCACCAAAGCAAAGTGGCTCCAGTGAAGTAAATGGAGACGGCTCACCTCCGTCTTCAGTCTTAATCGATCAAGTGCAATCCTCATAGCTAATATTATTGATTAGTTAGTACTTGTTAGACAATAATAAAACTACTTGACGGGCCGCTCCTTAAAATCCTAAACTTTAACTAGTTGTGGTGATCAAACATTTTTTTACTTCTTCCAAGGAGGATCAATCATGGATAAGAACGATCTATTTCATAATCAGACCAATCAATATATCGATCTCTACCGAAGAATCGGGGTGGAAGATTTAGACAGCTATCTTGAGCAGTTGGAACAGCTTATTGCCAAGGATAGATCTATCTCAAACGAGGCAAAAGCTGAATTGCAAGGGAAAATGCAGTATCTAATCGATCTTTCCAGGGATAGCGATATCCAATAGTTACACATTTGGCATGAATACTTTGCACTTTGCCGTGCCCAAATATCAAATATCCAGTGACCTTCACATTTTTATTTTAAATCTAAACCGCTATAATTACTGCTTTTTCTCCTATTCTGTAGCAGCAACCCCTTAAGTCTCCAGCTATTACCATGGTAAAATTATATAAAGAGTAACCGATAGGTAGATCGGGGATGTTTCTTTCAGGCCAGTCGGCTTGATTGTAGACGGAGAGAGAGTGGAAAATATTAGGCGAGAGCTATTAGACAAGAGGGGGGCAGTATTAAACTGCTTGTTACTTCTGTTGATTACTGGAGTATTTTACTCCTGTGGTCAGGCAGGGGACGCGGTCAAACCCAAGGATAACGGTCGTTTTGGCAGTACAACAGTAACGGATGATACTGTGACGGCAACTCCTCCCAGCTTTACCACAATAAGCTCAACAGCTATTGCAAAAAATGAGGGTGAAAACTATACCAGCAGTATACTTGCCTGCACTACTAACGAGTCAGGAATAATAGCATTTCCTAGCTTTACATTGACTCAGACTAATAGCTACGCCGGTTGTATAATCCAAAATGTCGCCAATGTGGCAAAAGTTATCTGCGACATTGATTATGCCCCTGGGCATGATCAATGGAAGTCCACTGTTTTTGTTCACTGTAGCATCAATGATTTAACCACAACCCAAAGTTTTCTTCTAGATATAGCTGACACTAATCAGCTCCCGGTTCTAGATGCAATTGGTAATCAGAGTGTCTACGTGGAAAATGCCATCTCACCAATTGATGCCGCTGACACTTCAGATGATCTCGACCTTGATGCTGAAATAATCACCTATACCTGCACCTATGCCACCAGTGGCACTGCCGCGGGTACTGCCTGCTCCTCTCTCCCCTCAGACACCTACTCTTTTAACACTGACTCTGGAGTTTTAGTCTGGACCCCATCCCTCGCGGCTGGAACCGCCGACGGCAGTGATGTTGACTACGACTTTACCATTACCGGTAGTGATCCAGCAGCAGGTAGTGATACTGAGGGCTTTACCGTCACAATACAAAATATCGCTCCACCAACCTATACTAGTACTGCTCCGGAGTCTCCCTCTACTGCTAGTAGTAATCCCAAGATTACCGGAACCGTGGGGAGCAACAATAATATCTATTTTTATACCGATCCATCCTGCTTAAACTATATCACTAGTGGCAATGAGGCAGATTTTGAGGGTAGTGGAATAACTCTTTCGGTTAACACCAACTCTACCACCTCAATTTATGCGGTAGCACAAGATACTAGTGGCCATAAATCTGCTTGTACCTACATGACGGACTATACTCATGACAACCTCTCGCCCGATGACCCAACCTTTGTTGCCACCAATCCAGCCTCACCTAGTAATAGCAGTGTCACCCCCAAGGTGATTGGCAACTCCTCATTAGACACAGTTACCGTTGACCTTTATAGTGATGCTAGCTGTACCGCCAGCCTAGGCAGTGGAAGCAAGGCGGATTTTGAGGGTACAGGAATCACCACCTCAACTTTGACCGGGAATGGCAGCAGTGCCATCTATGGCAGGTCCACTGATAATGCATCTCTGACCTCCAACTGTGTCCTGTTAGTCAACTATGTTCATGATGACATCGACCCGACTGATGTAACGGGGGTACTAGATGAAGTGGATTTCACCACCGCAACTGGAAATACCCCGAACATTGCATGGAACGCTTCGACTGACAGTGGAAGTGGGCTCTCCCACTATCAGATATCGGTGGGAACTACTCCGGGCAACAATGGCACTATCGACTGGACCAATGTTGGTAATGTCACCAGCACCATCCGGCCCGGCACCTTTGCCGATAATACTACTTATTACGCCAATGTTCGCGCCATCGACTACGCTGGAAATATATCAGTAGTTGGTAGCAGTGATGGGTGGACAGTCGACACCACCGGTGCACCATCTGATCCTACCTTTGTCTCAACTGACCCGGCATCTCCCAGTAATAGTGATCAGACCCCAGCAGTTATTGGTGGCTCATCGTCAGATACTACAACTGTTACTCTCTACAGCGATTCTAGCTGTACCGCCAGCCTAGGCAGTGGCACCAAGGCAGAGTTTGAAGGGGCCGGCATCACCACCTCCACGCTAAGTGCCAATGCCCAATCACCGATCTATGCCAAAGCAGTCGATGCCTCCAGCCGAGAGTCTGGCTGTGTACTAATGACCAACTATCGCCATGACAATACTGCTCCAAGTACCACTACGATCGCTGATAACACAGTATATAACATGTCTCTTAGCGCCACCCCCACACTAAACTGGAGTGCCGCCACAGATACTGGTGGTAGTGGAGTATCCTACTATGAGGTATCTGTCGGCACGACTGCAGGTACCAGTGGAACAGTTGATTGGGTTAGTGTCGGCAATACTACCAACACAATTCAGGGAGGAACATTTGTTAACGGACAGACCTACTACGCTAATATTAGGGTGACAGATAGTGCAGGGAATGTCTCAAATGTTACGAGTAGTGATGGATGGACTATCGACACCAGCAGTCCAACAGGGTTAACCATTGACTCCATTGCGTGCCTCGGAACCGGTACCTTCTCTGGCAGTTGGACTAACGGAGTTGATAGTGAGTCGGGAATTGATACCACCGAATACTCTATTGGTACCACTGACGGCGACAGCGATCTGGTTGGCTGGACTGATGCCAGTGGTAGCACCTCATCGAGTAATACCGGATTAACTCTAGTGACTAGTACCACCTACTACTTTAATATGCGTACCACCAACAATGCTGGTCTCACCTCTAGCACCTCCCTGAGTGCTCAGTGTAGTGATCTAAATGATCAAATTAGTGCTTTTTGGACATTTAATGAGACTCCAGACTTTGATGACCTTGCCGATGTCACCATTGGCGGTAACCCCTATACACTGGATGCGGGAGCACCACCAACTGCAATCATCTCCCAAGATAGCAGTAGCTCTAACAATCCTCTCCAGCTAGGAGATTCATCCTCCTCTCCCACCATCGTTAATGGTAAAATTAGTAAGGCGTTAGTTTTTGATGGTGCAAATGACTTCCTTACTCCGCTGTTTGATGATGAATCAGATCTTATGTGGAGTGGTATCACTCCAGGCTTTACCATCTCCCTATGGGTCAAGATGGATTCTGCCTCTGTTGGAACCGATCAAACAATTCTAAGCAAAAGAATGAGTAATAGTTCACAAAATGGCTATCTGGTTGGTTTTGATGCCTCTATCAACGCATTCTATTTTATGTTAGATAGCACTGACACTATTAAAAGTCAGATCGTCAGCGGCTTTGCTGCCGATACCTGGTACCACATTGCCGTTTGGTATGATGATGTTAACTACCGATATGGAATCGCTGTAAATAGTAGTAGCAGCATGACAAATGAGGGGCCATGGCCCTATTCTACCTACGGTGCCACTGCAGCGGAATTTCAAGTGGGAACAAGTAATCGGCCAAGTGATCCAAATGACTTTCACGGTACAATCGATGCAATTGGCTTTTGGCAGCGAGTACTAAGTGATGGAGAAAAAACCCTGCTTTATAGCAATGGTAACGGGCTAGAGCCACCTTTCTAAACAATTATCCCTTTTTTTAATGCACAGTTAGTTGATAGAGGCGGGCATACTCACCATTTCTCGCCATCAACTGCTGGTGATCTCCCGACTCCACCACCTCACCCTGATTGAGTAGATAGATACGATCGAAGCTGGAGATGGTTGAGAGGCGATGGGCGACAGCAATTACCGTTTTATCCGCTGCCAAGCGATCTAGTGCCTGTTGTACCAACTTTTCCGATTCGTTATCCAGTGCAGAAGTCGCTTCATCAAACAGCAAAATCGGAGGATTTTGTAGAAAGGCACGAGCAATGGTTAGACGCTGTTGCTGGCCACCAGAGAGTCTGGTTCCGCGGTCACCAATAATCGTGTCTACTCCATCCGGTAACTCTGTAACAAACTGATCAGCATATGCTACCTCTAAGGCTGCACTAATCTGCTGATCAGAGAAGCTCCCTCCCAGAGTAAGATTCTCTCTGACTGTATCATTAAAAAGAAAGATATCTTGGCAAACCAAGCCAAACTGCTCCCTCAAGGAAGCTAAGGGGATCTGATCGAGCACCACTCCATCCATCCGAATCTCACCCTGATTTAGGGGATAGAGACCAAGCAGTAGATTTACCAAAGTTGATTTTCCAGAACCAGACAGGCCCACTAGTGCCACCTTCTCTCCTTGACGGATGGTCAACGATAGTTGGCGAATAACATCACTATCTGAACTTTCATATCTAAAGCTAATACCATTAAGCTCAATCTGATCATGAAAAGCGAAAGAGACAACCTCACCACTGGTGCGCTCCTCCTCCATTTTAAGCAGATTAGCAATTCGCTGATAGGCGGCGCTAGCTTGATTGAGTTTAACATTTGCTTGAGAGAATTTTCTAATAGGATCCATTAATAGGGCCAGGGCAGCAATAAAGCTGATAAACCCTCCAGTAGATAGTGCTCCACTCTGAATACGATAGTAAGCAAAAACGACAACACCGGAAAAAGCGATCGCCCCGACCAGCTCCACTAAGGGATGTGCCATCTCCTCTACCATCGTCGTCTTCATCACCGAGCGAAAAAAACGGTTTTGAGTATTGGTAAAGCGACCAACAATATACTCCTGTAAGTTAAAAGCTTTAACTATCTTCTGCCCTCCCATCCCTTCACTTAGATTATGAGTCATTAGGGAGAGTTCCTCTTGTACCTCCGCCTGATGTGACCGCACCCGACGACCACTAAAAATAAAGATGATCAAAAAGAGTGGCGTAACCCCCAGAATCACCAACGTCAGTTGCCAATCCCGCCAAAGGGCCAACCCCAACATTACTGCAGCAGTCAGCGGCTCTCTAATCAGATCAATACTATTACGAAAACCTCCAGCAAAGATCTGGGTATCATTCAACACAGTAGAGAGTAAAACACCCTGTTTGTTGGCGGTATAAAAAGGAAGTGATAGTCGCTGTAATTTATTATATATTTCAGTACGAATAGTACAGGTTGCCCCATCTACCACCATCCGCAACCAGTAGAAGTGAAAAAAACGGCAGGGAAAGTTGATCACTCCTAAGGCCAACAGAGTCAGAGCTAACACGATCACATCCTGCCAGCTAGAGCCACTATTTAGACCTTGGTCAAAAATAGGCTTTACCAAATATGCTTGTGCCCCTTTTATCGCCGCTAGAGCAAAAGAGAGTAACACGGCCACCAGCACTCTTCCCCGATATGGAATTAGATAGGGAAAGAGCTTTTTAGCAAGATCAAACATTGATGGTCCATTAGTAAGACTTTAATTATTTTAGTATGTTATCAAACTCAAACCAGATAGGCAAAGTCGATAAAAGTTGAACAATATAGTCAAGTTATCCCGCCCTTTATCCGATTAGTGAGATGTCCAGTAGTTTGTAAATGTCTGCCCTGAAAAGGGCAAGAGGTAGGCCGTTATGAAGAGTCAAGCTAACCACCGATCATCTATTGTATTTTTGATCACTATCTTACTTTTAGCGTTAATCGCCGCTACTACCGCACAAGCAAAAAAAATTATTATCATCAAAGATAGCAGCGGTGGAGTAGTAACGTTTAACCCTGAAGTTAAGCGAATGATCATCCATCACCCCAACTACAATGGTCGCCACAAAAGAGTTGTTATCGAAAAGATAGAGAGCCTGGCTGCCCTCTACGCGCAAGAGAAATCTTTGGACGGTATGGGATTTGCGCAGACCGACCTCAGTGGCCTTCATAAATTCTACCAGCCAATATGTTCCTCTTTGACATTTAATATAAATTTAAATGCTACGGCCCCAATCTCCACACTAAGTGGACATATGGAAAAGATCGCAGGGCATATACTAAATAGTACAACGATAAAGGATAAATCAACTGCAACCAAGAGCTACCGAATTGATAGTTTTATCTTAAACGGTAAAATGGTAACTATTGAGCTAGTCGCTAACAGCGATGGAGTGTTGCAGCAGTTTAAGATACTATCTGCAAATGGCGAAACACCGCTGGATCTTTTTATCACCCTTGATAAGCGCGGCGAGATCATCGTCAAAGATCGAAATAACAAAACAATCTTGGTCTTAGATGGCAATAAACTGGATTTACAGAACGGGGGAGAGCTATCTCTACACTACTCCCAAGATGGAGATCAACAATTTGAGCATATGCTCTATCAGCTTAAACCAGATCCTGCTGATACAGCCAAGTGGAAGATAACTAAAACGCCCCCTGATCCAAGCCTTCCAGATCTATCCGCAGATAAAAATGCCGATGTATCCTTAGCGCTTGATGCGATCAAACTGCCATTTACGTTCATCGCGGCACTTGGCGATGCAACGTTCGGCTCATTTTTCTGGAACGTCGCTTTTACTAAAGAGGGCAGGGAGAAGAAAGTAGCCGAAAAAATAGTAGAGAAGGCCAGTGAAAATAGAACGGTCTCTGACAATCTTAGCTTAAAAGAGATTAAGGCATTGGCAAAAGAAGTTGCCCAGATGCATACACCAGGCTTGATGCCATTCACCAATAAAGAGACGGTGGGAAGAGAGGCGAGGAAATTATTTCTGGTAAAAACTCTGGCAAAAATGCTGGCCGATATAAAAATACCAAAAAGTGAGATACCAAATATGGTTGAGCAGGTGACAGCTGACTACATGCTCTGCTTAAAAGATGCCAATGGTGAAGATCAGATGGAGTCCTGCGACGCCAAATTTAGTGTCTCTGCGACCTATCGAGTAGGAGAGAAAGTTCTACTCTATACATTTAGAGATAAACTTGGGGCGATGCTCTCCTCTGCAGAGTTCGCTCGTATCGAGACAACGGCCAGAGATCAATATCGACGTTGTGCTCAAAAGCGATACTTTCCACTAATTAAACAGGCCAGAAAAAAAATCCAGCACGAGCAGAGTAAAGATGAGCAGCAAAGGGCTGAGAGCAACCTTCAAAGCAGGGTGACCAACGTTATCAAAGGGTGCGTAATGGCAGCGATGACCAATGCTGCTCAACATACGATTGAAAGCAGTGCTGCAGATACCTTTGCCCTTCAATATGCCACTGATCTAGATGGAAAGGTTGATCCAAACCCATCCACAGAGATAAAGCAAGCCGCAAAACAGTCAGCCACACAAGTGGTTAATCATTTTAATCAATGTCTACAATCAAAAAATATTGTACTAAATGATGGCAAAAGCGCCAATTTTGCACAGCTAAAGCTAGCTGGCACTGATGGTTATGCAAGTATTGTCACCTTATGTGCTAACAATACCAAAGATCTTGGGGCCAAATTGATTCTCGGCAGACAGCTGATGACTAATCCAGATATCGCAAAGACGTTTAATACTAGTAATCAGAAAGGAATATTGGCGGTGACCGAGATGAAACGGATGGTTGAACAGCAAGCCCTTGCCCCCTGTCGGAAAATTCAAGAAGAGGATAGTTATGACCCGAAAAATTGTATCGGTGTGGTAATGGCAAAAACAGTAGAGGCGAGTGCTCTCCACGCAATTAGAGCTAAACTGGCGGAACAACTACCAACTGATCATGCTCAATTTAATTCCATCTATACTAATACCGAAAAGGTGATTAAAGAGTGTATGCGCCCCATTCATCAAAAGCTTCTTAACAGTTCAAAGAATCAACCATCGGTAATGCCTCAGCAAAGAGTTGTCGATTGCATCAAACAGGGCTCTCTTATGATGATTAAACAGGTTACCCCTCATGTGGTTAAGCGCATGATTGACCAAGAGGGGTTAAATGAAAGTGGGGAGATCTCTCTTTCCCCGGATCAACTAAATAAATTGACACAAATTAATCTAGGCTGCTTTAAACAACAGACTACCGACATAGCAAGTGTTGAAACTTTTGCTCCTAGTATGGAAAAAGCAACTCCGATATGTAAGGAGCTAGTAACTAGGGCCGCCATCCCCATGTTGACGCCACAAATTCTAGAGGCAAGCACCAAAGAGTATATCACTGACGATGCTGTTCGAAGTGAATTTATCCAGCAGCGACAAAATAGCATGAAAGAGCTATTAACTAATTTACCTGCTGATCAACCCAGCATGGGACAGATCGCCAATTTCGAACTGGAGTCTCGTATTGCAGGAGTAGATCTGGTACTCCAACAAAATTTAGAGGAAGCTTTTCCCACAGGTAAAGGCACCACCAACGGCGCATTGCAAGCCCGTCTGCGGCATGAGCTACTGACAACACCATTTAAAGAGAGGTTAGCTAAAGTAGTTCAGAACAAAGACAAGAGTCAGAAGAGAGTTCAGATGAAAGAGTTATTGAATGAGTTCTCCATAAATGGTGCGAAGGCGATGTCCCAAGAGCTGATTGCTCAAAAGCTAGCAGGTAAATTACGCAATCCTCAGGCGACCAAGGCCCTCATAGAAAAACTAACATCGGAGTTCTCCCAATGTCTAGATCAGGGAGAGAGCGGATTTAAAGAGAAATTAAAAAAATGTACCGAACAGAGCACTCATCGGGCAGTTGATCTAGCTCTTGCTGCAAAACTCGAAGAGATATTTCCAATGGAAGAAGATCTTAATAAGGAAGATCAGGATAAAATTATCCAACTACGACAGACGCTACATGGTACGTTAATCACAGATAGTCTAAAGTTGAAGTTAACCACTGCTTTAAATGCCCCAACTAAGCAGCAACAGCGTACTCAGATGGCCCATCAGATGAGTCAGTTTGCCATTACCAGTGCAAAAACTATTGCCCCTAAACTGTTGGCCCACCAATTAAGTGGTGTTGTTAAAGACCCGCAGCAAAGTAGAGAGACCCAAAGGGTGCTGATCGATGAATATAATCAATGTCTGGATAATCCACCACTGGAGATCTCTTCACGAGGCAAGCCAGATATTGAGACTCTAATCAACTGGTGTAGCAATGATCTAAAGTTTAGAAGTAGTCAGAACATTATGCTTAAAAAGACAAGAGAGTCTCTTACACGCTTTCGCCGAATTACAATTGATCCATGGAAACACCCACTACGCTATATAAAGGAAGGTGCATTAAATGCATTCAAGCCTGATGATGTAGTGATGGATAAAATTGAAAAACAAGGAGAGAGGGGGCTAACTAACTGCTCTAAGAGTGTCTCAAAATTTCTACCTAGTGATGGCTACAATAAACCACTACAGCAGTGTCGTTTAGATGCGATCATCGGCCTATTCTCTCCTATTGTTGAAGCACATATTGCTCAAAATGATCTGATTCTAAGTAATATTAAAATCAGGCGGGTCAGAGAGAAGACGAAGCTATGCCTTAATGGAATAAAATGGCGACTTAAAAATGGTGCTACATCTGCAGGAAAACCGGTAGTGACTAATGAGAAGTGGATGGTGGAGGAGATTAAGTACTGTGGCAAACAGGTGGAGGATGCATTTTATAGCCTCCCCCACTGATCACCATAAATTTTAAGCTCTCTTTAAAACGGAATATCGTCCGCAGTAAAGTTACTATCCTCTTTAGCAACATAGTTGTTATCTGAGGATGCAGGGGCTGAAGGTCGAGGTGCACTGGAGTCAGCCTGTGCTCGTCCACCAATAAACTGGACAGTCGTTGCGTTGATCTCGGTGGTATACTTTTTATTACCATCCTTATCGTCCCAAGAGCGTGTCTGTAACTTGCCCTCAACATAGGCTTCACGCCCCTTACTGAGGTATTGATTACAGACCTCTGCCAACTTACTCCAAACAACAATTCGATGCCACTCAGTCTTCTCTTGTTTCTGGCCACTCTTATCTGTCCACGCCTCACTGGTTGCTAGTGAGAAATTACAGACTGCGGCTCCCGAAGGGGTATACTTTAACTCTGGGTCCTGGCCCAATCTTCCTAACAGGATTACTTTATTCACACTCATCAATGCCTCCTTTGTGTGATGGTCAACATATTATGTATGACACAGCTCTTTCAAGCGCTTTTTTGCGCTAATCACTCTCTGGTGATGATAGAGCAAAAAACATTCCATCTCTTTATAAATAAGTAGCTAAAATTACGTAATGGTGACAGCTAAATAATTTTTTAAGGATCTGAGTAGGGTATTTTTTTATCGATGACGCCTTGCGGGGCAAATCTATCTGGTTTCGCATCTCACAATGGGTTGGGGGTTGTGCAAATTAACTGTTCATAAAGAGACGTTGCTTTTTAATATACCCCAAGATCTCTGCGGGAACCATCTCCTCCCATCCACTCTCTCCTGCCTGCATCAACTCCAGCACGATTCGAGACCAGATATGAACCACCTCGGGGTTATAATCAACAATATCCACCAGCAACCCACCGTCACGTAGGTATTGCATTAAGGGGCGTAACTTATCAGAGAGAGCAAGTGTATCCAAGGTAATCAAATCATCTAAATCTGGGTTCAACTCATCCTTAACTGTCGGATAGATAAAAGCTCTGGTACGACGCCCAAAGATGGCCCCAATACTTCCTAAAAGACCTAGTCCACCTTCCAGGTGATTCATCTCATTAAGAAGAAACTCAATGTTGTAGGTGGCCATCACTAAACCTAAATATTTGTTGGTCTGTTTGGCCAAATACTCTTTTAAGGAGACATAATCTTTGTATCCTGAGATTAAAACCCGTTGTTTAGAGAGACTTAATAGGTCCACCCGACTTAAAAAATCCTGATAGTCAATCTCGGTGTCTCGATCAAACAGCTTGCTCATGCTGATCTCAACCAACGAGATCACCTCCTCACGCTCATGCGGCTCCAAACTCTCTTTAAATGCCCGTAAGCCACACTCTAGCATATCAAAATTATATTTAGTGGGAGGACGGAATCCACCCCGCAAAAGAAGAACACTCTTCTTATAGATCGCATCTGCTACGGGCATAACAGTACCGTCCACATCAAAAAGAACTGCTCCGGTTAATCCTTTACGTACTAGCTCCAGCGACAACAGACGGTCATCAAAATTATTAAATGCATCACCGCTAACTGTAATCATATCAATTTCAATTCGATCAGAGCTTAATCCCTCCATTAGAGAGTCCAAGAAAGCAGACTGGTCTAAATCTGTTGCATAAAAACAGGCATAGATTAGATTTACTCCCAAGATGCCTACTGCCTGCTGCTGAAAAACATTCTCCTGATCCAGAAGGTTGACATGCAGAATAAGTCTCGATGGAACTGCTTTAGGGGTGGATTGCAACTTCACCCCAAGCCATCCATGACAGCGATGCCCACGACGATAACTTCTGGCGGCAATAGTGTTGGCAAAAGTGAAGAATGAACTAGTGGCCCCTCTTGACTTATCTAGCTGCTCCAAAAGAAAATTGTACTCAAAATCCAACATTTGGATCAGTCGCTCTTGGCTGACATAGCGATTATTTGAGCTATCCTCATAAAGAGAGTCACTCATCGCCATGTCATAGGCTGAAATTGTGCGGGCGACTGTTCCAGCAGTGGCCCCCGCCTGAAAGAAGTAACGAGCCACCTCTTGGCCGGCTCCAATCTCTGCAAAGCTGCCATAAATGGAGGGATCCATATTAATTTTAAATGCTTTTTGCTGTGGTTCTAACGAATTTTTATAACAGATCATCCTAACTCATTACCCAGCTCGCCCCGTAAAGCAAGAAAACGATTTTCAATCTCACGATGATGTCCTTCCTCCTCCTCTTTCATCTTGAGAAAGAGTGTCTGGATCTCAGGATGAATAGGCAGCTCTGACATTTTAGAGAAGAACTGAACTGCTTTATACTCCCGTTTTTGGGCCATATCCAAAACAGACTCCATGGTAATGGAGTCACTCCAAGCTAACTCGGAGATCATATATTTTGATCTAATCTCTTCGAGTAAAGATGAATCAATCGTTAAATCCTTATCGTAAATCTCAACTTCCCGCAAATTGCGTAACATCATCTCATGTCGCTTCTCATCTTCAACCAGCTCTTCTAAAAAATGCCTAGTCTGATCATCAACCTCACGCCCTAAGGCTTTAAGATAGAATTGTTGAGCATTAATCTCCTCATCAATTGCCTTGGAAATTAAAATATCCAGCGTATTCTCTTTGCTCATCACGACCTCTCCTGCTTTCACATACGAAAAGAAATTATTTACCTGAAGGTACTTGAATAATATTTATATACTAGGAAATCGAGTGCGTAAACTCCCGAGCCGACTTAAAAATTGCCTCACCAGAGCATCCCGCCTCACGCCAATCTTCACTTTCCAAACCAGCAAAAGCAAATTGACGCTCAAAATCCAATGCTCGATCGAGGTTGGGAAGTATCGCTTCTAACAAGCTGCGTTTAGCTTGTATCCGCTGAACCGGAGCCTGAGCGGCAACTCGCTTAAGGGCCAGATAGAGTGGATGTGCTGGATTTGCCTCCAGACACTCCGGAGTTAATGTTGGATAGAGAGTAGTGACAAATCCTGAATTGGTAAGTTGCTCCATCGGAATGGGACCTCCATCCAAAATCCAGTTCCTGCTCCAAGCGGGATTAATCGTAGCGCCAAGAAAGCCCACACCACCACAGCAGGGAGTTAGACCATGATCCAGATGCGAGAGGGATACCGTCGCCCCCTCCTGAGCAAAACGTAGATCTGCCCCGATCACCAGCTCTGCTCCTAGTCCAACAGCTTCTCCACGTAGGTCTGCAATAACGGTCTGAGGCATAAAAAACATGGAGTAGATCAATTTTTGAATTTTAGTTAGTCTTTTTTTCAACCGCTCTTTCCCCAGTGACTCCATCTCGGCCACGTCCGCACCACAAGAGAATAGCGGGCCAGTGCTGGTTAGAACAATTGAGTTAATCTCCAAGTGAGAGGTACACCAAGCGAGAATGCTCTCCAACTCAAAAATCATCTCTCCATTTATCGCATTGTTATCTCTAGGGCGATTTAACTTCACCACCAAAGATTTAGTGAGACGATCGAGAGAGACATGCAATGTGTTATAATGAAAAAGATTGGCCATCTTCACCTTCCTTGGTTTGGAGTTAGCCGTGGTTCCAGCACTGATCACACAATCCATCGTATCAGCACCTTAGGTACAATTATTATCTCAAACTTAAAGATACGATGTCAAAAAAAGTAATTGAGATTTTTATTACGTAATATAAATAGGTTGGCCACTAAAATGGAGGCTTTTACTCTAGCAATTTAACTAAATATCAAGCCTTGAACTGCTGGGTCGTTATGAAATAAGTGTAACTAACTCTCTAATGTTGCTAGATACTCTTCAGCGGCCATTGCGGCCATACATCCACTACCGGCAGCAGTGATTGCCTGTCGAAAAATAGGATCTTGAACATCACCACAAGCATAGACACCTGGCAAATTAGTCCTTCCACCGGTAGAAGTTATAACAAATCCCTCATCATCTAATGCTACCTGTCCAGCAAGAAATTCGGTATTAGGATTGTGGCCAATCCCCATAAATAGACCATCAGTCTGACGCTCTGAAATCTCATTCGTATCTGTATTTTTCACCGCGATCCCTGTTACTCCAGAACTATCGGATAGGATTTTGGTGACAACACTATTCCAAACCACATCAATTTTAGGGTGATCCAACACTCGCTGCTGCATCGCTTGGGAAGCTCGTAGCGCATCTCGACGATGGACGATATAGACCTTTGATGCGAACTTTGCAAGAAAGAGTGCCTCTTCCATCGCAGTATCTCCACCACCAACTACGTGAACTACGCGCTCTTTATAAAAAAAACCATCGCAGGTAGCGCAAGCACTAACTCCGCGCCCTAATAGCCCCTGCTCCTCTGCTAATCCTAAATATTTAGCACTGGCCCCAGTGGAGATTACAACGGTATGAGAATTTATAGTCTCCCCATCTTCACACTCAATTTTAAATGGCTGTTGGGAAAGATCAATTGAAGTCACTGAGGTTGTTAGCACATTTGCGCCAAACCGAATCGCCTGGCGTTTCATCTTCTCCATTAACTCACTACCGGTAATCCCCTCTTCAAATCCGGGAAAATTCTCAATCTCTGTGGTGGTCGTTAACTGTCCTCCCGGTTGAGCTCCTTCAACTATTGTCGGAGCGATGGAAGCACGAGCGGCATAGATTGCAGCAGTAAAACCGGCAGGACCGGAGCCAATAATAACCATCGAGAGAACATTACTCACGACTGGCCACTCTCCGCCATGCTCGCCAACTCATCAAACATCTCTGCACTTTCACTCTCTTGCTGGGCGGCCAACTCCGCCTCTTCGCGCCTGACCTTCTCTGGACGATCATCCTCATCGGGATGTAGCTCATAGTAAGCTCTAACTGAAAGAAGCTCTCCTGGATTGGGTGCCTCACGGGTGGTCCGATACTTCGCTTCAGTCAAGCTGCAACGATAGCTATATGTCGGTCTGCTCTTTCTTCTGGCCATAATCTCTCACCCTCTATCTATATTACTTAATAAAATTTTTGAATCACTTTACCTAATTGTGTGGATGGTTATAGATAATATCCAACCTTTTTTCAACCACATTCACTCCAAATTATAGAGTGTCCCTCTTTTTTGCCGCTGTGCGCAAACACTCAACCACTAACCTTTATAGCGATCGGTCATATCTTCCCCTCTACCGTCTAATAAAAATCAAGGTGTTACAATAAAAGGGTGAAGGCCATAACTGTAATTTTTCTACTACTTGCGATCTCTTGGAGTTTATGCGCCAAGGATGGGGCCCAGATTTTAGCGATTAATAGCAATCGCAAAGGGATCGTGATCAATCAGGGAGCTGATGTTGGCATTAAAGTTGGTGATGACGGCGTCTTTTTTCTTCAAAAGGCAGTAGATTATCCCCAGCTAATTCCGGTTGCTGAGGGAAAAGCCATTCTGGTCGAAAGCAATCACTCTGGGTGGTATCTAACCAAGGTACAGCAGCCATCACTGCTGGTAAAGCGAGGAACACTGCTATTTATTCGAGGACAGGATACCCTAAGTGGACGTTCACCCTGGAACTTTCGCCAACAAAAACGCATCTTTCCTAAAAAAAGCGATATCAGTCGTAAATTAAAAGTTATTCCCGATTCAAAAATTGTCCGGGGAGACAGATATCAAACAGTGACACTTCTACCTCATATCAAACCAGCGAAACATAAAGAAATTGTTACCACCAACTATGGAGTGTGGAATAGAGATCCCCAAGGAGAGGAGGGACGTTCCAGAAAATTTATCTCCAACGTTGAACATGTAGTTGATCGTAGCAAGATTGAGGAGAAAATTAGCAATAATATTCTTAAAACAACGACTGCAGCGATGGTGAAAAAATTTAATTCCCTAGATAGAGGTCTCTACACCCTCTATCGCAACCAAGAGATGGGTGGATTCATTGCTAACAGCAAATTTAGTTATCCCAATGTATATAACCAGTACAGAGACCGCAATATTGATAACCTAAAAAAGATCTCCCCCAACATGATAAATCTTGTTCAAGTAAATGGGGGACGATGGTCTAGTGCCTATACCGATCCAGAACTTCGCTCTGAACTGGTTCAAAGTGGAATTGCCTACAACGTTAGACAACATCTACGTAAAGAAGAGAGTCAGGGAAATCATGAGATTTTACTACATGCAAATAGCACCCTGACCGACCATACCGTTGAAACAGATTCAGACCAACGTGGAAGAGGTATCCATCTGGCAGTTGGATATGAATATCATCTGCAGAAGGTCAACCGCAACCTTAGCTCTTTCGCTTTAGATGTAGGGTTAATCGGCGGGTCAAGTTTTGTAGCGATTGATGGACGAAATGCCCGAACTGAAGAGGTGCGTTTCCAATTAGGGGCCAAATGGTACTTAAAGGGAGGACCACAGGTTGTGGGACAAAAAATTTGGTACGTGGGAGCTGGTTACGCTAGAGGTACTGCACGAGTCTATCGCTCCACCTCAAATGCCGCCAACCCACTAAGCTGGAGAGCAGACCTTTTAGCACTTCCATACTATACTCTAGGATTTAAATACCGCTTTAAAAGTGAAGTGGACCTACACTCTTTGGTTCCAATTGGACTTGGACTAAATATTGGCATCATTTATGAGCAGTACACCCTCTCCCCATCTAAAACACTGAATGGAAATTTAAATGGAACAGTATTAACAACGGATATGAAGCTTCTGCTTGGACTATCCATCTATATATAGCAGGAAGGTAGTAATATGACTCGGACAACATTTGTCATCTCAACAATAACAGTATTTCTCTGGCTAACCGGCCACGCTCTACAGATAGATGAGAAACTGACAATTCGTCTGTTAAAAATATCCGATAGCAAACGCACAATCCTGCTTAATCGAGGTCTAGAGGATGGAGTTATGGTGGGAGACCATGCTAAATTTTTTCTAACCACCGGTGTTATCGCCCGAGCGGTTGCAGTTAAAGCCTCCCCCTCACGCTCAATTTGGTCTGTTTACCGCAAAGTGGTACCCCATAAGTTGGTGGTGGGCGAAGTGATGAACCTAGTCATCACTAATCCTGCAAAAGTAACCGATGATGCGACTAAAATGTTAAATGATAACACCATGCTACCCAAAGATGTTATTATCGCCGAAGGAGCGAATGATCTACCAGAAGAGCTTAATCAACAAGAGCAAGGTCAACTTGCGGAGGTCGGAGGGGGGCAGCCAAGCAGTAACAACGCAGTGAATAGCGAGATTACCCTGGCAAGATCAAATTTTTACTCTAATCAGATTTGGTCCCTTTACGGCATGCTCTATTTTAGCCACCTAAGTTCAGAGGTAACAAACAATTCGGTCAGCAGCATTGGGGCACTTCAACAGATAGACCTCTCAGCTGGAGTGGAGCGATACTTTAGCTCTCAGACCAGTTGGTATAAAAATAGCTCAATTTTTATAGAGTTCTCTAGGCTTTCGGGACAACAGCTATCCTTAACAGGCTCGATGGTAGAGCAGGCAGCAACAGAGTTTGGCATCGGTGGAAGCTGGCATTTTTATAATCATATTTTTGCCAAAGAGAGGCCGATTGGATTTATAAAATTTGGCGTGGGACTTGGCTCCTATAGTGATACTTATAGTACATCCTCTCTCTCCTCTTCCACCACCTACCAAGGAAGTGGCAACTACTTCTCTCTTGGGGTCGGGGGCAAATACTACTCACGATACAATGTTGGGATTAAATTTGAGTTGGAGTTATTCTCCCGCTCTGAGGCTTTCAACATGAATGATGGTAGTCAGAGCATTAGAGGGAGTTATGGGCCAAGAATCCGCCTAGGTGTTGTCTATCGTTTCTAATTATTAAGTTTTAGACTGATGAGCATCTTTACGATTTTGCTCTATATTACTCTTATCTACCAATCCCTTGCCACCATCATCACGATAGACCTTGGAGGGATGCAACTCTTCACTCTGGCCAACATAGATCTCCATATCAAACTGCCGAAATTTATGGGCCAAAAAGACCGCTAGATATTCACTAATATGTGAAATCAAAAGTGCTCCATTGTCTAAGCCAAGCTGAATATCTTTGTCACTTTTTGGTGATACCAAACCATATTCCACCAGCATCGAATAAATTATATCACGGTCTTCTTTATACTTAATATTCCGTAATACAATACTGAACGGAGGATTACCTGCCTGCTCCTGTGAACCTATTTTGATACTTTGACCAAACTGTTTAACATCATCTAGCTGTTCTGGTGATTTACCACTCCAGGCGGGTGCAGGCTCAACCTCACTACCACCAATCGGTGACGAAGCAAGATCTTCTTCTGCTGGAAGATCTGTCTCCTCTGGAACCACCGGCGCTGCGATCTGGTTATCAGAGTCCAATTCACTCTCATCTAAAGGGGCAAGGTTATCATCATCTAGGCCAGGAGTATCATCACCTCCCCAGCTATCATACTCTGTCGCTTCTCCAGCGCCCTCTTTTTCCTCTACTGCCAGGTCAGCAGAATCATCCCCAAAGAAATTTTCTGTCTCCTCGCCATCCGTTGAACCAAAATTATCCTCTAGAGGTTCTTCAGTGCCAAAAGTGTCAAAGGAGTTATCATCTCCGTCATCAAAACTTCCAACATCTTCAGCTGCTACTGGAGTTTGCTCCTCGCTATTTGGCTGATCCGCGGTCAATAGACCATCCGTCTCTGAGCTCTCGTCATGTAAAAAATCAGAAATATTCTCTATACGGGTAAAATCATCTTTGTCGCCCATTGACTCTCCTTTTAACCCAAAAGATTAAGCTCCATGGCAATGCTTAAATTTTTTACCCGATCCACAAGGACAAACCTCATTACGTCCAACTTTATTCTGTGCACGTTTCACCGGTGCTCCCCTTCCCTTGTCGCTACCGTCCGCCTCTTGAGCATTGCGGTGTGCACTCAGTTGAGCCTCTAATAGTGCCTGCTGTCTACGTTTCAGCTCCTCTATCTCCTCGGGACTATAAAGATGAACCTTGTAGATATTCTCGACCACGGCTCTCTTCACTTCAACCCGCAGCTGCTCAAAGAGGTTAAACGACTCACGCTTATATTCATTTAGAGGATCTTTTTGAGCGTAGGCTCGAAGATTGATCCCCTCCTTCAAGTGGTCCATTGCCAACAGATGATCTTTCCAATATTGATCAAAAATTGACAGCAAGATCTCTCGCACCGCCATCTTGACCTGCTCCGGATCATATTGCGCAAACTTCTCTTCTAATAGCTCTTTGGCCACTGCCGCAAAGTACCCCTCAATATCTCCCGAAAAGTTATCAGAGCACTCCTTTACGCCAATCTCTCGTTGAGTATTAAATAGAGTTTGAAAGCTTTTGCCTAACTGTTCCCATGGCCATGAATCAAGCGGTACCTTACGAGTGGGACGGTACTCCTCAGCAATAAAGACAACAACATCCTCCACCATCTCAAATAGTAGCTCCAAGTTGCCATTATCACCTAAAATATCTCGACGCAATCGGTAGATCATCCGTCGTTGCTCATTCATCACATTGTCATACTCTAAGAGATGCTTTCTGATCTCAAAGTTATGACCTTCAACTTTTTTCTGGGCACTGGCAATTGCGTTGGTAATCATCTTATGCTCAATAGGTTCATCTTCTTCCATACCCAAAGTTGCCATAACTTTGCCAATCCGACCCGATCCAAAGATTCGCATCAAATCATCTTCGAGGGAGAGGAAAAATTTAGAGCTACCCATATCTCCCTGACGCCCAGAACGACCACGTAGCTGATTATCAATTCGACGCGCTTCATGCCTCTCTGTCCCAAGAATAAAAAGTCCTCCCAGCTCTTTGGTCTTCGCCGTTAACTTAATATCCGTTCCTCGACCTGCCATGTTAGTGGCAATCGTCACCGCCTTCTCATTTCCGGCATTGGCAATAATCTGCGCCTCTCGTTCGTGCTGTTTGGCATTCAAAACCTCATGCGGCACATTCATTTTTTTAAGATGTTTAGAGATGATTTCTGAACTATCAATAGATATCGTACCAACTAATACTGGTTGGCCCTTCTGGTACAGATCCTTTATCAGGTTGGAGACCGCTTTATATTTTGCTCTCTTGTTTTTATAAATAACATCCGGCTGATCATCTCGAATCATTGGGAGATTCGTCGGAACAACCACAACATCTAATTTATATATTTTTCTAAACTCTTCCGCTTCAGTATCGGCAGTACCAGTCATTCCCGCCAGTTTTTCATATAGCTTGAAATAGTTCTGAAAGGTTATTGATGCCAGCGTTTGATTTTCTGATTTTACCTCAACCTTCTCCTTCGCTTCTACTGCTTGATGTAATCCATCTGACCAGCGTGACCCCTCTTTCAAACGGCCGGTAAATTCATCTACAATTATTACCTTGTCATTTTTCACCACATAATCAATGTCGCGCTTAAAAAGAGAGTGTGCCTTTAGTGCTTGATTTAGATGGTGCAAAACTTCAGAGTGTTGAATATGAAAAAGATTCTCAATCTTCATAATATCCTGAACACGATTAATTCCCTGATCCGTAAAAATTGCGGCGCGGGACTTTTCATCCACAGTGTAATCCTTCTCTTTTTCCAGTTTGGGAATAACTCCGTTAGCAGTTTTATAAAGTCCTGAACTCCCCTCACTTGGTCCGGAGATTAAAAGAGGTGTCCGTGCTTCATCAATTAAAATTGAGTCTACCTCATCAACGATACAGAAGTTATGCTTGCGTTGAACATAATCCTCCAGATCAAATTTCATATTATCGCGTAGATAATCAAAGGCAAATTCATTGTTCGTTCCATAGGTGATATCCGAACGGTAAGCCAAATGACGATCCTCATCTGCCATATCATTAACAATACAGCCTACCGTCAAACCCAGCCAACTAAAGAGTTCTCCCATCTCACGAGCATCTCGTGAAGCGAGATAATCATTTACTGTTACCAGGTGTGCACCTAGCCCGGTTAATCCATAAAGGTAGAGTGGCAAGGTGGCACAAAGCGTTTTACCTTCACCAGTCTTCATCTCTGATATTCGGCCCTCAAAAAGGACAACCCCACCGACAATTTGTACATCAAAAGGACGCAAACCAAGAACACGATGAGAAGCCTCTCGAACTGTGGCAAAAGCCTCTGGCAAAAGATCGGTCAGAGCTACCCCTTTTTTAAATAGCTCTTTAAATTTAGCGGTCTGAGCTTTCAATTCATCGTCAGACATCTTCTGCATCGACTCTTCCATTCCATTAACCGTTTTTAGAATTGGATTTATCGCCTTGAGATCACGGTCATTTTTAGTGCCAAAAATCTGCTTAAATGGATTCAACATCTCTATCCATCTCCCCTGATGCGTGGGGGATATATCATCCCCCGAAGTTAGTTTCTAATCCAAAATAAAGTAGAGAGGGTCTACTGGAATATCATTAACCCTTACTTCATAGTGAACATGAGGTCCGGTGGAGTAACCAGTGCTACCGACAGTAGCAATAACCATTCCCCGTTTAACCCGATCCCCCATTTTAACCTTTAGTGCAGTATTATGAGCAAAAATAGTCTCAACTCCATACCCATGGTCTATTTGCACAAACCGACCAAAACCCGGTCTCTTCTCTGCCTGTATTATCAATCCATCGGCCGGGGCAATCACATGTCCTCCCCGCCGGGCACCAATATCAATTCCTTCATGCATTTTTACTCGACCAGAGTAGGGACTCTTACGAGGTCCATAATAGCTGGTTATCCAACCGCGTGTTGGCAGCAGAGTTGGTGTCGATTTTAAAAAAGAGTCACGATCCAGTAAATACTGATCTAATTGGTGGATATCCAGTTCCAAGGTTTTTACTGCACTTTTTAAGGTGCTATACTTAAAATCAAAACTAGCATAGCTGGATGCCTGTAAAAAACTCTGCTGAACCAACTCCGACCACCCCTTGGTATATACATACCCACTTTGCAAACCAAATGCAGTGGCAATTTTCTGTTCATAAAGCTCTTTCAACTGACCATACTCGTCATTTTGCTGAGGACTATCCACCTTTAGCCTCAAATCGGCAAATAGATCATCTTGAATCCCCTTTGTTCTCGTATTTTTAGAGTCATTTGAGGATTGGTCGGGAGAGAGTTTTTTGTTGCCACTCCCTCTCTCTTTTAGGCGACTCTTGTCCAACTTCTCTGAACTATTTTCACTATCCGAGTTACGGTATAGGGGAGCACTCATATCGTGGTTTTTTAGTCCAGTAATTATTCTTAACTTCCTCTCAAAGGTATGAATCCGCTCGATATCATCTGTCAGGGAGTTAATCTTCATCTGAAAGAGTTGGATCTGCTCCTTCATCTGTCGATTCTCAATCGTCAGATGCTTATTTTCGTAAACCTGATGTAAGATTTTACGATAGTCATAACTAAGTATTGCCAATAACAAAATAGAGATTGCAACAAAGAAGGAGAGTGCACGAAATAGTAAGCGAGGCACCCGGAAGCTTTTTACTCCCTTACTTCGCTCAGGTATAATCATGACGGTAAAAAAACGATCCAACCGTCTGCCCCCTTATACCTGTGTAACCACAACGGTAATAACTGAGATATTATCGTTACCACCGTTTAAATTAGCACGCTCAATTAAATTTTCCGTGAGACCAGCTAGAGACTGCGCAGTGTGCTGTCGCTGTTCTGGCATTGCATTATTGATGATCTGCAAAATATCGTGGTCACTAACCTTGCCGTATAGCCCATCTGAACATATCAATAAGAGATCTCCCACTTCCGGTTGATAACCATATAAGTCAACTTCAACCTCATCAGAGAACCCTACTGTCCTGACGAGGACATTACTATGAGGATCTTTGGCCGCCTTCTCCCGATCATAAATTCCTAGGTTTAACTTCTCCTGGATGAGAGTATGATCCTTGGTTAGTTGGTATATCTCACTCTGATTAACTAGATATGCACGTGAATCTCCAACATTCCCAATCAGCAAACTGTCAGACTGAAAGTAAAGGGAGACAACTGTAGTCCCCATCCCCTTAAGCTGGGAATCTTCCTCACCGCGGCGATGAATTAAACCATTAGTGTACTGAATTGCTTTGCGTAAACTCTCTTCCGCAGTAACATCCCTATTTTGAGTCAACACCGCAGGAATACTATCCACGGCCATCTTTGACGCGATGTCACCACCTTGATGTCCCCCCATACCGTCAGCGACAAGAAAAAATCCTTCCTTTTCACCTACATAGATAGCATCTTGGTTGGTTTTTCTTTTACGACCAATGTCAGTTAAACCGGCAGAAACAAACTGCATTATCACTCCCTATAATTAAGCGCCCATAGTCTCACCAAATCCCCTCTCTGTCACCCATTCTCTGAAGCGCAGATTTGCGCAATCTCCGCCCATTTTAGGGTGGGTCAAGTAAATCTATGCCACGGATCTGCTCCTTCATTTAGAGCGCGGTAGAACCTTCTACCCGTAGCACAATATACTATTCTGATTTAGAAAAGATATCTCTTACTATTTAGATCTATTGCTCTCGGCTAAAAGGGCGAGGTAAAAAAATCCACTGTTCATATCAAGAGGGGCAAAGCTATAATAATCAGGTCTGTTTGAACAAAGCAATCGGGAGATTTTGATGGGAAAAGTTGATCTAGAAAAATTTATGAGCGAAAACCATAAAATGGGTGATTTTGATCACCTGCACTGGGAAGGAAACTTCAACGATTATATGGAGCTGATTAATACTAACCCACAAGTTTCCCGCAACTCCTTTCAGCGAATTCACGACATGATTCTGTCCTATGGAACGACTGAATACACCGAGTATAAAAAGGATATCACCCGTTATCACTTTTTTGATGACCCGTTTAACTCTGGAGCAGATGCGGTCTTTGGCATCGATGTCCACTTAATGAAACTTGTCAATTTCTTTAAGTCCGCTGCTGCGGGATACGGCACGGAGAAGCGAGTCCTCTTGCTGCATGGGCCTGTCGGTTCAGCAAAATCATCTATCTCACGGCTAATTAAAAAGGGACTGGAGTACTACTCCAAAACAGACGAAGGTGCTCTCTATACCTATACTTGGGTAGATCCAACTGAAACAGATATTTTAGGAGGACAAACATCCTTCCATTGCCCGATGCATGAGGAACCTCTAAAGCTAATTCCACCTTCCGTTCGTAGCAAAATATTGAGTGAGTTGAACAAAGGTGGAAGCAAAAATAAATTCAAAATCCAAATTAAAGGGGAAGTTTGCCCTGCCTGCCGTTACATCTATAGTGAATATATGAAGAAGCACGGTGGTGACTGGATGCAGGTAATTAAGCATATTAAAGTGCGAAGGTTAATTCTGTCCGAGAAGGATCGTGTGGGCATTGGAACCTTCCAACCGAAGGATGAAAAAAATCAAGACTCCACAGAGCTGACCGGTGATATTAATTATCGCAAGATTGCTCTCTATGGATCTGACTCTGATCCACGAGCATTTAACTTCGACGGTGAGTTCAATATCGCCAATCGCGGGGTGGTTGAATTTATCGAAATGCTCAAGCTAGATGTTGCTTTTTTGTATGACCTACTCGGAGCATCGCAGGAGCAATCGATTAAACCGAAAAAATTCGCCCAAACAGATATTGATGAAGTTATTCTGGGACATACCAATGAACCAGAGTATCGTAAACTACAAAGCAATGAGTTTATGGAGGCCCTACGGGATAGAACAGTAAAGATTGATGTACCATATATAACCAGGTTGGATAATGAGGTCAGGATCTATCAAAAAGATTTTAACCCCGAGAAGATCCCCCATATCCATATTGCCCCTCACACCATTGAGATGGCATCTATCTGGGCGATATTAACTCGACTGGAGGAACCTAAAAAATCTGATCTGACTCGCCTGCAAAAACTAAAACTCTACAATGGTAAAACACTGCCCGGATATAATGAAGACAACGTTAAGGAGTTACGTAAAGAGTCTATCCGTGAAGGGCTGGAGGGGATCTCTCCACGTTACATTCAAGACAAACTCTCCAACTCACTGGTCAAACATGGTGCCGTAGGATGTCTCAACCCATTTATGGTGTTTAACGAGCTAGAAGCGGGAATGAAACACCATGCCCTAATTAATAGTCAGGAAGTGCTGGACTACTATAAGGAGATGTTATCAATTGCACGCCAGGAGTATGAAGACACCGTCAAAAATGATGTGCAAAAAGCAATCAGCGTTGATGAAACGGCAATCCAAACTCTCTGCTCTAACTACATTGATAACGTTAAAGCATACACCCAGAAGGAGAAGATGCGTAATAAGTACTCTAATCGTCTGGAAGATGCCGATGAGCGTTTTATGCGTTCAATTGAAGAGAAAATAGACATTCCAGAATCACGCAAAGATGACTTCCGCCGCGAGATCATGAACTATATTGGAGCGCTCGCAATCGAAGGTAAAACCTTCGACTACAAGATGAATGAGCGTTTACATCGGGCGCTTGAGTTGAAGTTATTTGAGAACCAAAAAGATTCAATTAAGCTTACCACTATCATCTCCAAGGTGGTTGACAAAGAGACTCAAGAGAAGATCGATGTAGTGAAATCACGCCTGATAAAAAATCATAGCTATTGTGAAATCTGCGCGACAGACGCTCTTAACTATGTTGCGTCAATTTTTGCTAAGGGAGATTCGGTCAAGTCATAACCTAGGGGCGAGATGGACCATCCAATTAAGAGAGATCACACCCGCTTTCGCAAGATAGTAAAGGGAAAGATCAGAGACAGTCTAAAGAAGTATATCTCCCATGGAGAGATGCCACTCCCCAAGGGGGATGGTACCTACCGTATTCCCATGCCTCAAATTGAGACTCCCCGCTTTAAATTTGGAGAGAAGCAGCAAGGTGGTCTTGGCCAAGGGGAGGGCAATCCAGGTGATCCAGTTGATGGCCAACAAGGAGACCAGCCAGGAGATGGTAAAGAGGCTGGAGACTCGGAGGGCAAAAAAGAGCTAGAGATCGATCTAACAATAGATGAGTTGGCACAGATATTAGGGGACGAGCTAGAGTTACCTAATATTGAGCCTAAAGGTAAAAAGTGTATTCAATCAATGACCGATCGCTACACCAGCATCGGTGTTGTTGGTCCTGACTCTCTCAAACATTTCAAACGTTCATACAAAGAGGCGCTAAAACGCCAAATCGCTAGCGGTACATATGACCCCAGCAATCCTGTAATCATCCCCCATCGTGGCGACTTTCGCTACCGCTCTGCTAACGTCAATATTGAATATGAGAACTCGGCAGTGGTGATCTACATGATGGATGTTTCCGGTTCCATGGGAGATGAGCAGAAGGAAATTGTTCGAACCGAGAGCTTCTGGATCAACCTATGGTTAAAAAGTCAGTATAAGGATATTGAGATCCGCTATATCATTCATGATGCCACTGCCAAAGAGGTGGATGAGGAGACCTTCTTTAAGACAAGAGAGAGTGGTGGCACACTAATTTCCTCCGCCTACCGCCTCTGCCGAGATATCATCTACAGTGACTACGATTTCTCTGAATGGAATATCTACCCCTTCCACTTCTCCGATGGAGACAACTGGTCAACAGATGATACCAAAGCCTGTCTTGAAATATTGGATATGGATATAATTCCCAACTCCAACATGTTCTGCTATGGGCAGGTGGAGAGCCGTTACGGCTCCGGCCAGTTCTTCAAAGACCTAGATGGAAAATATGGCACCAATTCAGATGATGTCATTCTAAGCAAAATAGCCAACAAGGAAGCGATCTTAGACTCAATTAAAGAGTTCTTGGAAAAGGGCAAATAGCATGCATCGAAGCAAACCAATTGATGGTGAACTGCTAAAATTGAAAGATGAAATCCAGCAATATGCGGTGGAGTGTGGCCTGGAGTTCGATGAAGTTATCTTTGAAGTATGTGACTATCAAAGTATTAATATCCTTGCGGCCCAAGGTGGGTTTCCTAACCGCTATCCCCACTGGCGCTTTGGGATGGACTACGACCAGCTGTCAAAAGGGTATACCTACGGACTACAAAAAATATATGAGATGGTAATTAACAGCAAGCCCTGCTACGCCTATCTATTTAATGCTAATCACTTTGTCGATCAGAAAATTGTCATGGCCCATGTTTATGGCCATGCAGATTTTTTCCGTAACAACTACTGGTTCAAGGGTACCAATAAGAACATGATGGATGTGATGGCCAACCATGGCACCAAAATCAGACGCTATATGGACCGCTATGGACAGGACAAAATAGAAAATTTCATCGACAAGGTGCTGTCACTGGAAAATTTGCTAGATCCCAACGTGCTATTTGAATCCCCGGAACAAGATCGGCGACGCAGAGAACAGATCGTTCAGGAGAAGCGTGAGCTGGCATCGGACCAAGATGATGAACGCTCCAAAGCACTTAAGTCCTATATGAATAGTAAAATTGACAAGAGTGAAGCTCCCGCAACCACCGACCTTGATCTAGAAGAGAAGATCGATCATCAGGCACTAAACCCATCAGACCTCCCTACTCGTGATATTATGAAATTTATGCTGGGGTATGCCCCACTCGAAGATTGGCAAGCCGATATTATTGGTATCTTACGAGAAGAGGCTTACTACTTTCTTCCCCAACGTATGACTAAAATAATGAATGAGGGTTGGGCCAGCTATTGGCACTCCACCATTATGACCCAAAGGGCGGTGCGAGCATCCGAAATTGTGGACTTTGCAGACCATCATGCAGGGGTGATGGCAATGAGCCGCAAACAGATTAACCCCTATAAAATTGGGATCGAGCTCTTTAGAGATATTGAGTACCGCTGGGATACGGGCCGTTTTGGCAAGGAGTACCAGGATTGCGAGGATATGACGGTTAAAGCCAACTGGGATAAAGATACTGGACTGGGTAAAAAGAAAATTTTTGAAATAAGAAAAACCCACAATGATATTACCTTTATCGATGAGTTCTTCACCCAAGAGTTTTGCGAACGCCAACAGCTGTTTACCTATAACTTTAACCCCCGCTCTGGACGCTATGAAATTGATGGCCGGGAATTTCAAGCAATAAAAGCGAAGCTGTTGGCCCAGCTAACCAACTTTGGCGTACCTGTGATTGAAGTTGAAAGTTCAAATCATGCCAATCGAGGAGAGATCCTTTTGCGTCATATACACCAAGGGGTTGATCTCGCCCTGACCTATGCAGCCGATACCATGAAAAATATTTTCGCTTTGTGGAAGCGGCCTGTTAATCTAGTTACAACGGTAGAAGGTAAAGAGCTATTTTATCAGCACGACGGCATAGAGTTTAAGCCCGTCGCTTGATCACAAACCTGCATTCTTAGGTTGCGTGACAGTAGTTGTCACCAGGTAATAAAGTCTAGTGTAATTGCTCCTGGTCTAACTTCTCAATCAACGTCTGCTCGATATAGACAACCTCCGACAGGGACTCTCTTACCGGTGGTGGACTTTTTAAATAACTGATCCCACCCTTTATGTCACTTAGTACCCGATCCTCTCTCATTGCCGTCTTGCCTACATCCGGCCAGATCAACTGCTGCATTGCCAACCAACAACTGATCCCATCAAATTTACGACAGGCAGAGTTACTGTAGACCGATAGAAGTCGCTTATCCCCATGTACTAAACCAAGATGAGAGGCGATGATCTCCAACTCGACAGGCAAATGATGATTGAACACGAACTCCAGCTCACCAATATTACGGGCCACTTTGGAGTAATTTTCCTGCTTAAGCTGGAATATCGTATCCAACGTTAATTGAGGAATTACCTCCTCCGAACGATTTAGAGTGATCCGCTTAATTATATCGGGCCCATCATCCCATAAACCAAGTATCCAGTTAAGTGATAGCACCCTCTCCAGGGCGTTCAAAGATGTTGGCTTCCTCTTTAAAGCAAGTTTGAAGTGTCCAAGTGCCAATTCATATTTATTCTGGGCCAAATAGATATTGCCCTTAATATTCTCGGCATTAGGAGTACGTAGATCATCTATGAAATCCAGAGCCTGCTGATGTTTCCCCAATCTAAAATAGATCAATCCGATCAACTCTCTAGTCGATTGTGAATAGAAGCTCTCTCCCGGTAGCTCAGGGATATACTGCTCTAACAACTGCTCCTGATTCATATAGAGTCCAGCCTTTAGCCATAATCTAATTCTGTCGTTGGAGCTAAAGATTTTCTCTTTTGACGGCACCAAATAGTTATTCAGTTTTTTCAACTCATTCCCCTGCAGGCTGAGTATCATCTCAAGCCAGGAAATATGATCTGTAGCGTATGGACTTATAACAGGATAGCAGCGCTGATAAATTCTTGAGGCGCTCTGATATTGATTCATACCAATATTGTTCAGCAGTTTTAGCATACACGTCTCACTGGGGCGCATTAGATGCTTCTCACTTCTGGCCAAAGCCAGCAAGCTTTGTGGATACTCTCCATCGATAAAGTGAGCAAACGCCCGATAGCTCTCTTTAACTGCCATTACTTGACTGTTGTGATCTTCTATCTTATCCAAAAAGTGCTTAGCCTTGACCAAATCACCGCTGATCATATGGAGTTTGGCCATCGACAAAAATTCAAGATCGGCTGATCTTCTGTTGACATCATCTCGATACTTAATAACCCCAATATCAGAGTAGTAACCACTCTCACTCCGTTTGATCATCTCCAACCTTCCGGCGGCGCTACTGCTGGTCACAAACAGGAAAAGCGTGCAACACATTAATGTGAAGTGACCAATTGCTGCCCGCGACGATCTAAAAAAGGGTCTCATGTTAATGATATCGGATATTAATCCGATAAATTAACCAAGAGTAAATTTATTTAGCAATTAAGAAGAGACTTAGGGATGAGGATCGGGAAAAGACAACTAACATATTGGCCCCATATTTGTGCAACCATACTGCTCATCTCTCTCTCTTTATCTGCAAATGCGCTACAAATAAGACGGCAAGCAACCTCTGAAATGATCACAAAACGCTCTCATCCCTTGGGTACTCTTTTCCGCAGCCAGAGCGACTACATTGGCCATCGTGAAGATAAAAAGCGGATGGCGATCTACCGAGGCTTCCTACAAGAGGGGGAGAACCTGCTTAATCGTTGTGAAATGCAAAAGGAACTCCGCTTTGAACCTGATTTTTTTAAGATTCAGGATCATCAACAATTGAAACGAATTGTGGCCGCTTCACTCCAAAAAATTATTCTCGACATGACAATTAAAGCTATCCCAGCATATGCCCAATTTTTTGAGTTCTCCCAGCAGGAGTTCGAGAATCTACTTACCCATCTGGTCACCAACTCCTGCTCGGCAAATATTACCGTCATGGCAAATCAGACTATTCGAAATCAACTCAAGAGTAACTTTTCCCCCCGAAATAAATATCAATTTCCCTCTCTGACTGCCAATGACCTGTTTGCCCAGGAAATCAACCAGATAAATACCTTAGAGGGTAAGAGAGAGGGAGAGTTTATGCAGACAATCCAACTGTTCAAATCTGTCTGTAGCTGGGACAACGATGCAAATAACATGCGCCTGATGGTGCCTCTACTGCGCAACCCAGTGATCATGGCTTATGTCATTCGTCAAATGACTGGACGCCAGATCATGTGGGAGCCAACAGCAAATCACGTCTATCTGGCAGACATAAAAAAGAGTGTGAAAATCCACTGTCGCAATATGATCTGCCGACAAACCGAGCAAAAAGAGAAGCTCAACTCGATCCCCTGGATTGTTGGTACCGACTCCATCACAGATAGCTATCAGGCTATCTATTGTCATGATTTCTTTGAAGTGGATTATCCAAGAAAAGATCCCATACCTCAAATACGTAAACTGATCAGAAGCCGAACCTTTGATCAAGAGAAGTTGATGGTTGCCGCCATGATATCTTTGATAACTAAGATGCCGGATCTATTTCTATGGTCTAAAACCTACAAACAGGGAAGCAAATTTCTGACCAGTAACATCGACCAGGTTTGGAAACGTTGGGCGGTAAAGCAGAGTAAACGCTTTGCCCATGAACTACACTATGAGGAGTTTCTGACCCTCAAAAAGGTTGACCGTAACCTCTATTATGACAATCTTATACCAAAATTCAGTGTCTCCTTTGACATCAATCTTGGAGATCTAGATCGAGTCACCCAGACCATTGGTAAATTAGATATCTCCTTTCATCTGCACGCCAACAAACAATACTTGAAGTGGATACGCCAACAGTGGATCACCCTTGACCCAAGAGATCACAACAAGAAGGAGCAGTTACTCCAATCCCTACGAACAAGATTCCAAGGTGATATTGCCAAAGCTAAAAAAAAGTTTATAATCCCCCCTTGGAAAACAGGGCTTGATCGCCTAATTGTCCACGAACTGCTAGAGCAACTATCTCTATACCAAGGCAATTTTTTTGAACATGATCTGGAGAAGTTAGTGGAAATACCAGTTAATCTCTCCTATGCTCCATTTGCTTTGAAATATTTACGATTTCTCTTCTTGTCAAAGAAAGCGAGTGCTAACCAGTGGCTTCAATAGTCTGAAGCCCAGGTTTTATGCGATGTAATACGAGAGGATTGATGGCCCCTATGGTTAATACAAAAAAAAAGAAGATCCACAAAAAAACATCTAACCTCCTGAATGAGGAACAAGAGGGCAACTCAACTGCGACGTTGCCAAGTAAATCCATCTCGCTTTTAGAGGAGAGTGACTCTAAAAATCTGCTGCCTGTTCCAGCCACCAATCGCAATCTTCAAGTTTATACCGGTGATATCACCGATCCGCTCACCCTTTATATCAGAGAGATTAATCGCTATGATCTGCTCTCCCCAGAGCAGGAACAAGCCCTAACCCAAGCCCTCAAGGAGACTGGAGACATTGAAGTCGCCAAACAGTTAGTAATGGCCAATCTCCGCCTTGTGGTTAAAATTGCCATGGAGTATCGCAGTGCTTACGCCAATGTGATGGATCTAATCCAGGAGGGAAATATTGGTCTAATGAAGGCCGTCTCAAAATATGATTCCGAGCGCGGGGCAAAACTCTCCTACTATGCTAGCTGGTGGATCAAATCATATATTCTAAAATTTATCTTAGATAACTTTCGGCTAATCAAAATCGGAACCACCAATGAGCAGAAAAAGCTCTTCTATAACCTGATGAAGGAGAAGGAGCGGCTTAAGGCGTTAGGAATCGATCCCACCTTGGAGCAGATTTCAAAGCAACTGGGAGTTTCAGAGAAGTCGGTGGTCTTGATGGAGGAACGCTTAAGTCCTTCTGGCAAGGAGGTCAGTCTAGAGCAACCACTGGGCAGTAGTCAGGGCAGTGGTACGCTCGGTGACACTATCCCCCATCAGCAAAATTTAGAGGCAGAGGTTGACCAAGAACAGGGGCTGGATATTCTCAATGCCAATATGGAAAAATTCCTCCTAACTCTCAAAGAGCGAGACCGGGAAATCTTTAAAAAACGCTTACTTAGCGAAATTCCCGACTCGCTGCAAAAGATCGCAGACCAATATGGAGTCTCTCGTGAGCGAATTCGCCAAATTGAGGAGCGATTACTCAAAAGATTAACTGTTTACATGTCTGAGTTTATTCGCTAAACAGTACCACAACTATTATCGAAGTAGAGTATCTTCACTTTGAGCTAGGTTTTAAGTTATCCCACTGATGTTGGGGAACTCCTTACAACTTATAGCTTGGTTCAAAGCGAGTAACATTAACAACTAGGAGTATTTGAGATGATTAGCAAAGAAGAGTGTCAAGAACTAGTAAAGCAGTTTGGCAAAAATGAGAATGACAGCGGTTCTGCCGAAGTTCAGGTTGCCATTCTCACTAAAAGAATTAACAACCTACGTCCCCACTTTCAAGAAAATAAACATGACTACCACTCAAATCGTGGATTGCTGAAGATGATTGGTCGTCGTAAAGCTTTTCTAAAGTATATTGAACGTAAGGATCATGATCGCTACCTCAAGCTAATTAACACCCTTGGTTTAAGAAAGTAGCCATAATTTTGCGTCTACCCCTATCACTTAATTATACTGCCGGTATTACACCGGTAGTAACCCGTATAGATAAAAGAGTTCTGTCACCAATGGATGTGACAGAAAATAATGGAGAATGAGAATGAATGAAAACAAAAAAGAGTATCGCATTGATTTTGGTGGCAAAGAGCTAATCATTGAAACCGGCCGTTTGGCCAAACAAGCAGATGGCTCTGTTTTAGTCAGTTGCGAAGGTACACAAGTATTAGTAACGGTCTGCTCATCAAGAGAGATGAAAGATGGCCAGGACTTCTTCCCACTAACTGTTGATTATGTTGAGAAGTTTTACGCCGCCGGAAAATTTCTAGGTGGATTCATGAAGCGTGAAGCTAAGCCTACCGCTCAAGAGACACTAAACGCCCGTCTAATCGACCGGCCTATTCGCCCCTTATTTCCTAAAGGGTATATGTTTGACACTATTGTGGCCGCAACCGCTGTCTCCTATAACCCAGAGGGGGGAGATCCCGAAGTTCTGGCCGGAATCGGCGCTTCTGCCGCACTAAGTGTTTCTGACATCCCATTTGCTGGCCCAATCGCTACCTGTAAGGTGGGAAAAATTGACTCTAACCTGGTACTTAACCCCTCCTTAGAAATGATGGCGACTAGCACATTAGAAATTACTGTTTCTGCTTCCAATGACGCTATTTTAATGGTGGAAGGTGAGGCTGATCAACTATCGGAAGAGGACGTGTTAGAGGCGATTCTCTTCGCTCACGAAGAGATCAAACGAGTTTGTGGACTTATCTCCACCATGAGAGATGAAGTTGGTAAACCAAAACGCGAATTTGTTACCGCGGCCGTCAACCAGCAACTACTAAACAAAGTAACTGACAACTTCTCTGAAGCTGGAAGAGCATGCCTAAATATTACTGACAAATTAGAGCGCCAGCGTGCCGTTCAAAGCTTGGAAAAGAGTGTTGCCGAAGCACTAGAGCAAGATCGCGACAGTTATAGTTTGAGTGAGAGCGACTCCTGTGGCAAAGAGGCATATAAAGCAGTTGATGAGCTTATGTATAATATGATGAGAGGAGATATTTTAAATAATGAGCAGCGGATTGCTGGTCGTGGAATGTGTGAAGTACGGCAGATAGAGACTGAAGCTAGTATTTTGGACGCCCCTCATGGCTCATCCCTGTTTACCCGGGGCGAAACCCAAGTTATGGCCACCGTTACGATTGGCGGTACCAAAGGTGAGCAGATGGCAGATCGGATCACCGGCATCTTCTATGACCGATTCTATCTCCACTATAACTTTCCTCCCTTCTCCGTTGGTGAGGCGAGAGGCAAATTTAATGTTAGCCGACGTGAACTTGGACACGGCAACCTCGCCCAAAGGGCGCTAAAAGCAGTTTTCCCAGAGGCGGAGGATTTTCCCTACACGACACGGGTAGTCTGTGAAGTATTAGAGTCTAACGGCTCCTCTTCGATGGGCTCTGTCTGCTCTGCCTCTATGGCAATGATGGATGCCGGTGTTCCGCTAACCTCTCCGGTGGCCGGAATTGCCATGGGTTTAGTTAGTGATGGCGATCGTTACAAGATCCTGACAGATATTCTAGGAGATGAGGATCACTTAGGTGATATGGATTTCAAAGTAGCTGGAACCCAAAACGGAATTACCGCCATCCAGATGGATATTAAGATTACTGGTCTTACAACAGATATTATCAAAGAGGCTCTAATCCAAGCCAAAGATGGACGACTGCACATTCTAGATCAGATGGCTTCCACCATCACTACTAATCGTACTACTTTCAAAAAAGGTGTTCCCAAAATTGAGCGTTTTAATATTCCAGAAGACAAGATGGGTGCTCTAATCGGCCCCGGTGGAAAGAATATTAAAAAGCTACAAGAGAACTTTGATCTTACAATTGAAGCACTAGAGGGTGGGATTGTTCAGGTAATCGGAACTGATCCTGACAATATCCAAGCCTGTACAGATAGTATCAACCTGCAGATTAACGGCCCGAAGATTGGGAAGGATTACCAGGCGACAGTTGTTACCCTGAAAGACTTTGGTGCGTTTGCTGATATCGTTCCTGGTGTTTCCGGCTTGATCCACGTCTCTGAAATTACAAACTCACGAGTTAATGATGTAAACGAGTATCTGGCAATTGGTGACCTCTGTATGGTACGTGTACTAGATGTAGATAAAATGGGAAGAATTAAGCTCTCGGCCAAAGCGGTTAAGCCGCTGGAAAAAAGAGACGCTTAACTCTTTACTCTAATTATCCATGTCAACAGTTGTCGTTAAGGTTTTTCCACTACCTCACTATGATCCCAGGGTGCCACTACCTAGTTACCAAACCTTGGGATCAGCAGGTGCAGATATCGCCGCATGCCTTCCTGATCAAGGCTCCATAACAGTTGCTCCGGGTGAAAGAGTCGCAGTTCCCACCGGACTAAGTGTGGAGATACCGGTAGGTTTTGAGCTACAAGTTCGCCCACGCTCTGGCCTAAGCTTGAACAGCAATCTACTCATCGTCAACGCTCCGGGAACAGTTGACTCTGACTACCGTGGCGAAATTAAAATTTTACTAGGAAATTTCGGTAGAACTGAGCATACTATTAACCATGGAGATCGCATTGCCCAACTGGTAATTGCCCCCACCATTCAGGCGGAGTTCAAGATCACCGAAGCCAAGCTTGCTCCCAGTAAGCGAGGTAGCAGTGGTTTTGGCTCGACTGGAATATAGTTATAAAAATCGAAAGAGAGGTCGAAAATGACAGATTTTGTAGTAGATTATAAAAATGCCCAAAATCCTCAAGAGGCATTTGAAATAGTTAAAAACTATATCACGCCAGCAAATATCGCTAAATACAAAGTGAAGGCTGAGTTTGACTACGACCCAAGCAATGGACTGATTACTGCCAGTGGTAAAGGATTCTCTCTAACTATGCAATTTAGTGAAAGCAGCGTCGATGTGGGACTAGATCTCACCTTCTTACTCAAACCGCTAAAAGGAAAACTTCTAGGCTCTATTCGTAAAGAGGTTGCCCGGCACATATGAGGCTGGCCCCACAGGCGATATAACCGCCTAATTATATCTGGTTATCTAATCTAAATTACTAAAATTTTAATCTATTATGACGATTAGCTTCAGAGAAGGTTTTTTCTGGAGCGATATGAAGATACTAAATCAACCACTTATTCTATTTTTATTACTATCTTTTCTACTGTCATCATGTAGCAAAGTTACAGATGATACCAATCCTCAGGGTGGAGATAATATTATAAGTGGTCGTGGAAATCTACTTCCAGAGGGTTCATACCCCCACTCGTTGGAGTTTACCATCAGTCCTGATCACGGAGTCGCTTACCAGAAAAATCCCAAAAAATGTACCGTCTGCCACGGAAAAGATCTTGCCGGTGGGAAGTCTCAAGTTAGCTGTTTAAGATGCCATAAAAATGTAGAAGGTGGAGTTATATCTCCGATTAAGAATACTGATTTCATGCAAAACTATCCTCATACTTTAGATTTTAAAGTCTCATCTGAACACGGTGAAAAATACCAAGGGAACAAGAGGAGCTGCCAATTGTGTCATGGAGATGATCTTCAGGGCGGCCCAACCAAAGTTAGTTGTGATCGGTGCCATCTTGAGTATGCTACAACTGATAGTCTCTCCATGCGACATATCTTCAGGCAGACCAAGGGCTACCCTCATAGTTTCTCCTTCAAAATAGGAAAACGACATGGCAAAAAATATAAGAAAGATCCGAAATTATGCCAGAAGTGCCATGGTGAAAAACTAGATGGTGGCAGAAGTAAAATTGGCTGCGCCAGCTGCCACCTAGACTTCCTTACAAGCAACCAGTTCCAATCTAATACCATGGGACTTATTCCCAAATTTTATCCTCACACTCTAGACTTTAAAATATCAAGCCAGCATGGTTTAGCTTTTGGGGCCAACCCGGATAAGTGTCAACAGTGCCATGGTGTGAAATTTGACGGTGGCCCATCAAAGGTCTCTTGCATCAAGTGCCACATTGGAGGTCTACCCACTGATAAGTTGATCTTTCCACCGGTTCATAGCGCTGAATTTAAAGATAAGGAGCATGGGAAATACTTTTTACATGATCGCTCCAAGTGTATCCAGTGCCACAAGATAAATCCTGACCAAAATATCAAACTCAGTTCATGCAAAAAATGTCACGACTATCCACACCCTACATTCTGGAGTCGTCCAGATAATCATGGAGCTAATTTTTTAACTGAGATAAAGAGCGAGACTCCAAAAAATGTTAGTTGTATAAATTGTCATGGAGAGAGTGAAGCAAGTGAAGTGGCGGTAATGTCTAATTCACTTCCGATTGGTTGTGATAAGTGCCACCTGCAGATGCCTCACCCTAGAAAATTTCGCAGCAGTAGGAAACATGGTCGACTAGATTCCAAAGAGTATACCTCTTGTGGCAAATGTCACTCCGAACTATTCGGTAATCTACCCAATGCCAAACCTTGGGATGGAGAGTCTGAAGATCTAAAGGGGTGCTTCAATTGCCACAATAATGATGGCTTCCCAGATATCTTCACTTTTACCATTCAAGACGGTGAATTTAACGCTGAGTGGATGCCATCTACGGATTGCTCCATGGCGATGATACCGGAGATTATTGGTAGCGGCCGCATGCCGGCCAGCAAGTGCAGAAAACCCAAAGCACTACTCTTTAAACGAACGGGCCAAGAAGAGGTCCAATTTAACTTTTTGCGATCGATCCGAGAGCTTTGGCGACCATAGAGATGTAAAAAATATCCTGTAACCTATAGACGATAAGATGTCAGGTGAGCTACTGCTACACCCTAGCGCAGCAGTAGCTCATTTAACATCTTAATCAAAGAGGTTCCAACTCCGAGTATAAAGCTGGTAATAAAAAGCGCCCATAATACCAAGCTCTCTTTGCTTAGCAGCTGACTAGAAAGTTTTTCTCCCGCTCCCTCCGGTTGTGACTTAAAGATAAACCGAGGACGAATCCAGAAGATTAGAGCAAGATTAAAAAAAATCAAATAGGCGATTGCAATCGATACAAAAAGATAGATAAATGGATGAGTAGTCATTCCCTACTCCTGCCCCCGCTCTGTATGATGCAACAACAACTGACTTACCAGTGAGTTGTGTAACTCGTCTATACCGTTACGCTTCTCCGCAGAAACAAAAAATATCTGCTGCACCCACTTATTCTCTTGATAGATCGCTGGCTTCATCTTATTCAATTTGGAACGATCCTTTTGCGTTTTCAGTTTATCTAACTTATTAAGTACTAAAGAGCTATTAAAACTAAAGCGATGAAAATACTTATAAAATTCCAAATCCGCCTTCTGCATTGGATGACGAGCATCCTGTAATAACACCATGCCATTAGCTGGCGGAGAGTGTTGAAAAAAATTTTCCATTAACACTCCCCACTCACGTGACATCTGTTGTGAAACATTTGCGTAACCATATCCAGGCAGATCAAACAGATAAAATTCATGTGAGGTATCAACTGTTCCATCTAGTGCCAAATTGAATGAGAACATATTAATCTCTCTAGTTCTACCAGGAGTTTTAGAGGTGCGGGCCGCCCCCTTGCCAAAAAGGGCATTAATCAGCGAAGATTTACCAACATTTGATCGGCCAATAAAACTTAGCGCTGCACAGTCACGCTTCTCTTTTAAAATTTGTTTCAGTTGTCCCAGATCGCGAATTCCATAAAGGAACTTCGCACTTCCCCGTGCAATCTCATAACCCATAGCATCACCCTATTCTAGCGGTTCAATTTACTTACCATAGTACAGATGATTGTAAGTATTGTCACTTGGACGACGCAATCTCAACTACTTCTTGAAATTTCTTACTGGCATAAAAATTGTATATGTTGATCAAAGAGTCTCAGATCTAAGTGAAGAGATAGTCATAGCTAATCACTCAAGGAGTAAATTAAGATGATCCATCCTCAAACAACTGCTACCGGCCCCATTACTAGTTCATACTTCGTAGATGAATCTCTGCAGCAGGATGGACTTCGACTGTTCGACCAGTGGCAAATTAGTCCAATTCAAGGACGCAAATGTAACATCAAACTGACTAGATCAAAACATATCATCACCGCCCGCGAGTGCCTCTCACCCAAGATTGAACGCCATGAGATCTACCTGCCCTACATCGGCCAGGAGCAGGCGCGCTTTCAACTTGTATTGCAAAATATCACCTCCTCCAACAAATCCCACGAACTAGATCAGCATGGACGCTATCTCTTGAGTAGCTTGACGGGACACCCATTTAAGATCAATGGCACCCTCTCCCTCCAATCATTTGTCAGACGTGGTGACATTATTGACTTGGGTTTTAATCGTATAAAATATCTGCGCTCGGAAGATCGTAATTGGCAGTGGGACTTCCTTCCTAGCTCGGCCCTACTCGCCTCCGATCTTAACATTCTCCTGGAGGGAGAGAGTGGAGTTGGCAAGAGTTTCTGGGCCGGAAAAATTCACCACGAAAGTGGACGCCGCGGTAGCTTTGTTCATATTAACCTATCCTCCTTTGCGGAGAGCCTGATCGAATCGGAACTTTTCGGCCACATTAAAGGAGCATTCACTGGGGCGATTCGCAATAAGCAGGGGGCACTGGCTTCGGCAGAGTATGGTACTCTCTTTTTAGATGAATTGGACTCTCTCCCTCACTCTATTCAAACAAAATTATTGCTATTTCTTGACTCTAAACAGTATCGACCAGTTGGTGGAATGCAAAATCGCTCCATCGATGTTCGTATTCTCTTCGCCTCAGGACAATCCTTGGAGGAGATGGTGGCACGAGGTGAGTTTCGCCGGGACTTCTTCTTTCGAGTCTCTAGTGGCATCAAAATAAAGATTCCACCTCTGCGAGGGCAATCTAAATTGATTGCCCACCACTGTGCAAACTTTGCAACCAGAGAAGAGGTGACCCTCTCTAAGCGCTTAATCGAATACTACCAATCACTCCCATGGCCGGGAAATGTTCGCCAACTTTTAGGTCATTTAACTAAAAAGAAGATCACGACCAAGGGGCCATATCTTAACTATAATCACCAAGATGAGAATATTTGCTATCAAGGAGCAAATTACACCCCACAGGAATCAAATAACTCATTCCGATCAATTGACGAGATCAAGCGTAATCATGCTCGGCTGGTATTTAACCACTTTGAGGGTAATATGAGGCGCAGCTGCAAAGTGCTAGGGATTACCAAAAATACTCTACGTAAGATGGTTGCTTAAGAGGCGATAACCCCAATCAAAGAGACATCAATCACTTCACCCTTAATTTTCAATCGTTTGACTAGGGAGTTTAGCTCATCTTTAATCTTTCCTCGCAATATACGCTTCCCTTCAATAGTTAGTGGGAATTTAGGAACAATCGGCTGTAAAGTGGTATTTAGATGATCCTTCACATAAAACTCATGCTTGAGGAAAAAATTAGAGATGTACTGATTGGAAGCATTGGCGCTAAAGTCGATTATCATTGTCTTCACCGAATTAACAGACTCGATATAGACTGGGATAGTTAGACTCTCAACACTAAACTGCTTCTGATGTAGCTTATGGTATACAGGACGTGGATTTTCCAAAAGTGGTGCTGGTAAACTAGCAGGCTCTCTAGCGGAGATCTCCTCATAGATTGTATTTGATGATCGATAGATCTGAATACTGGCCACCGAGATAATGACAAAGCACATGGTGAACATGGCCAATACGTAGGGGTTGGCCTTTAAAACTTGCTCTTTACAGCGTAACTTTACGGCCCTCCCTTTAGCTACTTGCTGCTCCCAAATAGTCCGAGCCTCTTTTTTATACTCAACCGCCTTAACTTGATTGAAGGTCTTAATCGACAAGGCAACGCTCATCTTATAAAACTCGATAGTGCGTAGAATATGTGGCTTACTCCACTCCTTCCAGTAATCAACAGTTCGCATCTCAGCTGTATCGTGCCATTTTTGTTTCAGCTGATCTCGCTTCTGATCAATCCGGCCAACAATCCGCCCTTTTAGTTCTGAGTAATATCTCTTAATTTTGCGCTTAATTTTTCTCATACCGATGCTCACCTAAGTCGATGTTTATACAACAATCACTACACTTGATCTTATCGGTACAACATTAGAAATCTAAAGTGAAAAACGGCAGTTTTTTCCCTAGTCTTTGCTGGCGGAGGGTTTTCCTCCACTTTTACGACGACTTTTGGAGAGAGAGAACCAATCCTCCTCTGCTAAAGGATGAAAGTAGTCTGCCTCCTCCAACAGTAGGGCCGAGGTGGTAGATTGAACTGAGGCAATCTCAACTCGAACTCCTAACCCCTTTAAGTGTCTAACTAACTCTATGAAATCACTATCACCAGACATGATAATAATTGTATCCACCTTGTTGGCCAGTTGGGTTGCTTTAATCGAAAGCGGGATATCTGCACTCTTGTGGCATGGCCGTACTGAACCATGATAATAATTATGGAGCCGTTCACTCAATTTGGAGGAGATCTTTTTCCCTTCCCGAAAGTATACCAGACGATTTAACCCCCTATTATCCAATAGCTTAGGGATAATTTTGTCGAAATTTAACATAACATTCTTATTTCCAGTCTCACTATGCAGAGATCGCTCAATATTATTTCCATCAACTAAGATTGCAACCGATTGGCTGATATTTACTTCTGCTGTACTAATTTCATTCATTAATGATCCTTTTATGATTGTTTTCTGATCCCACAGCTTAATAACAACGAGATCATTTGGGCGGTGTAATAATTGGGGACCAACAGAGGCCCTCAAGTCGCCCATCTTACTGTTCACTCGGCCAAAATACAACCCACAGAGCTAATCTATGAGCAATTGGCCAAGCACTACTGGCAAAATACTCCTGTGGAGGCTGCAAGTTAGGGAATATTCAACGATTTTACCGTTATCACCGAATTACTCAGTAGAGAAGATGACTATTTGGGAGTTAAGCTATGAAACTAGATCAATTGCGAATACTACTCTTAACGGCGATGGTGCTGGTGATCAGTAGCAGCTGTGCTGGAATCTACTTTGATCGTAGCTTCATAGATAAAATGGAGCACGAGGAGAGTGACTTTTTTGTTGCTGGCGAGGATTTTCCAGTTGTTGCAGGAGATCAATCCACCCGCTCCAAGGCAAGCAAGATGGTAAATAACCGGGTGCCACGATATCGGCGTGAAAGAGAGTCTTTAGATCATGGCCAGGCACTACTTAAGGAGCTCAAGGAGAAGGAGAGCTACTTAAGCGAAATAGAGTATCGGCGCTACAATAATCTGTTTGATAAATCTAAAGTGGGAAATTCGGAACGAATCTACTATCTCTCCCTCTCCTATGCTGAGCGTGATAACTACCACCGCCTTCTAGCCGGTCAGATCAAAAATCGGGCGACACTATCTTCGAATCAGGCAAGCCTATTTCAAAGATCTCCCGCTTCAGTAACAATGGGGCGGCGTGATATCTCCGTTGGTATGAATAAAGATGAAGTGGTATTGCTGGTTGGCCCACCAGCCAAAATTGAAACGGCATATAACCGACCTTCAGGGCGATCAAGAGTAAATGGAGAGAGATGGACCTACTATGATCGCGGGAATACAGTTAGACATATCTTCTTTGAAAATAATCAGGTCCATGGATGGCAGTTGGAATAAATATATATTTATTCCAAAGTGCTAAGTTTTCCAACTTGAATAAGGTTGTAATTCAACTTGTTAAGCATTGGCACATAAGGTATCTCTATTAAGCTAGATAACTGGAATAACAGCTAGATAAGGAAGTTAAAATTGATGACACAGGATAAGAGTAAAGGAAATATTGTAGTCATTGTTGCTCCATCTGGATCTGGAAAATCAACACTGATCAAGCGACTACGCCAAGAGATTCCCTCACTTAAGGAGTCAGTCTCTCACACCACCAGACCGATTCGACCGGGCGAAGTAGATGGAGTGAACTACTTCTACATTGCAAAAGATGAGTTTGAACAGAAAGTAGAGAGCGATGATTTTCTAGAGTGGGCAAAAGTGCATGGCAACTACTATGGTACCAGTAAGCAGTTTGTAGACAATGAGATTGCGAATGGGCACTCAATTCTATTCGATCTTGATGTCCAGGGATCTGACTCCTTTCGCAACTATTTCGGTGAAAAAGCAAAGATTATCTTTATCCAACCTCCATCAATTGAGGAGCTGGAGAAAAGATTGATGGCCAGAGATACTGAGAGTTTAGAGGTTATCCAGATCAGACTAGAAAATGCTCGCCGAGAGATAACTCGTAAAGATGACTATGACTACTGTGTAGTTAACAATGACCTGGAGACTGCCTATCAAGATTTATTGTCGGTGGTACTGACCATCTTGGGGGGGGAGGCTTAAGTTGCACCGTTTGGACTTCTCTCACGAAAGAGACCTCTCCATTGATGATCTAGTCCGCAGAGTTGAATCTTATTACCCTGAAGCAAATTTCCCTCTATTACGCAAAGCTTATGAGTTTGCCGAAAAGGCTCACAAAGGACAAAAAAGGCGTTCCGGAGAGGATTTTATTATCCATCCTTTAAATGTTGCCCTGACAGTTGGCAAGCTACGGATGGACCTTGATAGTATTATTGCTGGCATGCTACATGACGTCATTGAAGATTGCGACATTGCTCCCGAGGTGATTGAGCAGGAGTTCTCCAGTAATATCGCCCAGATTGTTGTCGGACTGACCAAAATTTCCAAGATCAAATTTAAGACACGAGAAGAGTCCCAAGCGGAAAATTTTCGCAAGATGATTGTCGCGATGGCAAAGGATCTACGGGTGATTATCGTCAAGCTTGCAGATCGTATGCACAATATGCGAACCCTTCAATATATTTCTGATGGGCGACAAAAATCCATCGCCCAGGAGACATTAGATATCTATATTCCCCTCGCCAGCCGTCTAGGTATTAACTCGGTCAAAGGGGAGCTTGAGGATCTTTGCCTACGATTTTTAAAACCAGATATCTACTATCAATTGGCAGAAAAAGTTGCCATGAAGAAGTCTGAGCGGGATGTCTATATTAGAGAGGTAGTTGATCTTATCCAAGAAAAGTTACAGGAGTACTCCCTGACGGCGGAGGTAAAAGGACGCCCCAAACACTTCTACTCCATCTATAAAAAGATGACTGCCAGAGATGTGGACTTTGAACAAATTCAAGATATTCTGGCATTTAGGCTAATTGTTAGCAATATTACTGAGTGCTACAAAGCCTTGGGAATTATTCACTCATCATTCACCCCGATACCAGGTCGCTTCAAAGACTATATCGCTATTCCCAAAGTTAATAACTATCAAAGTCTTCATACCACCGTTGTCGGGCCCAAAGCAGAGCGAATTGAAATTCAGGTCAGAACGACAGAGATGGATCAAGTTGCAGAGACTGGTGTTGCAGCACACTGGCGATATAAAGAAGGTGCTGCCTCCATCCCCAGCAAACTTGGCTGGGTGCAAGAGCTACTAGAGTTTAACTACGACTTAAAAAATAACAGTGAATTCATGGATATTGTCAAAAATGATCTTGATGTTGGTGGTATCTTTATCTTTACCCCCAATGGAGATGTACGGGAGTTGCGCCATGGATCTACCCCGCTCGACTTTGCCTACGCAGTACATACCGAGATTGGAAATAGCTGTGTCGGCGCCAAGATCAATGGAAAGATGGTTCCAATTCGTTCGCGATTAAAATCAGGTGATACGGTAGAAATTCTTACCAGTAAAAATCAAACCCCATCCAAGGATTGGCTCAACATTGTTAAAACCAGTCGAGCCCGCAGTAAAATACGCCAGTGGTTGCAAAAAGCGGAGCGAGAGATTAATCGGGATGCAGGAATATCAATTCTGGATAAAGGGCTGCGCGTCTTCTCATCGTCGATTAAGGCGCTCAAAAAAAAGAATATGTGGAATGGAGTTTTAGAGCAGTTTCACTGTAAAAGCGAAGATGAGCTATACGTCAACTTAGGTTCGGGAAAACTCTCCATTAAAGATATTATCTCCAAAACATTTCCACCAGAAGGTGATGAACAGGAGAGCGAGAAGAAGATGGAGGTGATCGAGAGCTACTCAGAGAAGCTATCTCAAAAGGCACGACAGAAATCCTCCAAGAAGAATGCTATTATTGTGGATGGGATGGATGACCTGATGGTGAGAATGGCTCGCTGCTGTAACCCCATTCCGGGTGACCAGGTAATAGGTTATATTACTCGAGGCCGAGGTATCACAGTTCACACCCATCAATGCAACCGGATTAATGCCCGAGAGGTCAGCCGTGAGATTGATGTATCCTGGAACGAGGAGTTTAGCTTCACCCACCCCGTTAACATTCGAGTGGTCACCCATGATAAACCTGGAGTTCTCTCGCTGATTTCTCGCCGAATTAATGAGATCAATATCAATATTCGCAGCGCCACCGCTAAATCCATGCCCGATCGTAAAGGCTCTTTCCTATTTGAAATTGAGGTTAAAGATTATAGCGAACTTCTTAAGGTTATTAACTCAATTGAGGCCCTCGAAGAGGTCATCAGCGTCACCAGAATATAGAAGCTACTGTGGGTCCCAAAAAAGCAAGAATCCAAAAGTACGCATCAATTTAAAAGCCTCTGTAATTAGGACTTTTAAATTTCTAGTTCGAAGATAGTCCGAATCAATTCCCATATAGTAGAACTGGTAGTTATCTGTCGGGCGTAAAATTGTGTTAATAATCAACTTAATTCTCATAATATGATAATCGTGAGATATTAAAAGAATATTATTCATCGTCTTTTTGCTACGTAAATAACGAATTGTTGCAATGGCATTCTCAACTGTATTTCTGGCCAAATAGTCTATTTCGATCAGCCTTGAATCAAAGCGCTCCGAAACTTTTAGAGAAGTTAGCAGGGAGTTTACGGTATTTTTTGAAAATACCCCTGTCACAAATAGATGGGGTTGACGATACTCCTCTGATTTATTTAAAGCATAAGATATCCGCCCATAATCACCTGTAAAAACAACAATTAAGTCCGGTGGTTTTTTGAAAAAGTGATCTGACGCCACTTTATTCTCACTTCGGGAAAAGAGAATAAATACCACGCAAAGTGTAGTGTATAGTAGTAAAAGCGCAATACTAAGGACAAACGACGTTTTCAGATACCGCCAGTACCGAGTATTCCTCGTTTCAAAGATATACTTGCTACTAAACATTGAAGCATAATCCTCTTGTTTACTTAGTATCTACTTAGAGGCGATTACCTCAATCTCTACCAACGCCTCCTTGGGGAGAGCTGAAACCTCGACACAACTACGAGCTGGATATGAGCTAACATCGGCAAAATATTTTTGATATGCCTGATTAACCATGCCGAAGTTAGCAAGATCAGTCAAAAAAACGGTTGTCTTTAATATATCCTCACGAATAAGATCTTCGGAAGCTAGAAGGGCATCGATATTCACTAATATCTGATCTAATTGGCCTTGGAAATTTGATGCCATCTCCATGCTCTGGGCATCCAGACCAATCTGACCTGAAAAGTAACAGACTCCACCAAATTTCACCCCTTGAGAGTAAGTTCCGACTGCCTTGGGAGCGTCACTGCTATTAATAATATTCTCTGGTCTTGCCATCTCTCTCCTCCTGCAATTTGATTACTCCCTATATAGCAGATATCAAAACTACTCGGCAAGAAAGAGGAGGGTTAACCCGAATTATGCTAATCAGAGAGCTTACTAAATATCAATAACCCCACTAGGGTGGCCAGGGCTCCAACATATATCTCATCCACGGACTTCCAAAATCCCACACGAGGGGCCCAATACCAATAGGTAGTAACAACCACCCCTAAAATTGATGACATAAAAAACTGGCGGTCACTAATTCGATTGGGCAGGAGTTGGCCTAGGACCACTGGTAGTAGTAAGCAAGCTGCAGAGTAGCTTCCCAGAGTCTTCCAAACGACTCTTATATTTCCATCAAACAACAGTGCCACCACTACCGACAATATTCCCACCAGCACTATTCCTGTCTGTTGGATCACCAGATGGTTGCGAAAACGCTTGGGGGTTAGATCATAGGAGATAGTAGCTCCAGCCAAAAACAGGTATGAATCGAGGGTTGAGAGAATTGTCGCAATGATTCCGGCGATAAAAAAACCACGCAATCCATGCGGTAACAACTGTACTGAGTAGATCAAATATGCATGTTCCGAAGTGGCATCCGGAATTACTGCTCGAGCATACATCGCTCCAGCAGTAGTACAGATATCAAAAACTACCCAGATCAAGGTGGAGATCAAGATCCCTCGTTTGGCCACCTGTGGAGATTTTGCCGCAAATACACGCTGATAGAAGTTGGGATCTACCAAGGTGGATAGTGCAATAAATCCCCAGACCAAGGTTGTCGCAATCCCCTCCCCCCCTGTTAAGGTGAAGTGACTGGCCGGTAGATTGGCAACGAGAAAATCTTCCCCTCCCCAGCGTAGATAGGAGAGCAGGGCGACCAACAACACTCCACTACACATAACAAAGAACTGCACCAGATCAGAGAAGACGACTGCCCTAAAGCCACCAAATAGTGAATAGATAATTACAATTCCAACTCCTATCGCCATCATCAACCAGAGCGGTCCATGAAATAGCATCTGTAGCAATAGACCGATACTAATGGTGTAGACGATCGGCAGGACATTAAAAAAGTTGAAAAGAGCACTCAGTTTGGCCGACTTGGGGCCAAACATCTTGTTAATTAGATCTGGCAGAGTGACTGCCTGATATGGCGTAATTCTGTTAACTAGAAAGAGAGCAAAGATTATGTATGCCACATACCAGAACACTCCCTGGGTGATAAAATTAAAGATCCCCTTCTCAAAGGCGATCCGAGTCACTCCAAAAATTCCCCCATACCAGGTGGCCACTAAGGTGGCGACAAAGAGAGGCAGGGTAAGTTGCCGCCCCATAATCAGATGATCTAAAATTGAGAGTTCTTGCTCATTTTCTAACTTACTGGCCACAGGACGCAGTTGGTGACCAACAACAACAGCAACAATCGTCAGAAGCATTACGACTGAAATAACTGCATAATCCCAAGCTGACAGAAGTTGATCTATCTGAACACTACTTTGCAATTCATCACTCCTTAAGATCTGCTTGCTAGTATCACTATATAATATCAGCTTGTTACCATTTTCTGGTCAAAAAGTTGCTTGAACCATAATAACAGACAGAAAATGTCAGGATTACTATCGTGCTTTGCACAGTTAATTAAGTTAGAATTTTTTGGGCTGACGGATTAGTGCTATACTCAAGGAGGAGTTCCTCTTAATCAGATGTAACGCTAACTACTTACCTCGGCTTGCTCCTGCTGATTCTGCCAGAACAACTCCACCTCTTTTCTACTACTCTTAACATCACGTTTGTAGGTAGTGGCATCAAATCCACAGTGAGGACAGGGGACTTCCCGCTTGAACAGTACCCGCACTCCCATCTCATATGATCCCCAGACCAAAAAACCTAAAAACAGTGCTCTAAACCCCATTACCGGATAGAGCAGCAGATTTAAAAATAGAGTTGAAATCGCGATCTGGATATATTGTCGCTGGCCTAAACGGGGCGAGTAGAGCATTGCCCGCTCTGTGCGACAGAGTGGACAGTAAAATAGCTTAGACGGATTTTTATACCGATATACCCGAGTAACTAATGGACCTAGAGACATACCACTTTTCACTTAACGATTCCTCCTTAAGGTAACGTTATTGTCATTGTACCACCTCCCAGCGGCTGGAACTAACACCGGCGATCTTTTCCCCACCATCCTCCCCCCAATGTAAATGGCCGCAAGGCCTCCCGCGAGGCCCTGGGTGTAGAAATAATCAAGATTCCTTAACTGCTTAAAGACATAAGAATGTGATCTCTCTAGGTGGGTGCCAAACTCCATCTCACGTTCCACACGACCTTCCGTTGGCCAATATGATCACACTATTAATACATTCAAATAACATACCAAAATGGACTAATATTACTTTTGTAATTTCAATCTACTAGCGTTACCATCTTCCTAGAAGGATGACACTGGTGGCAATTGGACACTGGGTCAAATTGGTCTGGGAGTAGATTTGAGTAGTGACAAAAAATTATTACCTGACCAGGGACAACGGGGGCAACTAAGTATTTTTTTAGGGGTGGCGCTGATAATTACCATTACCCTGCTTGCCTTTGTAGTCAATGTTGGCCTTTTTGTTAAAGCAAAAATCAACCTTCAGAATGCAGTTGATGCAGCAGCCTGGTCCGGGGCAGCAGTCCAAGCTCGCCAACTATCTAACATCGCCTACCTTAACTGGGAGATGCGCAATACCTACAAGGAGTGGATGTTTAAGTACTATGTTTTAGGACAACTCTCCCTAACCAAAACCAACCTTTCAGTATTAGATACCGCGCAACCATCAGACCAGGTAATGAGCTTTCGGATGGATCCTTTTTGGAAAGCAGGTGGTGGCAGCATGTCTGATGCTAACTACAAAAGTGATGTTTTTGACAGCCATAATCTTCCCTCCACCTGTATCCACTTTGGTTCTGAACATAATATTTGTGATATCTATGCCGTTCCTGGTCTTCCCCGTTTTCAAACCGTCGGATTACCGGGAATTGATGAACACCATGAGAAATTTCTAAATGCCATTGTTGCCACCAAATCAAAAGACTGTACTTCAAGAAGTGATCTCAACTTTTCTGCAGTAATGGCTTGGGCATTTGGTATTGGTAATAATCCAATCTTTAATGGTGCTCCAGAAATTGCTGCCCACCGTTTAGGGGCTTGGCCGCAGTCATTTGAGCTGGCGCTAAGAATCCGTAACCTAGAGATGATAGTTAATCGTCCGCCGGTAAAGCAACCAATCTGTAGTCAAGGATCAGGTTGCATTAAGAGTGGCCAGCTTGATAATGAGAGTACCACACTGCCACTTAATGAGCGCCCGATTAAAGCTTTCTGGTCAGCATATCGTAACTTAAGCCAAGAGATGCAGGGGACCTTCAAGTTGACCGAACTTCCTCCCACGCCCCATGATGTGGCAGGAGAGAACTTAAGCTCCTTTCTAATCCCTAAAGGGGTATCCATCGGGCAGAGTGGAATTCCTGCAACGGTAAAACACTATTTAGATCTACAAGCCTACCCACTGAATTTAGTCACCTTTTTTTCAAACTTTGCCACCTCCACAGGTAATATTTCCGGAGTAACAAGTGAAGGTCAGTGCTCATCTTCCAAAACAGCTCTACCGGTTCCTGGCTATCTATTTGGCTTTATTAAAAACCCATCGGTACTAACCTACTACGCTGTAAAAGGTGAAGCCCAATTCGTTGGACTTTTTTCTCCATTTGTAAATCCCAGTGAGCGAGGTATTACTCTAACCGCCTATGCTACAGCTAAACCATTTGGAGGGCGAATCGGCCCAAGACTGTTTGGACTAGGTAGCGAAGCAATCCCCAGTACCGTTATTCCCCGTCCTGACGGGCAGAACCGATCATCCCCCTACGTTAGTGCCATGGCACCCGTTCCTTGTGGGCCGACCACATGTTTTAAGGCAGGCGACCCCATTCCTATGGATTCTGAATTCTGGGCCCAGGAGGGACAATCAATTGGAGGTACCCCAGCAAGCGGTAACGATATCCACTTTGTGGTGCCAAATCTCCTTTATGAGTATGAGGACTTCTCCCAATTAGCTGTCCACTCATCTGCTGGGTCATCCATCTTAACTCTTCGCAAGCCTAACGACGAAGTTGCCAGTCGTACCCCAACCGAAGAGCAGCGCGGCCTCTATGATATAGAGCAGTTCAAACTATTTGCCGGCATCATTGATGAGGCAACCAACGCCAGTAGTCCTGAAATTATCACCCCGGAACAGATAGAAGCTGCAATTAATTTATCGCGGCGACCTACCAAGTATGAAGCTTTAAACTACATGATTCCGACAGTAGATAATGAAAGTATCAATGCTGACTCTTCATCAATTGTCCAAAATATTGATGATGTTAATGAAAACCGTACACAGTACCGCCTATTTGCCCCGCTATTTGGAACAGATACCCTCTATCCAAATATATCGGCAATCGAGAATATTATGGAGGATTATATCGACCAAAATGAGGAGGCAATTTTTCAGTTTGTCCGCTCCATTGGTAAGGTGGCCCGTTCCATCCTCAATCAAGCAACGGAGGGAGATGATACCTATCAGCAAGCAGCACGCTCATACCACGACACGGTGCGAAAAGACGATACTGATACTCTGATTCCAGTAAATACCGCCGACTGTAGTACTCTAGCAGGTAAGTTCTACACCTACTTTAAAGGAGATGAGAACAATACTTGTGGAATTACCCCTATCCCCAAGGGATTAAAGGAGTATTGGAATGATAAACATCAAGACGATGCTGAGTTTTCCAAAACCTACAGTGCCACTTATGAATCCCCTAAAGAGAAGGGGCAGGCGGGGCTCTATCTCTCTGCTTTTATGCCCGGACCTGGGCAAGGTGCTGAAAATAATGGAACTATTACTCACCCATTTTTGCCCGAAGATCCTATCATTGGGAAGAGAAACTCCTACTCCACCAAGTTAATTGCAACAGAGAAGGTAATCAGAGGTGGTAAAACACCCTATATTGGGACCCTCTCGACATATATGGAGCGGGATAGCCTGGGACATACTCCGACCGACCTCCCCAATGTGATATTTAAAAATACCCTGGATCGAGAGCACCTTGACGAATTTGAGTCTGGATTAAACTGGTAGAAAATTTTGTTGAAAAGAGCAAAAGTTTACCGTTATAATCCTAGACGAATCCAGTAATAAAATTGAACCGATATTTAGGTGAGGCTTATAATAATTAACTGCAAGGAAGATAACTATGGCGTCTAAGGCTGCCCCCAAAAAGAGAACTGCCAAAAAGAAAAAAGTGGTAAAAAAGAAGGTTGCGAAAAAGGAGGCCAAGAAGAAGATCACTAAAAAGAAGAAAGTGGTAAAAAAGAAGGTGGCGAAAAAGGCGACCAAGAAGAAGGTCACTAAAAAGAAGAAAGTGG
>JABGUH010000021.1 GCA_018646675.1 Bdellovibrionales bacterium | reverse complement strand
CGATGAAAGCGGATCGACTCTTTGGGCCCAAGCACAAGATGGCCCCGGTTGGCCAGACTGTCGTGCAGTAGATGTAATACTTGATTAGAAAGCTGATCATCAAAATAGATTAGTACATTTCGACAGAGGATGAGATGAAATATGGGAGGAACTGTCTTTTTAGCTGCAGGAATTATCTTAGATGGCATCTGGGCCGACTACTCTTGGGGCCGCTTTGGGGGATGGGACCCCAAGGAGACCTGGAGTCTTATCGTCCTCTTAATCTACATGGCGATCATCCACGGAAAGTATACCTCCTGGATACCGCCTAAAAGATTTATCCCCTCTACCGCTAATCAAGCTTAAGTAGAGGCAAGTTATACCTCTACTTCCATCCTAACTACCCATCCGCTATAATATCAGATAATGGCCAGGTACCAGATCACTAAATTTATCTACCCAATTATAAAATGTACTATTTTAATTGCGTCGCTATCTCTACTCTCTCCAGTAGTGGCAAAAAATCAATCCTCATGTGGCAAAATATCTCACAAACTGGCCGCCCTTTCCTCCTACACTAAACATGCGGCAAAAAAAATAGTAAAAAACCATCAACGCTTCTACGAAGTCATTGGAAAAAAAGATACTGAGATGATCTACAATATGATGACAAAAAAGCAGCTCTACATGCACTCCGATGGGACTTTCCTCTTAGGCAGTGGAGCAAAAGCGACAACTAAGTCCTACTCCCTAGAGATGGCAGGCTATATGTTAGCTGGTAATCGCAAAATGGGAAAATCAAATACGGAGGAGGGGCATAAACTGTGGCACCTATTAAATGAGCTCTCAGAAGGGACATCTGTCCCTCTAACTCCATCATTAAGGGCATACCAACATAACTATGGAATCTTTGCCAGACAAAATGATCATAACACCGGACTACTATTTACCATCACTAACCGTGCGGACCAAGCATTCAAAAGAATTGCAGCACTAGTAAATCTCAAACCAGAAATTAAAGAGATCTCATTTTCTATCGACCGCCAAGGGTGGGTAAGGATATTTAATCAACAAAATATAACTCATAGCACACTGAAACATACTGAGCAGATAGATCCAAAAATGTTTACTACAATTCTCTCTAAGCACTAAAAAACAGGAAAAACTAGTAAACACTCATCCCTAATAGCTTCTGTACCTCTTTTAAAGCCTGCTCCCCTATCTGATTTGGGGGCTCTCTCTGCCCACTGGGCGTAAGGATGATAGTGATATTTTACAAGATTTTGCCTTTGGCTCGGGGCACCCCACACTCTTTGGAGAGATTGGTTTCGCCCCTCCCTAGAGTATCTCTTTCGCTATAACTTACCTTCGCACTATCTCTCCAGCAGTGAGTTGGCCATAATACTCCTGAGTACCTGCGTGTAGACTTAGATCTTAGAGTTATCTTCTAGTTATCCGACTTTTTTGCTTTTTTCTCGTATCTCTTCTATGGGTAGATCGTGCCGATCTTAATATTTGATTACTAACTACCATATAATGATAGTTGGTCATTTGAAGTGAAGCTACTTTTATCCGTTTGTATATGCTGGTTTGGGAGGCGAAAATTTATGATTATTAGAAATAGGTATTTACTACTTTTTGTAATTGGGTTTGCTCTTTTGGCCAGTGGACTTAACGCCGCCACAACTAACTTTAAGTTAAAGATCCCTCCCAAGTGGCAAGAGATGAAGCAGCTATGGGGTCTTGACTACTCTCTAGTTGGCCCTAAAAAAGAGCAGCATGGAAGACCGGTAATTACAGTTACCAAGGCAGCTCACAGTAAGTTTCCCATGGAGTTTTTTACTAAGGGAGAGTACTTTTCTTCCTATCAAAAGAGTAAGTCGAAGTGGTTACAAGATGCCAAGGGGGCACTGATTCGCTTTGGCCATGATCCTGCTCCCAAAATGAAGCATATTAAAAAGGCGTATATGACAGAGGTTAGCTATCTGGTTAATAGTGAGGGCTATCTGGAGAGATCCTACTACCTTCCCTGTAGTGATCATCTGTATCTTGTAAAATACCTGCTGCCACTGGCAGTTAAGGGGGAGTTTTTTCAACAGATGGAACAGAGCGTGCGAGGTTTTAAATGTGGTGGATAGATCTTAAATTAAAATTTGGAGTGGCCCTTCTTCTTGTAAATGCATTGTCAGCAACTTCTCTTTGGGCAGTTGTCGGTGAGAAAGATCTGCAGCAGTTAAGTAGAATTGCTTATGAGCACTGTTCAAATGAACAAGGTAAGTTTGATGATGTGACATTGAGTAATACTTACTTAGAGAGTGATGGAGGAGCTATTGAGCTCTGTGTCGACTATTTAGAGAGGATTTCATTTTTAGAGCAGGAGCGAACTCGAGCTGTCAAGGGTGGGACAGTAGCTGGAGGTCAGTGTCTTGTTGGTGTTAATAGTGGACAGCTAGGTACTTTAGTTAGTAGCTCTGGAGAGATGAGTGAAGTGGTAGGATGTGAAAAACCTCACAATAAGGGGTCGTGTCTGGGTGGAGTGGGATGTGATCTTTTTTACAGTGTTAATACCATCTCTGATTTTGTCGCCACAAAGTTAGGATTAACCTCAGTTGAGAATCCTCCATCAAAAATTTTAGCAAAGGGCATGATTAGTACGATGCAGAGTGCTGGAATGGAGATAGATCAAGGAGGTTTTCTGGATGGACTAAACTCCTGTGTTAAGACAGAGAACAGAAACTGTTTTTCAACGCTTATTAAAGGGGTCGTAGATAATCTAACCGATACTTGGGGAATGGTTAAGTCTGTTGGAGGATGGCTTAAAAAGGCTCCAGGAAGATTTTGGAACTGGACAAAGAAGAAGGTTTCATCTGCTAAAAACTACTTCAACTCTTTAGATAGTTTTTCAACGATGAGAATGCATATGGCAAGTGCCATGAGTGATGTTGATTTAGCTCAATGGGCGAAGAATCGCTGGAGTGCGATTACTACGTTTGCTGGAAACTTAGGGGGAGCTATTTCCAAGATGTTTACTGAGGCGATGGTCAGTGATTATGGATGTCCAGAGAAGGTAAGAGGAAAGTGTGTTACTCCGATGGATGTAAACTGTATGAACTGTCGGGACTATATGCGTGCTTTTTGTGGATTTGTTGGTTACATCGCTCCTGAGATTCTCTTGGCAATCTCATCTGGTGGTGCCACTGCTGCTGGAGGTTTTATAAAACGTCTACTTTCTAATAGTTCCAAGATGACGAAAAAAGTTTCTCGTAGAATGAATCGTTTGATGAATCCGATTCGAAATAAGATGGTATTAAATGCTCACCGTGGGCACTCCTTGAGAATGAAGGAGATTAATAGCTCTTTGGCAAAGTTTAAACCCAAGACGATGGGAGTTAACTATTTAAAGACCACTGCAAAAGCAGACAAAAAGCTGGTTGGTAAGGCTTGTAATCTCTACTGGTAGGAAATGATGATCAAAACATTTAATTATCTTTTTATTACTCTTTTTTACGTAACGTTTGTGGTGTCGATGACTATCTCTTCTCGATTATCTGCAGGTGCATGTAGCACCAAACCCACTGTCCACAAAGCTTTTCACCAGGGTGGTATTATTAAAGGTGGTAGTGGTGAAACAGTAGGTGGGGTAGAGACCATTAGACAGAAATTGGCAAGATTGCGGTTGCGCTCCAAGGAGAATAAGGGTGTAAATAAGCTTCCGTTTTCTGATAAGAAAAAGTTAAAGCAGATAAAGTATGGAGATGTGAAGGCATTGAATCAGAGTATGGTCAAAGATATGGCGAAAGATATGAAGAGATTTCGAACAGTTATGAAAAAAGATCAGGCTGATCTCGTTTTACAGCAGATGCGACAGGGGAATCTTAAGATCGATTTTAATGGTAAAATTACTTCTACCAGAGCACTACCAGCAGGTCTGGAGCCACACTCTCTGACGGTCGCCTCTCGCATGTTGATGCCTTTAAAGCATAAGGTTGCTGGCAGTAAGAAGGGGGCAGATCAGTTAAATTATGTATTAAAAGAGTTAAAAATTAGAACGGAGCGGGATAAGTTAGGTCGCTATATTGAGAGAAAGGATCGTGGGGTATTAAAAGGGAAGACGGAAAAAATCAGGGTGGGAGATGAGATAGTCAAACAAGAGCACTACTATTTAACTGATAAAGCCCCAAAAGCGTCACTTGATCGGTTGCAGCAGTTGGTATCTTCTCAGGCCCCAGGGTTAAGGTTTAAGAATTCCAAGTATATGGAGATTGTAGTTACCGCTGATAATAAGGCGAAATTGGTAACATCTCAGGGGAGCTTTACTCTTCCTCCCAATACTGTAACCCGCCTACTTTTGGGGAAGTAGTATCGTAAATTATCTAGCACGCACACTGCGCGGCACATCTCAACATTGCACTCAGTTGCTGATATAGCCCTCTCCGACTATGGTAGTACTGTCCTCTAATCTTACTAGGGCAGAAGATCAATTAAAATAATCAAGTTTAGATATATAATGGACGATAAGCAGCTAGTTTCAGTATGTTGACTTGAAGGGTGGTACGTGAAACAGATAGATGATCTAAAAATCTATTTATCCTCTCTGCACCGAGCAGTGTTACTGCTGTTGTTGCTACTATCACTCACCACCTTTACCGCCTGCATGATGGACCCCAGTACAGTTGCTATTCGCGGGGTCTCACTGGCCTGGATCGATCGCGCCACCATGAGTGATGGTAAAATTCACTTTCAAGGTAACTACCTGCACGGGGTTAGCTCGATTGAGCTGCTGGATGCAGAGAGTGGAGTTAGAAAACCGCTAATTATTGAGAGTCAGAGTAAAAACTCTTTGACCCTAACTGCATCTCAAGAAGTTACTCTCGCCCTCAATCGTGTTCTGTCGCTAGTCATTACAGACTCTCACGGTACATCTACTCACCACATTGCCTTTACGTTAGAAGACGGTGCAGTACAACTTCGCCACTTAAGTACCATGGGCGCTACCAAGAAGGGCGAGGTTCTAGTTTTTGATGGCACGAAGTGGAGCGTCGGTAATCTCGGCGGCCTCGTCTATCGCGGCCAGTGGGATGCCACGCTAGGCGGTGATATTCCCAATATCGACCTCGCCCCAGAAGATCTGCTAGGGGGCGACTACTACATCGTTAACCAAGCCGGTACTCACGACCTAAACGGCGGTGAAGGTACCGACCTCTGGGCGGTGGGTGACTGGGCAGTCTGGAATGAAGATTGGAATAGCGGCGATGGCCGCTGGGAGAAGATCGCCAACGCTCTGACCACCGAAGGTGATCCCACCGTTGCCGCTCACGTTAAAGATGGTGTGGATGTCAGCGAAGTTAAAAATGGAGCGGGCAAGTATCTAACCTATAAACCAGACAACACCGCCTGCCTTGACGGAGAGGTGCTGGCCTGGAGCGATAACGATAGTCGCTGGGAGTGTCATTCGCCACTAGTGGAGTCCGATGTCGATAGCATGGTGGCCAACAACAACTTTATCGCCCACGACGGCAGTG
>JABGUH010000015.1 GCA_018646675.1 Bdellovibrionales bacterium | reverse complement strand
TCGATCTCTCCGCCCGCTCTGGTGCGCAGGTGAAATTTAATATAGAAGTCTTCCAAGTTTTCCCTAATATATTTATAATGTGAAGAGTGTTTTGAGTTTTATTTATAAAGCTAGCCTTTGGCTGTCCTTTTTTTAAGGGGGGGGGGTATTTAGCTTCGCTAGTCTTCGACTATATAATAGTGTAGAGAGTAAAGGGGTGTTAATTCAGGCTATCTTCAATTAATAGTCCCCAGCTAAGTATCAATGCTCCACCAAGAAAGTGGCGTCGATTAGACTTCAATTTTTCCGCCAAAAGGTACCGGTTACCTTTTAGAGTTCAGTTGAGAGAATACTTCGCAACCCAGTTAAAGGACGAGATAATTATCTTGGATATAGAACAATTAATGGTGCAGATGTTGCGATGTTCTTTTACTCGATTATTGAGAGTTGTAAGAGATTGCAGATCAACCCAAGGAAATATTTAAAAGATATGACTTTGGCACAATTCTTAATAACGCCTTTTCAATACAAAAAGAGCGTCACAAGACGCTCATAATTTGCTTGATTTAATGTGTACACTAGGTTCATAAGCTCTATAGTTTAGTTATTTACAAATACCAGATGCTTTAGACATCTGCAATTTCATTAAGATTTCATCAAAAGTAAAACTTGCCAGCGTAATATCATCTCTTTGAGAGTTTTCAACGTAGTATCGACCAGAATCATTATTTGTGAATATTCTACATTTATCAGCTTCAGGAGCAGTACAAAGTCCATTATCAATTGCAATTTTCATATTTTTTAGAGCAGCATCATACTGACCTTACCCCCATATCTTAATCCAGTTGCTTGATGCGCCACTCTGTGTCATAACCCCTAATAAGGAGATACAGAGATGAAAAAAAAGAGATTTTAGCTACGCTAGTCTCCGACCAGAAGAACAGATTATCAAGGTTCTCAAACGGCTTGAAGCAGGAGAGAAGGCAAAAGACTTGGCCCGCGAGATCGGAGTCCAGCCGCAAACAATTTATGGCTGGCGATCAAAATATGGTGGTCTAGATGTCACTGAGCTACATGAGTTGAAGAGACTGCAAGATGAGAATGGTCGTCTCAAAAAGATGGTTGCTGATTTGAGTCTCGATAATCAAATGTTGAAGGATATTAATTCCCGAAAGTGGTAGGAGCTCAAGCTAAAAGGGAGGCGGCGCAGACGATAGAGTCTGAATATAGAATATCAGAGCGCCGTGCTTGCCAGCTCCTTGATTTTCCCCGGTCAACAAAAAGATATTTATCTACCAAGGATGACGACTCTGAGATTAGAGAGCGTATTTGCTATTGGGCCGATAAAAGGAAAAGGTTTGGTAGTCCACGAATTCACCAAATGCTTTTAAGGGATGGTTTCATAGTCAATCACAAAAGAACGGAACGTATCTATTCGGAGGAGGGTCTAAGCTTGCGCTCAAAATCTAAAAAAAGGAGGAAGTATAAATCTGAGGTGCGAGTCCCACTCAAAGAGGCGATTGAGGTAAATGATGTTTGGGCGATGGATTTTGTTTCAGATCAATTCAGCTACGGTGGACGCTTTCGGAGCCTGACGGTGGTGGATATCTTTAGTAAGCTCTCCCCAGCAATTGAAGTAGATCGAAGCTTAACGGGGCTTAGGGTAACCCACGCTCTTGATCGTGCTATTGAGGAGTATGGTAAGCCTAGAGTGATTTGTGTGGACAATGGACCAGAGTTTATTTGTCTGGCCCTGGATAAGTGGGCCAGCAATCATGGTGTTGAGCTTAGCTTTTCCCGACCTGGTAAACCTACAGACAATGCATTTATCGAGTCGCTGAATGGCAAGTTTAGAGATGAGTGTCTTAACATGAACTGGTTTTTATCGCTGGACATGGCGAAGGAAATCATTGAAGAATGGAGAAGAGAGTATAACGAAGAACGACCGCACAGCTCAATTGAGTATTTGACCCCCGCAGAGTTTGTAGCAAAGAGTAAAGTTATGAAGTGTGCCTGACACAGAGAAGCGCATCGAACCTCTGGGCGAAGTAAGGGGGAAGGTCACTGTTGCTCAATCATTTTGCGTTGATTCTCAATCATTTTCTGTTGAGCCTTAATCGCTTCAATTAAAGGAGCAACAATATTTCCATATTTGACTGCTTTTAGTCCACTTTTTTTATCTGTTATAACTAAATCAGGGTAGATATCTTCAACCTCCTGAGCAATTAGCCCGATTTCACCCTTTCCATCTCTCTTCCAATCAAAGTAGACACCGCGCAAGCCTAAAATCTTTTCTAGGGCATCAGGTAGTGTCGCAATGTTCTCTTTAAGTCGGCGATCAGAGGTATAGATAAAGCTTTTGCCAAGGAATTTACTTGGTTCCAAAAACACTCAATGACACATCCACAAGAACGTAACCGAAGGTTGCCATGCGGTTGAAAATATTATTTAGCAATGTCTGATAGTGACCGATGGCTTTAGTAGTGATCTACCAAAAGACTCTTTTGTATATTGCCCTCGCCCTTAGAGACTCCCTTCCAAGTGCTAGATCCTAAATCATCAAAAGAGATGAAATTATTCGGGTCAACCTGAGCAGTGCTTGATTCACACCGAGTTAAAAGGAGGGAGTGTTGAGTAAGTAGCTCCATCAACTCACACTTTACCATATGCTTGGAGTCCAACTCAAAGCGAATAATATATAGATTATAGTTGCGACTATCCATCCCATAATCGAGCAGATCATAGGAGTGTCGAATACAGCTTATCTCAACTGGTGCGCCTCTCAAATCATCGGAGATCTGCTCGGCCAAGATTGAAAACTCAACTTCGCCCACCATATTAAACTGAAAACTCTCACTCTGACCCCAGACGTGAAGGCTTAAAAGTGAAGCCAGTAAAATAGTTACCATCAATAAGGAGAGTCGTCTCATAGTAGTACTCCTAAATATAACTTATGGTTATAAAGCATTATCCTTTTATATATTCACATTATATCTGATAGATAGCACTACTAGTATGATGTGAAGTGGTGTGTGAAATTATTACGCAGTGCGCAATAGACAGATAAGGTGTGGCCACTCTCTAGCCTAATTATATAAAATTCTTATCAAAATAGTGTTTCTTACTACTCTTGAATAAAAGAGCACAAACGACAGTAGTACTCTCCCCCCTTGGGGCACCACTCTATTGGAGCTTGATATGTTATTTCGGATATGGTTTTCACTCGCTGCTATCACCCTAAGTTTTAATACTATTGCAGCCGAATATATCATTCAATTTACCTCAACCAAAAGTGCCCAACTAATTGCCAAACAGATGAACCTACAAACATTCACAGCTCTAGGATCAACTTTTGCCAAAATCAAGACTGACAATCCAAGACCGCTGGAAAACAATCCTAACATTCTGCGAATTGAACCCAATATTACTTACCGAACCTTTGATGATAGCTGGGAAGAAGTTACTGACCCCAAATTTAATATGCAGTGGGCACTAAGTAATCAGGGAATGAATGAACCGGTAAAACCAGATCAACTCTCGCCGCTACCAGGAACAATTGGTTGTGATATTTCGGCCCAAAGAGTATGGAGTGAAATTACTACAGGTAGTGACCAGATAATTATTGCTGTGATGGATACTGGAATTGATTACAACCACCCCGAACTAAAAAACAGTATCTGGGTCAACCTAAAGGAACAAAATGGTCTGCCTGGCATTGACGATGATGGCAATGGCCATATTGATGATATCCATGGTTACGATGCCTTTAATGATGATGGTGACCCGATGGATGACAAAGGACATGGAACCCACTGTGCTGGCATTATAGGGGCCAGCCATGATGGTAAGGGTATAATGGGAGTGATGGACAAAGTAAAATTACTACCAATTAAGATGATGAACCATAAAGGCCGCGGAGAGTTGGAACATGCAATTAAAGCGATGGACTATTTTGCAAAATCTCCGGCACGGGTGGTTAACTGCTCCTGGGGCAGTAACCTCTATTCTGAGATATTTCAAGAGATGATTGTTAAGCTGGAGCAACGGGGAAAATTCTTTGTTGCCGCCGCAGGTAATTTAAGAGGGCGCAACAATGATCAGCATCCCACCTATCCGGCCAACTACCAAGTACCCAATCTTATCTCCATCTCTTCCCACAATGCCCGTGCCCGCCACTCGCACTTCTCAACTTATGGCCCCAAGACGATTCATATAGCAGCACCAGGAACAAAAATTCTTTCCACCTATATCAAGGAAAAAAGAAAACCAAGATATAAAGTGGCTTCTGGCACCAGCATGGCCGCCCCCTTCGTTACGGCAGCCGTTGGCTTACTACTACATCAAGCACCTAATCTAACCGGAGATGAGATTCGTAATAGATTAATGGAAACAGCAATCAAAGAGCACCACCTAACTCCTAAAAATATCACCGGAGCGCGACTAGATCTCTATCGCCTACTAATGAATATAAGAACTCAGACAGATGAGTAAGATTGCCCTCAATAACCACTGGTGACAAACTTATAAATAGTTGGCCAAGATAGAGGCCAGTTGTTCTCTCTTCACTATACTAATCGTTGACAGGTCGGTAACCAGTGCATTTTTAAGGGAGCTTTGACAAGAGCAGTTACGATGGCCAGCTAGCTGCTTAATTGCAGCAACTAACAACTCTCTGGTTAATGGTATTTTCTCCATTAACACTTCCACTGCCGAATTGGCGGAGACAATATCCTCATCTTGGGACCAACAGTCATAGTCAGTTACAATCGAGATTGGTTGATAGCAGATCTCGGCTTCACGTGCCAGTTTAGCTTCGGTGGCGGCAGTCATACCAATAAGATCTGCCTCCCAACTGCGATAGAGTTTTGACTCAGCCAATGAAGAGAAGTGAGGGCCAGCAATCGTAAGATATGTTCCACCTTGATGGATAGTTACAGCTGATTGCAGAGAGCTGCCAGTGGTAGCACTTAAAATATTGGGCGGTATTAGTGGACAGGTAGGATGGGCCATTGAAGGATGGGCCACTACCCCTGCACCAAAAAATGTGTTGGTACGGCCATGAGCAAGATCGATAAATTGGTCGGGTAAAACGAAACTACCTGGAGCGAATTTAGCATTAAGTGAACCTACGGCACCGACAGAGAGAATAGTAGTTACTCCCAAGGATTTTAGAGCATAGATATTGGCACGATAGTTGATTTCACTCGGCAGGATTTTATGGCCCTGACCGTGACGGGCCAGAAAGATTACCTGTTGGTCATCTATCACCCCTTTAATCAGTTGGTCAGACGGTGACCCAAAAGGAGTCTCAATGGACAACTCCTCAATTTGATCTAATTGATCAAGTTGATAGAGACCACTGCCACCTAAAACACCGATGATATTCATCATATCTACCCCTTAATTGTGTCTACTTTAATATTCCTCTACTTACAACTAGCTCCACCTAAAACGCAAAATTGAGCACAGAATGGATGATTGAGATAGACGGGACGTACCCCCTCTTTCAGGGTGCTGCCCAACTCAAATTGTGATTGGTAGGGCAGAAGCGTACAGGCGGTAACAACTGGTTGCTGTTCCCCTCTACGTTTAATTACCATGCGACTGCTAGCACACATTAACTCTGCCGGTTTGCGCTCGATCTTATTCCAACAATCAGTCGAGATCTCAGGTAGATCATCAACTGCACTACTATCCATTTCGGGAAAGATGGTTAAATTATCTGAGACAAATGGATCAAAAGTGATCGCGTAGTCTGCTAACATCTGCTTGAAGTGGTACTGAATCGCTGCAGGCGATTCCCCACTTTGTGATCGAGTAGCGATAGTAAAGTGGCAGTTGTGCTGAGCTAGCTGGACGATGGTTGCAATCGCCTGATCAAATGAACCAGTACCCCGCTGACGATCATGCAGTTGCGCAGTATAGTGATCGAGAGAGATACGTACGACTAGCTTACTTCCATACTGGTCCCATAGCGGTAATAGTCGTGGCAGGGCCCGTTTTAAGGGGGCCGCACCATTTGATAGAATAAGTAGAGATAGCCCGCGAGAGAGAACTAACTTAATGATAGAAATAATAGCGGGATTTAGAAATGGCTCTCCACCCGTAATTCCTACCTGGTCAACAGCAGGGAAATCTACCTCGATCTCATCAAGATAGGGAGTAATATCTTCTGACTCGAGATAGTCGAGGCGGTCATTATCTGGCGAGGACTCCATATAACAGTTCTGGCAAGAGAAGTTACAACGACTACCACTATTAAACCAGACTGTTTTTAAAGTTGTAAGTAGAACTGAGGCTCGCTCAGACATATCAGCAGTTAATAGACGGTGTTGATATTTTTGACCGCTTAGATTGTGATCACTGCTCATTGAGTTTCCAGTTGTAATCCAAGTAGTCAATCGGCAACCTTTGACCGCTTATTTTGGCCCTAACTGTCGCATCATCAGTAATATACTTAGCGACAAACTGCTCAACTGATCCATAACTCTTAATAAAATCATCTCCATACCAGTCAAAAATTTTAGAGAGGTATAGTTGCTCTTTGCCCAGAATGTTTTTGGTGCGATTTTGTAGGAAGTGGGTGGCCGCAGCCTCTAATTGCAACTCTAATTTAGAGGCGACGAATGCTCGTTCTCCGAGGGAGGGACAACCGATGGAGGCGCAATTAACAGCGAAGTGAATACGAGGCTCCTTGAAATTTTTGCGAATGAATTGATGTTCCACCTGATCGAGATAGCTTTTTTTACCAAACAAAGTGAAGAACTTTAACTTCCATGCAGAGGTGAAAAAGCTGCCAATATCTTTAATGCTTTTTACTGGGTAGTGATCGACAATCAACTTCAAAGTGAAAGCGTTATAGCTATTGATTAGAAATGCTAACTGCTGATCAGACGAAAAAGTATTAAACTCAGGACGAGTTACAGCAGATATAGTTTGCAGATAACTCTCAAGTGCTCCCCTATCTTTTGCTAGCTGGCGATAGTTGACCAGAGATTGTCCTTGGCGCACCTTGACTATCTTTTGCAGTAGCTGGTCAAACGGTTGGTGCTCATGATCGAAGGCGATAGAGCTATCGATAGAGAGCAGTAGAAAAATAGTCAGAAGTGAAACTCTAGCTATTAACAACATGATCCACCTGATTGTTTAGAATTACTATCCATAGGGGGAGAGCTTTGATTACAACAGGAATAGGGCCCGTAATGGTGTTCAAAATCACCACTAAAGTCAAACCAGCGGTTAAAACGACTCTGATTTAGCATTCGAAAACTATTTCCACAGATCGCAGTGGAGTGGCCTAGTTTAAAATGGTGGTCTTGGTCGAGTATAAAGAGATCCTCCATTGCCGCAACTCCCCCACGATAGGTAGCTGATTGGTGGTAGTCCTCACAACTACTCTCTAGCTGATCTAGCTTAAACAGCCGATAGGTAATCGAATGAAAATTGATCCCTTCTAACTGCTGAGCAATACTACTATTCTCAATAGTGATCGGTGTCTGCTCCATCATCCGTGGGTCATGAAAGTTAGCCTGTTTGGCCAGAGTAATAAAATCATTCCAGTAGAGTGCTCCACTTAGACACTCTCCTCTTAATACTTGATCATCCAATAGGTGTGGTGGGATACGTCGATCACTATAAACATCCGAAAAATAGAGCTCCCCACCCGGGCGTAGTAGTCGGTAAGCCTCTTGTAATACCGCCTGTTTATTTTGGCAGAGGTTAATCACACAGTTAGAGATGATCAGATCAAAGCTTGCATCTTCAAAATTTAGTAGATCTAACTTTTCAATATCACCTAGAATAAACTCTACATTGGATTCACTATATCCAAATTGTTGACGATGATATTCACGATGACGGTTGGCCACGTCAAACTGCTCCGGGGTCATATCAACTCCAACGACCTTTCCTGTCGGGCCAACTAATTTGGAGAGAAGATAACAGTCACGGCCACTGCCGGAGCCTAAATCTAATACCTTTAGACCATCTAAAGCGGTGGGGATGGTCAAACCACAGCCATAGAATTTCTCCATTACCTCTGGATGAATAAGTGCAAATACCTCACTAATATGGGGAGGATAATTTTTAATGGTGCAGCAGGCATTGGTTTTGAGATCTTCGGTACGTTGCAAGGTCTCTCCATAATACTGTTTTATGGGGTCTAAACGGCTCATAGTACTCTCGCTCCTTTTCATTTTCTTTCATCTACATGGTTAGGTGATAGAGAATGCGCAATTATTACAAAAAATTATATCTTTTTTCACTGTAATCTTTTACTTAGTCAAGTCACAGATCAGCTGGAGGTGATCTATGTTGATAATAACAACGCTGATCGCACCGCGTCAACCATTGCCACCCATATCGGATTTCCGATCTCGATAACTCATGTTAGTTGTGGCACTCTATTTGGGATCGGCTCCAGTAATGGGACGGCAAAACTTAAACCATTCGCCATATTTTTGCTTCTTGGGTTATAACATTACCATTAGCTGCATCCTTGCCAGCAGTAATTTTCTATCTGGCTTCTTAAACTGGTATAGTTATGGTCTCAGTAGTTATCCCTCTTGCTCACTCTATTTTAGATGGCCACATCTTCCCGATTTTAGACTCCCTGGTTCACTTTTCTACTTTAGAGATTATTGTAATTCACAACTTAGATCGAGAGCAGCAGGGAAGTTTAATTTCCTATTTTGACAAGAGTTCTCAAGAGGTAGAGAGAGCTACCATTAAAGTTGAACAACTAGTGACCAACTCCCGTGCTGCTAGAATTAATCGCGGAATAGATCTAGCATCTCACAACTTAATCTTGATCCACCACCCACGCTCCATTGTGGAAAAGGGAGGGATTGAGTATTTGATCGAACATCAGTCAGATCTTCAGTGGGGAGGCTTTACCCACCGCTTTGATCACCATCATCTACTACTTGATTTTACCTCTTGGTACTCTAACCGAGTGAGGGCCAAACGTGGGATTATCTATCTAGACCACTCCATCTTTGCCCCTACCTCATGGCTTAAGCAGGTGGGCCCGCTGCCACCAGTGGATATTTTTGAGGATACCATTCTCTCCGCAAAGCTAAGGGTAATTGCCTCGCCCATCATTTTACCTTACTACTCAACGACATCTGCCATTCGTTTTTTACAGCGGGGAGTGATCCGTCAAATTGCAACTAACTTACTACTTAAAGTTGCTTTTCATCTTAAAATTTCTTCACGACGAATAAATATGATCTATGAGCAGAAGGTAAAACTAAATTCTAAGTATTAACAGTAGCTACCATGAATTTGACGCCTAGTTGGCATAGTAGTTACTACTCAAGCAGTGAGAGAAAACCGGCAATAGCGTCCCGACCATATTTGGCATTTGCCATCGGATCCTTTAGTACGCTGGCGATTGCCACTTTGTAATGCGCCTTTGGATTGCTAATCATGTGGGATAACACATTGGCCAGGCAGACAACCCTGGTTACAATGGGAAGAGTTCTTTTAACCAACTGATTTGGAAATCCTGTTCCATCCCCTAACTCATGATGGCCATAGACAACCTGTGAAACCTCTTTCGGAAGAGATGATACTTTTATCAACATATCCCGACCATACTCACAGTGCCGCTTGTACTCCTGGAACTCAGCATCATTCATAGTCACAGCGCTCTTGGCCATTAGTGGTTCAGGTAGCTTGATTTTGCCAATATCATGGAAAAGAGATGCATTAGATACAATTTGATTTAACCGGCCACTCTGTCCCTCTAAGTGCTTAACAGCGCAAACTGCCAGAAAAAGAGTGGTATAGGTATGATTTTGAATTGAAGGAGAGAGAGGCTAAAGATTCTAGCGCTATGTCTAAAGATTTATTCTCCATCACTGTCGTGGTCAGGTTTTTACATACCATCTTACCATGCTCTGCAACGGCATTATTAATCCCATCAGTGTTTATCGATCTAACAATTGACTGAACATTCCCTTTCAACAGCTCAATCTTCTTATTACTGGAAACAAGAGGAGATGATGCCACAGTCTCGCTAAGCATCACACTTTCCGACATATACTCTCGCAAATAGTCTCGCATGATAAATAGCTGCTTCACCCCATCCTTTTTTAAGGGATTTAACATCTTGTAGTTGAACTTATCTCCTTGGGCCCAAATACGTGCATATTGGTTATCACCTTTGCGAACAAAGATATCAAATTTGACACTCTTTGAGACCGCAATGCTCTCAATATCGATCGGAAATAGTTCGTTATTTTTTAAAGAGACTACTGCCTCACCTCTAATCGTTGGCAGAGACATGATCTCGTCCATCTTGGAAATCAAATCATCAAGCGAGAAGACATGGTGTAGATTTTTTATTACTGGTAGAGAGCTTGGAACCTCACCTTTGGAACAGTAAACCACTAGCGAAGTCTTTTTTGCCCTCTTCTTATTGGCAAGAGATAGACATTTAGTCAGCTCATCACTTGGCAGACGATCATCTATCAAAATCAACTGCCAAGCGCCTTCATCAAAATAAGAGTTCAGGGAATAAGCAGAGTTAGATACTGCCGAGGTGAAGCCTAAGGGTTTCACCTTTGAAATAAAGCCTGAGATCAGCTCAAGAAAATGAGAACAAACAATTGCCTTCAATTGCATCTACTCCAATATTGGCCGATCATCTACTCAGCTCCAATCCAAACCTCCATAAATAGACAAAAATGGCGGGAAAATTAACCGTGCCTAGGTATTAGTATTTTGCCACAAAAAGTAGCGCAATCCAAGAGAATCAAATTTTTGATTCTTGAAAAAAAAATTCATCCCAGAATAAGCAACCATTCCACCCGGTCACTATTGAATGAGGCAAACCGTTATTGTCCAATATTGGTAACTGTGAACTAATCACCTCCCCCCCCTTAACCACCAAATCATACTCTTGCTCCTGAGTTCTATCCCGATGTCGATAGTGAAAGCATGGAGTTGATTTATAGAGCCACTGGTGATCCTTAATCATATCCCGGTACTCCCTAACTCCCTGGTAGGAGAGAATTTGTTGCCCCGAAATAGTATTCCTCTTCAAACTTGAATTAGGTAGTTTAAGCAATCGTCTCTCAAATAGTGACTCAATACCCTCAACAACTCTCCCAATAGTAATCTGATCATTAAGCTGTGCTAAATTTATAACTGAAGCAGGACGAGAGGGAATACTTTGCGAATAACTAACCATTGTACTTCCCTGTAAATGCCGACGTAATTGATCTAGATTAGAGGAGATCAACAGGGTCCCATGATAGATGGCGGCATCTTTGCTCCTCTTGAATGCCCCCCCTGATACTTTTTTACCATCGATCAAAAGTGATGAGTGCTGTTTAAACTCCCCGACTAGTTGAAACTGTTTCAAAAGATCTATAATCAATTGATGGTTAAGCTTTTGATCAAAAATATTGTTATCAGCGATCAAGGAGAAATTAAGATTTCCTTCATCATGGTAGACGGCCCCCCCACCACTTTGTCGACGTACCAGCAGAGTACTATTTTGCTGTAGATAATGTAGGTCACACTCCAAAAGAGGATTTTGAAACCGGCCAATAACTACCGCGGGGGAACTCTGCCACAAAAAAAGATGGTAGCAGTCACGCCAGCGATGACGTAACAGATAGTTCTCAAAGGATAAATTTTCGTAGGGATCAGTGGTCAGGGAGAGGTGAACCTCTCCCTGGATATTGCATCTATTTACGGTCGGCAATTGGGATGTATGATGCTTCAGGCTGACCAATATAGATCTGACGTGGACGTCCGATCCGATGCATTGGGTCCCGGCGCATCTCAATAAACTGAGTCATCCAACCAGAGACACGTGCGATGGCAAACATGGCGGTAAACATCTCAGTGGGGATACCAATCGCCTTATAGATAATCCCTGAGTAGAAGTCGATATTAGGATAGAGCTTCTTCTCAATAAAGTACTCATCACTTAAAGCGACCTCTTCCAACTGCTTAGCAATATTAAGTAGTGGATCATTAACTCCCTGCTTGGCCAGTACTTTGTCACACGCTCCCTTAATTACCGTTGCTCTTGGATCATGGTTTTTATAAACACGATGGCCAAAGCCCATTAGACGGAAAGGGTCATCCTTATCTTTCGCCTTATTGATATATTTAGAGACATCACCTCCATCGCGATGAATTGCCTCAAGCATCTCTAATACCTTCTGATTAGCACCACCGTGAAGTGGTCCCCACAGGGCAGAGATACCAGAAGAGATACTGGAGTACATATTAGAGAGAGAAGAGCCCACCAAACGAACAGAAGCGGTGGAGCAGTTCTGCTCATGATCAGCATGGAGGATAAAGAGTAGATCTAGCGCCCGCTCTACATCTGGATCAGTCTCATAACGCTCATAAGGGGTATCAAACATCATATTTAGAAAGTTCGAAACATAACTTAGATCGTGTCGTGGATAGATGAATGGCTGCCCAATCGACTTTTTATAGGAGAAGGCTGCACACGTTCTAACCGAGGAGAGAATTTTCATAATATTCTCATTCATCAACTGCTCATCAGACACGCCATCAACACACTCTTTAGCATAGGCTGACATTGAACCCATCATGGCAGAGAGAATTGCCATGGGATGAGCAGTATCTGGAAAGCCGCGATAGAAGTTTTTCATCCCCTCATGAATCAGAGAGTGTCGCTTTAACCCTAACTGAAAGTTCATTAACTCTGTACGAGTAGGTAGTTTCCCATAAATTAGCAAGTAAGCAGTCTCCACAAATGTAGACTGCTCGGCCAATGCTTCAATCGGAATCCCGCGATACTTTAGAATACCCCGCTCGCCATCAATATAGGTAATATCAGATTTACACGATCCAGTGTTGGCATAGCCAGGATCAAAAGTAATCAGACCACTTTGAGCTCGCAACTTAGTGATATCCACTGCCCGCTCATTCATGGTGCCAGTAACAATTGGTAGTTCGTACTCTTTACCATCAACTAAAAGCTTTGCCGTATCCATTTATAGCACCTCCTGCCATCACTTTCGTATTAGAAAAGAACAATATAGAAACGCTCTATCTTTGTCAAAGCGTATACCTTGGCATCCATCCTGTGGCCCAAGTGAACTATCTACTCACTTTAAATTGGTGCGGACCAACTACTCGGATCTTGCTGCCACTGATTAAGTAACTCACGACCTGCCGAATCAATTAGCTCGCGTTGAGTGGCAACTTCCACTAATATCTTAAAATTGGTCAATGAGTAAGCGGGAAGGTTGATCTTCGCTAAACGCTTAGCGGCATGATCCATCTGGTAGGTAACGATTGAAAAAGCCGCCGTGACCTCCAGCCCTCCATCCATTGCGGCCAGCGCCGCAGACTCCAGGCTTCCGGCCTGATTAATCAGATCTTCAATTAAGATCACTCGATCTCCCGCCTGATAGCGCCCCTCAATCTGGTTCTGCTTGCCGTGCCGTTTGGCCCCGCCACTACGCAGATAGATCATTCCACGCTCTAGCTGCTCTGCTAGTAGGGCCCCGTAAGGAATACCGGCAGTGGCCACCCCAGCAACGAGCTTAAACTCAACTTCACTAGCTCTAACCAACTCTCCCAATAACTGCACCACTCGACGACGTACATTGTAATCCGATAGCAGTAGACGGTTATCAGAGTAGATCGGCCCTTTAAGACCTGAAGCATAGGTAAATGGTTTAGCTGGTGAAACCACTACTGCACCCTGGTCCAGTAGTAGATTTGCCACCTCTAGCTGAATCTCTTTAGTTGGCAGTAGCACCATTTTAGTGACACTCTCCTAAATACTCCAACAGATCTATCTTACTTAAGATATGTAGCTGATCACTGCGATCCCGCACCAAAGCGACCAAATCCTGCTCAAACATCTCTGATAGATTTGCCAGTGTATCATCGAGAGCAATCTCCACTACATGTCCGGAAACCAGATGGATTACGGGGTCATTTACCTGTAGCTTTCCGCTGGCAATGGCGGTGATCAGATCGGTCTCATTTAATACTCCCATTAGAGTCTCATCAGAGTAGATGGGCATCTGGGAGATCTGATTACTACGCATGGTAGTGATTAACTCACCAACCGTGCTGCCAACCATTCCAGTGATTACCGGCTTTAGAGGAGAGGCCTTGAGCAGATCTTCAACTCGTTGTGAATGAAGAATCGATTTTACTAGACCGCTCTCTTGCAGCCACTGATGGTTAAAAGCTTTGCTCAGATAGCTCTTACCATGGTCGGCCATTATAACTAGAATATTGGAGGGGGAGGAGAGCTTCTTGGAGTACTCAATTGCCGCCACTAAGGCCAGCGCAGAGGATGGGCCAACACAGAGTGCGTCTTGTTCCGAAAGCTCTCGGCACTTGTCAAATGCTGCTTGGTCATCCACCTGAACAAAGTCATCGATCACATCAAAGTGGACATTTTCAGGTAACATATCCTCGCCAATCCCCTCCACCTTATACGGTTGGGCCGGTGAACGCACCTCTTGATAGTAGAACAGATCGTGCAAAATACTGCCATATGGATCACAACAGACAATCTTGATATCGGGATTCTGCTCTTTTAGGTATCTGCCTACTCCAGAGATCGTCCCCCCCGTTCCGGCACCGGCAACCAGTAGGTCGATCTTGCCACCCATCTGACGCCAGATCTCAGGCCCAGTTGAGCGGTAGTGAACCTCAGGATTATCTGGATTGTGATACTGATTGGTGTAGAAACTACCCGTAGTAATCTCCACTAGTTTTTTTGCCACCGAGTAGAAGCTACGTGGGTCATCAGGCTCAACGGCCGTAGGGGTGATAATCACCTTGGCACCAAAGGCGCGTAGCGAGGCCCTCTTCTCCTCACTAATCTTATCTGGCATGACAAAGATCGCCTTATAACCGCGAACCGCTGCCACCATTGCTAACCCCAACCCAGTATTACCAGAGGTAGCTTCAATAATCGTACCTCCGGGCTTCAGCTCTCCCCGTCGTTCAGCACCATCAATAATCGCGGTAGCAATGCGATCTTTAACACTTAATCCCGGATTGAAATACTCAAGTTTGCCGAAGAAATTATGCTCACCAGCAGGAGCAGAGCGATTGATCTTTACGATCGGGGTATTTCCAATTGTACTTAAAATATCATGGTGAACATCATCAGAATACTGCTCCATCTATCCTATCTCCCCTCTATAGTATTAAATTTGGGGCCAAGACTAACCAAAATTGTGGTGTTGCGCAAGTATCTGCACCGCACCATCAGGAAATATTGAGAAAAAAATTGCATATAGAGGGAAAGCGAGAAAGAATATAGATGTTTTTTACCCGATCTGTGGAGAAGAGATGAAAGTATCAAAATATCTATTGGCGCTAATTGTTATGCTTCTACTAGTTGGCTGTGAAGATGAGGAGCAGGCCAAGATTTTTGCCGCCCAAGAGTGCCTAGATAAGGCGACCGATCTGGCCTCTGCCAATGCATGTGCAGATATGGTTAGCGGCCTGACATCTGCTGATTCCTTTATTATTCGTTGTTCTGCTGACTTTATTGGCGAAGGGTTTACCGCCAATAAAATTGCTGATGTCTTTCAAGCCGCCAATACAGCTCAAGGCGATAATCAAGATCCTTTGGTGGGATTGATGAGTGTTTTAACCTTTAAAACTTTGGTCGCTGCCACTGCGGCCAAAGATACCTGCGCCCAAACCAATAGCGAGGGGATGGCGATGTTTGGAATCATTGCAGAGATCGCCACCACATTTGGCTCACTGGCTGGATGTCTACCCACCTGTAGTGTAGCTCAACTGGCGACTGGTATTGGTAACGGTACAAAAGATGCAGAGCTTGGAGTTTTAGTCAACACACTTGATATCACCTACTGTGCCAACCCAGACAACGCGGGCACTGATATCTGTACTGAGGTCATCGGCACCGCCAACCCAGGCAACCCCAGTAGTGCTGGTACAAACTTCCGTACCGGGCTAGATACTACTAATTAAACAACAGCTCACTATTACTTTTTAGAGACTTTATTAAAGGCGTCCTCAATGGACTCTTGGCCAAAAGGCTTAGTGACGTAGACATCACCAAGCTTGATAATTGCACTCCTATCGGCTGGTGAGTAATTGGTGGCAATTCCCCCGCTGATAATAATAATAGTCGTCTCACCATTGGGTAGCTTGCGTGCCTCTTCGATAAATCTATCTCCCGACATGCGAGGCATTCTAATGTCGGTACAAATGTAATCATATCTCTTAAGCTTAACCATCTCTAAGGCAGTATCACCATCATCTGCTTGCTCAACGGTCATTCCCATATCCTCGATCATCTCTGCCAATATCTCCCTAATATCCTCTTCATCATCAATGACTAGGACACTCCCCGATCGCGGTTGAACACTTTTAACCTCAAGGGATTGACAATCATCTTCACTCTTGACTACGACAGGAAAAGTGGCGGTAAAGGTCGTTCCCTCGCCAATTTGTGAGTCTAATGATAACTCTCCCCCCAGCTCTGTGACTAATTTATCCACCAGAGTTAATCCAATACCTGTCCCCATCTCCCCACCTTTGGTGGTAAAAAATGGTTCAAATATTTTTTTCTGTAGCAGCTGGGGTATCCCCGTCCCATTATCACTGACTAACAGTTGGCCTTTTTGATCACCACTCCCCTTGATAACAATTCGGACTTCTCGTACTTTCTGCCCTTTGGTTGCATCTCGCGCATTACTGATCAGGTTGATCAAAATCTGCTGCAGCAGCCCAATATGACCGAAAATAAATAGTTCCACTGTGGATTTTTCAACTGTTAATAAAACCCCCTCTCTTTCATAAGCAGCAGCAATCAAGTTGATGGTCCGCTTGACAGCCTCTTCCATGGAGAAGTGCTCTTGATCACTAGAGGTATCCGAGGTGGCAAAGGTCCTTAACCCATCTACAATATTTCGGATACGCTTGTTGGTCTCACTAATCTTTTTGATCTTTTCAAACAGTATAGGAGTCTTAACACCTTCAGCTATTAACTGCTTTTCAACCTGGGCCAGTGTTCCATCTGCGACGACCAAAGGGTTATTGATCTCATGTCCCACGCCGGCAGCTATCTCACCCAAAATAGCTAGTGTCGAATTATGCGTTAACTGCTCTTCAACTCTCTTACGATCAGTAATATCAACTCTAATCGCAGAGTAACCGATAATTTCTTGCTTGGTATTGAAAGTAGGTAAAAAAGTTGACTCTACCCAGTAGTAGGTACCATCTTTTGCTTTATTACAAACCTCCCCCTTCCACACCTGCCCTGAGATAATTGTCTGCCAACAGTTGTGCCAAAACTCTTTCGAGTGAATACCTGAATTCACAATAGTGTGAGATTTTCCAACCAACTCAGCGGTTGAATACTGGGAAATATCGCAAAATCTCTTATTGACGTAAGTGATCACTCCATCCGTATCTGTTTTAGAAATAAGAGCAGTCGTATCAAAATCACTTTTCAAACTTGATAACTCAAAAATCAGCTGCTCATTTTTATAGATAATCTTATGAGCAACTAGATAGTAGATCAGAGGACTAGATACTACTGTTAATAGAAGACCATCTAACAATATTTCATTCAGAACAGAGTCTACTTGAATCGTGTGGAGTAGCCACATGACTAATATCTCTGCGATAAAAATAACAAGCAAGACAGAACCGATCGCTTTCGGCACCGCAGATGGAAGTCTATTAAAAGTTATTTCTGACATCACCTACCATCATATAATAGGTCGAAATTATTAATAAGGAGGCAGAAATGGCTGTTAACTGAGATCTGATATCCGATAGCTGTTCACCATTAAGTTCCACTCCTGCTATGCCGACAAGTTCCTCATGAAACTACCAAACAGACTACCGATAATAACTGTTCTAATCACTCTACTTCTCCTCTCCAGCTCTAGTTGGGCCGGTAATATTGGCCATCGCGCCAGTGGAGGGGAGAGAGATGGCCATCCAGAGCTACCAGAGAACTCGCTGATCGCACTACAGACAGCTTTAGAAGGTAAAGATGGTAATGAAGCGATCCAGTTTCGCGATAATTTTGTCTACTTGGAGTATGATATCAGAGAGAGCTATGATGGGGAGCTGGTAGTCTTCCACGACAAGACCATTCGACGGATGGTTAGCAATCAAGGAGCAAATAAAATTGCAATCAGTGAAATTCTAACTAGTGAGGAGTTTAAACAGCGGAAAAAAACTAAAAGCTGTATTCCAATCCTCTCCATCTGTTTTAAGCGCAATGTTACTTACGAAAATTTACGAATTGAAGATCTTACTTTGGCCGAGATTAAGCGCCTACGGCTCAAAGGAGAGTACGATCAGGAAATTCCTACCTATCAGGAGTTCCTGGACGCCGCGCTGCAATATGAGCTATTTAAGCCCATGGTGGTGGAGATCAAGCAGCTAAGAAGTGATCAAGCTCGCCAGCAACTGCTTGATCGACTGGTAGCATTTCGGCATGAGTTTATTAAAAAAGATATTGTCTACGCCCCTGACTTTGATTTTCCAGAACCAGTAGCGATGATGACCTTTAAGGGTAGTTTTAAAAAATCCTACGGCAAATATGGCTCAACTGCCCATCGCCAGTGGTGTGACCAGGCAATTGCCAATGGCTTTCAGGGAATCTTTAAGCCACGTACCCACTCATACGATCACTGTAAAAAATAGTCTGCAGTCTGACGTAATCCATCTTTAAAACTAACTTGTGGCTTAAACGGACTTAAGCTCAGTAGCTTGGATATATCGGGACGTCTCTTTTTAGGATCATCATCCGGCAGTGGCTTCATCACTATTTTAGACTTACTATCTAAAACCATCTTGATTATCTCTGCCACATCCCGAATCAGATACTCATCAGGGTTACCGATATTAACTGGTGTATGGTCATGACAGAACATCACCTCATGCATAGCATTTACTAAATCGGTGACATAACAAAAAGAGCGAGTCTGAGTACCATCTCCATAGATGGTGATATCCTCGCCATTAATCGCCTGATTAACAAAGTTCGGAATAACCCGACCATCGTTAGCGCGCATTCTCGGCCCATAGGTATTAAAGATACGAACTATTCGCGTATCAACAGAGTAGTGACGGTGATAACTCATCGTCAGGGCTTCCGCAAAACGCTTAGACTCATCATAACAAGAGCGAGGGCCAATGGGATTAACACTGCCAAAGTAGGTCTCCGGCTGGGGATGCATCTCTGGATCTCCATAGACTTCAGAGGTAGATGCCTCAAGAAAACGTGCTCCCCGCTGATGTGCCAGATTTAACAGATTGAGTGTTCCTTCTGAGTTAACCCGCATAATCTCTAAAGGGATCTGTTTAAAATCTACTGGTGAGGCCGGTGAGGCCAACGAGTAGATATAGTCAATCTGCTCAAACTGATCAAGGGCCGGAAAGCTGGAGAAGAGACAAGCTTCAATAAATGTGAAATTTTCATACTTAGAGAGAATCTCAATATTACTCTTAGATCCGGTAATAAAATTATCAATGCCAATCACTTTGGCACCTTGTTCCAGGTAGAACTGTGCCAACGTGGATGGAATAAAACCGGCAGCACCGGCAACTAAAAAAGTTTTACTGTTTAAATCTAATCGCTTCATCCTAAATACTCTCCAAAACTTTAACTCCTCCTCTCACTAAAGGTGAGAGGATTGCGCAAACCCTCTGTTCAAATATGTAACTACTAACAACGACGCAATTGTATCACGGTTGATCCTAAAAGTAATAACCCGCCTCCGCAAAGCTGAACTATCGTCAATTTGGCATCTAAAAACCACCAATTAATCACCACCGCACAGAAGGGAAAGAACATTTCAGCTAAAGAGCAAGCTCTGGCTGAGATCTGCTTTAACCCCTGATAGTATAGGTACATGGCCAATAGGCCAGATAGCAATGCCATCAAAGCGATCTTTCCGACACCGCCAAGCGAGATCGAAAACTCCGGCCGCACGATGGCAGCAATGATCAGCAAAGAGAGCAGCCCGATAAAAAATCGTCCCCCCATAATCTCAAAATTAGTGCGACCATTATTTGCCAGCTTTTTGCCAAAAACAGTGGCACTTCCCCAACCGATCACCGCCAACATGGTGAAGAGAATCCCCATCGGTCCCCGACCAGCAAGCAGAGATCCACTTCCTAGCTGCTCCACTCCACCAATAATATCTTGGTAACTAATCATCACCCCACCGACCAGACAGACTAGTGCCCAAAAGATAAACTCCCTCCCAATCCGCTCTTTCAACAGCAAGTACGCCAATGAGATTGTCACCAGTGGCTGCATTTTTTGTAGCAAAATAACCACGGATGGATTGATTAAAGAGAAGGCTTTAGTAAATGCAAAAGTTGCTAGAGCGGAACCAACACCCCCCACCATAATAAAGTTAAAAAGATCGCTCTTTCCACCCCGAATGATGGTTTTTCTCCCCCCTTTCTTGATTGGGAAAAGGATCGGAAGAAAGGCAATAGATAATAGGGCATGCTCAAAAATAACCACAGTCAGGGCGTTTACCCCTTCTGCAAGTAGCGGATAGCGGATCAAGGTATCGATCGCCCACAACGTTGAAGCTAAAATAATAAATAGCACACCAATCATATTGTTACACCTTGATCAACGGATGAGATAATAAACTTATCAAAAGCCTGTTGTGCTCGAACGGAGATTAACTCTTTTTTAAGCTTCTTAACCTCCCAGCGTTTTTTACCTTTGACCGGAGTAACATCCAGTGGAGGCATCAAACCAAAATTAATATTAGATGGAGTCGGACGCTCCCAAGTCATAATGTAGTTAACCAGTGCTCCAATCGCCGTCTCACACGGCCACTGCGATGGTAAAGTTTCTGGCTTACTCAGACGCTGCCAAAGCTGATGGGCAACATAGAGACCCATTGCCGCACTTTCGGTATATCCCTCCACCCCACTAATCTGGCCCGCAAAATAGAGACCTCTAATCTGATTTGATTGCATGGTGTAATCTAACGACTCTCGTGCATTGATATAGGTGTTACGATGAACGGAACCCAACTTTAAAAATGTCGCTGTCTGCAACCCCTTAACCTTTCTAAATACTTTTAACTGCTCACCATGAGTCAACCGGTTCTGAAAACCCACCAAATTATACGCCGACCCCAAAAGATTCTCCCGTCTAAGCTGAATAACGGCATAGGGCCTGGCCCCACTGGGCAGCTCAAGCCCGACCGGCTTCATACAGGAAAATCGCAAAGTATCAACTCCCCTTTCCGCCAAAAGATCAATCGGCATACACCCTTCAAAATATTTTGGCTTTTCAAACTTATTTAAAGGTACCTTTTGGGCCGCTAAGAGATCGTTGACTAGCTCTAGATACTCCTGCTTGTTCAGAGGAATATTGAGGTAGTCAGCCTCCCGCTCAGCACTCCCGTCAAGGTGACGATCCTTATAATAGAGTTGATCAAGATTTAAGCTCTCCGCATTAACCACCGGAGCGATCGAGTCATAAAAGTAGAGGTTGTCAGACTTTACCACAGCCTGCTGTCCAATCCATGATTCAAGTTTGCTGGAGGTCACCGGCCCTGAAGCGATAATCACATGACTACACTGATGCTTTAGAGCACAAGCTGGAGGATCACACACCTCCTGGCCATCAATTAACTCTATCAAGGGGTGGTTACAAAGGGTCTCAGTAATTAGCTGGGAGAACTTATGCCGATCAACCGCCAAGGCCCCACCCGCCGGGACCGAAAATTCCTCCGCCGCCTGTAAAATTAGTGAGTCTAACCCCTTCATTTCATACTTTAACATGCCATGAGCACTGCCTAACTCCTTAGACTTTAAGGAGTTACTACAGATCAACTCTCCCAGGCCAGACTGCTGACCAGTGGTAGTATGGCGGCACTGCTTAAGATCGTACAGCACCACCGGAACTCGTCTATTGGCCAAAAAATTAGCCGCTTCCGCTCCGGCCAAACCCGCACCGATAATCAGCACCCTAGGGTTGGAGGAGTTATAGTTAATTGTGGTTGCCATATCGATGATTTTTACCTTGAATTAAAGCGATATTCAGTGATACTTAGGTTGTTTTCTAGTCAAAAGTCAACCATCCATAGGGTAGGGAGTTTTAAAGTTACAGTGAAAATACATCTTCACCAAACATCTCAACAAATTGCTGATTTTGATTCTATTTTCGAATACTTGTATCAAGCAATGGAGAAAAAAGAGGATGGTCTACACCTCTTTCCGGAACTCTTTTTGACTGGATACCCCTTAAAAGATCTCTGTTTCCAAAAACCATTTATTACCAGCTATTTGACACTACTAGCAAAAATCGGCCAAATCTCTAGTAAAATGAAAAAAAGAGAGGATGAGTGTTATCTACTGGGGGGACTCCACTACACATTTTCCAAAGAGGAGGGAAGCCACCCCTTTCAAATTCAAAATGTCATCTTCCAGCTGATCCCAGGAGAGGAGTTGACAGTAATCTACAGCAAAACAGTTCTTCCCAACTACGACATTTTTGATGAAAAAAAATACTTTACTCCCGGAGACAGTCCCAAAATTATCGGTTTTGCTGGACACCACATCGGACTAACTATCTGTGAAGATATTTGGCCACACTCCTCTCACCACTACCGACCTGATTGTGAGTTAAAAAAGCTAATGGATAGTAGTGGCATCAAGTTAGATCTAGTCATCAACCTAAGTGCCAGCCCTTTTACTTTAAATAAACATCTTATGCGAACCGAGCGGGTAGAACAGCTCTCCCTCTACCTCAAGGCACCTGTTGCCTATGTTAACCGGGTCGGCGGTGAAGATGAGATTCTGTTTGATGGACACAGCTTCGTCTATAATGGCAAGGAGATAACTCATCAACTGGCACTCTTTCAACCAGACACCTGCACCTTTGAGCTAGCGGCCATAAAATCCGAATTTAGCAAAAAAGATGCACCAATGCCTGCAATTGAGGATGAAGTTGATCTATCCCAGACACTATCGGTGCTAAATAGTAGTGCCCCCACCCTAAAAGAGTTAAGTGAGAGGAACTGCCATGATATAACTTTAGCTCTAACTTTTGCACTACGAGAGTATGCTGATAAGTGCGGTTTTAAGAGTTTCCTAGTAGCTCTCTCTGGAGGGCTTGACTCAGCCTTGGTACTGACTATTGCCAAAATGGCGTTAAGACCAGGTGAACATTTAGAAGCGATCTTTATGCCAGGAGTTTACTCCTCTGGTCTAAGCTCTGATCTATCAGAAGAACTATGTACAAACCTCTCCATCCCTTTGACCCGCCTACCGATTAAGTTTCTCCACTCCGTCACTCGCAACGTAATGAAAGAGTGCTACAGTGAGGAGCTTGTCGGAATAGCAGACGAGAATGTCCAAAGCCGTCTGCGCAGTATGCTGCTCTATACTCGCTCTAATACTAGCAATGCAATGGTGATCAACACCTCAAATAAGTCGGAGTTAGCGGTCGGCTACTCCACCCAGTATGGAGATAGTGTTGGTGCCTTAAGTCTGCTGGGAGATCTCTACAAAAGCGAGATTTTCGATCTTTCCCGCTATATCAATCAGAAGTATCAAAATATCATTCCACCTGCAATTATTGAGCGGCCACCAACGGCGGAACTGCGGGATGGCCAACAAGATGATCACTCACTTCTTCCCTATCCTAAGCTAGACGCTATTTTAGAGGGGATTTTAAGTGACCACCTCGACTTGAATAATTTTGATAAATTCGGATTCAATCATGATGAAGTTGAGATGGTGCTTAAACTTTTTAAAAGAAGTGAGTATAAAAGGTTTCAATTCTGCCCAATTGTTAAGCTAAAATCAAAAAGTTTCGGTTTTGGCCACCGAGTACCGATCACCAGCTTCTAGAATATCAAGCGCCGATTGCTTCAACTGCAGCCAAAACGTATTCATCCATTTTTTGTTTCAACTCTAAAGATAGTCCAAACTGATCACAAATCTCTTTCGGTTCAATCCCCAAAATAGATAGTTTGGGAATGGGATAGTTCATCTGCCGGGCCAGCTCTACCACCTTCAACATATCACCTTCGTGAGTGCTAAAGTTGCCCAACTCTTTTTCACTTCTGACTAAATCAGGAGTAAAAAATCGATAGGTTCCTGGTGCCGAGCCCATCTGGGTGGAGTCGACTACCACGATCTGATCTACATCGGCTCGAAAGTAGGTTAAAAGATTGAGTAGGTTGCCAGAGAGATCCAAAGCACGAAAACCTTGATCCAGCTCACGCTCTACCACCGCTTCGATTACTCGAATACCAATACTATCATCTAGCATCGAGTAGTTGCCGATACCAATCAGATACCGGCAACACTGATCATGCTGACTTGAACTCTCTTGACGAGGATCAGTTGACAAACTCAACCTTCAAAAAGTGAGTTGAACAGGAGATACATGGATCGTAGGCTCGCACTAACATCTCTAGTGCCAACTCCATCTCCGCTTCACTTTTATTCTGTTCTAATAACTCCGGAACTAGAGCATCAAAATCCATTTGAATATTTGCATGGTTTTGATTAGTGGGGATAATACAGTTGCCACTGACGCAGATCCCCTCTTTGTCATAAGTATACTCATGAAAGAGAATCCCACGTGGTACCTCTACCGCCCCCGCTCCGGTGGAGTACTTGGTTGGCTTCTGAAGTTCCTCACTATTGATCCCTTTACTTAATAGCTGGTCAATAATCTCAAGTGAGTCATAAACGGCGTGAACAACTTCTATCAACTGAGCAGCACTGTTTAAGTAAGGATTCCCAACCACTGGACTCATCCCAAGTGTCTCGGCCAACGCCTTGGCATTTGGATGTAAAAATTCATAGTTGTTGTTGAAACGTGCTAGGGCCCCAGCAGCATAACTATCAAGACGGTTCTTACAGAACTTGGCGGTGGACTGGGGTGAAACCCACTCATTAGTTACACTCTTGTAATCTTGAATAGAGTAACGTTTCTTATCACCGTCAGGCAGTACCGTCTGAATCTCGCCATCATAGACAGCATAGTGATCATCAGCTGCCAACGCCATGTACTCTGTTGGGCGGTTAAAGGCGGGAATGTTTGGTGCCAAGGAAGCGACGGTCTTAATCGTCTCTTCTAAATCTGGAACTGCCGCCACCATCTTCTCTTTTAATGCCTTAAGCTCTGCTTCCGTTGGCAGCTTGGAGAAACCACCAGGAATAGCGGTGGTTGGGTGTGTCGTTCGACCAGCAAGAGCTGCTCCCCACTCATGTCCCAAACGCTTTAACTTCAGGGCCCGGGCCACTACTTCACCATGAGTAGCAACTAGTGGAAAGACTGAAGGTGCTCCTAGGAGATCTGGTGCGATCAAAAAGTAGATATGTAAAATGTGAGAGTCAAAATTCTCTGCATGCTTTAGAAGAGTTCGCAAACGATTAGTCTGCCATGTCTCATTAATACCTAGAGCACACTCAGTTCCACGAATAGATGCTAAAGTGTGGCCAACGGAACAGATCCCACAAATTCTACTGGTAATTCTTGCCACTTCTGAGTAGTGACGTCCACGAATCATCGCCTCAAAAAAGCGGGGAGCTTCTGGTACCTGCCACTCACACTTCTCTATCTTTCCACTTTTAACATTGACTCGAATATTGCCATGTCCTTCCACCCGAGTTAGGTGGTGAACATTAATATTGATATCCTTCTTCATCGATCACTCCTCAAATTTGCAGTAAACATTCTGGTTTTACTCTCGGCCCTTGCCATAGAGAGACCACCCCGATCTACCAATACTTTTTTCAACGCCTCCTCATTAGCATCATCTACAAAGCCACGACATGCTTCACAAGGAATGCCATCTGCAGGACAGGGAGCGCCACAGCCGGCACGTGCCACCTGACCAACACAGTGATCGCCGTCATCAAAGCGACAGACGGTCTCATTACGCTTGCACTCGACACAGACAGGATGATTAGGAACCACCGGCTCTTTACCATGTAGTAGATGAGAGACGATATTGACAAACTCAGTACGATCCATTGGACAACCCAAAACTTGAAAGTCAACCTTGATCGCCTCGGAGATTGGCATCGCCTTTTGGCTATTTAGATGAGGCATATTGGCATCTTCACCGTAGACACACTTGGTATAATCATCTTGGTGATTTTTCAGAGCATTGATACCACCAGTAGAGGCACAAGCACCGTAGGAGATAACCACACCACTGCGATTACGAATCTCTTCCAAACGGGCACGATCTGCTTCCCGAGTGAAACTCCCTTCGATAAATGCGATATCCAGCTGATCAGCCTTCTCACTCATCGCTTCGCGAAACTCCACAATATCAATATGGTTTAATAGCTCTAAAAAAGCAGCATCACCATAATTTGTTAACTCGATCTGACACCCTTCGCAGCTGGCGAAATCAAAAAATCCGACCTTTGGCTTTCCCATTATAATGCCTCCTCTAGATTATCAATTTCACTACTCTTAAATACCGGCCCATCAGTACAGACATATTGATCGTTAATCTGACAGTGGCCACATTTACCAACACCACACTTCATTCTTCGCTCCAGATCCACATAGATATTATCTGCGGCCAAACCTAACGTATGTAGTTCGCGCATAACAAATTTAAACATGATAGGAGGTCCACAAATGACCGCCCGGGTATCAGCCGTTACCTCTGTCCTCTTAAACAGCTCGGTAATCAAACCAACATGGCCTTGCCAATTATCATCTGGCCTATCAACGGTCTCAAAATACTGAATATCTGCAGCCTTTCTCATATAGGCTAAGTCATCGTGAAACATCTGAGATTTTGGATCTTTAGTACCATAGAAAAGGGTGAAGTTCTTAAACTCCTCTCGGCGGTCAATAATATATTGAATCAAACTTCTAGTCGGACACAAGCCAATACCACCGGCAACGACCAACACGTTATTACCTCGCATATTTTCTAAATCGAAGCCATTACCGTAGGGGCCGCGAATAAAGAGAGAGTCACCTTTGCCTAGCTGGTTGATAGCATTTGATACTCGTCCAACCCCACGAATAACAATATCAAAGCTGGCAGTTCTAACTGGCGAGCTGGCCAACCCAATTGGAATTTCGCCAAAGCCAAACATCGAGACCTCTAGTATCTGGCCCGGAGTAAAGTTAAATGGAGACTCATCTGCCATCCGCAAAGTAAAATGTTTTTCATGCTCAGTCACCTGCTCGGCCCGTAAGATTTTTACCTCTTTGGGAAGAAATATATTCTCTCTCCCTTCCATTTCTGAACATCCACAATTATCACACATATCAAGCCTCCATTATTCTGTTATAGACATGAACTGGGTCCGCGATATCGGCAGTACAAGCGAGTGAACAACGGCCACAGCCAGTACAAGCGGGGCCACCTAGCTTCTCATTCAGATAGGTTCCCTTTCGCATAAAGCGGTGTCGAAAACGCTCACCACGCTCGGTCCTAAAATTCTCAGTATTACCGGCACCGAGAGAGATTTTAGCAAAGTCAGTAGTCAAGCAGGAGTCCCAGTATCGCTTACGATCACCAGTTTTCTGATCCACATTCCAGTCATCTTGAACATCAAAGCAGTAACAGGTGGGGCAGGTAGTATTACATGACCCACAGGAGAAACAGTCATGGGCCAACTCCTCCCACAATCCAATATTGGAAAAGGAGGCACGTACCTTTTCAGAGATCTCTTTTGAACTATAGTTTAACTTTTCAGGACACTTATCCATTATATCTTGATTGACTCGATCAGCTTCACTCATCTGAGCATCAATTGCTTTCTCAAAATTTCCAAATTGAACCAGTTGCTCACCTTTTGCTGTCCTAGTCTCATAAATATGTCCACCACCAATTTTGGTAATAAAACCATCATGTCCCTTTGCCTTCACCTCTTTTCCAACTGAACCCCAAAAGGCTCGTTCAGAAATAGTCTGGATGCTAGAACCGATAACGGTAGCCTTGTTACGATTGGCCAGGTAATTCATATCAGCATTTCTCTCCTCAAAGAGAAAATCAGTCATGTCCAGCCCTTTAATGTCATAAAAGTGTACCCCGAACAGAATCTTCTCCTGAGGATCGATACAGCCTGAAAACTTACCGCAATCAAACTCTAGCAACTTTTGACAAGGGGGAAAAAATTCCTTCTTGGGAGGAAGAATTGTTACATCATAATCAAGGCGTAACTCCTCCGCACTCTCCAATTTAGCAAAGACAAATTTGCTCTTCTTGGCCACTGGGGCGATCACTTCGTTTCCCTCAATCATCCTTCGTACAAAGGGTATGAACTCACTATCACTAATAAAGTAATTGGCCATAACACACTCCAGGCAAGTTAGTTATTAAAAATTCGACAACAGTATGCGCTATAAATTAGAGGTATTATACACCGACAAGTTCTTTTTTTTATGAGCTTTATCAGCTAAAATGTTAGCTGACGAACAACTTTAGCTTAAGGCAAATTAAGTAATATAATGGACCAAAACAGTACTATAAGCTTCAAAACTTTTCACGATCTGATGCCTCACCGGATCAAAGAGATCTTGATTGTTGCCAGCCCCTACGACTCCTTTATTATGGAGGAGGATGGTGGCCTTATGGAGCACGTCTTTACCAGCTACCGTGGCGTGTCGCTGGTTGATCCACCTAAATTTACGATGGTTAACCGCCATGCTGAAGCTTTTCGCATTGTGGCCCGCAAAAAATTTGATCTCGTCATCACCATGCCTCAGTCACTAGGATTGGACGCAATCACTCTGGGCAAAGAGATCAAGAAACGCGATCCCAATCTGCCGGTGATTATCCTCGCCCACTCCATTCATGGGCTCTCAACCTATGCTGACAAGATCCCTAAAAATAGTATCGACAAGGTCTTTATCTGGGGTGGCGACCGAAAAATCCTCTGGGCGATAGTCAAATGGCTAGAAGATCGGATGAATGTCTATCACGACACCCAGTCTGCCATGGTGCGCGTCTTACTGGTCGTTGAGGACTCCCCCTACTACTACTCCTCAATTCTACCAATACTCTATGAAGCAATTGTTGGTCAGACCCAGACAATCTTAGACGACAGCTTAAATGAGGAACATCGCCTACTAAAACTTCGTGCCCGAACAAAGATTATAATGGCGGGTAACTACGAGAAAGCGTTAGAGTTGTACGAAAAATTCAAGCCATTTATCATTGGAATTTTCTCCGATATTCGCTATCCTCGCAATGGTGTACCTGATCCTGAGGCGGGTATCTCCTTTCTAAGGCAGGTGAAAAGTGAGCTGCCTAAGCTTCCGACCCTGCTACTGAGCTCCGAGATCAATAACCGCCACAAGGCGGAGCAGATTCACTCCCACTTTCGAGATAAAAATTCCCCCTCTCTCCACCGCGAGATCCGTCAATATCTAATCCAATACTTAGGCTTTGGTGACTTTGTCTTTCGGATGCCCAATGGAGAGGAGGTGACAACTGTCTCCAACCTACAAGCGATGGAGCGAGCAATCGGCATGATCCCAGATGAGTGTCTGAGCTACCATAGTGACAACAACCACTTTGTTAACTGGCTAATGGCACGTAGTGAAGTAACTCTGGCATCGAAATTTATGGCGACTGACTCTGCTGACTTTGAAAATATCAACGACATGCGTCACCACCTCTTAAGTACCATGTATTCCAAACGGATAGCTCAACAACAGGGAGTGGTTGCTTTTTTTAAACAGAACTCCTTTGATGGAGAAGCAGAATTTTTAAAAATTGGTGATGGCTCCTTAGGAGGTAAGGCGCGTGGATTGGCATTTCTCTCAAAGATTCTACGAAAAAATAGTAAATTTTTTCAAAAATACCCCCAAGTTGAGGTCAGCATACCAAACTCTCTAGTACTAACCACTGACTGCTATAGCCACTTTATAAATAACAATAATCTGCATGACTTTACTGAATTTGCCTTCTCTGATGAGGGAATAGCCGATCTATTTTTGGATGCCACTCTGCCGACCTACCTAGAAGATGATCTTCACATGTACCTGGAGTGGGTCAAGTACCCTTTGGCGGTCCGCTCATCCAGCCTGTTAGAAGATGGACAGTTTCGTCCATATGCCGGTCTCTACAAGACCTACATGCTCCCTAATAATAGTCCCGACATCAACGAACGGGTTAAACAGCTCTGCATTGCAGTAAAACTAATCTACGCCTCAGTCTTCTACGAGGGGCCAAGGGCCTTCTCACGCACCACGCTGCACCGCACTGAAGAAGAGAAGATGGGAATTATTATTCAGCGTTTAACCGGCCAAGAACATAACGATCACTTCTATCCGGCCCTCTCTGGTACCGCCCAATCACATAATTTTTACCCCATCCAATACATGAACTCTAAAGAAGGAATTGCCCATATCGCCCTAGGGTTGGGTAAAATTGTTGTGGATGGAGGGCAGGCAATTCGCTTCTCCCCTAGCTATCCTCAACTTCTTCCCCAATTCTCCTCTGTCGACTCCTCTCTAAAAAATGCCCAACAGTACTTCTACTCCCTGCGGATGCATGATGAGTCCCGCCAACTCTGGGTAGATGATGAGAGAAATTTAGTCAAACGAGATATTTGTGACTGTGTTGAAGATGCTCCAATCCGTCGCTTGGTCAGCACCTATATGCCTGAAGACCATCGGATACGTGATGCTTTCACTAAAAAGGGCCATCCGGTACTTACCATGGCCCCAATCCTTAAGCACAACCTGGTACCAGTGAATGAGATTGTTGATCATCTACTCAAAATTAGCAAAGAGGGGATGGGAGGGGATGTCGAGATCGAATTTGCGGTCAACCTTGCTCAAGAGGAGGGCCAACCCCACCAGTTTGAAATTCTCCAAGTGCGACCACTGACCACTGAGAATAAAAATATCGATATCACTATTACTGAGCACGACCTTAAAAATCCGGTAGCCTACTCTGCCAATGCACTCGGACGTAGTAACTCCAAAGATATTGTCGATATAGTATTTGTAAAACCTGACTCATTTGCTACTAACCTAACTCGCGAAATAGCTCAGGAGGTGAATAAATTCAATGCAATTTTAGTTAAAGAAGATCGCAAGTATCTTCTAATTGGCCCTGGCCGCTGGGGATCTTCCGACTCCCTACTTGGTATCCCGGTTAGCTGGCAACATATCTCAGGGGTCGCAGGTCTAGTGGAGACTACCACCAAAGATTTCCGTGCTGACCCCTCGGAAGGGACCCATTTTTTTCAAAATATCACTTCGCTTGGAGTCATTTATCTAACTATCTACCAGACAAAAGATTTTATAGATCTTGAGTGGTTTGCTACACAAAAAGTAGTCCGAGAGGGCCAATATCTAACACATGTAAGAACTACACAGCCACTTATAATAAAGATTGATGGCAAGAAGAATCATGGTGTAGTATTACGTCACTAAATTAGTCCCATTTTAACATTTAGAAGGAGTACATGATGAGTATGCTAGATGACGTCAAGACATTACTGGTTGCCAGAGATCCAGGACAGCAGGAGTTCCACCAGGCAGCATTAGAGGTGGTTGAGTCTGTTATCCCAGTTATGGAGAGAAATCCAGAGTTTAAAAGTGAAAGAATTCTAGAGCGAATTCTTGAGCCAGAGAGAGTCATTATGTTTCGTGTCCCATGGGTTGATGACCGTGGTGAAGTGCATGTTAATCGCGGCTTTCGAGTCGAGATGAATAGTGCGATCGGCCCCTACAAAGGTGGATTACGTTTTCACCCCTCCGTTAACCTTGGCATCCTAAAATTTTTAGCCTTTGAGCAGGTATTTAAAAATGCACTGACAACTCTTCCCATCGGTGGTGGTAAAGGTGGATCTGACTTTGATCCCAAAGGGAAATCAGATAACGAAGTTATGCGTTTCTGCCAAAGTTTCATGACAGAGCTATCCCGCCACATTGGTGCTGATACTGATATTCCAGCAGGAGATATTGGAGTTGGTGCCCGTGAGATTGGTTACCTGTTTGGAATGTATAAGAAGGTCACTAACAAATTTACTGGTGTTCTCACTGGTAAAAATACCAATTGGGGTGGCAGTCTGATTCGTCCGGAAGCGACTGGTTACGGTGCGGTCTACTTTGCAGCAGAGATGCTGGCAACCCGTAGTGAATCCCTGGAAGGAAAAACATGTCTAGTCTCTGGCTCTGGTAATGTTGCCCAGTATACTACTGAAAAGGTGCTTGACCTCGGCGGTAAGGTAGTGACTCTGTCTGACTCTAGCGGACATGTCTATGATCCAGATGGAATTGATCGGGAAAAACTTAACTACGTTATGCAGCTTAAAAATATTAAGCGTGAACGAATTAGTAAATATATTGAGAAGTACACTAATGCCACCTACACTGCTCATGAGTCGGCAGCAGATTGTAATGCCATCTGGGATCATAAAGCGGATTGTGCTTTCCCTAGTGCAACTCAAAATGAGATTAACGGTAAGGATGCCCAGAACCTACTTAAGAATGGTGTTTTTCTCATCTCTGAAGGCGCTAACATGCCATCAACTCCCGAAGCGGTTCATCAATTCTTGGAGAACAAGATCCTTTATGGGCCAGGAAAGGCGGCCAATGCTGGCGGTGTAGCAGTCTCTGCACTTGAGATGGCACAAAACAGTATGCGCCTAAGCTGGAGTCGAGAAGAGGTTGATACTAAGCTAAAGAGCATCATGGCCAATATCCATCAAACTGCGCTTGACGCATCTGATGAGTATGACCACAAAGGAAACTACGTGATGGGGGCCAACATTGCCGGCTTCTTGAAAGTAGTAAACTCAATGATTGATCAAGGCGTGGTCTAATCCACGCACAACTTTTTGGGATAGAAGGCCCAGTGTTCTAAGGAGCAAGAGTAGTGAATTTAGCAAGTAAAAATTATTTTAAGTTGAGTATCCCTTTAGGAATCATCATCACCCTACTTGCTGTCTTCTACCAACGCTCCACTGGGCCCACCTATCCCAAAAAGATTATGATTGGCCCCCAAGAAAATGCAGTTCAAGTTAAATTTTTGCGTAGCCAAGGGGGGACGATTGACGCTCCAGTAGTTGTTCCCCAAATTGGTCAGCAGATGGAGGGCACTCTAAACTACCGTCGCTTTCCGACCAACGATCCATGGAGTAGCATTAAGATGACAAACGGGCCGAAGGGTGGTCTTAATTCCGCCCTACCCAACCAACCGCCGGCCGGCAAACTGCAATACTACCTGGAGCTAACGATCGATGGTCAACAATACCAGGTAGCAACTGCCAACGACCCTATTCTGATCAGATACAAGGGGGCAGTACCCAAATTTATTCTAATTCCGCATATCTTCTTTATGTTTATGACTATGCTCCTTTCGATGATCGCAGCCGTTGAGGCAGTGCGTGGAGGAAAGAACTTCTTTAATATTGCCAAACTGGCAACTGGTTCGTTGGCGATGGGAGGCTTACTGCTTGGACCTTTGGTACAAAAATATGCCTTTGGAGTTTACTGGGCTGGCTTTCCCTACGACTGGGATCTCACCGATAATAAGGTACTGGTGGCAGCGATATTCTGGTTTCTAGCATGCGCGATCAACTTTAAAAAGCGAAACCCAGCATCGGTAGTTATTGCCGCACTGGTTCTTTTTGCGATATTCTCTATTCCACATAGTATGATGGGGTCACAGTATAATTACCAAAAGGGCCAAATAGAAACAGATCGTTAAAGCAATTTAATTAAGAGGATAATAATGATGACTCTTTTTAACCGTTATTCACCCCCTCAGCAAATCAACCCACTCCTTCCAACCCTACAAGAGATTCAAGATGATCTGGCCCAAGAGAAGCAGATGGGTCTAAAGCCAGATAACCAAAAAGAGGTATACTATCACGGTGCGGAAGGCGAAAAGAGCAAATACTCCATCGTTTTTCTACATGGATTTTCTGCCAGCCCCAAAGAGCTCGCCCCCTATCCAAAGAATTTAGCAAAAGAGTTAGGTGCCAATGGATACTCCACTCGTTTTAAGGGACATGGGACCATGCTCTCCTCTGCCTTGGCTGATGCAACTCTTGCAGATTGGCAAAAAGATGCGTTGATCGCTCTAAGCTGGGGACTAGAGTTAGGAGAGAAGGTCATTTTGGCCGCTAACTCAACTGGCTGTACCTTCGCACTTTGGCTGGCGGTCAACTTCCCTGATAAGATTCACGACCTTATTTTAACCTCCCCTAACATGGGACCTAAAAGCTCTCTTCCGGATCTACTGCTCTACCCAGGAGGAAAGCTGCTAACCAAAATGCTAACCCAAATTGAGCGTAAATGTACTCAGTTCCACCCCAAGCAGATGCTCTACTGGCATACTAAATATCCATCCCAAGCACTAACTACCATGATGCATGCAGTGGAGATGGCACGCCATCTCCCCCTGGCAAGAATCAAGATCCCGGCCCTAGTGCTCTATAGCAAACAGGATAAAACCGTTAATCTGGATGCAGTTAAAGAGATGTTCCATCTACTAGGTAGCAAACAAAAAAAGATGGTCCATATTCAAGCGGCGACTGGCCACCTGCTAGGTGGAGTAGTTTCCGCTCAGTCCGACCCTGATCTGATGGAGATAGCCTTTAATTTTATCCGTAGTAACTTCGATCAGGCTTAATACGTTTTAGACTTAATCACCTCGCCATTACGAATGAAGAACTGTCTTTTATAGGATGAATAGCGTCCACCACGGTGGGCGGTTTGGTACTTTAAAATGGTCCACCAGAAGTACTTACCTCCCTGCTGCACCAGTTTTATCTTATGCCACTTCCTGGCCCGAATTCTATTGGCATCTGTTATATTCGCGAAGAGCCAATCGGTGATTAGTGCAATCTCACCAAATGGTTTTTTACTAATCGGCTTCTCTCCGATCTCACGTACAATGGCTTGATACTGTGCTGCCCCCTTTTGCCCCTTTACAATATTTTGATGTCTCCAGATACGTGCACTCTTTTTAAGACGAAAACTTCTCTCACGCTTCTTAATCACTTTGGCGAAATCTTTTTTCATTGCTGGTGCGAGCTTAACCATCCTTCTGATATACTCACGATCAAGATAGCGATTCTCCAAGTAATCTCTATCCACTCTCCCTAATAACAGGTTTTCAAATGCCATCCGGCTCAACTGCAAAATATCCTGCTGTAGCTCTTGGGGATCATTTATCCGATGAAAATCACTCAACAGCGATTTAACTTGAGAGTAATTTGTAGCACTGTTAAAAGTTGATACTTTTAGTAATCGCTCTTCTGCCTGATCAAATTTGCCTCGCGGAAGCAGTGAGTTGACCCGCTTTAGTACTTTGGTAACAGCAACACTCTGCTCACTAACAACTAAATCTTTTCGATACCCATTAAAGGTAAATAGCATTGCAATTAGTGGCACCAATATTGTCAACTTTAAGATCCCAACCAGACGATTTTTCTCTCCCTCTTCTTGCCCTCCAGCGGTCATTAGCAGAGCAATCCCCATCAAGAAGAGCAACAATAGGTTGAGCATAAATGGAATTAACCAAATCGCTAATGTTACAGTAACAACACCACCAACCAGCAGTAGTAGGCGACGATCTACCTCCATCAACTCTCGTTGAAAAAAATTTTTCTTAGTAGCACTACTCTCTTTATCCTGGACCATAAATTCTTATCGGCTAAGAGGTACTGAGGGCCTAAATCCTCAACAATTACTCAGGTATTTTTTTCCCAATACGCTTTATGGTAGATGCAAAAAAGTTCACTCATCACATCTTACTGATATTATGCTACTATCTAAGCAGATAAAGTCACCAGTTATTCTAAATTAGGATGAAGAATGAAAATAGTAAGTTTCTTTCGTTTGAGTTCATTAGGTAAAAAATTTCTCTACCCCAGCATTATCTTTATGCTAGTTGCCTTAACTATTCTGGGAGTACTTCTTAGTAGACAATCAAATGATACACTACAACTAATGATGAGGTTCCGTGGTGATTTTACCGCCTCATTCCTAGCGCAATCTAGTGTTCCCCTCTATATGACCTATAACTATGATGCTGTAATTCAAATGACAGAAGAGCTAATCAAAGAGGATGAGATCGCCTACGTAGGATTCTTTGATGATAAAGATAAATTAGTTTCCACCAATAGCCCTAATATAAAAGATTTTTCAAAATTTCTAGTCTACGAAGAGGAGATTCGAGAAGAGGGAAAATACCTCGGAAAAGTGAAGGTCGCCTATAAAACAGCACTGCTGGATACCAATCGTAAAAAATCTTTCCAGACAATTATCTGGTCAATGATCGTTGCTCTAATCTTTCTAACGATTACAATTACCATTATCACCAGATCTATCGTTAAACAGCTAGAAAAAATTATTATGCCGTTGGGGCAGATGGGACCGGATCTAACGATTGCCAGTCAACAACTCTCCAGTGCAAGTAATTCACTCTCAACAGGAGTCAACCAAACTGCCACCTCGCTAGAAGAGACTGTTAGCTCGATTGAGGAGTTATCATCCATGGTAGGCGTGGCCGCCTCTAATGCGACTAAAGTTACAGAGCAATCACTGATTAGCCAAGATGCGGCCAAACGTGGGCAGGAGGAAATTAACGACCTGATTACAGCAATGCAAGGAATATCTCAAAGTTCACAGAAGGTTAACAATATCATCTCGGTTATTGAAAATATTGCCTTCCAGACAAATCTTCTGGCACTAAACGCTGCTGTCGAAGCCGCTCGTGCTGGCGATCAAGGACGCGGTTTTGCAGTCGTTGCTGAAGCAGTAAGAAATCTGGCACAAAAAAGTACCAGTGCCGCCAAAGAGATCACAGGCCTAATTAGCACCAGTAGTGAAGAGGTCGCAGCCGGAGCAAAAATGGCAGATAATAGTGCTGATGTCCTCAAGGATATTGTCAGTGCTTCTCAACAAGTTGCAGAACTAAATAGTGGAGTGGCAAGTTCCAGCAAAGAGCATGTTGCAGCCTTCTCTCAAATCAGACAAGCGCTCAACACGATTGACAGTAATACACAACATACTGCCTCCATGTCGGAGGAGACTTCAAGTTCCGCCGAAGAGGTCTCGTCGCAAGCTAGACATCTTGAACAACTAGTTAATCAACTAATTAAAATTGTCGTCGGAAAAAAGAGAAGTAACAAATAATATCTGTAGTATGTTATTTTTTTAGCTAGCGGTCATATATATCTATTTATACTTTAAGATTGCACGGTTGAGATCTTCGATCTGCATCGACTTGGTCGCATTGGCCTCTGCTCCCTCATCCTCAATCCCCGCCTTCCCAAGATTCTCTTTTAATTTCTCAAGGTCTGTTGCTCCATAATCATTTGTTGATGGGGGCTGATTTGCACTTCCCGGTTCACGCCCACTTTGATAAGCGTTATCCTCTAACTCCCGAAACATCGCATGAGTATTGGCCATACTCTCCTTTTTACCATCAATAGTCTTTTCGATAGTCAAAAAGCCAGAGATAATATTATTAAAGTGCACCAGCTCTTGGTAACCCTTGGGCTTAGCTTCCATCTCTTTCTTGACTTCTGTAAGTTTTTTCTTCTTAAGCTCCGCCACCGGCGGCGAATTACTTGACGCCCGCTCAACCTTGCGGGACTCAATCTTCTTATTTAAGGCCGCAATCATCGCCGCTTTCTCACCCTTAAACTGTTCGGTAATTTTCCCGACAACATCTGCCACCTTGTCACTTGCCGTACTCTCATTAAGCATCTTCTGAATCTCGTCTTTACTACGCCCCTCCTCTTCTAAAAAGGTGGTCAACGTCTCTTCATCTTTAATTTGTGCTATTTTGTTAATCGCTACCTGGCGTCTAATACTGTGCTCTGTTGCGGCGTCTTCTAACTTTGCCACATCGTCATCACTATGAAGGTAGTGCTTACACTTCTCTTCATCGTAACTGTCAACACACTCCTCCTGCAATTTTTTACTCTCATCTTCTAACGCCTTCCCATAACCAGATTTATTAATTAGCTCATTAGATGTTACCGTCGTTAGATCATCTAAGCTCTTTGAATCCCCCTGGGTTTCATTGGTATAGCGCTCTCGCCTACCGTTCTTCTCTGTCTCCTGCATAAACTGAGTCTTTTTATTCTCACTTTTAATCTGTTTAAAACGTTGATCAATCGCAGAGAGTCGTAAAAGATTTAAACGCATACCTTTAAGAGCATCTGTTACTTGGCAGGCGTGGTTTTTGCCATCTGTGCCGAGTGAAGGTGTGCCACTACAAAATTTCGGAATATTTTCAAGACATTTCATCCACCCACCGTAGGCTTCAGGCTGTGTCTTTCCCTGAGTTATTACAGATAGGGCTTTTAGATTTTCCTCTCGACAACTTTTCGGATCATAAGAAGGAGAAGAAGTACAAACATTAAGACAGAAGGAGGAGACGGTGGCGATAATATTTTTACTCACCTGCTCTTCGTAGAGTTTAAAAAATGTGGTGTGATCTACCATTCGCTGCTTTTTCTTATCATTCGCCTTTTTGATCTCACCATAGAGTGCATCCTCCAACCGTTTGGTCAGATACTCCTCTAATTTTTTCATCGCCGGAGAGTTGGTCCGCTTAAGGCTTGCAGTCTCTACTGCTTGATAGCGATCTTTACTCTTCTCATCCCCCTTATCAAGATACTTCTCCTGCAACTTAGCGATCAAAGATGCATTGGCAGGTTTAGCCATTTCATCTTCAATACATTGCTGAAATTCAGCTAATTTATCTGGATTACTATTGCGACAGAGAGCTACGATCTGCTGCATCTCCTCATCTTCTAGGATCTTACCCATCAGCGAGTTATCTCGCAGCTGGAGTGAGTCGCGGACCTGGGCAACGCCATCGGCTCCTCCCTCCGTATTAGTATCGGCCGCAAACAGTAGAGCGTTGGTCAACAGTAGCAGTCCTAGTATTGAAATCTGTAAACCCATGAAAACTCCTTTCATCTCTATTATCGGCTAAAAATGAATAATAGTTGAGTCTTTTAGTCTGCCTGGGTCATGTTTAAATGTTTTTAGATAGTTACGGTGAGGAATGATCTACTGGGGAGAGCTTAAAATAGTGTCACCTGTAAACATTTTTGTCTAAATGAATGGGAAGTGCCGTCACCGCCAAGCGGTGCGGCCCTCGATTAGCAGACTAGAGACAACTGCTATTGTCAGAGAAGTAGATAAAGCCGGAAGTTGCCCCAGCACAAAAGCATGGCAAATTGGTATTAGTAGATATGATCACCTTGCCAACTACTGTGTTATCACAAGTCTCATTTCCAGGAATTGTTGGAGTTAACTGTAAGAAATTTCCGACATATGCAGATGCTCCTGGCGCTAATTTATCAGTGGTAACAGCTCCATCCACTAGCTCAATCGTATCAACTGAGTCCGCTGCAAGTTTAGCTGCCGTTACCGCTCCATCGATTATCTTGATTGTAGTTACAGCATCAGTTGCAATCTCCGCCTCCTCAACTGAGGCATTGGCCAGATCACTAGCGGTAATTGTTCCATTTAAGATATCTCCCGTCTCGATACTCTCATTCTCGATCTCAGAAGTACCCACCGCCCCAGCATTGATCTCCGTTGCCGTAATCGTATCAGTGGCAATATCACCACCGACACCACCAACAATGGTCCCATTTTTTATCTCTGTCGAACTCACCTCTTGACTACCAATCTGGGCAGAAGTGATGGAGTTAGCAAGAATTGAGTCTCCTGAAATTGCTCCCGTCGCTAAATGAGCAGAGGTAATTGAATTACTACCCAAGGAGTCCAAAATCACCTGGGTTGTCAAGTGGGCCGAAGTGATAGCGGCAGTAGCAAGCTCAGTACTACCAACAGCACTGTTAGCAATCTCGGCTGAGTTGACTGCATCAGGTGCGATACTAGATGTTCCAGAAGTAGCTATGGTCACCACACCATCAACACTGGTTATCTCAACTCCACTACCGGCAGAAAGGGTTGTCACATCCCATCTTGAGTTAGTCTCATCCCAAATAAGGACTTCACCACCAGAATAACCACTTGCGCTTGTCCCGTTAACATCTGCCAGATCAAATAGAGTAGAGCTGGTTAAGTTAATCTGTCCCCAAGTATAGTCATTGTTAGTTGGCACAACCCACCCCTGTCTGCCATTAAAACCATAGACACTACTCTTCTCATTTTCCATCTTCTCCCACTGGGCCAAGACATCATTCCACACCACCCAATCACCAATCGCCCAAGTGGCGATTCCATCCAAATCAGTTGATCCGGCGACCGAGACATAGTAATACTCGTTGGGACTACCACCGCCACTTAGATCAGGAGAGTTGCTACTAGCATCCCAATTTCCAGCATAGACAAGTCCCCCCAAATCTCCGGCGATCCAAGTTGAACCGTTATACTTTAATACCTGGCCGATCGACGCACTCATCGCTCCCAGCTTGGCGGCAGTCACTGCACCATCTGCAATTTTAACAGTAGTAACTGCTGCACTATCAAGTTTGTCGGAAGTTACTACTCCATCCACCAACGTAAAATTTAGTGAATAAGTAGTTGTTCCGTGAGCATCAGTGATAATTAATGAGATTGCGGAGTTTAGCGCAATCTCAGTCAGAGAGGGAGCATAGAGTTTTGCATAGTTTTCACTTTGCTGACTAATACCCAAGGACTGATCTACTCCACTAGGGCCAGTCAGATGAGCGGCCATAATGCCATCTAGTCTGGTCCCAACCAAGACTAACTTGCCATCGACCATCTGTACGCTATCCACATGAGTGAGTGAGGCACCATCAATCTCTAATGTACTCTCCTTAAACACACAGGATGTTGTTAACAGGATACCAATCAAAAGAAAAAGTGCTAAACCGATAATCTGCTTAGCTATCGACACTTTTGCAACTTTGGTATTAACTCTGGCTTTTGGTTGCCTCTTCATAGTGTACTCCCTAAATTGATACACACTAACTCTCTATACCGACTTCTTCGCTGCTAAGCTTCTCGGTATATTTTATTGCAGTATTAGCTTTTTCAGCACCAAAGTAGGGAAAAATTCATTATTTCAACTGGTTATTTAAAAAATAGCGCCGCAGATAAAAACAGCTATAGAGAGATTCTGCCAACATTTTGTTGCGGTATGATTAAGGTAGATGATCGAAAATTGGCACGTTTTGTAATTTAGGATAATTAGAGCTGTTTCAGAGCTCCTTAGTACGTTGATAGGCAGCATCCAAAGCGGAGCTAATTAGTTGGTCAAATCCACCACGGTCCAACACCTCTAGCGCCGCCTGAGTCACTCCCCCCTTGGAGGTGATGGAGTCTTTAAGTTGATTAGCATCATGAGGATTATTCACCAACATGGTGGATGCTCCCAATAGAGTTTGAGCAACCATTAGATTGGCGGTTCTGCGACTGATACCCATCTCAACCAGTTTGGCGGCAAGCTCTTCGGCCAATTTAAACAGGTAGGCTGGGCCAGATCCACTAACACCGGTAATCCGATCAATCATCTCCTCAGAGTCAAATAGAAAGATCTCCCCTGAGGCACCAATAAAACGCTCCACCTCACTCAAAAGATCATCACTAGTATTAGATGAGCAAAAAAGAGCGTGGACTCCCATCCCTAAGAGAGCGGCGCGGTTAGGCATCACTCGCACCACTGCTCGTTGACTACCCAATTGCCCCCGAACTATCTCGACTGAAACTCCTGCCATAATAGAGAGCAGCGATGCTGTCGCCGGTAAACTAGCATGAATTGAGCTTGCTAAATCTTTAAAGTGCTGAGGTTTACAACCTAGTAGATAGATATCAGCAGCCGGTAGCTCCTCCCATCTAGAGTAGTAGCTACCACCAATCTGATCGGCCAAATCTTGGGCCCGCTCCACGATTGGATCAAAGCAGAAAAAATTTTCGCCCGAAAAATCCTCTGATCCCTGTGTCCCTAACACCAAGGCAGAGGACATTTGCCCACAGCCAAGAATTGCCCATCTCATCTTAAATATCTTCCTCTAATCAAAACGAAGATCCAAAGGCGCCCCATGTCTCATGGTATTGACGGCAAAAGATCTAATCCAAATAAACTGCCCTAAGTAACGTTTAAAGTCCGTCACTCGTGGGGCATCCAGCGCCGATAATACCTGCTTGGGACGCAGCTCATTTGGTTTCCCATCAAAAATCATCTCTAAAACTTCTTGTAACTGCTCATGTCCACCATCGACTAGCACTGAACTTAAAAGAGGCTCTTTGATCGCCAGCTTAAGCTGAGCAGTATCAACAAACCGCACATTTAAATTCTCAGTGGAGAATCCACTGGCAACAAAGAGGTCCTTGACATTTGACCACCAGCCATAGGTGGAGGCGTTACGTGCAACAATAGTCAAGCCAACCCCCACACTAACTGCCGCTACCATATTTAACAGTTGTGAGATGGATGGCCGCTCTTGGTAAGCAACCATTAGCGCCTGCTCTTGATGTAGAGAGTAGTTTGAGTAGCTCAACTGACCAGGAATACGCCGATTTAGGTGTTCACCTGTTATAAAACTCTCAAAGTTTTGAATTATCCAACTTTTACACTTCTTCAGATGCTCTTTGTTGTCGCTATAAACTCCGGGAAAAAGTACTTCATAATTGCGAATCAACCGTTCCACTGCCCTTACTATCCGCTCTTGCCGAGCAGAGATACTTAATAAAGAGGGGGACGCCAGATCAATTTTACGCTTATCACCCTCTACTGTTGGTAGAATTGTTCCACACTCTTCATGCTGAGGGCCGACATGAAATGAGTTTAGATAAGCCTTACCACCAGCCTTGGGCCCGGTCCCTGAAAGTTTAAAGCCACCAAAGGGTTCAACTGCAACTCGGGCCCCGGTGGTTGTTCGGTTAACATAGATATTTCCGACCTCCATCCGACTGGTAAGATAGTCAATATCATCTTGAGACTGACTAAATACTCCACCAGTCAGAGCATACTCAGTACCATTAAAGATATCTAGTGCCTGATCCAGAGTATCGAAACCGATCAGATGAAGAACAGGTCCAAACAGCTCACGAGTAGCAAAGCTGTCCGCTTCCTTCCCCCGATGGGCCGGTAACTCAATTAACGTGGGGCCGATACAGTAACCAGGAAGATCTTCAGTGGAACGATCAACGTAGACTCGTCCGCCAGAGTTAATCCCTTCTGCGCGCGCCTCCTTAACTTTTTCAATCAAGCGACTCTTCTCTCCTGCTGCGATCAGAGGATTGAGATAAGTTGCATGATCAAAAGCCTTACCCACTTTCAGATCAAGACACGCCTCCTTAAGACGGTAGATCAGACGCTCCTTGACTCGGTTATCTACCATAACACGAGAGCAGGCAGAGCACTTTTGGCCGGAGTGGCCAAAGGCAGAGTAGAGAATACCTGCAACAGTCTCATCCAACTCAGCATTGGCAGTAACAATAATGCCATTTTTACCACCCATCTCGGTGATTACCTTTGTCGGATAGTAACGGTCGTAAAGTTTATTATGAACCACTCGCTTACCAACCTGGTGAGCAATGCGCATTCCAACTTCCTTTGATCCAGTGAAGACCACACCGGCCAGACGTGGATCTGCAGTTAGATCATCACCAATTTCCGATCCTTTGCCTGGCAGATGAATTAGCACATCTTTTGGAACTCCTGCTTGATGAAGAATATCTATCATCGACTGGGCAATTAGTGGTGTATGCTTAGCAGATTTCAGTACAATACTATTACCGGCGACCAAAGAGCTGACAGTCATGCCACAAGGTATTGCCAGCGGAAAGTTCCAAGGGGCCACTACCAAAATAACTCCACGAGATATAAGGTTAGGCATCTTTTTATGAATTTTCACCTCTTCACGGGCATAAAAATTCATAAAATCCACCGCCTCATCAATGTCGGCCAGTGCTTCTGGTATTGCCTTCCCGGCCTCATAACAGATCAGTGATGCCAACTCATTTCTTTTGGCACTCATAATATTGGCGGCAGCGACTAGAAAGCTTGCGCGAGCATAGGGGGAGAGCTGGGCCCACTTGCCACTGTTATAACTACTTTCTGCCAGCTCGACTGCCCGCAGAGCATCTGCGGTCAAAGCAAAACGAATTTTTCCAACTAAAATAGATGGATCAGAAGATGAAACTACTTCATGCCAATCACCATCTATTTTGAAAGAGTTTTCATAGCTTTTACCCAGATGGTGATTTTGAAACTGTTTCAAAACGTAATTAAAATGAAAACGATCATCTTCTAGATAGAGACGCACTGGAGTTAGGTTAAAAAAGTGACTAGTTAGTTTACTGGCACTGAAGTCAACCTCAACTTTACGCTGTTCGACCCTCTCTAAAAACATCTCCTGGGGGGAGCGACTGGCCAAGCCCCGCTTATGAGAGCGCATCATCATCAAGACACCAACCTGAGATGAGTTCTCCATTATTCGGCGAACCAAATAGGCCATACCCACTAGCAGACTTCCTACCGGCAGATAGTTACGGACAACCCACCCCATCTTTTGCATTCCGGTTGAGAGGGCCTCATAGGTCATATGTAGACACTGATGCTCAATCTCCGGCAGTGACGGATAGTGACGCCCGCGTACCACCTCTACAAATGTATGGTCGGAGAAATTATGTGAAGCGATCACCAACTGCACATGGGGGTGATCCTTAAAAATGGCAATAGTTAGTTGGCGGAAGTGTAGATCGGTCTCCTCTTTATTTAAAAATTCCGGGGCATCGAAGCTATGGGCCTCAGCCTCAATTGTCTCTGCATCCCAGTAGGCTCCTTTAACAATTCTAATCGGCATCATTATTCCACGCTGCTTGGCCAGAGCAACAATCTTCTGATAGTGGCCATAAGCATCACGAAGGTATGCCTGTAGTACAATCCCAGTCTGCTGAAAATCTTTTAACTGATCCGTCGTCAAGAGTACCTTACTGTAGATATCCAAAACCACGTCTCGATAGTCGTAGTGTTCAGCATCAATATTTAAAAAGACCTCTTCCTCTTTGGCCGCCAGTAAAATTTTGCTCAATCGTGGTGCCACCGAGTTGTAAGTGTAGTCAAAAGCCTGGGGCTTAAAGTCAGAAGATAGCGCAGAGACTTTAATCGAGACATTGGCGCGATTGATTCCAGCACCATTTTTCTGGCCGCGAGGGACATGCAGTGAGAATCCCTTTATTAGTTTGATCACTTCATTACAGTAGTGATCTGCCTCCTGCTCTGAGACGACCAACTCTCCCAACTGGTCCAAGGTGACATCCCTCCCGCTTAAAAATAGCTTGGTTAGGGCGCGGTCTGCTCTTTCGATCGTCTCTCCAGCAATAAAACGACGGGCCATCCAACGAACTGATGTTCGCACCAAAAATGCCAACGGTATTGCCGGGATGATCAAGCTAAAGTAAAAAAGCGTTCGCAACATCCAGATCAACGAGGTAGGTAGCGAGCGTCCCTGGCCTTTACGCCGTAGTTTTGCCGCCAACTTGGAGTCAGTAAATAGACGGTGCAAAGACTCCATTAGTATCCGCTTAACTTCCACCCCTGAATCAAAATCCAAGGAGGGTAAAATTGCCAAAAATTTCAATAGATGAACTCGAATAAGTGCATAGTGAGCGGTTAGATTTAATCCCCAATCAGTCACTCGCTCAAAGAGAGTGGGACGATAACGGTTCATCTCAACTAATAATTTATCCGTCAACAAGCGGTTTTCCCGCTCAATCTCTTGGTAGGCGGGGTCATGCAGTAGATCAGCTAACTGATACTTCTGGGTTAAAATTTCGATCGAAGGTGGGACCGCACTCATATCTAGTGCAGATATTCTTTCGACCAAGGATGCCAGCTCAAGATAGTCCGGAGAGTGACTAAACTCTCCCCCCTCCTGCAGAGTAAAAAGTTCGCTACCCAAGCGAGGAGTACAAAAGAAAATCTTATGATCAGCAGGAAAGATTCCCACCAAAAATGGGACTGATTTTATATTCAGCTGTAGACGAAAATCCCGTGTTCCAGCGTTCAAGTAGGGAGTAATCACCTGAGTGACGGTCTGGCCAATCTCGTCCTCGCTCTCTGAGGAGAGAAAGATCGAGCGATAGCTATTCAAATAGTAGAGCTTCCACTCAACAGCAGCACTATTTTGCTGACTAGTAGAAGGGATCTTGAGCGTTAGCTGCCTAATCTGCAAAAGTGCAGGCTTAAGTAGTTCGCTGATTTGACCGCTCTGTGCGGCACCACTAACAGGAGAGCCTTTAGCCTCTTGGTGATCAATGGTTGTACCCATACTCCCTCCCAACAAATATATTAAGGTTTATATAGCCCTCTTCTAGCGCAAAACCCCCTAAAAAGTAAACAGATAGCGCTAATTGACGAAACTAGTCAAAACAGATAAAATTTTGCCAATGAGGGTAAAAATGATCATCAGCTCCTCCTATTTTTCCAAGTCAAAACTGCACAAATCAATCATGTTTGGGCTCGCTCTGCTGCTGGCTGCCATCATAACAACCTCCATCCACGCTAAAAGTGCAGAAAAGCTCTACTCCATGGAGGACCTAAGGATATTGGCGGTGCAAAATAGTACCCGCGAATATCTGGAGAGTGCCCGGGAGATTCTTCCATCCAAACGAGCAAAAGAGTGGAACAAGCTGACCCAACAGATGGGAAGAGCGTATATTGTTGATCAGATCAAAAAAGAGCGTTTTACCCGGGCCAACCACCATTTTATCGAGTCACTAACCAACTGGCCGATACTACGCCGAGATGAATTTTTCCAAATTCGCCGCGAACAGTTTAACCTCTCCTACTTTCAAAACTGCTCCGCCAAAGTTGAGTGTATTAAAGAAGTGGCCGCCTTTTGGAACAACTCCACAGATACGCTACATCTGGGGCAGTACATTGAGCTCGGAATAAAACTGGCCCAACATTTTAAGAGTGCCATCTCCCCCCAATTACGATGGAAAATGCTCTCTCCGGCGACAAAGTCTGAGCTATCAAATTTCTACTGCCAAAGAGATGTTGTCAAACAGGTGGTACTCAATCGAATTGAGATAATTTTTAACCAACAGAACGAAAAGGGCAAATTGCCTCTGGGAGATAGAGTTGCAACAATTGCCAATCGCTCTTGTCTCAAGCAGATTGCCCTCTTCCTCAAACGAGAGTTACCAACTCTCTCTGCCCACCATAAAGATCTTACCTACCGACTGCTGGCCAGCAACTCACTGCTTAACCCCAGTGACCGCGATCTGCTACTAGTCACCTACCTATTGGAGAACCCGCTAACCGGTGAGACATTTAATGAGGCGTGGAATGTGATTGAGGAGTTAGGACTAAACTTTAAGCGTCGCCAGCGACTGTTGAACAGAATTAAGCTAATTGATCCCTTACCAGGGAAGGTCTTTGCCTCTCCTAATCTAAAAAAGCGTAAAGTGATCACTAATTTGGTCTATCAGAACTTTCCTGAATATCTGGATCTCTACTCAAAGCAGTGTCTAAGCTATCTGGAAGGGACCGTGGCATTTACCAATGGCAATCCCACTGTTGAGTGCCGTGATCTAGTCAGGACAAGCAAAAACACCCGCTGGTTGAGCCAGCGGGTGTTGAAAAAACTTCAAAAAATAATAAAATAGATTAGCTAAGATTTAGATTTAAAATCTTGGCCAGATCAAACATAGAAACTGTTGCTTTCTTAAATAGAGGCTTAAGTTTAGCATCAGCATTAATGTTGCGACGATTTTTGCTGTCTTGCAAATCATGCTTCTTAATATAATCCCAGATCTTCTTGATCGCCATTGTTCGAGGAACAGCGGCAGAACCAATTACTGCGGCCAAATCAGCCGAAGGGGTCAAAGGCTTCATGAAAGCTGCATTTGGCTTTCTTTTAGTCTTTTTCTTAGCAACTTTTTTCTTGGCTACTTTTTTCTTAGCTACTTTTTTCTTAGTTACTTTTTTCTTAGCTACTTTTTTCTTAGCAACTTTTTTCTTGGCTACTTTTTTCTTAGCTACTTTTTTCTTAGCTACTTTTTTCTTAGCTACTTTTTTCTTAGCTACTTTTTTCTTAGCTACTTTCTTCTTAGCAACTTTTTTCTTGGCTACTTTCTTCTTGGCAACTTTCTTTTTTGCCGTTTTTTTCTTGGCCACCATTACGAATACCTCCTAACTAAAATTAATAAATCAAGCGCGAGCAGACAAGTTATGCTACCCACAAACCAAAATCAACTAACTATTTACAACTTTTTAACCCAAGCGACAATATGTTCATCCTCTTCACCAGAGTTTTGTTGCTTGTTGTAACCGTGACTCTCATTTAAGGAGTACATTCGAAAATTGTCAATACGGCAATAGTGAACAATTTTTTCCGCTTTTAGCTCTAGCGCCTGCTCCTCAAAAAATTCCTTAATCCGATGAGAGAAGCCACTACCCTGATGATGCATTTTAATTGCTGTATTTTTACTATATAAAGAACCATTCTCCAACTTTAAAAATAGGGCCGCAATAATCTCACTCCCAGTATTTACCGAGTAGATACTCCATCCACCTGCAAACTCCTGCTTGATCTCTTTCAATGTCCATTTAAAATCCGGAGAGTCGGAAAAGGCATCAATGGTATAATTATAGACCGCTTCAATCTCTTTGTGAGATGTTGCTTTTTTAAAGATAAGAGTCATTTACTTTTCCCTCAATTACATCAAGAATTATAGTAGATTTTTACTCTGTTAGCAAAAATATTGATGATTAAAGATATTAAAAAAAAATTACCGCAATCCCGTCGTTCTCCTCTGTTAGATCAGATTCGCGGCTTCTCCGTAGTGCTGATGATCATCTTTCATCTCAGCTACGACTTGAATATCTTCCAGCTGGTTAATATCGACTTTCTCAAAAATCCCTACTGGTATATCTTTCCCCGAATAATTGTACTGCTATTCTTTTTCTGTGTCGGCATCTCCTTGGGGATCTCTCACCGCCCGGCAATTCGCTGGAAGCCCCTAGGACAACGCCTATTGAAGCTTTGTGGTCTAGCAATATTAATCTCCGCTGCCACCTTCTATCTCTTTCCTCAGCGCTGGATCTACTTTGGTACGCTCCACAGTATCGCCCTCTGTAGCATCATGGCGCTACCACTAATTCCATACCCCAACCTCTCGCTGATCATCGGCTTGGGCCTGATGCTCCCATCTGCCATTCTGCGCTTTGACCTCCCCTGGATACTACTGCCCCACCCCTCAATGGACTACATCTCCCCATTCCCTTGGGTTGGAGCTGTCCTATTGGGACTATTTGCCCAACATCAGCAGCTAGAGCGCGTAATGACTAAATCCAACCATTTCCTGCTGCAATTACTAGAAATTACAGGAAAACATGCCCTTATAATCTATCTAATACACCAGCCGCTTCTCTACTCTATTGCCTGGTTTATACGCCAAGCAATTCCCTATCGCTAATCTGAAATTTGCTTGCTATCATCACAGAATGCGAACTTTACCAAAACAACTTATCCAACTTTCCACCATCTCCCTCATCGTGCTATCCCAAGTAACACTGGGACTTGCCCAAGATTACTACTTTCGACGGGTTCCCGGAGACAATGAGGTTATTCACCGCTTTAACCCCAAAGATCAGACTCCACTGGATCATCGCTCCATAAGGTTGCTAGTCTGGAATCTCTATAAAGGTGATCGAGCTAGTTGGAAGCGGGACTTTCTTCAACTCTCCTCTAATCGTGACATTCTACTGCTCCAAGAGTTTTACCTAAATCAACAGATGGAAACAACCTTTGCCGATCTGCTGGAGTTCGATTTTATCTGTGCGACCTCATTTATCTTAAAAAGATACGGCAAAGAGATCTCCACAGGTGTGGCCACCGCTGCCACCTCTGCTCCACTTAGTTATCGCTACCTTCGCTCTCCAGACCTTGAGCCCATTATTAAGACCCCTAAAATGTTGCTGTTTACCACCTACCCTTTAACCGGCCCCCAACCCCAACTGTTAGTGGTAAATATTCATGGAATAAATTTTGTTAACTCCCAGGCACTATCAAGACAACTAGAGCAAGCAGCAGCAGAGATTGAGAGCTTTGAAGGTCCAGTCGTGTTTGCAGGAGACTTTAATACCTGGTCTGCCAATAAACGTGAAGTCTTAGTCGCTATCACCAAGCGGCTGGGTATGAGTGAGGTACTCTTCTCCCCTGATACCCGTATGTTAGTCTTGGGACGCCCCGTGGACTATATCTATCTCCGTGGTCTAGAGGCGGTCAACTCCAAGGTATATGGTGATATTGATGGGTCAGATCACTTTGCACTGGCGGCAGAGCTAAAAGTCTCTCTATAAAGTAGCATTGGCAGATTATTTACGACATTAATTGAAAATTTTACTCCAAATCGTCCCCCCCTTACTATGATCAGCATTCTCCATCGCACTGCCCATCGTAGGTAGGATCTCTCGTAACTCATCAAGAGAGGTGGCATGTTCAACCTTTTGATTGTACTCATCTCGATCAATCAAAATCACCCGGGCAACACCTATCTGATCACATAGGGCATAGGCGTAGCGCTGGAGATCCTCCAAACGGGCGAAAGGTCCGGCCCTTCCAGCTCCCATCTGCTCCATTGCCCGTCCCTCCTGTTCAAGGTAGGCTCGACTAATCGTCTCCGAGTCAACATATCCTTCATCTCCAAACAGATGGGTCAGCTCACAAGTAGCTGGGTCCTTGCTACCCACTCCATAAATTCCAAAAAGTGTGTTTCTAATCACATCTGCCCTCGTTTAGTTAGAGATAGAGACCAAAATCAATCGCCAGTGATCCCCAGGGAAGTAACTCCACAGTTATCTCTTTGCGGCCAGTATGCAGTTCACTTCTAACCTCATCTAACACTTTTAGTAGTGCAAATTTTTCCATTCCACCAATAACCACCTTACGCTTGTAGCTGGAGGCATTATAGAGATTCAACCTTCTAATCTCATGAAAATTTAGCTCCTGGGAGTTAGCACTGCGAGTATGCCAAAAAAACAGTACCCCAGCAGGTGGGTCCAGCGAGATGTGTTGAATCTCAAAGGTAGCGATAATTTTCTCCCAAAACTGTACAACCTTTGATGGGAGTTCACTCTCCGGGTGATCACCTTTGCCATCACGATACTTGGCAACCAACTGACTACTATCTAGTAGAACCATCTTAGAGTCACCTAGTCGTACCTCTGAGACCAAAATATGAAAGTTAACATCTGAGACCGTCAGGGAGTTCTCAATAATAAATGAGTCCAATCTTTTCTGCAGAACCGGGTCGATTTCAGCTCGATCCAGCACCACTCTCCCTCCCTGCATAAAAAGCTGTAACACCCGCTTTAACCCCTTAAGGCTTAGATGACGTGCCGAGAAGAAGTGGATCAACTCTCGCTCCTGTTGCTCCCCCTCCTGTCCGGCAAAACTACCATTGGGAAGGTCCGGCTCCACTGCTAACTGTTGAAAACAGTTAGTAAAACGTTGCTCCAACAGAGTCTGCAATCCGATTCGCCTAAAATGGTTATCCCCCCCCTCCCCTTGAAAGATACGTGGGCGATAGAGATTGGCAAAAAAGAGTGGAGCAAAAATATTTCCCTGCTGCTCCAAGTAAGAGGATTGCATTAATTTATTGGGTAGAAAGGATCTACTCACCAAATTATTAAAAAAAGTTTCCAGTATCGAATCCCCCATCTCTCCTGCTATCAGCGTCGAGAGAGGTAGCACATCTAACGAGACGGCAGATAGTGCTGCCCTAAGGTGATCGGCGACACTATCTCGTCCACTTATTCTTGAGAAAAGATCCCGTTGATCACCGCCAATAAAAGCAACTGGTAGTACCCCCTCCCAATTAGCGGCCAAAAGTTCTCTGGCACTATCGAGATACATTGTAGCGATTAAAGTGTGGAACTCATTTTGGTAGTAGCGCTCTTTTCCAGGTGAATCGATAACAACAGCTTCGCTCTCACCACTCTCCTCCCCCATCTCCTCTTCCCGCTGAACTTGGAGAAAACGGCCAAAACCCTGATTAAATGTCGGGGAACGATCAAAGAGATAGTCTTGAAACTCTCCATTTTCATCAATCGAGCCACCAATGATGCCCCAAATATCACAGCCGAGTTTCTCCTGTTGTAAGTAGTCAGCAAAAGCTTGAATAAACTTATGAAATGCTCGATAGACCTTAGGATCAAAGTAGGAGTAGAAGTGATGCACTCGCTCTTCCTGATCCATAATCGAGTAGTGCAGTTGATCAGAGCACCATGCCTGATAACTGGCCAGAAATGGCGGCACACCACCGTTGGGTAAAAATGGCAGCGGAGTCAATGGAAGAAAAAAGACCACCTCTTTTCCTAACTCCCTAATAATATCCACCAATTTTTTAAGATCACTCTCCGGCTTTTTCTGAGCAAAATCATGCTCATTGCCATTAACCGTATGCAATGCCCAGTTGATGGGGATAATAACCCGCTCCCCCTTAATTCCAGCACTCAACTTGTCGCGCCAGAGGGTCGAAGAGGTCTTCCAGTAGAAAAATATGCTCTCACCTGGAAAAAGAGAGTTTAGATCATTTAGACTCGACGCCAAAAAGCCGCTCCCAGCATGGGGTTTGTTCAGTATTGCACTTGATAAAATATTAACAATGTATGGGAAATGATGTAAAGATGGGATCGTTAGCAAGTTCATTTATATTTGCAATTCCGGCTTTGCCAAATAAGGGGGATCAGATGTGGTTTTTTACTGATGAAGAGCGTGAGCTTAAAGAGGTCTGTCACAGTTTTGCCCAAAATGAGCTGGCCCCCAGCGCTGCTGAACATGATGAAAATGAGAGCTTTAACCTCGACGCCTTTAAAAAAATGGGTGAATTAGGGCTCTTGGGAATCACTGCTGATCCTGAATATGGGGGATCAGGCTTAGGTGCCTGTGCCTCTACCATTGTTATGGAGGAGTTTGGGGCCGCCTGTGCCTCCTCCACCTTAAGCTACCTGGCCCATACCATTTTGACAGTTAACAACATCAACAACAACGCCTCTCCCGAGCAGAAAGAGCGTTTTCTACCGAAACTAATCTCCGGTGAGTGGATTGGCTGTATGGGGATGAGTGAGCCAGAACATGGCTCAGACGCTCTGGGAATTGAGACCAAAGCGGTCAAACAGGGGGATTACTATCTCATCAACGGCACCAAAATGTGGATTACCAACGCCGAATACTCAGATATCGCCTATATCTATGCCCGTACTGGGGAGAAGAAAAAGGATATCTCTACTTTTATCGTCGAAAAAGGGTGTGAGGGGTTCTCTACCGCTGGGCCAATCCACAAACTAGGGATGCGCGCCTCCCCCACCGGAGAGCTAATTTTTGACAATGCCAAGATCCCTGTCAGCAATATTGTCGGCAATCCAGGAGACTCCACCTACCATATGCTAAAAAATTTGGAGATGGAGCGAATTACTATCTCCGGTATCTCCCTGGGAATTGCCAACGCCTGCGTGGATCAATCCCTCCGCTATGCGAATGAACGTAAGCAATTTGGCCGGCCAATTGGAGATTTTCAGATGATCCAACGGATGATTGCTGAGATGGTGACCGAACGAGATATGATGAAACACTTTCTCTACTCAGTAACTAAAGAGTATGACCAGGGTAAAAAAGGCCCCACTGTTGCCGCAGAGATAAAGCTGGCCCTGCCCAAGATGGCCACCAAGATCGCCCTCGATACTATTCAACTGATGGGCGGTTATGGCTATAGTCGTGAGTTCCCGGCCGAGAGATATCTACGAGACAGTAAGCTAAACGAGATCGGTGCTGGTACCAATGAGATAATGGTACTAATTATCGCCAAAAATATGCTTAAAAAATATCAAAACCAATAAGAGATAAGTAAAAAAAAGGGGAGATTCCATGCTAACTGAACTGCAGCAGGAGCTAATAAGTGGCTTACGTCGCTTTCGTCTAGAGCAGATAGAGCCTACCGCGCGCGAGGATGATCAAGAGCATCGCTTCCGGATGGAGCTCTTCAACCAGCTAGGAGAGTTAGGTTTTTGTGGCATGACCACCGATGAAACCTATAATGGTATGGGGCTGACCACCAGTGATCTGACGGTCGCCCTCTCAGAAATTGCTCGCTCCTCCGTCTCCTATGCTGTCACCATCTCAGTCTCCTCGATGGTCCAAAGTGTGATCGAAAAATTTGGAGATCAGGAGCAGAAGAGCAGCTATCTTCCGGCGATGGCCCAAGGCGAAGAGATCGGGGCCTTTGCCCTGACAGAGTCCTGTGCCGGGTCTGATGCCGCTGCTTTGACCACCAGAGCGGTCAAAAACCAGCAAGGATATCTGTTAAATGGCAATAAGATCTTTATCACCTCTGGTGGAATTGCCAAAACATACGTAGTGATGGCCAGAACCGGAGGCGAAGGGGCCGCTGGCATCTCTGCTTTTATCGTTCGTGATGGAACTGCTGGCCTAAGCTTTGGAAAAGCAGAGGATAAGATGGGGTGGAAAGTATCGCCGACCAGAGAGGTGATCTTTGAAAACTGCCAAGTTCCAGCTAGTGCCCTGCTAGGGAGAGAGGGCGAGGGATTTACTATCGCCATGACCGCCCTAGATCGCGGACGGATAACAATTGGATCGATCGCTGCCGGATTGGCCGATAGAGCACTAACCGATGCCACCGAGTATGCCTTAACCCGCCAACAGTTCTCTCGCGAAATCTTTAATTTTCAAGGGATACAGTTCATGTTGGCCGATATGGCTTGCGAAGTAGAGGCGGCAAAGTTGATCGTTAAAGAGGCGGCCCTACTCTACGAGCAGAGAGATCCTGCCTTCTCTAAAATGGCGGCAATGGCGAAGCTCAAGGCCACCGATGTGGCGATGAGAGTCACCACCGATGCAGTTCAGGTCTTGGGAGGAGTGGGCTATACTTCGGACTATCCGCTAGAGCGTTTTATGCGCGACGCCAAAGTTCTGCAAATTGTTGAGGGCACTAATCAGATCCAAAGAGTGGTAATTGCTCGCCATCTTCAGCGAGAGCTGAAAAAAGATTAGTGATCACTACTTTAAATTGTTAAATGTTAAGTGTAGGATTACTCTGTATCGTATATACATGTAATAACTTACCATGTGGAGAGAAGTAGATTAAATGAATAATCCTAACGACCCTACCGTTGTCCTGACAGATATCAATGCGGCCCTCTCCTCCTCAGAACAAGAGGCAGAAGCAGCTGATCGCCCTGCGGCGCTACTAGTTGTCGGCGGTGACTTAAACGGCACGATCTTCAACCTCTTCCCAGGTGATATAACTGTCGGGCGAAATGCTGACAATTTAATCCCACTAGAGTTTCAAGGGATCTCCCGCTACCATATGACCATTGTCGTCTCTGAAACAGATGAACAGGTGACTCTCAATGATGGTGGCTCTAAAAATGGTACCTACCTAAATAACAAGCGACTTATTGACCCCCAAGCTTTAGAAAAAGGGGATATTATCAAAATTGGCAGTATGGCTTTAAAGTATCTGCCCAAGGGAGATCCTGAGCGCCTAACTTATGACAAGCTCAACTATGAGGCCAATGTCGATGCCTTTACCGGCTGCTATAATAAGACCTACTTTAACAACACCTGTAGTCGTGAAGTAAAAAAATCTAAAGTAACTGGCCACCCACTCTCTCTAATGCTGTTTGATCTTGACCACTTTAAAAAGGTGAATGACAATTTTGGCCACGATGCTGGGGACTATGTCTTAAAGGAGCTGGCCGATCTAATTAGAGAGCATGGGGCCAGAGAGATGGATACCTTTGCCCGCTATGGTGGTGAGGAGTTTGTCATTCTACTTCCCAAGACCACTATTAAGCAGGCGTATGAGATCGCAGAGAGAATTCGAAAGTCAGTTGAGGAGCACTCCTTTGTTTACGAAGAAGATACTCTCCCGATTACTATCTCTGTTGGCATCGCCGACTATCGAGAGGGAGTAGATAATGGAACGGACCTTTTTAAGCGGGCCGATAAAGCAGTTTACGGTGCCAAAAATGAAGGCCGCAACCGGGTTGCTTTCTTTCGGGAGTAACTTCCTACACTTAAGTGAAAACCAAGACGATTAAACAACTTCCCCAACACTTGATTGATCAGATCAAGGCGGGAGAGGTAATTGAAAATCCGGCCGGGCTAATTAAGGAATTAGTTGAAAACTCCGTCGATGCCAATGCGACTTCAATTAATATCCATCTAATTGATGGAGGGATGGAGCTAATCTCAGTGGAAGATGACGGGGATGGAATGACCCTCGAAGATCTTCCTCAGGCATTCATGCGCCATGCGACCTCTAAACTAGACCGCTTTGAACAGCTCTACCAACTTGCCAGCTACGGCTTTCGAGGAGAGGCCCTTGCCTCAATTGCCAGCATCGGCCGCGTTAACTGCACCTCCACTCCACTCAATAACGAGGAGGGAGGAAAAATCGAGATTGACGGAGGTAAACAGATTTCACTAATTCCTCTTCGGGGGGATAGTAGTGGAACCTCAATCTTTATTCGTGATCTCTTCTACAACACTCCTGTCCGGCTGAAGTTTATTAAGTCGAAAACTTCTGAAAAAGGTGCCATTCAACGTACTATTATCGCGGCGATACTAACCAATCCTGATATTAAATTCTCCATCCAGTGGGATGATCGCCCGCGCCAGATCTACCCCCGTCTCGAATCAAATGACTATCAACAGCGAATGAGATCCCATCTGGCCGAGAAACTTCCGGAGCTTAGGCAGAGTCTGGCCAACGGAGGTGATGGTAACGAGCAGCTAATCCTGATTGATCACTCCTATGAGAGTTATCGGGTCTGGGGCCTGTTAAGTAGAAGTTGCAGCAAAGGAGGGAGGCAGAAACTCTCCTACCTGTTTGCCAACCAGCGCCCCTTTGTCGATCGCTCACTCCACCACACCATTGTTCGCTCGATGGGAGAGTTATGGCCAGCACAACACAGTGGCCACTATATTGTAATGCTGGATATCCCGGCCAGTGAGTTGGATGTCAATATCCACCCCAATAAAATCCAGCTGAAATTTGCCCAGTTCTCTACTGTCGCCTCGATTATCTCCGCAGCGATTAAAGCATCCTGCCGACAGGTAAAAATAGAACGTCCCACTTTTGAGACAAAAGGGAGCAGTACATTTAGTAGCGATGAAAATTCTAATCCACATTTTTTTCCCTATGGGAACTCAACCACCGCTCAAACGAACAGTATCGGATTAAACCAACACTATGCTCAGCTGCCTCAACCAGTTAGCAGTAACTACTATCTACTTAACAGTGACCATCACTCTTGGTTACTGGATATCAGGGCGTTACTGGCCCAAGTGCTAGGCCAACACCTACTACTAACAGATATTCTGCCCGAAGCAGAGATTACCCCGCTGTTGATTAGTGAGCCATTTGAGCTGGCAAGTGATATTGAGCTGGTTGAAAAGTGGGTCATTCCACTCTTAACCCGTCGCGGATTTGAGATGGACTATTTGGGCCAAGAGGTATTTGCTCTACGCTCCATACCAACCTGTTTGGATATGTTTGCCACTAAGCCAATGGTGGCACCACTAATCAACTTTCTACTAGATCAGCGAGCAGCGTCTCCTCCGCTAGAGATAATTATTAGTGGTCTATACCAACATTTAGATCCCCAGGCCTGTCAAGCTACTCCCGAGACAATCTCACAACTGTTACAAGAGTCATATCCCAACGAACTTTGGCAATCCGAACCATTTAGCAAGAAGTTGGATGATCTAACCCTTACCCGACTATTTCAAAGTAGTCCCACTAAGGGATAATTGTGAGTAGAGCACTCTTCATTATCTCGGGGGCCACCGCTACCGGCAAAAGTGATCTTGCCATCGCCTTGGCCCAGCTAATCACCAAGAAGCATCAAGCTCCCACTGAAATAGTAAATTTTGACTCCCTACTATTCTACCGCGAGTTAACCATTGGCACCGCTAAGCCCACACCGGAGCAACTAGCAGAGACTCCTCACCATATGATCGACCTCTGCTCTATTCGTTCACCGCTAAATGCATCCGCCTACTGTGATATTGCAACTGAGATTATTCAGCAGCTACATCATGAGGGAAAAATTATCATTTTAGTGGGAGGAAGTGCCTTCTATCTACGGGCGTTGATCAAGGGGATGTACCACTCACCAGCCATCTCCTTGGAGATCCGCCAACGTTCGAATGAACTACTACAAAATGAGGGAATTACTCCCTTTCAAAGCATATTAAAGGAGCATGACCCCGACTCTTTTAACTCTCTTCATTCCAATGATCACTATCGTATTGTCCGAGCTGTTGAGTACTGGTGGGCCAGTGGCACCCCGATCTCAGATGAGAGGAAAAAATTTACTAAACTTGATCCCTATGATTTTTCTAAGAATATTCATCCTGAGTGGAACATTCAACACTTCTACTTAACTCTCTCCAAAGAGTGGCATAGTGAGATAATTTATAAACGGGCGGCTCGAATGATCGAGCAGGGTCTACAACAAGAGGTGGAGGAACTTTTGGCCCAAGGCTTCACTGGTAAGGAGAAGCCGCTGCAATCAATTGGGTATAAGGAAACACTACAATATATCTCTAATCAGTTTAACAATCCTCAAGAGTATCTTGAGCGTATTGCCATCTCTACTCGCCAACTGGCCAAGTCTCAGCGCACCTTTTTCAACAAAATTACTCCGAAAGTGACGATTGAGATACCCGGTGGAGAGTATTGTCCCGCAGAAAGTGCCGCCAAGATTCTTGAGAGCTCTAACCTCTCTTTTTAACTAAAGCTAGCCTCCGATTTTCCCGATAAACCAGTAATATTACTGGATAAAATCGGTTAACGGTATATCGGCGATGGGCGTATTTAACGAGTTATCAGACTCTATTGTCAACTTCTGCGAAGTCGTGGCCACTCCGATCTATAACCACCGAGGAGAGCGAATCGGGCGCATGAGTGATCTCTTCGCCGATTACGAAGAGAGCTATCCAACCGTTCTAGCGATTCTATTCCGCCAAAACCGCAAAAGCTACTACCTGCCGTGGGAGGTAATCAAATCATTCTCCTGCAAACGGATCGTCCTAACCGAAAGTGCCTCCCCCTTGAGTGGTGACAGCTTTCCCAAAAGAGGACGTCACCGACAGCGGACCAATATTTTATCTGCCCCTAAAGATGAGGAGATAATTCTCTACCCAGCACTGGGAAAGGTCATTTTAGATCGCCAAATTGTAGATACCTTTGGCAAAAAAGTGGTGCGGGTCAATGATATCCAGCTGCTTAAAGTGGGACAAAAACTACGGGTTACACACGCGGCGATCGGTCTGCGTAGCATGTTTCGCCGTCTGGGAATGGAAGGAGTTATCGACTCCACTATTAAGCGGGTCAAGCCAGATGCTGAATATTTAAGTAAGACAGTTTTAATCGACTGGAAACATGTCCACGCTATCTCTGATCCTAATGCTAAAAGCACTATTCGCCTTGGGCTAACCAACGAGGAGATCGAAAAAATTCATCCGGCAGATCTTGCTGATATTTTGGAAGATCTAGATCTGCATGGTCGGGAGCAGATTTTTAGCAATCTCGACCCCAAAATTGCCGCCGAGACCCTTTCTGAGGTTGAGCTAGATCTACAGGCTTCGCTGATTATCAACGAAGATCCAGATGATGCTGCCAAAATCATTGAAAATATGGGGACCGATGAGGCGGCAGACCTGCTCCATGAGATGGGAGAGCAGCGAGCAGAGAAGATCATCTCAGAGATTGAAGATGACCGCTTCCAAGAGGAGGTGGTTGAACTGCTAGAGCATGAGGAGCACACCGCCGGTGGCCTAATGTCCACCGAAGTGTTCAAAGTAACAGCTGAGATGAAAAAATCGGAGATTCTACAGCTAATTCAAGATGAGTCGGATGAGTTTGACTCTATCTATGACATCTTCATAGTCAATAACCATCACGATGAGATTCTGGAGGGGACCTGCTCACTCAAGCGGCTACTGGTCTGGCCAGACGATATTCACATCGGAGATATTATGAAGATCGATGACATTAAATCCCTCACTCCGGAGATGCCGTGGAAAGAGGTGGCGGCAACTATGAGTAAATACAACATGATCACCGCTCCGGTAATTGATGAGAGGAGGGAGCTACTAGGCTCCGTCTCGGTTGACGATCTTCTGCCCTGGCTACTGCATGAAAGATAGCAGCAAGAAGAAAAAGAACATTCCTCCATTTGTTGCAAAAATTATTCTATTATTGGGAATTATCGGCCCCGGTTTAATCACCGCAAATATTGATAATGATGCTGGGGGGATCGCCACCTACTCTATGGCCGGTGCCCAGACTGGTTACCGACTGCTTTGGATTTTGATGCCGATTACCATTGCCCTGATTATGGTTCAAGAGATGGCCGCCCGGATGGGCATTGTCTCTGGTAAAGGGTTGGCCGACCTAATTCGGGAAAAATTCGGTCTGCGAGTTACCTTTTATACCCTGATCCTACTAATCATCGCCGATCTAGGGAATACCACCGCGGAATTTGCGGGGATCGCTTCAGCGGGAGAGATCTTTGGAATTTCCAAATATCTATCGGTGCCGATCAGCTCCCTATTTGTCTGTCTACTAATCTTTAAAGGGGACTACAAGATGGTCGAGCGGGTTTTTCTGGCGGGCTGCTCGGTCTATCTGGCCTACATTGTCTCTGGAGTGATTATCGACCCCGACTGGGTGACTATTGCCACCGCTGTCGTCGTCCCTGACCTAAAGGCGATCCGCTCCAGCGATATGCCGATTATTGTTGGCCTAATTGGTACCTCTATCACTCCCTGGATGCAGTTTTATATTCAAGCGGCAGTGGTGGAGAAGGGAATAACACCCAAACATCTGACTCACTCGAAAATTGATATTATCGTCGGCTGTATCTCGATGTTTTTAGTTACTCTTTTTATTATTATCTGCTGTGCCGCCACTTTACATGCCGCCGGCATCACAATTAGTAGTGCCAAGGATGCGGCCATCTCCTTAAAACCACTGGCCGGCAGCTACGCCTCAATCCTATTTGCTATTGGCCTATTTAATGCCTCTATCTTCTCGGCGGCACTTTTGCCTCTTGCCACCAGTTACTATGTCTGCGAAGGGATGGGCTGGGATGCGGGCGTTGGCAAAAGTTTTAAGGAGGCACCCAACTTCTTTACTATCTTTACTTTATTAGTGGTGGCCAGTGCTGCGATGACGCTGATTCCTCAAATCAACCTATTTGATATCCTGATCTGGTCTCAAGTTATTAATGGGGTGTTAATTCCAGTTATTCTCATCTTCATTATCAATCTATGTAATGATTCCGAGATTATGGGAGAGTATACCAATAGTCGTAGCTACAATCTCATTAGCTACGGCATCGTCGCCCTGATGACCATCGCCAACCTGGCAATGTTCTATTTCGAACTGAGTTAAGAGTCGATAGCTAGCAGATAGCTAATATCCGTTAACAGATCACAGATCAATATATTAAATATCTAGGTAATCACAAAGATCAGTTAACAGATCTTCGCCTTTGATTGGAATGGCTATCTCTCGAGGGAAGTTCTCCCACTCAACAACAAAGTGCATGTTGTATAGCTTGGGTACGACCTCTTCGCCATCATAACCGACAGGAAGTGCGATACCACCAGTGGGAATAATTGGCACTGGCTCCACCCGCTTCTCACCAAAAAGAGTAAAGTGGATGTGGCCCATGGCACAGTCAGAGTTGGTCACCAAGTAGCCATATTTAGTTGTCTCCATCTGTCCTAAGGTGATTCTGGCCACTGGATTATCTGGTGTCAGTACGAAAGCGGTTACAAAGTGTTTTACCCCTTTACGCTCTACTCTAAGGACATACTCTTCATCACGCATTGGAAGTTTTGCAGTCCCTAAAGTGGAGATCTCCACTCGAACCCCATCAACATAGACACTCTGATTAAAGCGATCGAAATTGGAGAGGATTACCTTTCCATCTCCGGCCAATCTTCTCTTTCTATCCGAATCTGATTTTTTCGTCACTGATGATGGTTGACGAACAGTGGTGGTTGGGGAGTTTTCGTCTGAATTACTGCCCAGATAGTCATATCCTAAGAGTAGAATAAATAGTGCCACACCGGCGGCGACTGCCCGTCTCATAGTACGCCGAGATGAGGCTGCTGATATCTCCCTCTTACTATCACCACTATTTTTACGTCGACGCCCTTTGGAGGAGTTAGAGATGTTATTACCCTCGCTAGCAGCGTTGCGACTTGCAGCACTCGCCCTCTCTACTGCGTGACTGTGGGTATTATCAGTAAATTCAATTGGATCTAGATCGCGCGAAGAGCCAACAACGCTGTCATCCTCAAACTCTGTCCCTGTCACTTGCTGATTGGCAGACTTTATCGCCTGCTTAGAGGTGGCCATCTTTTCAGAAGTATCATCCATATCTAACAGCCGCCCACGATGCATATTCGTTGACTCTTGATCGGTGCTGCCGTTCTTACCCTCTTTTTCTTTAGCGATTTCATCTAAGTAGGGCTTAATGTCGATCTTGCCAAAGTCATAGAAGAGCTGGCGATCTCTTTTGATGTCATCCTTAAATAGCTCTTGAGCAAAACAGGAGAGATCAGATGGATTAAAACCTGAGTAGTTGGAGTAGAGAAATTTAACCAGTACTCTGTTCAGGCGGTCCATATCTGCAAAGCGCTGATTGCGATCCTTGGATAGGGCCCGCAGTACTATATCATCCAGCTCCTGTGGTACGTTAGGATTGATGGATGAGGGGGCGGGAATATCACACTTTTGAATCAGCTTTAATACTGCTAAGTCATGATCTGCTTGGAACAGCTTGCGATTACAGAGCATCTCCCATAGCGTAATTCCCACTGCAAATTGATCATAGCGAGCATCTAGATCGTTACCTTCTAAATACTCTGGGGCCAGATAGGATAGTTTCCCTTTAATTGTCCCCGCTTGAGTGGCGTCAGTGTTGGTCTCTGCCTTGGCAATACCAAAGTCGATGATCTTAACTACCCCGTCATAGGTTACCATGATGTTGTGGGGGGAGATGTCTCGATGAATAATCTTATTTAACTTACCACTTAGTTTATCAGTGGAGATGTGGGCATAGTGTAATCCCACACAGACTTGGGAGATGACGTAGACACTAATCTCTACTGGAAAGACAAAATTCTTACTTCGCAGACGATCCATATACTGTTTTAGATTTTTGCCATCAACATACTCCATGGCAGTATAGATTCGTCCCTCTTCTACTCCAAAGTCAGTGGTATGAGCAATGTTTGGATGATCCATGCCAAATGCAACTTTAATCTCATCCAAAAACATAGTTTTAAAAATGTTATCTTCAGAGCTTTGGGCCTGAATCATCTTGATGGCAACTATCTTATCGGCTTGCTCTCCAAGAAATCGCGCACGACAGATCTCCGCCATTCCCCCGTCAACCAGATGGTCTAACAGTAGATAGCGGCCGAAACGTCGCTTAATTAACTTTTTCTTTTTCTTCTCACCATATGCCATATTGCAAGAATCTCCTTAATGTGACAGATCGGAATATGCTAAAAATTACTTAAGATAATTCTGCTTAAATTAATCCAAAAATAGCTAAGGAAATTGCCAAACGATGCCGATTAATTTGTCTGCGGGTTGGAGTGTATTCCCTGCAGTAGCTGAAATTAGGTGGGAACAGGTTGATTGGGTAGGTTTTTGCCCTAATTGTGTTCAACGATCCAGCGCGATAAAATATCTAATTAGAAGGGCCGTTATTACGTTTATTTGGGGGAGAGCAGATGAAAAAGAAAGATCTTGAGCACTATCGTAAACTCTTACTTAACATGAAGAGCAAGATATTAAATGGGGGGGTATTAACCTCAAATCAGGATCTTACAGTCTCACCTGAGGATCTGCCTGATGATGCTGATCTGGCCAATACTACAATTAATCAGCAGGTCACCTTTAATATCCGACAGCGTGAGTTGGATAAGATTCGTTCTATTGAAGAGGCACTCTATCGTATTGACCAAGGAAGCTACGGTAAGTGTGATGATTGTGACGAGACGATCGGAGCAAAGCGATTGGAGCGTCAGCCCTGGGCGACTCTTTGTATTACCCATGCTGAAGAGCGCGAGCGGGAGTATGATCAATACTCCAAATCAGCTTAGACAACGTCTAAAATCCCCCTCGATCTACCCTTATAACTGTAAATAATTCAGCCAGATACCATTTGTTGACACTGTCTAATTTTTAGACAGTGCCCTTGGTGAACAACACTCCATAAGCGTTGGCACATCTCTAAATATCTAGTAAAAGGTCACAATTCAATAGCGACTTAAGTGGCATATAACTTGCTTAGAGTAGGGTGAGTAGTGACTCATCCTCTTGTTAAAGTGGAAGATATGTTTAATAGTTTTGAGATGCGATTGAGGAAATATACCATGCACAAACGATATTCGCGAATTCTGTTGGCCCACACCATCGCATTGGTGTTCTACAGCTTAACCTCTATCACCTCCTACTCTTTTGCTAAGAGTAACTATTTTTATAGTCCTGATCTCTTAAACTCTCGTTATACCGGTTGGGCGCTGGAGGCGCAGATCGAAGGAGAGAAGCATAATCCATCAATTAACCTACTCTCTGCTTGGAAGCGGTTTAAAAAACGTGGCAAGACGGTAGTGGCGGTAATTGATACCGGCATTGATAACTCACATCCGTTTTTAATCAATAATCTCTATATTTCCAAGGGAAGGTCCAACAATAATAACTACGGTCGAGATTTTTCTAAGGGGCGATCTAGTATCTATCGCCCTACTGATCGCCATGGACATGGAACTCATATCTCGGGAATTATTAAGAGTGTCTTTCCTGATGTTGATATTCTTACCTTGAAGTACTATGACGCCAAAGCTTCTGGTCAGGATAACTTAAGTTCAACCATCAAAGCGTTGCGATATGCAGTTGATCAAAATGTGGATATAATCAACTACTCTGGTGGAGGGCCTGAGCCAGCCGATGATGAGTTAAAAATTCTCAAAGAGGCGGAACGCAAAGGCATTCTAGTGGTTGCGGCGGCCGGAAATGAGAAGTCCAATATTGATCATCAGAAGAACGCCTACTATCCGGCCAGCTATGGTCTAAGTAATATCATTACTGTTACTGCCCATGATCGTAAAACTCAACTTTTGGCTTCTGCTAATTATGGTAAGATCCAAGTTGATATCTTTGCGCCAGGAGATCGAATCAAGTCATCACTCCCCTATCGACGGGCCGGATACCTAACTGGAACGAGTCAGTCTACTGCTTTTGTTACTGGGGTTAGTGCTCTGATTAAGTCGAAGTATCCTCATTTAAAGGCGCAACAGATAAAGAAAATCATCACCAAGTCTGCTTACCGTGAAGTTTCTATGATGAGTAAGTGCCGCTCGGGAGGAAGGTTGGATGCAGGTAAGGCGCTGGAGTTGGCTGATCGCTTAGTGGCCGGTGTGGATTCTCGGCAAGATAGTAAAGCTGCTATCCGCGAGCTCGCAACCAAAAAACGCAAAGGTAAAATCATCTACCATCGATCAAATTAAGATCTGCTATTCTTATATTCTTAGTTTCAGTGTTAGGGCTAGATTAGACCGTTAATCCGAAAAAGATAGTGCTGAAAGGAGAGGATGGCAGCAAACAGGGTGATAATTAATAGCATATGTCGAATAGTTAACATTCCACCAATTTTATAGCTGAAAAAATTATCTACACCAAACTGTTGGGATGCGAGGCGCTTCTCTTCACTTAAAATCCGAGTAACTAGATGTTGATAGAGTACTCCCTCTTCCATTGGTTCCAGCATCACCATCAGCGAGGTTGAGCTCTCACCTAGATCTGCCAGCTCAGTCAAAATATGTTTTGCCTCTGACATATAGATCGGCTCTACCTCACCGGAGTAGAGGCTTAGATAGTTAACTAGGTGACGGAGGCGAACTTTTAGACGACGCAAATATTCACGGGATGAGATGCCAGAGAGTTCAAGCCATGGTGATCGGGATAGGACAACGATCCCTTTGTGTGCTCGTAGGTTTTTCAAACTATAGTAGCTACGTTCGTTAGTAAGCTCACCCAGTTGTTCTTTTAAGCGGGTAATGCAGCTGTTGCAGGGTTGTCCAGAATCTACCGCAGTTCCGCAGCGCAGACAACTCTCTGTAAGATTCAAACGATTCCGTTCGTTTTGCTGAAATATATCCATTGGTAATATTCTATACTCAAGTTAATATATTGGCAAACTACATCAACGAAACATATTATTAGAGCGATGTTTGTAATCAATACTCCTATTACTTTTATTCTCGCTGCCCTAGGCGGAGTAGTCTACTGTTTAGGTTTTCCCCTAACCTTTGCTCCCGCTTTTGCTTTTGGGCCGATCATCGGTATCGCTGTGGTGCTATTTTTTTTCTCCGCAACAGATGATAGCAGTCAAGTCGATCGCTCCCCCAAAAAGGCGCTAAGAGTAGAGATAGCGGCATGGTTAGGTTTTTCGATGGTATGCAATCTGCTTGGCCACTACTGGATTGCAGCAACCTTGGGAGAGTTTGGTGATATTCCTGCTCCCTTTAACTATCTATTGGCCTCTCTCTTCTCTTTGGTGATTATGCCCCACTATCTAATCATGATTCTTTTGTGGCGTTTGATCCCCGAGAGATATAATCCACTACTGCAACTTCGCCATCCGGGGATGAAAAGCTTTGCGCTGGCAATAGTGTTGACTAGCTTAGAGAGCTTTACTCCTCAGCAGTTTCCTGCTCATATGGGCCATGCCTGGCTCCATCTGGCCCCCTACTTGGGGCTGGCCCCAATTTTCGGGGTGCCGATCTACTCTTTTGTCTCTTTCTGGATGGCGCTAGGGATTGTGATGTTGATCAAAAAGCGTTTTATCGATTATGGGGCAATCGTTACGTTCTCCCTAGTATTAATTATCTCCATCATCAATCCTTTAAAGCAGATTCCCGCTAATCGTCGGCCAGGAGGGCCACTCAAGATCAGAATGATGCAACCAAATATCGGTAACCATCTAAAACTTAATCTAGAGCGTGGCCATGCTAAGGCGATCGAGCACACCTTTCAGCTCTACCAGCGGTTAAGCAGTGCTCCCTCAGAGTTGGGGCAGCTCGACCTAATTATTTGGCCGGAGACGGCATTTCCCCCTTTGGTAAATACCCAGCGGATGAGGGAGGGGTTGGAGTGGCCTCATCCGATGTTACAAAAAATTGCAGCGCAGACAAAGGCGGACCTGCTGTTTGGCGGGTATGATGCCAATCCGGAGAGGCAGGCCGGTTATCACTCGCAGTATAATGCGGCCATTCACCTTTCCTACCGGCCCGAAATAGCGGGTAATCCGCTAAAGTTCTCTCAGGTCTATCACAAAAGAATTTTAATCCCCTTTGGGGAGCGGTTGCCACTGGGGCCTTTTGGCCAGTATCTGCGCCCCTATATCCAAAACATCTCCTACTTTGGGGTGGGCAAAACGTATCCGCTGTTTAAACTAAAGAGCGGCCACCGTTTTACGATAGCGATCTGCTACGAGGTGCTCTTTTATAACTATATTCGCAGCTATCTCAACAGTGTGGAGCAGACGCCAGACTTTCTGGTCAATCTGACCAATGACTCTTGGTATGGGCGAACCAGTGAGCCCTACCAGCATCTCTTTTTAAGTAAGTGGCGGGCACTAGAGTTTCAAATACCGTTGGTGCGGATGACTAATACTGGGATCAGCTCGATCACCTATCCTGATGGGAGTGAGAGTGAGCGAACTTCGCTGTTTGTTGCCACTAACCTCGACCTGCGGCTTAAGCTAGGGGAAGCGAATAGTGCGGTCCCTACCCTCTTTCAACAGTGGGGCTTTTTAATGATGCTGCCGTTGTGGGGGGTGATTTTCATTCTGCTGCTACTTGGTGGCCGTTTCCAACGGCGAAGAGCTGCTTAACTCCCCAATTTCGTGGAGGGGGGCATGGGAAGCCGGGCTTGAGGCCGTAGTCCCTTTTCCACTAACTTGCAAACCATCCCTATCTTGAGTACAATGATTCCTCCATTTAGTGGGGGTGTCCTGGTTTCGACAGGGAGCTTGACTTTGAGTGGGCGTGTCCAGGCTGGTGTCCATGGTCCTGGTGAAAAGGAGACCAACAAATAATTGCAGACTCTTTTGAGCCTGTTGCAATGGCTGCTTAATTAGCAGAACCCATGTATGAGGGGTTGCACCCAAGAAACAGAACGCAACAAACAAGGTGGTAACACCCTTTAAAATTGTTACGCAGGAGTGATTACTAATACCTGCTAAAAAAATATGTGAGTGTTGCTAGCTATACTGTAACTAGATAGTCCTGTCTTTAGACGAGAAACTAAGACTACGCACGTAGGCCGCTCTTACAATTGTTTTCTGGACGCGAGTTCGATTCTCGCCACCTCCACCAATCACCTAATTAAGGTTCTTCGGTTCTTCGGTTCTTCTTCCTTCTTTGTGTAACCCACTGCACTCAACCAAATATGGTTCTTCTTCCTTCTTTGTGTAACCCACTGCACTCAACCAAATATAATCAGGCATTCAGGACTCTCAAGCGATAGTTATTGAAGTTCCTAAATCCATAACTCCTTTTAATTAGTGTCCTTCCGGTTAGCGAGCGTGACAACCGATCACATATCTTGTAACGCCCTACCCACCGACCGTCTGGCAATTCCAAGCTGA
>JABGUH010000002.1 GCA_018646675.1 Bdellovibrionales bacterium | reverse complement strand
TTGTTTCCCTCGCATCCTGCTCGGTCACCCCTACGGGGCGCCTACGGCGACTTGATTTAGCATCATGCTAAATCAATCTGTTCCTGTTCCTGTTCCTGTTCCTGCTCCCGTTCCTGTTCCCGCTCCTGTTCCTGTTCCTGCTCCCGTTCCTGCTCCTGTTCCTGTTCCTGTTCCTGTTTGTTTCCCTCGCATCCTGCTCGGTCACCCCTACGGGGCGCCTACGGCGACTTGATTTAGCATCATGCTAAATCAATCTGTTCCCGTTCCCGTTTGCCTCTCTGACCTGCACTTCCCGTGATGTCATATCTAAAATTAGAAATACCCCCGCTATATAATCAGCAATATTTTGCGAAGTTATCTGCTTGATGATTTCACCATCCAGCCTTTTGGCCAACATAAATCCCCACTCAACTTCATAATCTAGAAGCTGCTCCCCTTTAGCACGATTGATCACCGGAGAGTTCCAACGAGTCAATGGTGATAGTTTCGGAAAGAGTAGAAAATGTTTTAATCGTGTCTCGTGTTGGTGATCAAGATAGTTTAGTAATTACACGGTGTCTCAATAAGAAGGGAGGCACATAACTTACTGTAATAAATACAAATTAACCAATCATGCTACTCACTAGGAAGTTCGTCAAATTGCCCTTTAACGTCATCATGGTACTTACGAGCTTGATCGGCTTGATCTGGTAGCGCCGTCGCAGGTGCCCGGCCATGTACATCAGATAATCCTTGTAACAACTCCTCTTCCTGAGTTTTGGTAATACCGATCGGTGTCCCCATCAACACTTCTCCTTGGGAATCCAAAATTTGGCTGGCATCGACGGTTTGAGTAGATCCGAGTAGTAGACGAGGAACTCCTCCTTCGACAACAAACTCCATCACTCGATATACAAGACGGCCACTCTCTTGATCCTGAACCACTACTCGTCCACCAGTCTGTTCATAGAGGGCCTCGGGATTTTCTTGCAGTTTTAGTCCAAAATCACCAATCGCCATCGCCTGATTCTGACTAACAACCTCTCTGACCATAACGATGCGGCCGTCATAATCAATAGGGTCAGAGATAGGGCTTCCCCTATTTACAAATGCAGCACTGCCCCCAGCAGCCACTGCTGCGTTTGCAGCATTCAAATTTGCTTTGCTAGCACCACTTCGCATCGTAGTACTGCTAACACTCGCCCCACTCTGGGATGGAGCAGTGCTGTTGCCATACTCTCTACCATCACCAAATGAAGAGGAGAGTGCTCTCTTTCCACCTGTAGTGGTCGGACTATTAAGATTGGCCCGATTATTGAGCACGGTTGGCTGATCAGCGACAGCAGTGCGAGCTGCTATTTTTCGTTTTTTAAGTTCGACCTGTAACTCTTTTACCTGTTTTTCTAGGTCAACCATCTGTGGATCGGACTTTTCCTTCGCCCCTTTTATACTCTCTTGCTCACCATCTCTCTTCTCTATTTGCTCTGTCTTTAGTGCCGCCAGCTCCGCTCTCAACTTCTGTAACTCATCAGAAAGTGCTGTCTTCGCCTTCCCGCTCGGACTCCCATTAGTCACCTCTAGTGACTCATCACTAATTGAAGGTGCAAAAGATGTGACCGGGTAACGCGGATTAATCGATTCTCGATTGTTCCATGGAGTGTTATACCCACTCTCTGGTGTTGGCTGCCAAGGCTTTGCTATCTGAGCTGTTTCTTGGGGGTTTGAACCTGTCTGCGAAACATCTGAGCTCGGAGTAGATGTTGTTGGACCATCTGGCCGATGACTATCAACCTCGACACTGTCACTAATCACCTCAGACGAAGCGGTAGTAGTAGACGTTACCTGCTTACCAACATTAGTCTTAGGTAAATTATTTAATCCCTTAGCTGCACTTGTCAGAGCATCTTTTAGCTTTTGTCTTCGGCTATGATTCCCTCGAATATCTTCAAAGGCGTAGGGATCATCTTTAGCTTCAGAACCATCTGAATAACTAAACGAATCATCATCGGAAGTAACCTGAGGGTTTCCTTCTAAACGAGGGGGAGCCGGAGGCCCAAACATCTCATCATTTGTATCTCCCGGGTGAATAGAATCGGACTCGATTGAATTACAATTATAAATTGGAATTTTTTTATCACTATAAGCAAATTCAGATGCCAAACCTCTTAAATTATCATCCTCATCAATATTAGCTGCAATCATCGAGTGACATTCTCCCTTTATTCCTGTCGGCTCTTGTAGTACCGATTGTAACTGATAACGTAGACTTTCACATAAGAAGAGATCTGAGTAGGGGCGCAGCTCGTTGTCAAAACTGTCCGGGCCGGTCAAATAATTATTATAGTCATTATAATATTTATGGCGTGTACATATATCGACATCATGTTTTCTATTGCCTGCCCCCTTCCTTCGAGCCTTCTTGATAATAATTGCTGCCATCCTGCACTGTTTTTCTATACGCTTACTAAGTGCTGTAATCAATTTATCTGTTTCACGGTTTGCAATTAACTCCCCAAGCTCATTTGAATTGTTCTGTATATTAAGCTGCAACCGGGCTTGCCTCCTATCTCCTCTTATCTGCTTCAGTACCATAGGATTACTGTTACGAAATTGCTTGCTGAATGCGCTGCTTAGCTTGTCAAACTCATCTTTAAGGTACCCCCCCATTATTTGATAAGCCTCTTCACTCTTGATAGGAACTGAACCATCTTTTGGCAATATAGAGTTCTCCTGTAGATTAATCGAACTGCAAGCATTAGAGCCCGAAGTTAGTTTGCTCAGCTCATCACTGCCAACCAAAACAGATAACAATCCAGAGTAAATGTTAATTCTTGCCCCATGTTTTTTCATCTGGGGAAGATTCATCATAAACTCACTCTCTCCATCTAGTTGTCTATCCCTAATTTCCTGGCACTCCCCCCTATTCACTGGAAGTGCAACCAACGAAGTATCACGGCAACTACAAAATTGGATAAGTTCCTTAACCCCGCCCGGAAAGAGTAACAAGTTCTGGTTATCTAACTTTTGACCCCAGGCTTCAGTACACTGATTGTTTGTTGAAATTATAGAATTGATTGAAGCCATGGGTCCGGGTAGTATTGCTGTAATTTTTTCAATATCGTCACCTAACTTTTGAACTACATCAAAAGAGTCGATCACTGCCCGACGACACTGTTTCTGAATTAACTCAATTTTGGTTTCACTGCTAAATATGTCCGATACAACTTCAGCCACCTTATCAAGAAAGCCTGTTTCATCGATTTGACAAAAATTTGAAAGCTTATTTAGCTTGGGAATATTGCCGAGGCTAATATCCATCTTCTGTTTTTGGGCCAGCTCCTGCAGATCCGCTTGGTATTTCGTCGCTAAAAACTCATTTTCCTTATCTCCTCCTTCGTAGTAGGTGTAGATACAAAGACACCCCTTTTCGCCCTCTTTGCATGAAGCCCAGAGAGAGGATGGAGTAAATAGCACTGCTAGAGTAAAAGATAATAGAGCAATGATAAGGTTAAGTTTCATCAGCCTAGCTCCCACAAAATCCATGCATAACGTTGAGTGAAAATCCGCATGGATACAATTACACCTCAACTTATCGACTTCTGAGAAATAAACTTTAGCGTTTTACTCTGTTACCAACCGATTCGCACACAGAGTGAAGGGGAATAGTTATTATAACTCTACTGATCAGATAGGGCGTCTCTTAGCTGACTCTTGACATCGTCGTGCTGCATACGCTCTTGGGGAGTAGAGATCGGTTGCTGACCACTTTCCTCTGCCAATCCATCCCGAATATGCTGCTCTTGGAGTACGCTAATAGTGGTAGGGTCTCCCTCAATGATTTCTCCCTGCTCATCCAACACCTGCTCCGAATCTACCGTTTGAATAGAGCTAGGCAGTAGACGTGGAACTCCCCCTTCAATGACAAACTCCATCACGCGGTAGACTGAGCGGCCATTCTCTTGATCATGGACCACAACTCGCCCACCAGTCTGCTCATAAAAAGCCTGCGGATTCTCCTTCAATTTTAGTCCAAAATCACTCATATCTAACGCTTGATTCTGACTAACAACTTGGCGAACCATCGATATCCGACTTTGGATGTCTGTTGGTGCTGGCATGCTACTGGCGATCCCACGCCTTATGCCAGGCGCACCACCAATAGCTGCTTGACCTGGACTGGCCACTCCACCAGTACTAACTCTCTCAGCTATTGTATTGCTATTACTTACACCACTTGCAGCACCTTGTGAGCTGCTACTACCGCCTCCAATATTTCCACCGGTCCCACGAGAGGATGGTGAGAGTGCGCTCTTTCCACTCGATGGAGCGGTACTTATACTTGGATGGGCATCTATCCTTTCTCTTTTTTGGGCCGCAACTTCAGGCTTGGCCTTCTCTTCTTTATCCTGCTGCTTGATTTGATCCTTTAGAGTTTTAATCTGTTTTTCCAGCTTGGCCATTCGAATTTCACTCTCCTCTTGAGAGCTGCCACTACTCTTCTCTCGTCGTAAACCAGACATCTCCTCTCGCATCCGCCTTAACTCATCAGCAACACTACCGTCACCCTGATTGCTACTGGGGGAACGATCAACTGCTCGATCCTTTGGCCCTGGAGATCGATATCGACTCTCACCACTCGTAGGATTATTATCCGTCGAGTTATCATAGGAGTAATTACTGCTCGAACCAGCGGACGGTCTATTTGCCATTACTCCTCGATTACTATTCCAAGTATTGCTATAACCAGCTCTCGCCTCAGAATTACTCTGTTGATTAGTACCTGTTGCGCCACCTTTTTGAGGAGTAATCGGCAACGGAGTAGCAGCAGTGGCCGTACTCTCCTGCGTACTACCAGTAGCAGGATTAGATTTTATTGGCGAAGGTGTGTCCTTACTACTCACTGCTTCGGCATTTTCGCTAGGAATACCTGCTTTTGCCTTCGCTCTCTTGACATCTTCATCTGCCACCCTTATCACAGGAACATTACGATAATTTTCAAGGTCAGCGTGAAATGAAAATTCTTGTGGGGGGGAGCCATAGTCAGGTCTGCCATTGCCAAATCTATCCGCCATTGAGCGACGATCAGTGGGGTAAGTGGGATTCTTATCAAAATCTGATTTTAATGCTGCACAATTATTTAGAGGTACCTTGCCATCATTTTTAATGAACTTTTCCCTCTCTACTTTTGGAATATTCGCAGCAATACTTTTTTGACAAGAGTTAAAATGTTCTGGCAAATAACTATCCATATCCTTTAAATCAGAGCGCAATGTTTCACAGTAAAAAGTATCTGCATATGGGCGCATATTATCATAAAAAAATTCTGGATCTGATAAGATCTGATTAAAGGTTGGACGTAAATAATGGCGTGTACAGATATCAGGCGGCGTGCTTGTTTTGGTCGCTTTATTGTAAACATTAAGATAATAGCTATATTTTTGACAATCCTTGCGTAGATTATTGCTAAGCTCTCTATTCAAGTGCTCTATTGTAAACGTATCTGTAGGCAAAGGAACTCGGCTAATTGCTTCCACCATCATCTTTAGCCCTTCCTTCTCTCGATCACTAATCAAAGTAGATTTATCCAAATATGACATGAAAATTTTAAGTGCCTGCGGTCCTCCATGCTTAATAGATTTATCATCCGGTAATAGAGGCGAAAACTCAGGTATATTAATTGAGCCGCATTTCGTACCTTTATTAACCCACTTATTAAGAGCATCAGGTTCCACAATGGTAGACATTAACTGATGATACTCCCTGATTTTATGCAGTAATTTTAAATGAACCAACATTTTTGTATAAAATTCACTCTCGACCCCATCTCGTTCATCACGCAGCTCCTCACACTGCTTAACAGTAAATCGCGGGGTAAGAAGTTCAGCTTCACGACACTTGCAAAATTCTAACGCCTTCTTTGCTCCACCTTGATAAAATAGTTTGGGGTTATTCAACTCTTTCGCAAACCGATTAGTACAGATATTCTCTACTGAGTGCAGTGGCTCCTTCCAGCCAGCAAATTTTTTAATATGTGAAATATGTTTTGAAATATTTTGAATCGAGGCAAAAGGGGTAAATGCAGCGAGCCGACACTGCCTCTGCACCTCAGCAACAATCGTATTTTCCTTCCTGACAGAGTCCAGTTTTGTTAGATCATCTTGCAATCCAGTATATTTAATTATGAGATACTCAGTATATCCCTTCTCAATCTGACATAAGCGGCTATCCTCATCAATTGTTGGCTGATTCCACCCAGAGGAGACCGACCCCCCTGCGGCTTTTGCAGATAGTAATCTTAATTGTTTATGATCACTCTCATACACATCTACCAATTTACGTCCATGCTTGGTTCCTCCCTCTCGATAAGTGTAGATGCAGCGACAATCATACTCACCCTCTTCACAGCTCTTCGCATAGAGCGTGGCAGATAGTGATAAAATCACCACTGCAATAGCATAGGATAAAAGAGAGATACTCAGATTCAATTTCATAGATTCCACTCCCCAAAATCAGGTATAACTTCTAAACAAACTCTGCTTGGAGCTATTATATTTCACCCTATCGACCTTCTGAGAGTAAAACTTGACGTATTTACTCAGAACGGGATAACTAGCTGTTTTTTATAGGCTTGGTGAGCTAACCTGCTCAGATTTTTGATGTAATGATTGCCACAAAAGCTGGGGAATAGTCCCTGTAACTAATTTTTTACTCTGTTTGGAGTAAATATAGTGAGCGATCATCGCCATATCGGCTCGCTCGGTAAGTAACAGGCTAATGGGACGCTCCCCCTGATCCAAACGGCAAAGTTCAGGTTCACTAACAACATTATTAATTCGACATGTAGAGGGGCGATCACTATAGACCATACAGGAGTCACTCTGATCTAACAGAACACAGCGGCGCATCGAGTGTGGAATCTGATTCCACGCCTCAATACTATCTCCGGCCTTCTGTTGTAGCTGCAACCGAGTGTAGTTAATCTCAACCCCTTGCTCCATTACCCTATGGGCCAGAAGATCAGCTTCGTCAGAGGTGATCGCCACGTGAGAGTAGCAGCAGTGAGCACAACCATCCCCACAACGAACGAACTTTTTTACTGCACAATCGTTGAATAGATCCTTCATCTCACTATCCACCACTTGATGTACTAGCCGGGCCCGACGTTTGGCCGAAGTGGTTTTGTACAATTTCTTTAAAAGCGTTTTAGTAATCTTAATCAGCTTAGGCTGATTAAGATTTTTTAGGTAAGTGGAAAAAGCGATAATGGGGAAACTCAATAACAACTCCTGTTAAATAAAGTATATCTAATAGGAGTATTTATTTATAGTATTGGGAAAAAACTGCCGACTATCTTTGCTAGGAGGTCGAAGAGGAGAGATAAATTAAGGAGTCAATCCCTTATAGCAAGTTTCTATAGCGGGTTATGGCAACGATACTCATGGGTTGGAGTATAGATCGTACTCTCGGGATAACTGGAACGACACTCATCACTGGCCAGCCAGCAGCGAGGATGGAAGTGACATCCGGTTGGAGGATTCATCGGGCTGGGCACATCCCCCTCAAGGATAATCCTATCACCACTCGCATTGGGATCAGGCTTGGGAATGGCAGAAAAAAGAGACTTAGTATAAGGATGGCGAGGATTACCATAGAGTTCGCTCGCCTCGGCCAGCTCAACACTATTGCCAAGATACATGACAGCAACTTTGTTCGAAATATACTCCACAACTTTTAGATCATGGGCAATAAAAAGATAGGTTAAGCCGAGCTCCTTTTGCAGGTCCATCATCAAGTTTACCACTTGAGCTTGAACCGAAACATCCAATGCAGAGACCGGCTCATCACAAACCACAAACTCAGGCTCTACTGCCAAGGCCCTTGCAATACAGACTCGTTGACGCTGTCCACCAGAGAACTCATGAGGATACTTATTGAGAGCATCCTTTGGTAGTTGAACATAGTCTAATAGTTGGTATAGACGCTTGGTTTTCTCCTGTTGAGTCTTGAACAGATTATGTATGACAAGCGGCTCAGTTAGGATTCCTCCAATAGTCATTCTAGGATTAAGTGAGGCATAAGGGTCTTGAAAAATAATCTGCATCTTTCTTCTAATCTCACGCATCTGCTTGGCATTATACTTAGTAATATCATCGCCATGAAAGATAACCTCACCAGAAGTTGGCTCCAGTAGACGTAAAATACAACGGCCCAAGGTCGTCTTACCACAGCCAGACTCACCAACCAGTCCCAGAGTCTCTCCGCGCTTAACCTTAAAGCTGACATTATTAACTGCCGTTAGCGAACCAACTTGACGACCGAAAATCCCCCCTTTGATCGGGAAATCTTTACTTAAATGTCGAACTTCCAATAGATATTCTGAACTCATCATCAACTCCGGTTGATCTAACTTTTACACTAAAAACTAGTAGTGGTTAAAACAACTGACCGCATGGCCAGTTGCCACTTCCTTCAATGCCAGCACCTCTTGTGGCTGACGACACTGAGAGATACACTTGCTACAACGATCCTGAAAACTGCACCCTTCAGGCAACTCAAACAGCGAGGGTACCATCCCCTCAATAGTCGGCAAGCGATCCTTGGCATCACCGGTAGTGGCATCAAAAGAGGGAATCGACTCTAGCAATCCTTTGGTATAAGGATGGCGCGGATTATTAAAAATATGATCTGCAGTTCCTTGCTCCACAATTTTACCACAATACATTACTGCTACATCATCACAGGTTTCAGCGACAACTCCCAAGTCATGGGTGATCATGATAATCCCCATGCCTAGCTCTTTCTGTAATTTTTTCATCAACTCTAAAATCTGCGCTTGGATAGTAACATCTAAGGCAGTAGTCGGCTCATCTGCAATTAAAATATCAGGCTCACAGGCCAAAGAGATGGCAATCATCACTCGCTGTCGCATTCCGCCTGATAACTGGTGCGGATACTCTTTAATTCTTTTTTCAGGTGAGGGTATCCCAACCAAACTTAGCATCTCCACCGCTTTTTTGTGGCGCTGTTCTTTAGATAGATCACTTTGGTGCAGCTCTAACACCTCTTCAATCTGATTTCCAATAGTAAAGACTGGATTGAGTGAGGTCATAGGTTCTTGGAAGATCATCGAGATCTTATTGCCACGAATTTTTCGCATATCCACCATCTCTTTATCCAAGAGACTCTCTCCACGAAATTTAACCACGCCATTTTTGATAATACCGGGGGGATGGGGTATTAGTCGCATTATCGCTAAGGCCGTTACAGACTTACCAGAACCAGACTCTCCGACGATTCCCAACGTACGCCCTTTGAAAACCTCTAGGGAGACTCCATCGACTGCAGTTACAACACCACGATCAGTATTGAACTGCACCACCAGGTCTTTTACATCTAAAATTTTATCTGCCATATAAAGCCTCTTCCTCTATTTTCCCTTTAATTTGGGATCAAGTGCATCTCGTAAAGCATCACCTAAGATATTAAAAGCCAAAACTACACCAAACATAGCGAAGGTGGCTGCCGCCAATTGCCACCAAACCCCACGGGCCAGCTCCAGTTTGGCGTCATCAATCATGGTACCCCAACTAGGCTGTCCCTGCACTCCCAACCCCAAGTATGAGAGAATCACCTCAGACTTAATGGCGAACTGAAATTGCAGAGAGAAATTGATAATCACGATGTGCATCACATTAGGAATAATATGAATAAAGAGTTTGCGAAAGTGGCTGCTACCGATAGCAGACGCGGCTTGTACATACTCCCGATCCTTATGTTTTATTACCTCGCCACGAATTAGCCGGGCCAATTGAACCCAACTAGTTAATCCCAAGGCCAGATAGACTGCGATTATTCCCTTGCCCATAATTAGCGTTATCGCAACCAATAACATAATACCTGGTATAGATGAGAAGGTGGTATAAAACCAGACGATCAACTCGTCAATCAGCCCACCAAAATAGCCAGCGATCGCACCAACAACTACTCCAATCGCAATTGCGATCAGTGCTACGACCAGCCCAACACTCATGGCGACCTCTGTCCCCTTGATCGTCTTCTCTAAGACACTACGACCAAAGATGTCAGTGCCAAAAATATTATTCATATCGGGAGCTGCATAAGAGGCACCCACCTCTTGTGACCAATTTGCCCCAAGAACCCCAATAGATGAGAGAAGGGCAATCAACGTGTATAGTAGGACTACTGCCAAAGCGATCATCGCATAGCGATCTTTTTTCAGTGAGTCTAAGGCGTGACGCCAAAGTGACTTGGACATCTGTGGAGCGTTGGCGCTACTCATTTCAACCTCACACGCGGATCAACTAAGCAGTACATCACATCAGTAAAAACACTAAAAAGGATGTAGGCAATCGAACTTAAAATTGTCATCGCTTTAATTACAGGAAAATCAGATCCATTAATTGCATTTAGGGTGATTGATCCCAAACCAGGAATACTAAAGAAGCTCTCCAGTAGTAGTGCTCCCAGAATTAAAAATGGAATTTTAATTAAAACATAAGTAATAATGGGAATCATCGCATTCTTTAAAACATGTTTGAACAGGATCACCCTCTCTGATAACCCTTTGGAGCGAGCAGTACGAACATAGTCCTGATAGATCTCATCTAGTACAACCGTTCGATAAAACCGCACATCTGGCCCCACCGAGAGTACCATCCAGATGATGATCGGCAATAACACGTAGGGGATAAAGTAGGGAAAGCCTGACTCATAACCCGATATCTCAAATAGTCCTAGATAGTAAGCTAAAAACCACTGACCAAATAAAATATAGGCTAAAGAGGAGATACTCATCAGTGCTACACAGACAAAGACCACTAACCGGTCAACTACCCCACCTCGATAGAAAGAGACAAACAGTGAAACGATAATCGCTAATACAGTAGAGAGAAAAAATGCTGGAAACGAAAGAGTTAGGGAGGGAATAGCTCCCGCCTTAATCATCTCAAAAATTTCCTGTTTGGTTGACCATGAGCGACCAAAGTCGAAGGTAAATGCGGACCTAACTACATCAAAGTACTGCGCCAACCAGGGACGATCCAGTCCCAACTCATGCCGTAGCTCTGCCATCTGACTAGCACTGGCATGTTTCCCCAGTAGAATCGCAGTGGGATCTCCGGCCACTAAATTAAACAGCACAAAAATGATCAGCGAAACACCGAGAACGACTGGAATCACATAGAGCAGACGACGGAAGGTGTAGCTATAGATATTCACCTAGCTACATTCCCGCTCTAAGCTCTTTCTTCTTTTCCAAATCGACATCTAGGTATTGAGCAACACCAGCATCAAAGTCTGACTGAATGTAGTTTTTCAACCAACCATGAAACAGCACATAGCTTTGACGATGAACTCCAAAAATCCAAGGCACCAATTCAGCGGCCATGCGATTCATCTTCTCGTAGAGGGCGGTTCGCTCAGGGGTATCCTGCATAATTGAAGCGCTCTTATAGAGTTGGTTAAACGTTTGGTGATTAAAGCCAGAGCCATTTGCTCCTGGTGAACGGTTTGGCCCGTAGAGTAGTTGTAAGAAGTTTTCAGCATCAGGATAGTCAGCACCCCAAGCAATGCCGTAGATCATTACCGTTCGGTTAGTAATTTTACGCTGAAACTCTGGCCACGGATTAGTCACAACTTTAATTTTAACCCCAATCTGCTCCATCTGCTTTTTAAAGAACTCTCCCTGCTGTCGTGAAACAGTTGAAGAGGCAGTATCGTAAGTAATAGTTGGCAACCCTTTGCCATTCGGATAGCCCGCTTCGGCCAACAACTTTTTGGCAAGGTTGATATTTGGACCACGGTAGGGATTAACATATCCATTTACATTGCCAGCAATCCCCGGAGGAACAACTGACTGGGCGGCCAAAGCAGTGCCGTTGTAAAATAGTTTGTTTCCACGCTCGACATCATAGACCATCGACATTGCCCGTCGAAGAGCGATGTTATCAAATAGTTTGTTGTCGTGGTTAAAAGCAACATAGGTCACATCTAGCGATGGAGTGATATTCAAAGTGATTCCCAGTTTGGACAAATCATCAGCAAGTCCCTTGCCTGGGATTACCGCTGAGTCAAAGTTATCCTTAGGAATCCCAATATAGTCGACCTTCCCTTTTTGAAAGTTAAGCCAACGAGGCTGACTCTCAATAATGATATTTACAATTAACTTGTCAAGCAGTGGAAGTGGCTTACCGGCATCTTGCAAGTAGCCCAGTTTTTTAAATTCAGGACTGGCATCACTAGGAAATAGTTTTTTTCTAAAGGTTGGGTTCCGAGTGTAGACAATCTTGTTACTCTGCTCAAATCGCGGCAGTACAAATGCACCAGTTCCTACCGGATGATTTAAAAACTCCTTACCATATTTATCGACAACCTCTTTGGCCACAACGTAGGTAAAAGGCATTGCCAAGGCGTAGAGAAACTGTGGAAAGTTTTTACTTAGAGTAAACTGCAAGGTGTAGCGATCAATCACTTTTAATCCCTCAACCTCTTCGCCATAGTCGACCTTCGGAAGATCTGCATACTTTTTTCGCCACTCATTTAATCCTTTAATCTTGCCATCGATTACCCACCAGCCCAAAGACTGTAGTTTGGGATCGGCCAGACGCTTGAGAGAGTAGACAAAATCCTCTGCTACTAGCTCCCGCCCTTTACCGGCCGGAAATGCAACATCATTTTGAAAGAGAACACCTTTCTTAATTTTAAATGTATAAACCCGACCATCAGCAGATACTTTCGGCATTCCATCGGCTAAATTAGGAATTAACTCATAGGGCCGCTTTAGGTAGTGATACTCTAGAAGGCCTTCATAAACTCGAGCAATTTCATTGTTGGAGTAGCGATCATTGGCATAGATCGGATCCATCCCTTTTACCTTGGCAGTGATCACCATGTTTAAAGTTTTCTTACTACCATCTCCCTCACTCTTGAAGCAGGAGAGAGTACCAACTAACAGTGAAACCAAAAGTGTCAAATTGATCATTTTTTGCATCGCAAACCATCCCTCTTTGTATACTATTGAATAATATTTATATTCTTGTTCATGTTCCGCTTATGTTAAGAACCCCATTAGTTGGCAAAACAACTGGGGAAATAACACCGAATCTTCAGCACGGATTATATATATAAAAAGTTGTTATTTTGCCACTATAAAGTTGCATGGGGCGGTGCACAACCTTATTGTGAAGTATTCAGTGATGATCTGTTCCCGTTAAGAACAACTATCAAATGCCAGGGTTAACTCCCAAACATTAGCATCACTCTTTTGCTGCTCATCACTTTTCATCTTCAATCCAATTTGACGATAGTGGCCAAACTGCTCTCTCTCTCCAGTTACCGCCCCCTGATGCGCTGCACCTCTCGATCCCCAGAACATCGTAAATTTTCTAGACTGCTCGAGCTGCCAAACAAATTTCCGGGCCGGCTTGCCTTTAATCCAGCAGCTCTGCTCCACCTGACCTTGGCCAGTGGAGCGAGGATTACACTGTAACTTGGAATTGATATTTTTTTCCTGTCCCAGTTGAGTCAGATAGAGCAGCTGAGCCCAATTCTGGAGCTGCTGCCGAATTAATGAGAGCTGTTGCCGCTGCCCTTGCTGAATAAAAGCCTTTTTCAGTTGGCGATATCCCCCACCACTCACCATGGGGCGACCAAGTTTGACCATCTGCCGTAGATCTAATCGAATCAACTCCTCTCCATGGAATGGCACCTGAATTGCTACCCCCCACTGCATCTGCTGGCGATTCATAAGAGTTTCAAAGGTGAAGGTATGTTGCTGTGAGCGAAACTTTAGAACCCCACTACCCTCACCAGACAGACAAATTTTGGCCAGAGTCGTTGCTAGGAGATCCTCTTGTTGCATCCAGGTTGTATCCACTGGCCGCAAAAGAGCACAAGAGTTTATTACTCCCAGCAAGAAAAAGATAGTGAATGTTACTTTGTATTTGGCAATGGTATTGGGGCAACTGAAGCGGGCAAACGGATTTTCTCCAACCGCTCTAAAGACTTTATAATATCTACTCGCTCTGACTCTTGAGTACAATTTTTTAACGCCTCCACGTAGAACTTCTTCGCCTTCTGAAAGTGCTTCATCTCCAAATAGATCATCGCAAGATGCTTGGTAATGACTACATCATTCTTCTCTGATTCCCAAGCCTTTTTTGCCTCTGCCAAGGCGCGGGAGTAATCCTTTACCTTGTAGTAGTACCACCCAAGGGAGTCCCGAATATACCCATCTTTGGGTCGAAGCTTAACAGCTTGTTGAATATAGGCAAACGCCTTGTCAAATTTCTTCACATCCCCTTGTTCAAGCAGAGAGTATCCCAAAAAGTTCAGGGCATGTGCATTTTTTGGATCTTTAATCAGAATGCTCTTGATAATCTTCGTCGCCTGACCAAACTGTAGATTCTTCTCATAAAGAGAGGCCAGATAGTATTGATGACCATTGTCAAACTCCTCTCGATCACCTAGAGAAGCAAGAGTTGTAATTGCCTGCTCAAATTGTCCACCATTCTCGTAGAATCCGGCCAAAATAACGTTTAAATCTATCTCCAGCTTTCCTCCAACCTTACTTTTGTCAGCAACAAAACTCTTTAAACGCTCAATCCTCTCGGTCCGCTTGGCCGTTAGATCATCTTGTGCCAGGAGCTCTAATATAGAAGCGATCTGCAGTTGACCATCATGGAACATGGGACTCTCTTCGACAATTTTAGTAAACTGCTCGATCGCCCCTTCATACATCTGTTCCTGCTGATAGATTGATCCCAAATAGTAGAGTATCTTATCCGAGTCAGGGATGACATTTAATATCTCATGAAAGACCTTTCGCGCCTTTGCCAGTTGACCATCATCACTATAGAGTATCCCCAATTTAACCTTAAGATTAAGATTGCTAGGATCTAGATTTGCCAATTGAGCAGCGTAGGGAATGACCTTTTTTAACTCCCCCTGCGCAAAGTAGGTATTAACAATACGATTAAGCACAATGTAATCTTGAGGATTACGTTTTAAATAGTCCCGATAGACAACAACCGCTTTATCCATCTGCCCCTGCTCCTCATGAAGCAGCCCTAAGGCAATTGCCGCCTGAGAGTAAGCGGGATTGATCTTCAGCGTTTGGCGAAAGTAACGACGTGCCCGCTTGCGATTGCCGCGAGCTACCTCAATTTTACCTATGTAGTAAGAGAAGATCGGATCTGGCTTTACCCGCTTTTGACAACGTTGCAAAATATTTATCGCTTGCTTAAAATTCTCCTTGGCAGCATAGGTTTTTGCTAAAAAGATATGTGCTTCAATATTCTTAGGATCCTGCTTAACAACTCTTAGATAGATCTTCTGCGCCTCTGTCTCCTTTTTTAGGGCGGTATAAACCCCGCCTAGGATAAGCGCAACATTGGGAGAGAGCACCTTCTCACTAGCAAGTATCTCCTCCAAAACGATTTGTGAGCTGACCAGATCACCATGACGAATCAACTCCACTGCATACTTTCTCTTTAGATAGTTATCCTTAGGACGTAGCTTGATCAACTCACGCCAAAGAGGAACAGCTAACCCCGCCTCCCCTCGTACTGAGGCATCATATGCCTTAAAAAAAAGATCATCTCCCAAAAATTTGATGGCATTTTGATCCTTGGAGCTAATTACCTGATCAACTCGCGCTCCCAATTTAGCTAAAGTGTGGTGATCAATCTCCAAAGTTGGTGGTAAATTTGCACTCTGAATATTAACCCGAGGGCCCTGGTCTGATAATCGGCGCTGGCTGGTCGCACAGGAAGCTAATACCAGTGCAGCCATTACGATAATAAGAGAGTCTCTTCTTAAACTAATATTTTTACTCCTAACAATCTGCTAGACTCCGTCCATGAAGCCCATTCTGCTTAATCAAATACCTATCGTAATCTCCCTAGAAACATTAAATAGATTTTCCATCGCAGGCAATAGTAACCCCCCCAATATATCCATCATTATCGAATAATTTTATTTTAGATGCTTGACAGCATCAAAAAAGTTCTGTTATTGAGTTGCTAACCATGTTTGCAAAGCATTATTTGACTCTAACCAAGTGTGCCATTCAATAGCGAACGTATTGAAATTAGGTAAATATCTGAAGCGATATCTCATCCTATATTGAAAATTGTTCATGGTGGTTACGTTCTGCATTATGTTGCGCTATAAGAGGGTCAACAAAAGCAGATATTAGATATTACTATTGGGATTTAAAATTTTAAGTTAATCCTGCAACACTAGTTAAATAGGGGAAGTTTGATGAAAGAGGTAAGGACAATCAAAAGGTATCAAAACCGTAAGCTGTATGACACTCACCAGAGCTGCTATGTGACTCTTGAGGAGATTGCTCAGATTATCCGTGAAGGTAATGAGATACATGTCATTGACAACAAGACCAAAAATGACATTACCTACATGACTCAGATCCAGCTGCTGTTTGATCAGGAAAGAAAGTCAACCAAACCAGGTGATGTTGAGCTATTAAAGAGAGTTGTTCGCTCAGAAGAGGGAACATTCACTGGCTACATCAAGTCCTTGGAAGTTGGTCGTGTTGATCTGGCAACTGAAAAAGTGGAAGAAGAAGTTCCATCTTTCATGCACTCTACCAGCAACGCTAATCTTGAGAGCTCTACTACACTAAACTAGAGTCTCGCTCGTCCTAATCAAACGAGTGATTTGGCCCACCAACCTTTTTTATTTAAAAGGAGCATATTGGTTATGCACATGAGAAGAGTGGTACCCCTGTTATCACTATTACTGTTTCTCTTGCACACTCATCCCGGTTGGGCCAAATCAACAATCAAAAAGTTAACATCACAAAAGGGAACGGCCAAAGCACAGCGTGCTTTGGATAAGATAGCCCCACCCACTGCGATTCCAGGAAGAACCAATCAACACTATATAGGTATTGGAATTGGTCAGACCTTTTTGCGTAGTGGTTTTGAAGAGAATGGTTATGACTCCATAACTATCGATGGCTACTATGGCTATAGTGCCAGCCACTCATTTGAAGCCTACAGTAACATTCACTACTCTTCCCATCGCTACCTTTCTCAACGAGTCTATCTGACGGGAGTTGCTTTTGGCATTAAAGCTCATGCCTATAAGTTTGACTCCTTCGCACCTTTTGTCCTCGGAGGGTTAGGGTTTTACCATCCCAAGGAGAGAAGAGTTGTAAACGGTACTCTATTAGAGACCAACTCTAAGCTCGCTTTTGGTACTAACTTTGGAGCAGGGGTTGAGCTTCGACTTAATCCCCAAGCGGGTGTTGGGATTATCATCCACTACCACAACCCTTTTGATATTCGTCAAGACAATCAACCCAAGATCGAAGGGTCCTACTATAAACTACTAATTACCGCTCAATACTACCTCAAGTAGTTTTTTAATGCCTCCGAATGATCAGATAAAGCAGGAGCCACTTTTAAAGAGACTCTATGTCTTTACTGGAAAGGGAGGAGTTGGGAAGTCATCACTAGCATTAAGCCTTGCCCATCACCTTGCCCGTACCAAGAAGCGGGTACTATATTTAACGTTTAATCAACCAGACAACCGCCGCCACTGTGAAGAGCTAGGCATCCCCTTCCGTCAACTACAGGAAGAGGATAGCGCCCAAAAATATATGGCCCATAAATTAAATTCCGAGCTAATTGCCTCATGGATTGGTGGATCTCACTTTTTCCAGTCCATCTATAAGATGATTCCAGGGCTAAGCCACCTGATTTTCATGGGACACCTGCTCTCCATTTTAGAGGAGGACCCCCAACTAACTATTGTCCTCGACTCACCATCCTCAGGCCATACCAAAGTACTATTTGAGTCGTCACATAACTTTAAACGTATTTTCCGAACTGGAGTCATCGTTGATGATATTGAAAATATGCACTGTCAGTTACGTACTAATGATTTTTTAAAAATTATAGTGGTAACGACTCCCAGTTTAATGGCAATTCAAGAGGGAGAGGAGCTAGTTTCATTTCTCTCGTCACTCAAGCTACCTCTACCGGGCCAACTGGTTATTAATAATTTGCTCTCACGTACAATTGCAGACCCCCCACAGCTCCACCCCTACCTAAAGAGTAAAATTGCTCAAGAGAGGGATGTGCTGAGTAGAGTAGACCTTACAACTACGATACTATTCCCCCACCGACCAACTCTAATCAATAGCGAGTTAGTGGAAGAGCTATCACCATCAACCGAGGTACTGCTGTGAGAGATCTACCGATCACAGCAAAGCCGATCGAAATTTTCTGTGGTACAGGTGGAGTTGGTAAAACGACGCTGGCAACCTCCAGAGCAATGGCGCTGGCGAAAAATGGAAACCGAGTTTTACTAATAACAATCGACCCGGCCAAACGTTTAAAGCAGATTCTAAATTTATCAGAAGTGGATAGTGGCACCATCCAGACTATTCCCCTATCCCAACTAAATAATGACAATTGCGCCTCCCCGGAAAGTGGGTGTGACATAACAAAATTTGACGCTCTTTTGATGTCACCTTACGCCACCTTGACTCGAGTTATCTGGCAGCAAGAGAGAGTGCAAATGACTATTCCCGGTGGAGATCTAATTAAAATCATGTTCAAGCAAAATGGCGGGATGAATGAAATTATGTCTGTGGTTGAAGTTCAATATCAACTGGATCAAGGCAAATATGACACGATCATCCTAGATACCCCTCCCGGGCAGCATTTTATCGATTTTTTAGAGTCCACTCAAAAAATAGAGAATTTTTTTGATAAGACCTACATCGATATCTTTAAATTTCTAGGTAAAAGAGTACAGGAATCTTCAATTCCTAAGGATGATCGTGGTGTACTTGGTCTGCTGGTCTCGACTGGTATAAAAAAACTACTCTCCTATCTAGAGCGAGTCACCGGCCCACACTTTGTCGATCAATTTATCAATGCCGTACATGCTATCTATCAAAGCCGGGACGAGTTTTTAAAGGCACTTCAGTTTCAACAGCGTCTACGTCAGGAGAGTGAGTCAAACTGGTTCTGGGTCACTGCAATTGATCACCAAAAAATGCAGGAGACGCTACGGATTCAAAAAAGCGCAACCAATTTCATGCATCGAGATAAATATCTTTGTATCAACAAATGTCTGCCTGAGAGTTTAATTAGTTGGCACCCATCCACTGATCATGGACAGAAAGAGATCCTCAATTCTGTACTACGGGTTATGCGCGAAAGGCAAACGGAGATCAAATCTTTTGCTGACAGACACGATCTACTCACCGTAAGCTTTCCGGACATCATCGAAATAAAACCAGAGAAACAAGTTAGTGCGCTATCAGAGTGCTGGAACAAGTAGGGACTGACAGAGGGAACCACTATGAAAAAACAACAAGAGAAAAAACTAAACATCGCTTCTAAAGTAATTCATGTCGGCAATAGTGCCGACTCGGTAACCGGAGCAATTATTCCCCCCATCTATCAAACCTCCACCTTTGTTCAAGCTTCACCAGGCAAGCATCAGGGCTATGAGTATACTCGTTCACATAACCCTACCCGAACACGCCTAGAGGAGTGCCTCGCTTCTCTAGAGGGAGCAAAACATGCTTTGGTTACGGCTTCAGGCCTCTCGGCCACGATGCTGGTAATGCATGCGATTCCTAACGGATCAACTATTGTCTGTGGAGATGATGTCTACGGTGGCACCTACCGACTCTTTACAACTGTCTTCAATCATATGCATAACTTTATCTTTGTTGATACTACTGACAGTACCAAGTTAAATAGTGTCCTAAAGGAACACCGTCCAACACTTCTATGGCTGGAAACACCAACCAACCCAACACTTAAAATTACCGATATTGCTAAAACTGCCAAGATTGCTCATCAATACAGAACAACCGTGGTTGTGGACAATACCTTTATGAGCCCCTACTTTCAAAACCCACTCACGCTGGGAGCAGATTTGGTTATGCACTCCATGACTAAATTTATCAATGGGCACAGTGATGTTGTTGGGGGAGCACTAATGCTTAATCAAAAACCACTCTACGATAAACTGTGGGCACTACAAAATTCTATCGGCCCTTGCCAATCACCTTTTGACTCATGGTTAGTGCTACGCGGAGTAAAAACTTTGGCAGTTAGAATGGAAGCTCATCAGAAAAATGCAATCAAGGTTGCCAAGTGGTTAGAGACTCACCCTCAGGTAGAAAGTGTCGTCTATCCAGGTCTTAAATCCCATCCCCAACACCGCATTGCCAAAAAGCAGATGTCCGGATTTGGCGGAATGATTACCTTCTTTATCAAGGGGGGAGTAAAGGAGTCCAAACGCTTCCTACAAAATGTAGAGATCTTCGCATTAGCAGAGAGTTTGGGTGGGGTTGAGAGTTTGATCGAACATCCAGCGATAATGACCCATGCCTCAGTACCTAAAAAAAATCGAGCGGAATTAGGCATCTCTGACAACCTGATTCGCCTTTCAGTCGGGATTGAAAACATCGATGACCTACTGGCAGGATTAACGGCTGGTTTTAAAGCGGCAAAAAAATAGTTAACTATACTTTGGTGATGGCATTACGATCGACTTCGATAATAATCGCTGTCGCGTCCGATGCAGCAAATTCACTACTAGAGTCTTTCTTAATCTGAAAGAAGATCTCTTCTAATCCCTCTCTAGGCGATCTTGCAAGCTGTTGAAGTAGAAAATCACCCAAATGGCTGGAATTTACCATATCTCCAAGATTGAACCTAATCCCGGCGGAGCTAATTAACAACCGCTCCCCCCGTTCCAGTTGATATTCAATCCGTGCCTTGGAGGTAAAAGATGGCCCTACCAAGTAGTTATTGGCAGCAATTTTTGTATGGTTTGGGGACCAAAGTTCTGTACGACCAAAGTGGTGGCCCGTTAGTAAAAGTGATCTCTTGCAATACCGAATGAGTAGCAGATCCAAGCTACGAGCGGTTGTACTTTGCTGTATGCTTTCATCTCCACTAATCCGCTGGACAATAGAGTCTGCCCACTTGTCATCTAGGGTATTAGCCTTTTTGAACTCTTCAATGACTGATAGGACTGCAATTGATGTCAAATATGAACTGGTTGAGGCTTGAATGATGAATACATCACTTTTGTGGTCAAAAATATCAAATATCTCACCACCAGCACTCTCGCCGGCGCAATACTTACTGTATATATTAACTCCAGAGAACTTCTCGTAGCGAAAGGGAACCATCTTGCGATAGATCTGCTTTACCCGGTGTAACTCATTTGTGGAGTGAGTAAGAGCGGTATTAACTCTTTTCTCCAGAGTCGAAATTTGCGGAAGAGGTTTTCCATCAATTTTAGTCTGTTGATAGGAGATAAGCAGATCCAATAAGGAGGCATTTACGACATCCGAGATCGAAAGATCCATCCATACCGCACTTAATCCGTCATTCGGTCCACTAATTAGATTTTCAATATCCCGTCGCTGAGCATCTGCTAGTAAAGAAAAATCTCCTAGGACAACCAACAAGCCATTACTCAACAAAGGAGGAAGTGTCTCCTGCTCCATCCACGAGATGACCTCATCTACTCCGGTAAGAATTAAGGAGTACTCATTCCCCCATTGCGTATCTATCGAAATATCGGCCCAAGCCACGACATCTACCTGAGGATGGTAACAGCTACTGTCGCATAGCTTGGATAGATAGTCGATCAAGTGATGATTTACGCTGATCACTAGTAAAGACATTTTTTGGGGCCCCACTATTTACAAAAACTAGTATTTTTAATCGTATTGATATTGTGGGTCTGAACAGTAAAACAGTCCTGCTTGTTACGATAAACATTACGAGTAATACACTCTGGAAGTTTACGTCCCTGTTTATTCCACATCATATTTCCCCGACACTTAATATAGGTATTTTTATTCACACATGCCCAGTGCTGTCCGACACAATTATAGACTAAGCCACGCCCTGTTTTAGTGTAAGCAGGCGGAGCTGTTTGAGAGTATATTTTTTTTTGTAAATCAACCTTGATTTGAGCTGTATCATCTATCTGGGAAACAATCTTTCCAATTTTAGCACTAATATCTTGCGATACGCCTCCAGCTCCTCCAACTATTGGCTGATCAGTCTTCTTCTCCCCTAGCTTCTTTTTTGCCTCAATTGCCGCTTGCTCGTCTGCTATTTTCTTCTTACGAGCATCTTCAATCGCTTGCTGATCCGCCAATTTCTTCTTACGGGCATCTACTATTGCTTGCTGATCTGCTAACTTCTTTTTGCGGGCATTTTCTCTTGCCTGCTGCTCCGCCAACCTCTTTTTCTCTGCTGCAGCACTTTTCTTCGCTTGCTGTTGTTTTTTCTTCTTGGCGGCCATTCGCTTACGTTTTATCTGAGCACTTCTCTTTTTGCGTGCCTTCACCATCTCAGCAGCGGACTTCTTACTACCGGAGTTAGGTTGTTGATCATCTGCTGTTGGGATAAATTCCGCTACAAACAGTAGTACGATACCAGCGATAATAATCGTTTTCATCACCTTGGAGCGGTCAATTTTTCCCTCTCCATCGTCAAATTTGCTTCTAATTTTACTTCTTATCTTACTTACTGCAGACTCACTCTTTTCGTCCTCATCCCACTCTTCGTAGTCATCAAGAGTATTATCTTCGCCATCCGCAGACTCTTTCAATGCCTGTCGATCAAACAGTGACGTATTATTTTTTTTAGAATCAGGATCTATATAATCCTCATTCTCACCCACCCCTTGGTAGAATTCATCGTCTTCTTGTCCCTCATCCAACGCTAGCTCATCTTCTGACTCTGCCCCTTCTTCTAACTCCAGCTCCTCTTCCTCATCATCAAAATCCTCATCATCTTCTGATGCCTTATCCTTCTTTTTACCGATAGTTTTATTGGTAATGCTTTTGGCACGATCCAGTAGAGAGTTAAAACTTCCCTTCACTCCCTCGACCTCATCCTGTAACTTATCTTTTAATTCATTGAAATCCATAGGCCACACCCTTAAGACTAAAACTATTTTATATAGGGCTTATCGAACTATTATAGAAAAAATTAAGGCTAACTAGTGAATTTTTTTAATCTGGCAGCTATTTACGATTACGTCGTCGTCGCTTCGGCTCCCCACGCTTTTGATCTCTGGGCTTTCCGGACTGACGATTTGAGCTTCTACCGCCTGCTCCTTGTCTCCCCCGAGCGTAACGGCGCTTCCTAAAGCAGTTTTCACAGATAGCAAATCTGGAGTTTTCCTCAAGCTTCTCTCCACAACTGGAGCAACTAGGAACAATCCTATCTGAAAGCAACTCATTTAGTCGGTCAATTGCCCGACCTTTATTCTCAAGCATGGCGGCAGGGATGAAATCAAAATGCTTATTATTAAAATGACGGGCCAACCATTGGTATAGTTCAACGCACTTAATAGATGTCTCAAGATAGTCAATACTATCCGATTGATGATCAATCTCCTCATTGCCTGTCGCTATACCTCGAGCAAAATTACCTAATATTGTTACATAAAAATGTAAATGATCTTCCAGTCCCAAATTAACTGGAGCACAAGCAAAACCAAAGATTTCAGCAATACTCATAGTACTATCACTATTAGCTTGCTCAACCATTTCAGAAAGTTCAATCATCTCTTTTAAATCGACGCAGAGAAAGGGGTGTTTGAAGATCATACTGTTAAACAGACGCAGAAATTCCGCCAAGGTGAGTACTGGCAGTGAGTTCTGCTCCAACGCCCGATTTACCTGGCCAAAGATATCCAGGTCCGGTCCCACCATCGCTCGCTGCTTCTGGGGAAGATGTTCACCCATCGCCCTGTGAATATCACTAATTCCATTTTCTACTTTGGCCAAACAGGAGATGGTTCCAGTAGGAAAACGCTTAAAACGTCCGGCCCGACCACCAATCTGCTTAATCTCGCTATTGGTGATGCGATACTCCTTGGAGTTGATAAATTTAGAAAGTGTAGTAAAAACAATTCGCTTAATGGGCAGATTCATCCCCATGGCGATAGCGTCAGTACTAACAATAATATCCGTCTCCTCCTGGTCAAATTTTCTGGCCTGCTCACGACGTACTTCCGGACTAAGACGGCCATATACAATCGAGACCTTAAAATTCTGTTGCTCTAAAATCTGCTTGTACTTTAAAGCGTTACGACGGGAAAAAACAATTAAGGCATCCGATTTACGCAACTCTCCGACCGTGGTGGTTGTACTTTCAATCTGTAAATCAGTCATCCGTTGATATTCAATAATCTCTATACTATCACCGGTTAACTGCACAATCTCATTTACCAAATCCAAAGCAGTATGGTCGCCACAGATATGAACTTCAGGCGCATAGATATTGACTAGCGCCCTAGTCCAAGCCCATCCACGTTGTGAGTCGGCAATCATCTGGATTTCATCAATTACACAACACTCAAACTGCTGATTAAATCTGGCCATCTCAATAGTAGATGAATAGTGAGTTGCCCCTTCAACAGGAATAACCTCTTCTCCTGTTAAAAGCGAAGTTAGTACTCCTTTGGAGTTCATCGTATCATAAAGCTCACTGGCCAAAAGGCGTAATGGAGCAAGATAACATCCCGATTCCTTCTCACACAGTCGCTCAATTGCATGATAGGTCTTACCGGAGTTAGTCGGCCCCATGTGATAGATAATTTTACGCTTTATCTCTCGGGCCGGAGCGTGTAACCAAAACTCTCCCAAGTAGCGCTTTAAAATGGTTCCAGAGATATCCTTGCGTTTAATCATCAAAAGAGACTTAACCAGTTTTTTAAACTCTCGGTCTAAATAGTTAAAGTCCCGCCAAATGTTGGTGCCAAGTTGGACGAAAAAACGCTGATACTCATCCTCTACGACTAAATCACTACGCAAACCATCACGACGTAGCTGAGTGAAGAAGTTCTCACGCAGTGCCTCTGATCGCTGTTGAGCCAATTCCGCAGGGTAGACAAAAATCGCCTTTATCCTTGCTTTAATCTGTTGCTCCAGTCGATTGTAAGTTGAACGCTTTAGTCGTCCCCGCACCTGACGTAGTAGCTGCTCTACCTCCCGCTTCATCTGAATATATCTATTTGATGCTCCACCATCCTGCAATTGCTCACAGGTATCATTGATCAGTTTCTCTGCTTGTCCATAGATAGAAGTTCTTAACAAGTTGGTATAAGAAGATGTGCAGGAGAGACATGAGCATGGAAGCTCCTTGATGGTGATATTGATCTGATCATTGCTGGCCAAAAGCTGCTCACACTTTTGATGGCCGAGTACCCGCTGTTGACACCAATCCTCCAACTCCTGTCGAATTCTTGGCAAAAAAGACTCACTCTTTTCCAACTCCTCCCCCAACGAGAAGCGCTCCTTACGAGAGAAGAGATAGTGATCCCAAAGGCAACATTCAATCACCCGATCATAAGTTACAAACTCCTCCCAACTACCAAACTCTGTCCCAAAAAGAGGAATAAGAAAGTTGTGCTTGCTCATCTGCAAATAGAGTGCTTGTTGTATCAGCTCTACCTGTTCCAAGATATAGCTTACGTGCTCTAAGGAACGGGCCTCCTCACCCTCTCGGGCCAGTTCGGTTAACTCCTCTTGAATAGATTCAAAAAGATCTTGGTAGTTTGGTAGTGGGTGCAGTCTGGCATTGGTCACAGGTTCTCGCTGGTTATGAGTTGCAACATTTACTTACTGCGCACTCTTTAGAAATTGTTTCAATAATTTAAATAGTAGATGGCCATCTCTACTTCCAATTAACTCTCTGATTGAGTGCATCGCTAGAGATGGTACTCCAATATCAATTGTACGAATACCAATCCGAGTCGCAGTAATTGGGCCAATTGTAGATCCGCAGGGAACATCATTCTTAGAGACATAGCGCTGTAGCGGTACATTGGCCTTTTTGGCAACTAGCTCTAAAAAGGCGGAGCTTTCCGAGCTGGTGGCATAACGCTGTTTTGCGTTTAACTTCAACACCGGTCCCTGATTCATCAAGGGGGCCGAACTCATCTCATACTTCTCACCGTAGTTGGGGTGAACAGCATGAGCGTTATCACAGGAGAGCATCATCGAGCGGCTCACGCCCCGAGAGAAATTCTCCTGGCCATCATAGATGCGTCGCAAAACATCTTCCAAAAACGGCCCGGCTGCACCGGTAACTGATGATGAACCAACTTCCTCGTGATCAGTACAAATCAACAAAGAGTTACTATTTCTAGGTGCATTTAGAAGCGCCTCCTGTCCTACAAAACAACTTACCAAGTTATCCATTCGACCAGAGGCGATAAAATCTTGATTAGCTCCAACAAAGGATGCTTTGTGCTGATCATACAAAAAGAGATCAAAATCAAGGATTTTCTTAATTGATAAAGATACGTTTGCCCGTTTTAACTCCTTTTTAACCACGTCTTCCCAAACAAATTTATCTTTTGCCTCCAATAGAATTGGTGACAACTCTTTATGTAAAGAGAGCGCCTGTCCTGAATTAACCTTAGGATTTAAGTGAATTGCCACATTGGGTAGAGTTGCCACTGGGCGCGCAAAATCTATTAACTGATGCTTAATCTTGCTGCCGGACGTTAGATATGAGACGCGGCCAGCAATGGAAAGATCCCGATCAAACCAGCTATTAAGAATTGCCCCTCCATAAACCTCTACTCCCAACTGGCCAAATCCACTTTTTACTCGCTCCGGGTTAGATCTCACCTTTAGGGCGGGAGAGTCAGTATGGGCCCCCATCATATGAAATCCATCAAATGAGCGTCGACCACGGGCCAGAGAGAAGGCAATCAAGGAAGATCCTCCCCGGATGATGTAATATTGGCCTCCAGCTTTAAGGCGCCAGCTATCTTGCTCTGAAAGTTCAACGTATCCCTCCGCCTTAAGCGCCCTTACCATTGTAGCAGTAGCATGAAAAGTTGAAGGAGATTGATCTAAAAACTCCATTAATTTTTGATTGAATTTGCTAATAGTGGATGACATCACAATTTCTCCATGAGGGGTACAACTATTGTCAGCTGATAACTATTTGGTATAGCCTATTACAAAAGTGTATTGGAGGATAGCCTTTTGAGTGAAAAAGAGAAATTTTGGCGTCGATGCGGAACCTGTAAAAAGGAGATCCCCTACGGTGCCATCTACCAAGCTTGTAGTGTCTCGACCTGCCGTAAAACTGTCTACTGCTCGGTTGATTGTTGGGATGAACATGTTCCAGTAATGAATCATCGAACCTCCTGGGCTGAAGAGAACCGTGCACCAACCACTCCAGTTGAAGATGGAGATGGCCCTGAAAGTCGCCCTCCCCGCCGTATTAAAATTCCCTCTGCCAGCGGCAAATCGATTGCCTCCCAAGGCAGTTACTCACAGGAGGTTCTGGTCATATCCTCCCGCCTCAAAGGGTATGTTAAGGATAAACATGGGATGAACACTGCGGCCAATGTAATGGAGCACCTATCCAGCATGATTCGAATTGAGGTGGATAAGGCGATAGAAGTTGCCCGCGCTGAAGGGCGAAAGACCCTAATGGACCGAGACTTCAGCTAATGGAACAACCATTCTCAAGCACTGCGGATGCCGTAGTATTTGCTGGTAGTGGAGAGAAACTCTCTCTATTACTAATCCAAAGAAAAAATCCTCCCTTCCAGAATATGTGGGCACTACCCGGAGGCTTTCTACAACCAGATGAGAAGCCATTAGATGGCTCTATCCGTGAGCTACAAGAGGAGACCGGTCTTAAGTTGACCTCTTCAGCACTCTGCTCCTTATCAATTAGAGAGCGCAGCGGGCGAGATCCGCGTGGTAGAGTGAGAACTCACCCATTTGCATTTTATCATGAGAGGGCCACTACCCTAAAAGCAAATGATGATGCCAAATCTGCGGCGTGGATTCCCCTCACTCAAATTAAACAGTTGGCTTTTGATCATGGGGCAATCCTCTGTGAGGCGCTAGGGAAGCTATTCCCCCTTTTTAATCAATCTTCCCCTGCTCAAATATATATCCGACTTCCTCACCTACTGGATGCTGGTCTTAGCCTGGAAGATAACCAGCCTGCAATTATTTTTCCTGGCACTTTTGTTCCATGGCACGAGGGGCACAGTGAATGTATACGTCAATCTCCAGCTGATCTTCCCCTTATTGTCATTCCAGATAGCAACCCATGGAAAAGGGAAGATTCTACCCAGATGAAATACTCATGTTACTGGCAGGAGTATCTAAAGATTAATCAGCAGCTAAAGCGAGATAGAGCAATTGTCTACCCAGGTTTTTTTGGAATGGAGCAGGGAAATCCCACTATCAATTGGATTAACTCCTTAAAATTTAATTATAAATCATTTCTAATGGGAGATGATACCATCTTCTCAATTGAGCAGTGGAAGGAAGCTGACACCCTGCTCTGTCTGATCAATAAAATTCTAGTGGTTCCTCGAAATCACAGTATTGATGCGATCAATTCATATATCTCTAAATTAACCAAGAAATATCCACAGCTTACTGTAGAGGTGTTAAGAGAGCACCCATTTCAAAATATCTCCTCTAGCCAGATCAGGTCATCTTTACAGTCGAATTGACACTCAACTGTTCTTTTTGTTAATAATTCTGCCCATAACATAAGTTTAATTTTATCAGCTATTTAGAAATATTGGGAGCGTATCAATATGCAGCTATCTAAGTTATTAACCGCCATACTAGTCAGCTCTTTTATCACCCTGCCTCTGGTTGGCACTGCCCACGATTTTACTTCAGATCACCAAGTGACCAACTGGCGCAGTGAAATTGCCATTACGGTTGAAGACCTCTTCGATGAAATCTCATATGAGGCTTACGATATCTGGACTGGAGATGATGGTGAGGAGTGTAATGCTAACGTCTGGAATGTTGAGATTACCAAGTACCACTCGCCAACCAGCTTTGAGTTCTCTTTTATTGCAGAACAGGATTATGAGTTTAGCTGGGCATGCATCGCTGGAGAATTTTTCTGTAGTGGCAAAGTTGATGTTGTCTTAAATGGACGATCAAGCGGTAGCCATAAAATCAGCTCAAAGATTGAGTGTGAATACCAAATTTAATAATTTTACAATTAAGAGGTTATCCGATGAAAGTTACTCAAACAACCCTGTTCACTTTATTAATTCTACTATCGCTACCAGCGCAAGCATTAAAAAGAGAGTATATCAGTGCATCTCACCGAGAGGTGGTTGCGCGTGATCTGAGCGGTAACCCATACGCACCAGTCAAAGTCTGCTGGGGATGGAGCTGTAAGAAATCTCAAGAGGTTCCACTGACCACAGAACAGTGGGATGAGGTTGCCAGTAATTTTTTACCTCAGGCTGCTACCCCACAAGAAGAGCGAGTACAGATTCGCCACGCTATCGCCTTGATGGAGCAGTTGACTGGAGAGATTACCGGAACCTCTGCTGATCTGGGGGCACCCAACTCTAAAGGAGTAGGGCTACCAGGGCAGATGGACTGTGTTGATGAGTCTACAAATACTTCTAACTATCTACGATATTTTGAAGCTCAGGGTCTACTAACATGGCACAGATTCAGTCACATTCAAATGCGCTTTAATATGCGTTTTAACCCCTTTGCTGGACAACATTTTACAGCGGTAGTATTTGATAAGAAGAAACGTAGAAAATATGCTATTGACTCCTGGTGGGATGACAACGGCGTATTACCAATTGTTCAACGTCTAAGCAGCTGGAAGAGTCGGCGCAGCTTCAGCCGCCGGCGGACACCATAATAAAATCACTTCTCTCTATTTAAAATGACTAAGCAGCTCATTAGCCACCTAGTCCGATGCTATCAGGAGCTTCTACTATTAGAGCGTAGAGAGCAGCGCTCTTTTTTCTATATCGCACTCTCTCTAACCATGCTCTTTTTCTCCTACCCAATGGTGCGTTCTACTGTTACCGCAATTTTTTTAGAAAATTTTGGTGCCAAAAACTCCCCATATGTCTGGGTCTACTCTGTTGTTGCCCTCTCTTTAATTATTAGTCTCTACGACCGCTGGCAAAAAAGAGTTGGTATCCACCGCCTCTACCTATTTACTGCACTGGCAACCTTTTGCATCATGTCTCTGGCCGTCGCAATGATCATCCATGGCCATCCAATATTTAGCTACCTGCTATTTGTAGTTAAAGAGATCTATATTGTCTTGCTGGTCCACTCTGCCCTAGCCTTTTTTAACGCCTCAGTTAGTGAGGAGAGAGCCAAAATGCTCTATGGCCCGCTGGGTGCGATTGGTAGCATCGGAGGTATTTTGGGGGGATTAACCACCTCATTTCTAACCTCTCATATCTCAACCCACTATATTCTTCTGCTAGGCGCGGGTCTTATTTTAGTCACCGGGTTTATCTTCTCCCAGTCAAGCAATACTGATCACCTTCCCGCCGAAAAAAATGGTGGTTTCAAAACAAAAAAGATATCTCAATCCCCCTTGGGCGCAATCAGAGGAGTATCAAAATATATTTTCTGGATCGCTGTTTTAGTCTCTCTCTCCCAGTTCAGTGTCGGGCTGGCCCACTTTAAGTTCAACCTTCTACTTGAACAGCTAGTCCCTAATACTATTAATAAAACCTACTATCTGGGACTTCTCTTCTCCTCAATTAATCTCTTTACCCTTGTAGTACAATTTATTGTCACCCCGATTGCCTTTAAGCTCTTTCAGAATCGAACCATCCATCTGGCACTACCTGCGATCTTAATCATCCTTGCCTGGGGAGGATTTATTGTTGGAGGGGGGCTACTACTACCAGTAGCAATTACATTTATCACCTTCAAAGGAGTAGACTATTCAATATTTGCTTCTGCTAAAGAGATTCTCTACTTTCCATTGAACAAGGCACAACGCTATGGAGCAAAATATGTTGTAGATATGATAATCTATCGAGTGGCCAAGGGGATAATCTATTTCGTTCTAATCTTTTTTCAATCCCCACCAGTTATCAACCTACTGCTATTTTGCTCGCTACTACTGTGGCCAATTGCCGTCCTAATGCTTTTTAACGCAAAACCTCAGACCACACCGGCCAAGATGCATCCGGTCCCTTTAAGCGCCGATAATTAAGTGCATTTCTAATTACAAGTTTTACGTATTTACGAGTCTCCTGATAGGGAATCGTCTCGATGAACTCCAGATAATCACCCTTAAAGCGATCTTTTTGCCATCTCCGAACTGCTGTCGCTCCTGCATTATAAGATGCTACAGTTAAAATTAGATTGTTGTTATATTTTTTTAGTCGCTGCGCCAACATCATCCCACCCAAGAAAATATTAAGCTTCGGCTGATAAAGAAGGTCTGGATCAATTGTTGATTTCCTCCCCGCTCGATAGACCTCTGCTGCACTCTCTGGAGTTAACTGCAAAAGACCAAAGGCGTCAGCAGGACTTCTGGCCAATGGGTTAAATGCTGACTCTTGACGCATGATTGAGTAGATCAGCTCGAAAGAGAGGTTAAACTTACCTGCTGCCACTTTTACTAGATCCTTGTAGGGTGTGGGAAATATCCACGCCAGATACTCGCCAATTATCTCTGCTCGACGCTCTGGAGCTATACGATAGAACTGTCGGATCATGCCATAATGGAATTTGGTCAAATGATAGAGCGACAAAGATTCAATTCGTTGTTGATCACCACTTATCTCCGGCTCAAAGTGCTGTAAAAATGCCTGTGCTAACTCATCTTGATTAAAAGCAATTAACCAATTAAGAGTTGGGGGAGTCCATGATGGTAGGGAGGGAGAAGTGGTTGTTGATGGCAATGGGTACAGTTGTTGTCCAAGCTGCAATTGGGCAATTAAACCGTAGTAACCAAATGGGTCCTCCTGCATTAGAGTTTTAAATTTTGCTATCGCTAAAGAAGATGAGTCACTGCGCCTTAAAAGTATCCCTAACCAGAAAAGTGCTCGATAGCGAATTGATAGATCGGTTGTCCGCTCCGCCTGTTGCTGAAGTATCTCGATTGAATGAGGGATATCTTTTGACTCCATTAGTGCCCACGCCAAATTCCATCGATAAAGATCCACATCATCCGAATTATCACTAATTCTAACCGCCTCCTCTAGGTGAACGATCGCTCTAAAGTATCCCCTTTCCTCTTGATAGATCCGGCCAAGAATAAAATTTGCCCGTGCTGCTTTTATCTCATCCAAAATCATTTGATAGAGTACCTGTTTGGCCTGGACATTATGACTGCCGGTCCAAAGCCCACGCGCCAGATTAAGTCGACACTCTCCCCAGAACTCTCGGGCCCCCTCCACATTAGCCGCGACCTTTTTGCCTAACCAACTCTCCATCTTTTTAGTCGCTGCCAGATAGAGGTCCCGCTTACGCTCTTTTTTGTGTGAACGTCGCAAGCGGTTATAAGCTTCTACCTTGGTGGCCAGAGGCAAGTGGTGATCATCAACCACCCTCTGATAGTACTTCCTGGCCAGATCAAATTTTCGATCTATTTCCAAATCTTTGGCAATCTTCAATATGTTACTCTGATCAATTTGATCATCAAGACGTGGAGCCAATTGCAAGAGACGCTCTTGCATTAGCGGCAACTCATCTGTCATGCCGTGCTGCTTGGCCAACTCTATCGCCCTTTGTAGCAGTTTCACCCGGTCACCATGATGAAGCGTGACCGAAGACAGTCCGGCACTAAATTTCGCACTCCAACTTGATAGTTCATTTTGTTCCGACAGTAGCAAGGATTGCTGATAGTACGTTGCTTGTGCCCAACGAGGAATCGATTGTTGTTCATGTTTTAACCAGAGACTCTCCAACTGTTCGAGCGAAAGTTGACAGCTACTTAGTATTTTTAACAACGCAGGGTAGTAGAGTGGCGATGGTGCTAAAATAACCTTTTGATAATAAGAGCATGCTAGCGGTTCTTTACCAGCACCCAGCAATCGCTGGGCGATCAAAAAGCTCTTACTTACCTGCTCTGCTAGTGGACTACTTGAGGGGATTGAGTACTTTTCACTATCAACCTGCTGCCTGAGGTCAGCCAGATTGGATGGTGGGCCTCCGCGTGGCAGGGAGGAGCATCCGGTGACAATATAAATGCAAATTATCAACAATCGTTGGTGCAATATTTCTCCCTACTTCACTTTAAGTGATACCAACTTACTCCAAATCCCATATCGACAACCAAGGGAACCGATAATTTCACTACTCCCTCCATCTCTCTTTTAACCAACTCCTGCATCGAGGGTAGCTCACTCTCCTCTACCTCAAAGATCAACTCATCATGAACCTGAAGCAACATTTTGGATTGTAAATTTTTCTGCTGCATCTTTTTATCAACCAAAATCATCGCTTTTTTAATCAGATCAGCTGCACTCCCCTGAATCGGACTATTTATCGCTTCCCTTTCAGCCATGGATTTTACATTGCGATTACTAGAGTAGATTTCAGGAATAAAACGTTTCCGTCCAAACATTGTCTCGGCATATCCCAACTCCGTACAACTCTCTTTCAAGGTGTCCAAGTAAACTTTTATCTGTGAGAAATGTTCAAAATATTGAACAATGTACTCTGCCGCCTCACCACGCGATATACCAAGACTTTTGGACAGGCCAAACGCAGATTGACCGTAGATCAATCCAAAGTTTACTGCCTTGGCCATGGAACGTTCTTGGCCACTAACATCTGCAATTGAAATTTTATTAATCTGAGCAGCGGTTTGAGTATGTATGTCCACTCCCCGTTCAAAAGCATCAAGCATGGTGGGATCTTGGGCCAGATGGGCCACTAGCCGCAACTCAATCTGAGAGTAGTCAGCAGATAGCAGTACCTTGCCAGGAGCAGCAATAAATCCCTGCCGAATTCTGCGACCACTCTCTGTGCGGACCGGAATATTTTGCAGATTGGGACGTTCTGAAGATAGTCGTCCGGTAGCGACCAGAAACTGGTTAAAGTGGCAGTGCAGACGATTGGTCTTATGATCTAATAATTTTGGCATAGTGCGGATGTAGGTAGAGAGCAGCTTATCTAACTCGCGAAACTTGAGAATCAATCCGGGGATAGGACTATCCACCTGCAACATCAGCTCTCGCATCACTTCCGAGTCAGTCGATGGTCCACTCTTGTTCTTTTTAATTACCGGAAAACCCAATTGATTAAAAAGTAGCTCCCCCAACTGTTTAGAAGATCGCAAATTGATCTGATCGCTCCCCTCAATATTACAGGCACTAATCTGGGTAACCATCTCAAACTCAATTCCTGCCAGCTGATCCTCAAGCTGCTGCTCTAGTTGATCAAACAGTGGAAGGTTCAGGCAGATACCAACGTGCTCCATTTTACTTAGTATCCTTGTCACCTCTAGCTCGACAGTTGAAAATAGAGTGATCAGATTTAGCTCATCTAACCTAATGGTTAATGGCCCATGTAACTGGTGAATTAATACGACTTGATCTGCCTTTAGCTGTCGCAATTCATCCGGGGAAAGTTTATCCAATTTGATACTAGGAAATGAGATATTGATATAGCGTTCTAAACTGTCCGCTAAACTATTTTTTCCCGAGGGGTCGCATAGATAGGCGGCCCCCATTAGATCAATCAGGGTGGTTGGCAGCTGTAACTGAGGTAGTGAAGATAGCATGTAGCGGTAGATCTCTTTCGCATTCCAACAGACAACCTTAATTGAATTTAGCCTGAAAATATCTTTCAGAGATTGATTAATTAACTCTCCACACTCCTGATCAATCAAGTGGGCCACGGAACCATCTAGCGAAATTGCCAATACCAGAGGCGAGCAGGAGAGATCCACTGTAATACTCTCACACTGCTTAATTTTCAATAACAGTTGTTGCCAACTCTCTTGGTTATCAATTCGAAAAAACTTAGCTGAAGGTCTGCTGGGCAATGGATCTACTACATCGCTCTGATCAGTGGTAGCAACACTCTCTACCGCTGAACTGGGGAGAGGTTCATTTTTAGCGCCTGAGGAAGCAGCATTTTTTTGTCCCTCCAATTTTCTAATTGCAGAGTTAAACCCCCACCCCTTTAGCAGCTCCAAAAGAGCTGGTGTTACCTGCAGATTGAAGGAGGTATCCTCAAGGCCCAACGCAAGCTCTAAGTTAGTAACGATGGTAATTAATTTTTTTGAAAGATAGGCATCATCTAAATGGTTTTCAAAAGCATTTTTAACTCGCTTATTGCCAAACTCACCGCTAGCAGCAATGCAATTTTCCAGGGTCTGATGTTCTGCAAGTAGTTTGGCGGCCCCCTTCGCTCCGATTCCCCTCATTCCGGGAATATTATCAGAACTGTCGCCCACCATTGAAAGATAGTCTACTATCTGATCTGGCCGCACTCCCATCTTGTCACAAACATCATCAGTCGCCAGTATCTTTCCTTTTACAGCATCCAACATGGAAACATGCCCACCTACAAACTGCATCAAATCTTTGTCACTTGAGGCGATTAACACCTCTTCACAATTTTTTTTCCATTGAGTAACGATACTACCAATAACATCGTCCGCCTCATATTTTGGCATCACAAGAGTTGGCATCTCCATCGCTTCTATCAGCTGATCAATTAGTGCAAATTGCGGGGCCAGATCCTCCGGCGTCTCTAGTCGGTTCGCTTTATACTCAGGATATAGCTCCTTACGAAAAGTATCACGTCCACTATCTTTAGCAATTATTAAGTGTGAAGGCTTATAGACGGTCACCATCTTCTGGAGCATGTTAAAAACTCCATACAATGCATTAACCGGTGTCCCATCTGGAGCGTTGAGCGGACGAATGGCATAAAATGCACGAAAGATAAAATTACTTAAATCAACTACCATCAATCTCTTGACTTTCATCTCACCGCTTCTTTGGTAAAAAATACCAGTTAGTTGCCTTGGGAAAACCTGTCCGTTTTGTTAAGAGCTCTTATTCTCTCTGGTGATAGAGTGTGAATCAGTTGAACTAGGATAGTCAAACCAACTCTCACGTCCTTTTTGAACTACTGCCTTATAATTGTCATTTGCCATAACAGAAGTATCGGCCATCACATCTCCCAAACGGTGGCCGGAATCCAGTCGAAATAGAAGATAGACCTCCAGTAGCACCATCGGAATCCCTACCAAGGCGGCAAACACCCACCCCCAAAGTGGAACAATGGCGAAAATCAATGGAATACTAAGGGGAAGATTTCTGATGGCTGACTGCTTTAAACTACATGGCTTTCCATTTTCTAAGGAGATAACTGCAAAGCCCATAAATCTCTTACCTACTGACTGTCCCTGTTGAAGTGAATCGCAGATAACAATATAGGCAACGGCCAATAAAATTCCAACGGGATAGAAGAATACGGAAAGAATCAGTACAATAAATAGATCTACCCCCTTGGCAATCATACGTGCCAAACGGGATATTTTAATTGCAGACTCTAAAATATACTTACGATTCATATAACTCTATCGTATCGGACTCTAGGTGGCAGATAAATAGGTATTTCTTGCTGAGTAGCTACTTTTCCCATTACGGCGCATCGCGCACAAAGTGTCTAACAAGCACCATCTAAGCTATACAAGACGGTTATTATATTATAGTAATTTAATACGATACAGTTTGTGACCAGAACTAAGGAGTAGATAATGAGTGGTGTTCTTACGGCCAATAATGCAAATTTTGACGAGATGGTAGTTAAGGCTGAGCGACCAGTCTTAGTAGATTTCTGGGCCGAGTGGTGTGGCCCCTGTAAAGTGCTAGGGCCTGTGTTAGAAGAGATTGCAACCGAGATGGGTGATAAGGTAACCATTGTTAAAGTCAATGTTGACGAAAATGGAGAGCTAGCACAGCATTACGGAATCCGTGGTATTCCTACCATGATCTTCTTCAATTCTGGCGAAGCGGCGAAGACACTGGTTGGTGTCCAGCCTAAAAATGAAATCGTTAAAAGCTTGGAAGAGCTACTCTAGTTTTGTGTCTAAATTAGTCAGATCCTCTCTACAGGAGGCACACACTTCACTGGGTCAGCTACTTGCTGACCAACGGCAACTTGATGCCACCCAACAGGCGATCAATCTTTTAACCCGCTGCTTTCAATCTGAAAATAAGGTTATTAGTTGTGGCAATGGTGGATCGATGTGTGATGCTATGCACTTCGCAGAGGAGCTAACTGGACGCTTTGACAAAGAGCGCCGTCCCCTACCAGCGATGGCGATTAGCGACCCCTCTCACCTAAGCTGCACCGCCAACGATTTCGGATTTGAGATGGTCTTCTCAAGAGTGGTAGAAGCTTGGGGCAAACAGGGGGATCTGCTACTGGCAATCTCCACCAGTGGTAACTCACCCAATATTATCAACGCGGTCTTGGCGGCAAAAGATGCTGGCATGCAAGTAATCGCCCTACTGGGTAAGGATGGGGGCAAGCTTAAAAGTTTAGCAGATATTCCAATTATTGTTCCTGCCAACCGATCAGATCGTATTCAGGAGATGCATATCAAATTGATTCACATTATGGTGGAAGGAGTAGAAAGAGGACTCTTTCCATCTCTCTATGAATAATTAATTAGTACCTAACTGAGAACGATTGACTCTTCGGTTGTCGTCAACAACCGCTTTTTACCTAGCATATTGACCATTAAGGAGACCCGATTGGCCCCAGCGTAGGAGTTAAAAATCGCTTCAACTCCCTCCATCAAGGAGTTATTAATGACAACTTTATCTCCCTGCTTAAGTGTAACCCTGCTTTGGCGCATGCGATGGACGCCATCATCCGCTTCCCGCTCTTTTAGCTCTGAGACCAGTTGCTCACAAACCCGCCCACTCTCATAGTCAGGACCGAAAGAGACTGGCTTGACTACTCCGCGTGTCGAGCGCAGACGTCCCCAGCTTAGACCACTTTTTGAGATATCGATTCGGGTAAAGATATAACGGGGAAATAGTGGTTCCACTACATCTACTCGCTTACCTTGGCGTAAACGCTCCACAAAGATTTTAGGTGCATAGACCTCATGCCCTTGGCGCTCCAAATTAATTTGGGCCCAATGCTCTTCACGAGGCTTGGTATAGATAACTGTCCACTCTCCACTCATTGGAGATCTAAATAGGACAAATAGTGGAGATGTGTCAACTGGGAGTCTGAACCTTTTTACCGGCGCTACTCCGCATTTACCCCAAAATGTCATTGCACAAACGTGAAAATATGACGCAATACTGAAAAACAGGCTTTACTTATGGGCAAGCAGATGGCATTTTAGTAGAATACTAATAGCTTTGGAGCTTTTTGATGACAATGACTACTGCTATTCAAACAAATGCCACTTACTCCAATACACTCATAGACCCACAACTAAAATCACCCGGAAATAACTGGTGGTACCATAACGACTATATTGAAGGCCTAGATGAAGAGCTGATCATGGTGGAAGCTGAAACCCCACCTAATATCGAGCAGTTCAGTAAATCCTACTCTGAACAGGAAGGGAGTAGAATCCAGGGTATTAACTTAGACGAGTTTGTCACCACCGCTATGCCTGCAGTGGCCGGAGTGATGGCCGTACGCTCTATCGCTACAACCCTAGCGCTCTCATTCCCCTTAGTAAGTGGGGCCGCAGCAATCGGTGCTTTTGCTGCACATGCAATATTTGAGGAGAGACAGGAGAGTATGCTTAAGAGTAAGGAAGAGTATTTGGCCACCGCTGAGGATCTGACCGAAGAGATGATTGTAGAGGATGCTGCCTATCTCATGCCTGAAGATAATTTAATTATTCACTAAAGTTCTCTGACAAAACCAGCAATCTGTTTTTCACCATCCTGATAGATTAGGTACGCTTTTATCCCGGCCAGTTGAACAAATTTCTTGGCTTCCTTATATCCCATTACCATTAAGGCAGTAGCGTAGGCATCTGCCAAAGCACACCGCTTACTAATCACAGTCGCACTAATCAAGGCATGATCCACCGGTCTACCGCTCTTCGGATTAATTGTATGAGAGTAACTCTTATCACCTACGATAAAAAAGTTACGATAGCTACCTGAAGTGGCCGCCGCTTGATCCCTTAAAGCTAAGACTTTAGAGTAGCGGCCGGTGCCTTGAAGAGAGGGAGACTCAATTGCCACCTTCCACGGCTCTCCTCTCTTGGTTCCACTGGTTCGAACCTCACCACCAATCTCCACCATATGATTAATCGCCCCCAGCTTACTCATCAGATTAGAGACCAGATCTACCCCATACCCTTTGGCCATCGCCGATAGATCAATGTAAAGGCGAGGATGATCTTTTTTTATCTGATGTAAGTTTTGCTCATCATCATGTCGCAAACTCAGCTTGCTAAATCCCACACGCCTTTTGGCCACTTGGATCTGAACTTTATTGGGTACCTGACGCTTACCATCTGGGCCAAAGCCCCAAAGGTTAACCAGAGGTCCAACCGTTACGTCAAAACTTCCATCTGTAAGTTTAGCAATTTGTTGTGCCTCCCCTAGTAGGTAGTAGAGGCGGGCCGGAATAGTGATCCAGTCAGTAGAACGATTGGAGTTAACCTTTGAAAGAGTAGAGGTGGGGATATAGGTAGACATCTCATTGTTGAGTGAGACTAGCAGTTGATCAATCTGCTGCTTGGCAACTTTGATCTCAGGGGAGGAGCCTGTTGCCCAAAACTTTACACTATAGGTAGTCCCCATCGTCTTGCCAGAGATCGAGACAATCTTCTCCTGCTGACAGCCTAACAGTAACAGAAGAGTTAATAGTAGGTATAGCTTGGCCAAATTGCTCCTATCCACCAAAGTCGTCGAGCATAATATCTTCACGCTCAACTCCCAAATCCAGTAACATATCGATCACACACTGATTCATCATTGGTGGCCCACACATATAGTATTCACAATCCTCCGGTGCGGGATGATCTTTTAGTTGCTGCTCCAGAACTACGTTATGGATAAAGCCAGTATAACCTTCCCAGTTATCCTCGGGTTGTGGCTCTGAGAGAGCGCAGTGCCACCTAAAGTTCTCATTCTCTTTCTGTAAATTATCAAAATCCTCAATAAAGAACATCTCCTGCTTGCTACGAGCACCATACCAAAAGGTGATTTTACGATCACTATTGATACGCTTTAGCTGATCAAAGATGTGTGAACGCATTGGTGCCATCCCAGCGCCACCACCAATAAAGATCATCTCTTTATCAGTTTCACGAGCAAAGAACTCACCAAATGGGCCAGAAATTACCACCTCATCTCCTGGCTTCAAGTTAAAAATATAAGAGGACATTTTACCTGGAGGGTGGTTAGTTCCAGGAGGGGGGGAAGCGATCCGCACATTGAGCATGATCAGCCCCTCCTCCTCAGGGTAGTTGGCCATGGAGTAGGCGCGAATAGTCTCTTCCGGAACAGTGGAGATATTGTCCCAAACCTTAAAGTGGTTCCAAGCTCCCCGATACTCCTCTTCAATATCAAAATCATGATAGTCAATAGAGAGTCCCCCTGGGCGCTCAATCTGAATATATCCACCAGCACGAAATGGGACTGACTCACCATCGGGTAACTCTAAAACTAGGTTTTTGATAAAGGTAGCAACGTTCTCATTAGAGCGGACGGTACAGGTCCACTTCTTAACACCGAAGATCTCCTCCTCAACCTCAACATCCATATTCTGCTTAACTGAAACCTGGCAAGAGAGACGTCCACCTTCACGTGCCTCCCGTTTGGTTATCTGGCCGGTCTCAGTTGGCAGCAAGTCACCACCACCGCTATGGACATTGACCTTACACTGGCCGCAGGTTCCACCGCCACCACAAGCAGATGGAACGTAGATCTCTTGACCGGCCAAAATATTGAGCAGCTTATCCCCGGCCGCTACCACCAAGCTCTTCTTGCCATTTAAATTGATTGTTACATCACCACTGTTAACTAGCTTGCTCTTTGCCAGTAAAATTATCACCACCAGGAGCAGGACAATCAGAGTGAACATTAAAACACCGAGAGTAACTATTTGCATGATCTTCTTACCCCGTTAACGATTAGTTCTAAAGTTGAATTCCGGAAAATGCTAAAAAGCCAAACGCCATCAGACCGACTGTAATAAATGTAATTCCCAGTCCACGTAGTCCTGCAGGAACGTTGCTATACTTCATCTTCTCTCTAATTCCGGCCAAAGCGACAATCGCCAGCGCCCAGCCAATGCCTGATCCAACGCCATAGGCGACACTCTCACCAAAGGTGTAGTCACGCTCCACCATAAAGAGAGATCCTCCCAAAATGGCACAGTTTACAGTGATGAGTGGAAGAAAAATCCCAAGAGCGTTATAGAGCGGAGGAAAGTACTTATCCAATGCCATCTCTAGGATCTGCACCATGGCAGCAATAACACCGATATAACTGATCAGCCCAAGAAATGAGAGATCAACTCCCGGCAGCCCGGCCCATGCCAGCGCCCCATCTTGCAATAGAAAGTGATAGATCAAATTATTGACCGGAACGGTGATAGTCTGAACGACAATTACTGCAACTCCTAGCCCCAGTGAAGTTGAAACCTTTTTAGAGACCGCTAGGAAAGTACACATTCCCAAGAAGAATCCTAAGGCCAGATTCTCAATAAATATCGCCTTGATAATAATAGTTAGATAGTGCTCAAACATCTTACATCTACTCCTCTTCTATCTGTTCTGGATAATACGTTCTAACAATCCAGATGAAGATAGCGATTAAGAAGAAAGCGCTTGGTGCTAATAGCATCAAGCCGTTACCTTGATACCATCCACCATCTCCAACGAGAGGAAAGATGGTATAACCCAACAGTGAACCACTGCCAAACAGCTCCCGTAATACCCCGACAAAGAGTAGGACGACAGCATAGCCAACCCCATTGCCCAGACCATCAACAAAGCTGATCCAAGGGGGATTTTTCATAGCAAAACCTTCGGCCCGTCCCATTACGATACAGTTGGTGATAATCAAACCAACGTAGACCGACATACTCTTAGATATAGAGAAGAAGTAAGCTTTTAACACCTGATCGGCGACAATCACTAACGAAGCAATAATTGTCATCTGAACAATAATTCGAATGCTAGATGGAATGTGGGCCCGAATGACACTGACAAAAAGATTGGAAAAAGCGGTTACAAAGATTACCGCTCCTGACATCGCCAAGACTGTTTCCAACTTGGTGGTAACAGCTAGTGCTGAACAGATCCCCAGAATCTGCAAACCAATGGGGTTATTTTTAAATATTGGATCGAACAGGGTAGTCTTGACACTCATAGTGTGATCCCTCCTTGTCTAAAGTTGGCCAGAAAGGGGCCAAAGCCATCTTTCCCCAACCAGTAACGAACCATCCCCTCCACTCCTCGTGAGGTGAGAGTCGCACCAGAGAGACCATCCACTTGGGAAGCAGCTTGGGGAGAGGCAGAGTTTACCTTTCCTTTTAATACCCTAATAATCGGCCCAAAGTTACCACCATCAAGAGCGATCTTACCTATCCATGATGCTTGCCACTTCTTGTTATCAATCTCACCTCCCAATCCGGGAGTCTCTCCATGTTGATAAAAGCTGAAGCCACGAACTGTTTTAGTGTCAGGGGCCAAGGCGATAAAACCATACATGGTAGACCAAAGTCCCTTACCATAAATAGGGAGAACGATTAGCTCCACCTGGCCATTACTACCCACCAGATATACCTTGGAGTGGCGCTCACGCCTTTTTATCTTGGCGACATCTGTTTTAGCATCGATCAACTTGCCCAAGGTGGCATCTTTGGCCGCTTTAACTTGATCGAAGGTGGCCAGATCGACACTCTGATCCTCCTGGCCCTGATCAAGATTAATTAGAATGGTTTTAACGTTGGCGAAGGCTTGCTCTATCTCCACTTTGGTAGCACCACTTTTTACCAAGCCCGCTGCTGCTAAAAGGTTCTTCTTAATATCTAGCTTCTGATTCTCCACCTGCAGTGGCTTTAGCATTACTGCTGCCATAGAGACCATAATGGAGCAGACAATACATAAAGCAGCGGCCACCCCTATCGTTTTTGCAATACTATCCTTTGGCTTACTCATGCTCGAGCCTCCCTACGTCTAATATTACTCTGAATAACAAAGTAGTCGATAAGTGGAGCAAAGATATTGCCCAAAAGAATCGCTAACATCATCCCTTCGGGAAATGCTGGATTAACTACACGAATTAGCACCACCATGATACCAATCAACAACCCATAAAAGTACTGCCCTTTAAGAGTATTGGCGGCAGTTACCGGGTCAGATGCCATAAAAATTGCACCGAAGGCAAATCCTCCCAATACAATATGCCAAGCGGGAGTTAGTGCAAACATTGGGTTAGTTGCACTGCCGATCGTGTTAAACAGCAGTGCCATGGCACAAGCTCCAACCAAGATACTTAGCATAATTCGCCAAGAGCCAACCCGGGTGATCAGCAAAATTACTCCCCCTAAAATACAGGCGAGGGTTGAACCCTCTGCCAAGGAGCCCGCTCCTAGACCTATAAATGCAGATTGCCAGCTAGTTGTGATCGCAGCAGCACCTCCGGCGGCAGCTTGTGAGAGGGCCGTTGCTCCCGTGAAGCCATCCATCGCCACCCAGACTAAATCTCCTGAGATCTCGGCTGGATAGGCAAAGAAGAGAAATGCTCTGGCGGTTAGTGCTGGATTTAGAAAATTTCGACCGGTTCCCCCGAAGACCTCTTTGGCAAAGACTACCCCGAAGCTAATTCCAACAGCGACCTGCCATAACGGAATTGTCGCCGGTAGGATCATCGGAAAGATAATTCCGGTAACCAAAAAGCCCTCATTAACCTCGTGCTTTCGTACAACTGAGAAGAGAACCTCCCAGAATAGTCCTGCTAGATTGGTCACAATATAGATTGGTAGAAAATAGAGTAGGCCCAACATCACGTTGCCACAGATACTACTGGGATCAACTCCAAAGCCCATGGCATGGTAGAGAGGGCCACGCCACCCCTCGATTACACTGATATCGGCTCCACTCATCGCCAAATTTGCCTGTAGACCAACATTGTACATTCCCATTAGTAGTGCCGGTAACAGCGCCACCACCACGGTACTCATCAGGCGTTTAAGATCCATCCCATCTCGTACTGCCGTTGTTCCGGTCGTGACGTTGCCTGGGGTGTAAGCAAAAGTATCCAGTGCCTCAAACAGTGGATAGAATTTCTCCAGTTTACCACCCGGCTTAAAACTCTTCTCCGTTTGGTCTAGAAAGTTTCGTAATATGCTCATCTAACCTTCCCTCTCAATAGTTGTTAAGTTCTCCCTTAATAGGGGGCCGTAGTCATTTTTTCCTGAGCAGACAAAGGTACACAGGGCCAAATCCTCCTCATCCAACTCAAGACATCCTAATGCTTGTGCCTGATCGGTATCATTACTACTCAGGGCCATCAATAGGGGGGTTGGCAAAATATCTAGTGGCATTACTCGTTCAAATCGTCCGGTGGGGACAATTGCTCGCACACTGCCATTAGTGGAAGTATTAAAGGCAAACAGTTTCCCAGGTATTAACTTGGATAGGAAGGTTGGGCAAACGGAGAACTTATTTATCCCCGGCGAGAGCCAGCCCATAAATTCACGATGATCCCCCTCCTCCACCACTGTTAGTTGATGATGAAAAGGGCCTAAATATCCCAAAGCTCCAATCGCCCGGCGGCCGCTTAAAATGGAGCCGGAAATAATACGTCCTTCGTGACTTACCAGCTCATCTTTAATTAGCTCTTCAGTCGATGCTCCCACGCGAGTTAAAAGCAGACGGGGATTTTTGACTTGTGGGCCAGCGAGAGCAATAACTCGGCTGGTCCAAAGCTTGCCTGTTGTAACTAGGTAGCCTAAAGCAATTAGATCCTGATAGCCGATATGCCAGACACTCTTATTGGTATTGACTGGATCAACAAAGTGAATATGAGTTCCAACGTTTCCTGCAGGATGAGCCCCAGAAAACTGCTTAACGGTAATCTGAGATGGCAGCTTTGTCGGCACAGAATCACCGCAGCAGAGATAGGTATTGCCCTTGGTGAGCTTGGAAATCGCATCTAGACCAGCTTTAAACTCATCTGGTAAACGCTCAATCACCACCTGAGGATTGGGGGCCAAGGGATTGGTGTCGGTGGCAGTTATAAAGATAGAGTTTGGTATTGAATCCAGAGCTGGAGACTTGGAGTAGGGACGAGTCCGCAATGTACTCCACAATCCTGACTCCACCATCAGTGCCACCACCTCTTCACGACTCATAGCGGCGGCTTCTTTGCCTTGGTGAGATGCGAATTTGTGGTGAGTTTCACTCTCCTGATCCACTGCAATTACTACTGACTGGAATGCTCGACGATGGCCACGGTTTATCTCAATGACCTTACCAGCGGCAGGAGAGGTAAATCGCACTCCATCCACCTTTTTACAGGAGAAGAGATGTGAACCAATCTCTACCTGATCGCCTACTTTCACCTTCATTGATGGCTTCATTCCAACATAGTCGGGCCCCACCACCGCAACATGTGCGATCTCCAGTTTCTTCTCAATCTCCTGCTTGGGAGCACCACTGATAGGGAGGTCAAGCCCTCTTTTAATTTTGATCATTTAACAGCCTCCAACCTTAAAAGGTTTTCCTATGAATTGGAAACATTTCTACATAAGTTATTAGTGCTATATAGATAACAAAAAACGTTTAAAAATGGTATATAATAATATCATCAGAGGTCACCATTTGATCAAGATCGGTGCAACTATTTAGCGCCAATCAGAGCGTCTGCCAGCTCTAAAAATCCCTCTCCCCCCTCCCCTAAAGCGAGCCAGGTTGGACAGTGATCAATAGTATCAAGATAGGGTGCGATATTGGCGACTCCCACACTCTGCCTAAATAGTTCAAAGGCGGGAGCATCATTGGGAGAGTCTCCCACGTAGATCCAATCGGCCAAAGGTGGTGGGGAAAATGGGGCCCCTACTGCGCCGGACAGCAACCAAGACTCAATGGCACTTCGCTTAGTATAATCACCAAACCAGATATTGAGATGAATACTGGAGAGCTTAAAGTTAGCTCCTGCCTTGCGGCATAGCTCCATCAACTGTTGTAGTTTTTGACTGCTCCAGGGAGTCACATCTTCACAGTAATCAACCGCCAAATCATACTCTCGATACTGCTGGTCTGAGGCCCAGCATGCCTGATCAAACTGCTGACTGATCAACTCTCGCAATTTTACCAATTGCTGCTGGTTGACTGCTCGCTCTGAATCCTCCAATAGATCGAAACGTTTAAGACGACTTTCCCCCATATAGAAGATAAATGCTCCGTTCTCTCCAATTACTGCATCCACAGGCCAGAAACGGGCGATATGATCACACCATCCGGCCGGACGTCCGGTGACTGGAACCAGACAGAATCCCGCCTCTTTCAGCCGCCATAAAGCGCCAAACGCCTCTGCCCTCAACTTTCCTTGGTTAGTGATCGTATCATCAATGTCGAAGCAGACTGCACGAATCTTGCTTAATTGCTCTTTTGATACGGTATTCAGCAGTGGGGGGCGTTTTGCCATAGATAAGTGCGGTTAGAAAAAATGGTTAAATATTTAAAGAACGGAAATTAACTCATCCATAAGTTGAACTTCCGTCTCTAAACCACCTTACTCTAAAGGGTACGAGACCCCAAAGAATATGGCAGAGTAATTGTTTCGTAGACTAATAGTGGCCTCTGCATTGGCCGTTAGATGGGAGTAGCCCTTAATTGGCAAGTGACCGGTGATCCCCATCGCTAGATTAACTACAGTGTGATAGGTGCTATCTTCTCCTCTAAGGCTTACCCCCATCGGTATGGAGACGAAAGGAAAACCCTCATGTCCCCAAAAATTAAAGCCCTTGGAGAGGGTGGGAGCAACAGAGATAATGTTGTGTCGCGCTTCAAACTCTAAAGCATTTTCAACACTAGCTTTTACTGAGAATCGTGGCTGCTGGTTGTAGTCAGGAAATATCTCATAGTCAGCGCCTAAAAAGAGACGACCTGAACGATCTCCCCCGCTAACTCCAACCCCTGCATCAACTATCGTATGCTTATTCAGCTTATGAGTATAACGAACCTGCATTCCCAACCCACTGCCGTTGGAGATAATACCCGTTGCCTCTGCGGAGATCAGTTTACGATCCTGCATTAAGGGGAAGGAAGAGTAACCTACTCCGTAGCCCCATGCTGCAAAGCTGAATAAAAACAGAAAAAGCGTTAAAACTAATATTGCGAATCTAATCATGGCTCACCACACATATAGAGTTAAAATGTTCTTTCTAAACCACTAACTACTTAATATAGGTAAATTCTATTAAAAAAGAACTCATCATGTCAAAAAGTCCAAGCCATTATTTTGCACTTTATCATTTTAAGAGAGATTTTCTTGCCAAAAAGGCTTCAAATTGGCTTCTCCCCTCAATTTACACCCATTATTCCCAAGATATGTGCCAATTGGGTTCTAATTGACTTCAGCTAATTGTGACCATATAGTGTCACGCTGTTAGAATCATCTGACTCTTTTGTGGTGGCCGTAGTTCAGTTGGTAGAGCACCTGATTGTGGTTCAGGTTGTCGTGGGTTCAAGCCCCATCGGCCACCCCATTTTTTTAGTATTAATACCCCAAATCCGCATCAAACCCAAATCCGCATCAAACTAGTTTTCACTGACATTTTCGCACATTCCCGACAGCCCGAGGGATTACGGGAGGGCACGTACCGGAGACATACTTTACATCCCAAATCCGCATCAAACTAGTTTTCACTGACATTTTCGCACAT
>JABGUH010000003.1 GCA_018646675.1 Bdellovibrionales bacterium | reverse complement strand
AACAGCTCCTCCGATAGTTGAAACAGCTCCTCCGATAGTTGAAACAGCTCCTCCGATAGTTGAAGAAACTTGTGTTACTACAAACGTTGGCCTCGAACGAAGGATTGATTGTACCAGTGTTACCACTTGTCCTGCAGGTAAGATTTTAACTAATAACACCTGTCAGACGCCACAGGTACTCACAGTAGAATTAAAAGAGAACAATATCACTATTCCAAATGGTCACACACTCTCCTTTGTCGTTGGTGGTGCGGCCAGAAATTATAAATTTGTAGTTACAGGAGGTGTCCCTCCATATACCTGTCAAAAGAATTTTCAAGGTGAGAACACTGCGTGTGATACAACCATTTTTGATGCTACGACAGGTGTGGGGGCCGGACACAACTATACTGCACCTATTGAGCATCATGGGAAGACTGTCACCTATGTTATTGGAGATAGCACTGGTGCTGAAGTTGGAAGCTCATACTTAGTTAGTGCTACTTCTCCGGTAGCTGCAAGAGCTCCTCTGGTAGTTGCAACAGAGCCTCCGGTGGCCATAACAGCTCCTCCGATAGTCGAAGAAACTTGTGTCACTACAAATATTGGCCTCGAACGAAAGATTGACTGTACCAACTTTACTACTTGTCCTGCAGGAATGGTTTTAACCGATAAAACGTGTCAGACACCACAGGTACTCTCAGTAGAATTAAAAGAGAACAATGTCACCATTCCAAATGGCCACACACTCTCCTTTGTTGTTGGCGATGCGGCCAGAAGTTATAAATTTGTAGTTACAGGAGGTGTCCCTCCATATACCTGTCAAAAGACTTTTCAAGGAGAGAACATTGCGTGTGATACAACCATTTTTGATGGGACTACAGGAGTTGGAGCTGGACATGACTATACTGCGCCTCTCGAGCATCATGAGGAGACAATTGTCTATATTATAGGTGATAGTGTTGGTACTAACATTATTCATTCGTACTTGGTTAGTGTAGCTAGACAACAATTTGTTAATATTATAAGTAAGGGCGAATTGCGTCTTAATCAGAGTGAGAAACTTGAAAGTGACGATTCATTTTTGTCGATGCAGTCGGATGGAAACCTTGTGCTCTACGAGAAATCTCCATTACGGCCACTATGGGCTTCTAGGACAAGTTGCGCAGCTAAAACAAATTGTGGTTATTTCGCTAGGTTCCAGCATGATGGTAACTTTGTAGTATACAATGCTAGTGGTGCAGCGGTGTGGCATGCCAATACGCATGATAAAGATGCAGGTAAGTTTGTTATCTTAAAAGATAGAGTTCAAATACAAGATAGTAATCAGTATCCAATATGGGATTCTGCTTGTTCTGATAAGTCGTACGTGTCAGATGTTTACTGCTCTATTCCAATCGTTGATCCATACTTTAAGGATATCACTCCGACAATGACTATTAGCAATGCCGATGTTTTACTTACTTCTTCTTGGCGCAATTGGAGGATTAAGACAAAAGATGGGAGTTTTTTTGCAACGGTTGAAAAACAGTTAGACGGAATGATGGTTAATGCAATGTTTGGTAATTCGCTCGGTTATCTATATGTTAGGCAAATAATTCAGGATGTATATCAGTTTGAGAATAAGAGGATAAAACTACTAATAGATTATACCAATGCCAATACTTCAAACTTAAAATATGATGTTTATATTCAAGCTAGATTTAATGTTGATAATACCACAAGAGCATTTATTGGAGATACTACGAACTCTACTTTGGCCATCGGTCGTAATATATTAGTTCACTCGTTTCATGTTGGATCGTTCAACGGCAAGAGGGCAGAAGATTCAGAGGGACTATCGTTGGCATTTCGCTTGATTGGCAGGGATCAAGCTGCTGCAGTGAAAATTCATTCGATTCGGCTTGTTGTTGAAGAATGAAATTAGATGAGCTAGAAAATTTTCTCTAGTCGCACCTGCTTGCCTTCCAATAGATAGAGATCATGGAAGGTCTGGGCACTTAACATCACTACATCGTCTTCACCTTGATGAATATCATGTGCTTTAATGTGGCCGGCACGCAAGCCACCTAACCAGCGGCGATTATCTTCAACGTAGACTATATCACTTGGATTAGCTTTCAAGCGTTTCATCACACTGGCCGAAGCGGAGAAAGTTTTAGTTGGGATCGACTCATCAATTACAACATTTAGATCTCCCACTTTTTCGCCAACAGTGTGGTTGGGTTTACCTCCACCACGGTAGATACTCATCGCATCGTCCAAGGTACAGATGGTAAGACCTTTGCTCTTTTTTAGCTCCGCTTTTGTCGCTTTATACTTGGTGGTTAGCAGTGTAACAGAGACCCCAATGACAGTTGTAATACACATGCCAAACAGGGCGCGCATGTAGATGTAGACCCCATTTTGTGGGCCTTTAACAAATGCTGCCAAGGGTTTAATCAGTTCAGGATAGGGGACTGATAGCAGCGTAAGAATACTTCCTAGCACCATGGCGGAAACCGCGGCAGTAGCATTAAAGCGTCGCCAGAAAGCACCAAGGAAAATGGTGGTAACAATCGCCGGGATAATTACCATGATCCCTTTGTAGTGGATCGACATCAAACTACCTTTTTGCTGGGCAAACCAGATAACTAGGATCAGGCCGGTTGCCGTGGCAATTACCGAGGCCCAGCGAGCTGCCTTTAAGTAGTGAGTGTCTGTTTCATCTTGCTTGATTAGTGGCTTATAGATGTCATAGATCATAATTGCGGCACAAGCATTGATCAAAGTATCAATGGTGGACATAAGTGCAGCAGTTAGGGCCGCTACAACAAAGCCAAATAGCCAGGTATTTTGTAGCAGGGTCTCCCAAGCAACCACTAAAAAAGTATGAAAGGTGTTCTCAATTACGATTGGGTTATAACCGGCCAAGGCACCGCCAACAAAGGCTTGTTTGGCCACCAAGGATTTTGCAATCCAGCCAACGGCCCCAACAACTATCGCTGAAACAGGTAGAGTAACCAATACGTTAAAGACCACCGCCTTTCGACAATCATGAATACTTTTGATGGTCAGGTAACGCATGATGAATCCCTGATTCATAAAGGTAAAAGCGATACTTCCGGCCAGCGCCTCTCCCCAGAAGAGTCCTGAGGTGTTGAACTTTACATTCTCTGTCAGGTGAACAAATGGCAGACGGTGAGTAATTGGTAACCAGCCCCAGAACTCATCAAATCCACCTAAGGCGTAGATGCCGGCAAAGATCGCCAGACCTCCGGCCACATAGAGCATTACTCCTTGAAAGAGGTCAGTAAAGATGACGGCGGTCTGACCGCCGAAGGTAACATATGCCCCAAGAAAGGTGGCAACAATCGGAATGGTCCATAGCATCGGCCATCCCACCATCCCTTCGATAGCGATACCAATGGTAAAGAGGTTATAGCCAATATAAAAGAGCATATAGGCCATGATAATAAAGACTGCCACATAACGGGCGGTCTTATTAAAGCGGCGCTCGAAATACTCCGGGATCGATTTGACTCGAGAGAAGTAGACGATCGGTAGCCAGCCAAACATGAAAAACGGTACGATAAACCAGTCGTTCATGTAGGTCAGGGAGCTACTCATTCCAGTGTTAAAACCCTGCTCTGAGTATTTCAAAAAGCTGTAGGAGCCAATTCCGGTGGCGATCATTGAGGCGGCGGGTAGCCACCACGCAAAACGTTGGCCGGAGTAGAAGAAGTCGTTAATGTTACGGCTAAAGCGAGCAAAGTAGCCGCCAAAAACCGAGATTAAGATGAAGTAACCGACGATGATACTGCCGATGACGAAGGTGGCATCTTGGCCAATGTTTAGTCCCATTCCATGTTCCATTACTACATCCCTCCTTTAACTGGCAGATTGAGGGATAGATAGACCCAGGTTGCGTGGAAGATAGCAAAGAAGAAGAAGCCACCCACTAAGAAGCCAAACCACTTGCTGTCATGACCGCGGCCTAACTGACAAGCTTTGGATGATAGAATCAGTTTGATCCCAGTAAAGAAGGTGATAGCACCAAACCCATACATATAAAGGTAGTTGACCCAAGGGTCACCCGGCCCGCCAGTGCTAAGAAGAAAGCGAGGATAGATGAAGATCACCGCCAGGTAGGTTAGAATAACAAGTAGTGGTTTTAACACAGCTTATCTCCCATAGAAAAAGTTGACTGTTTTGATATTAAATAACTTTCGCGGCGGTAAAATAGCATGGCAAATCGACTTTTCATAGGGATAACCGACACCTTTTTGCGAGACTCCGCGTTATTCGAGGCGTGGGTAACCGGTACCTTTTTGCGAAACTGTGCGTTATTAAATAACGCACAGTTTCGCAAAAAGGTACCGGTTACCCTAGGGGAGGAAATTCTCAACAGGCATCTCCTCTTTGCTGCTGCCGAGGTTGTTAAAGAGGTGCTGGTACTGGCCAGTAAAGCTTTTAACTACCTCGGGAATTTTGATCTGGTAAAAGTTCTCAAAGTTTTTAGTAAAGGCGGCAGTGGTTAGGTTGCCGGCACCGGTAAAGATGCTACTCTCTCTCTCTCCTTGAAAAATTATAAATTTGTTATGGTGCAGTAGAAAGGAGCTATGGTTGGTCTGGATATAGCGCACCTGCAATCCATATTTAGTTAGATATTGAACCTTTCTCTGCTCGTTAGAGCGATTAGCACCGAATTTGGGTACCCGCAAGGCGTAGGTCCAGTAGATATCGTCATCCACCACTAATCTCATATCAACCGGAGTGCTTTCATGATCTTTTAGGCGCTCGGCCAATAGGTCGATCAATTTACGGTTGGAGAAGCGGTGGGCCGCCAGGTAGATCCGATCAGACTGCTTGATCGAGCGGGCAATGGTGTTCATCGCCTGCTCCCCCTCACCAGGAATTAGAAATACTTTAATATCCTCCTCTTCGGGAGTGGTGATCCTTTGGCGGCAACGTTGAATAAAATCTTGGTAGCTCTGACTATCCTGATAGTGATTAAGAGTCCCCTCCATCATGCAGAGGTGGATCTGGGCAAAGTAGGAGCTGGCATGAGTTGTAATAAAGTGCCAATTCTCATGGTGTAAAACTGTCCCTGAGGAGAGATTGCCACTACTGAAGGTGATCTTGATCTCTTGTTGGTGATTCGGATTTACAATAAAGTATTTGTTGTGGGCATAACCGATCTCTCCCTCATGTCCTCGGTAGTGTACTCGGGGAAGGTTGGGAGTTAGGAAGCGGGGATGGGGACGGCAATTGATTAGCAAGTTGGCCATCCTTTTTCCCGTCCTGCGATCAAGAATGAAATTTATCTTCACATTGCGCTCGACCACTGCCTGGCATAGCGCATCTGCTACTCTGGCATTTGAAAAAGAGAGGTAGGAGAAGAAGATCTCCTTAGTTTTAACATCTCTTATCCACTCAATCAGGCGATACTCAGGAGAGGATGGACGTAAGGCAGAGTTGGCCCCATCCTGCTTTTTACAGTAAGCCCCTTTGGGCTTTTGCTGCACTAGCTCACCGCGATTATTCTCCATCGGGGTGGGGTAGTAGTAGTCACTACAGTCAGGGTTGGTAAAGAGTACTTGGTAGTTGTAAGGGGTATAGTCTTTTAGGTTTACGGCATAGCTATTTGTTATCGTCAGATGTAAATAAATGATTGCTGTTACAATTAGGCATAATAATTTCATAATCTTTCCTTCTTTAAATTCTGGAGTCGTTTGATCAAGTTTATAGCCGAGAAATTGTAAATGATAAATTAGAATGATTCTCTGGTTTTTATCTAATAATTAGATGGCTGCGAAGGCGTAGGTAACCGGTACCTTTTTGCGAAACTGTGCGTTATTAAATAACGCACAGTTTCGCAAAAAGGTACCGGTTACCCTTCTAATTGTAGATCTTTCCAGCTAGTATCAGCCTAACTCTACGAAAAAAGGGGTAGGATGGTGAGCACGACAGAGATGATATTTCCCAAAGCGCGTATTCCTTATGGCACATGGGGGGCAAGCTACTTTCCAGCTTGGCAGACCTCTCCTTTGGCCGAAGTTAATATTGGTCAATTTGCCGCCGAGTCGATGAATCGAATTTTAGGGATACGTCGAGTACCCATTAAGAAGCTAGACTATCTAGTTTCAGCTTCAACTGTTCCTTGGCACTGGAAGTTTTGGAACTCTCCTACTCTCTCCAGCTTGATGGATCATCGGGTTCCTGGTTTTCATTTGGAGCAAGCTTGTGCCACCGGATTGCAATCTGTGATTCACGCCGCTGCAGAAGTTGAAGCAGGAGATAAAGAGGTTGTCGGTGTTCTAACCTTCGATCGTACTAGTGACTCACCGGCCAGTATCTTTCCTGAGAGACGAGCCTATCGACGGACTGAGGTGATTAGTGATGTCTGGGATAACTTCGGTTTTGATCCCGCTACTGAAAAGTCAATGATCGCAGCCGCTGGTAACGTGGCCCGCAAGTATCGCCTTGATCGTAGTGAAGTGGATGAGTTGGCGGCACATCGCTATCAGCAGTACTTTGATACTGTAGAGTCCGATTTTCACCAAGCGGTGATGGTTCCATTGGAAATATTAAATGTCCAAGGCCGCTCAATGGGAGTGATCGATCAAGATCTAGGGGTGAAACAGATATCGATTAGTGCCATGAGGGAGATGAGTGAGTTAGACAGTTGTGTCACTAGTGGCACCCAGACTCATGCCGGTGATGGTATGGCTTGCTTGTTGGTGACTAACGAGGAGCAGGCTGCAGAGTTAAGCAGTAAACCCGAAATCAAGATCAGCTTGGTGGCAAAGTCAGAGGTACGCACCGGCCCCAGTTTGATGCCAGAGGCCCCCACCCTAGCAGTCAAACGTATTTTGGAGAGAACAGGTCTGACAATCGATGATATGGGGGTGATTAAAAGCCATAACCCATTTGCTGTAAATGATCTGGTTTTGGCCCATCAGTTAGATTTCAATTGGCGTATGATGAATAATACCGGTTGCTCTTTAGTTTGGGGCCACCCCCAAGGGCCAACTTTGACTCGTCTGATTATTGAAGGTCTAGAGGAGGGAGTACGCTTAGGTGGTGGATATGTATTAATTTGTGGTTGTGCCGCTGGTGATGTGGGTATTGCTGCTATTTTTAAAGTCTCTTAAGTGAATGATCTGAGTAAGCAAGGGTGAAGGTGAAAGTATGACAGCAAAGCAGATGAGACAATCAACACTTTCAACTTTAGGGTTGGGAGAGGTGATCGATATTTTTAAAAAAGGGAAGATGCCGACCACTGCTAGTGAGATGGTAGATAAGGTTTTTGGCCTATCATTTAACCGTGGCCCACTGGTGATCTCTGGGGCCAACGGGATTGTCGGTGCCGGAAAGACTATGCAGCTCGGTTCTAGGTTACAACCCCTCGGGGTGCCGATTGTGGCACTGGACTTTGCTGGCTCTCCAGATGGCTTGGGCAGACAGTTTCAAGGGTTAAAAGGAAATTTTGGCACTGAGCGGGCCGCTAAAATTATGGAAAATATAACTTCGCTTAGCTATGACGGAAAGAATCTTCCCAAGGCACTTAAAGATATGAAGCCGCGCTTCCTATTGGAAGCGATCCCAGAAATATTAGAGGTTAAAAAGGCACACTACGAACTTTTTAAGAGTGAATTTCCGAAGATTGAGATTCGTTCGGTCACTTCTGGCTTTCCTGCCAAGCAGTTGGGTGTCGGCGTGTTTCATCCCGCCTTTCCTCACCACATTAATAAGGTGTGGGAGGTGGTGGAAGATTCACCTTCTGATATCACCCGTATGTTATGGGCGTTAGGGATGGTCCCTGTTCCTGTCAGTGATGACTGGTCTTTTGTACTAGATGTGCTCTTTTGCGGACTGCTCTCTGCTGGTACCCATTATAGTGAGAGCTCAAATATGCCTTACTGGAAAGTGGATAAGTATATTCGTCGCCTACTAGGCCCCAACCCTTTTAGGGCCCATGATGCGATTGGTGCCAAAGGGGCCAACTTTCTAACTTGGTCCTGTTTACATCACTTAGGTAAAGAGTACGGTGAACTCTATCGACCATCAGCAGACCTATGTGCAAGAAAAGATAGTGGGCAGAACTGGTATCCACTTAACCACTTTAGACCGTTGGTTGACTGGAGCCTTGATGATCATGGAGAGCGAGAGTTTGAACGGGCAATCCTAGGCCCACTCTTTCAAATGACTTCGATGATGTTATCTGAGAAGCGCGCCCACCTTACGATGTTAAATGCCATGGGAGAGCTATGTGCCCAGTTTAGAAGTGGTATGCTCTCTGTTATCCGCCGCTATGGCAGTGATCGAGTTTTAAGTATTGTAAATAATTTTCATCAGCATGCTCCGGAGGAGATTGCCAACTCGGGTTGGTATCCTGCAGCCTTTGAGAATATGGACTCTCACCAGTGGCAACAGCTCTATGTCAATGCTGAGTGTGATAGCAGTGTTGGTGTGATCTCTATTAGTCGTGAAAGTTATAATCATGATGTGGATAGCGAGCTTAATCGGGCAATTGACTGGTTAAAGGAGGAGGGGATCGAGCGAGTTATTCTTACCTCTGATTTTCATCTCTCTTCGCAGATGGTTGGGGCAGAAACTTCTGATTTCTATCCAGCAGTGGAGAGTCGTGATGCAGGATTCAACCTCTCTTTACGTTGGTCTACCACTGCTCGTAGGTTGGAGAGTGAGTTTGAAATCTCGGTGGGGTATATTGCAGGTAAACGCTGTCTCGGCGGTATGCTGGAGCTAATGTCCCACTGTCATTATCTGATTGCTCCCAAGGGAGTAGCGCTTGGGATGCCAGAAGTTACACTGCCGGTAATACCGGGAATGGAGGGGTGTCACTGGATGTTTAGAAAATCCGACCCGACAATGTGGCCTCATCTACTGGAGCTACTACTAACTGGTAATAACATTCAGGCGCAAGATGCGATTGGGCTCTTGGTTGACTTCTCTGATACGACTGAAAAGTCATTGCAGGCTGCTTGGAGAGTGGCAACCGATGGGGCCCATGGGCTGCCACGGCGAGAGGTGAAACAAGAGGGGTTAACTAGCATTCCCGATGTGGCGTTGCTGCCCTACGAAGGTCCGCAGGTCGATCAGGTTCGTCGGGCACTATTTAACTGTATTCGAAGCTGTTGTGAAGCCACTTTAGAACAGGCCCTAGAGATGCAGTCTGGCCACTCAGCAGACTTTATGAAATCCAAACTTTTTAAACAGGGAAAAATTGGTAGTGAGTACCAAAAGACCGTTCTAATTTAATAGCGGGACAAGGAGGGCGTGATGAATCCGGAAGTTTTCTCAGGAATTCGAGTTTTAGACTTTACTCAGGTAATCGCCGGTTCATATGCCACGACCATTTTGGGAGATATGGGAGCTGAAATTATCAAAGTGGAGCCACCAGTTCATGGTGACACACTACGCTTCGCCGGCCCGATGTTTAAAGGGGAGAGTGGTTTTTTTCTACTGAATAACCGTAATAAAAAGAGCATTAGCGTTAATTTGAAAAGTGACAAAGGGGTCGCCCTGATTAAGGAGTTGATTCCCCACTGTGATATTGTCACTCAAAATTTTAAACCTGGAGTGATGGAAAAACTTGGCCTAAGTTATCAAGAGGTTAAAAAAATCAAGCAGGATATTATCTACGTCTCGGTCTCAGGTTATGGTCAGAATAATAAAAATTCCCACCGCCCTGCTTATGATAATATTATCCAGTGTGAAACTGGCTTGGCCTCACTCAATGGTCACCCTGGTAGTGGGCCACTACGTAACCCCTTAAGTATCTCAGACTATACTGCTGGAATGTACTCCGCCTTCTCTATGGCCGCGGCGCTGATCCATCGCCAGAAGAGTGGTGAAGGGCAGTTCGTAGATGTGGCAATGTTTGATACCTTGGTCTCAATTATGGATAACTCTTTTTTAATGTGTGACTTCTTTGCGCAGGAGTTGAATGGAATTAGTGATAAGGAGAGCAAAGAGCAGCGGATGATTGAGATGGGTTTACTGCACTCAGGTAATCGCCACCCTGGGGCCGCACCTCATGGGTTTTATAAAACAAAAGATGGAAGTATTGCCCATATGTCGTTGACTGGCGGCATGTGGAATAAACTGCTAACGATTATTGGGCGGCCGGAGCTGGTTGATGATCCTAAATACCAGCAACTGGATGATCGGAAAAGGTTGTGGAGAGAGATTGACCAGATGGTGGAGGAGTGGACGATTAAACGCACCACTAGCGAAGTAATGGAGATCTTTGAGGCAAACAAACTTCCAGTTGGGGAAGCGAAGAGAGTTGATCAGGTTTTTAACTCTGAACATGTTAAAGAGCGTGAGATTTTTCATACCGTTGAGCATCCCACCGCTGGTGCTATCTCTGTTACTAACATTCCAATTAAATTTTCTAAAACACCAACTAAAATTAAAAATCCCTCACCACTATTAGGTGAGCATAATCTATCTGTTCTGAGCGAACTTTTGGGCCATGATCAGGAGATGGTTGAGAGCCTGTTAGATAAAAAAGTGCTCTACCAACGAGAGCGGGGCAGAAAAGGTAAAAATAATGTCTGAAATTAATTCGACTAAGTTGTTAAAAGGCATCATGGCTGACTACTTTAAGTCTTTCTTCCCTTCCGAGGGAGAGAAACCGAAAGTAGCTTGGTGTACAAGCGTCGGGCCGTCGGAGATTTTAACTGCCTTTGGTTATCAGGTCTACTACCCGGAAAATCATGGAGCGATGTTGGGGGCCACTCGCACCAGTAATGAGTGTATTCCTCAGGCGACCTCTCTGGGATACTCCCCAGACATCTGCTCCTATCTAACTTCTGACATTGGCTCACATCTTTTAGGTAAGACCCCTCTGACTCGTGCCTATGGAATTCCTCACCCTCCCCGGCCGGATGTATTAGTCTACTCGACCAATCAGTGCCATGAGGTACAGGAGTGGTTTAGCTACTATGGCCGAGAGTTCAATGTACCGGTTCTAGGTATCCATCCCCCTTGGAAGGCGGGGCCAATGACTACTCTGCAACTAGCTCATGTAAAGGATCAATATCTGGAGTTAATTAAGAACCTTGAGACGTTAAATAAAACCTCCTTTGATTATGATCGTTTTCATCAGGTGCTGGGTAACTCTGCGACCACCTCAAAGCTGTGGCGGGAATTTTTAAACAAGATGGTTAACCGGCCTTCACCAGCGACTTTTTTTGATAGCTGTATTCAGATGGGGCCGGCCGTCGTTTTGCGGGGGCTGCCTGAAGCCAATGACTATTATCGACAACTCAATCAGGAGATGGATCAGAAAATTACTGCTGGCGAGGGAGCTCTGGAAAAAGAGCGAATTCGACTCTTTTGGGATGGGATGCCTGTCTGGGGAAAGTTGCGTTACTTCTCCGAGCTATTTAAGGAAAATGCTAGTGCCGTTGTTGCCTCTACCTATTGCAACTCTTGGGTATTTGACTTTGATCTAGATGATCCTCTACTCTCCATGGCCCGTGCTTATACCGGTATCTTTATCAACCGTAGTGAGGAGGTCAAAGAGAAGGTATTGGCAGGATTGATAGATGAGTATCAAATTGATGGTGTTATCTATCATGACTCTAAAACTTGCCCGCACAATTCCAATAATCGTTTTGGACTGCCCCAGCGACTGCAGCAGGAGACAAAAGTACCCTATCTAGTGGTCGATGGAGATCTAAATGATCTACGTTGCTTCTCTCAGGAGCAGACCACAACTTCGCTAGAGGCATTTGTGGAGCAGTTGAGTGAGTAGATATTTTTGCGGCATTGATATCGGATCATCTTACACCAAAGTGGTGGTAGTGGATGAGAATCGCTCCATCGTAGGTCACGAGGTGAGGAAGACAGGCATCTCCTTTGATCAAGTGGCACTAGATGCGCTGGATGAAATTCTAGCACAGGCAAAAATAGATCGAGCTAGTATTGGGCGAGTAGTCTCGACAGGAGTCGGTCGCCACAACTGCTCGATTCGTGATGTGGCCCGACCAGAGATTACAGCTCTGGCCAAGGGGAGCTTCTATCTCTTTCCTCGGGCCATCACCATCGTAGATATTGGTGGACAGGATAACAAGGTGATTAAGGTCGGAGCAGATGGTCGCCAGTTATCATTTAAGATGAACCGTAAGTGCGCCGCCGGAACCGGTAGTTTTTTGGAGGAGGTGGCCCATAAATTAGATCTAACCATCGCCCAGATGAACCAGCAAGCGGCCAATGCTGAACGAAGTATCAATGTGGGAAGTTTCTGTACGGTCTTTGCCGCCACTGAGATTGTCCATCATATTCGCAACGGAGAGAAGTTGGATCAGATTCTGTTGGGAGTGTTTGAATCAATCTATAAACGGGCTTCAGAGATGGATACCATAACTGATCCTGTCGTATTAACCGGAGGAGCTGTCGCTCATGCTCCGGTGCTAAAAGATATTTTTCAAAAGAGAGGCAATATTTCAGTCCTGACACCTCCCGAACCCCAACTTGTTTGTGCCATGGGGGCAGCTATATTTGCTTATGAGGGTAGTCAAGCTCAGTCAGAGGAGGATCAGTAGTGAGAATAGCAGTGATCGGTGCCGGCCCAATGGGGGGAATCCTTGCGGCAAATTTAATTAACCGAGGCCTTGATGTCTCCTTAGTTGACCTTAATCCCCAAATTAAGGAGCAGGTGGAAAAATCAGGTTTAGCGATTGTAGGAGAAGCCGCGACTAAAATGCAGGGGGAGTTGCAAACTGCCCCTGTGACAGTGGCATCTGATCTCGCAGAGCTGGGTGAGGTGGATCTGGTTTTTGTCTGTATTAAAAGTACCTTCTTACACCAACTGATTCCAGTGATGGAGAAGTGCTGGCGCTCAGGAACCGTTGTTGTCTCCTATCAAAATGGAATTGATACTGAAGATATGTTGGCCAAAGTGGCGGGAGATGATCACACCTTACGAGTGGTAATCAACTACGCCGGTCAGATGAATTCTCCGGGAATTTATCAGGTCAACTGGGTAACTCCACCTAACTATTTAGGGGGGATTTCCGAGCTTGCTACTGCGACACACGGTCAGAGAGTGGCCGAGCTGCTAAATGGAGCTGGTATTGAGTGTAAACTGGTGGATAAGATCAAACAGTTTGCTTTTGAGAAGACTGTTTTAAATACCACTTTATGTCCCATCTGTACTTTGACCGGGCTGACAATGGGAGAGGCGATGGAGTTAGATGCTACTTCAAGCCTGGTCCGTGTGATGTTGGAAGAGGCCAGAGTGATTGGAGAGCATCTAGGATATCAATTTAAAGGTTCAATTAATCAGTGGATGGGCTATCTCTCTGTCGGAGGAAATCACCGTACTTCGATGGCAGAGGATATCAATGCAGGTAGGTGTAGTGAGATCGCCTTTATGAATGGAAAAATTTGTGATTATGGGGAGCTATTGGGAGTCCAAACTCCCTACAACAACACCATGCGGGCACTAATCCTCGGTAGGGAAGCTAACCTTTAAACTCCTATTTTTAGATGAGCGAAGAGAGCAAACTACTTGAAGAGATGATTCTAAAAACGGTCTCATTTTATGAGCCGATGACCATCCAAGCAATCATATTGGATCTTGATCCCGCAGGGTGTTCTGAGTTTCCCCAGCTAACGACTGAAGAGTTAAAAGAGTGTTTACTCCGATTAAACAAAAGAGGAGTGGTTAAGATCATTAAGGGCAGTGAGATTAGTTATTTAAGGGTATTGGCCAAGCAGGGGAGTTGGGTCAGGAGATTGCTGGCCAAAATCCTGCCCTAATTGGGGCCATTTCCCTAAAAAAATCACTAGATAGCTTTACAAAGATCTTCGTTGTTAGGTAGAAGTGCCATGTCATTTGTACTATTTAGGTGAGGCCACATTGGGCATTAAAGATAATTCGTGGATTGATAAGACCAAGTTGTGGAAGGAGGAGTTTCTCTGTATTGGTGATACTCCATCTGATAATCACTGTGGACGCTGTCGTAATCGTGTCATCCCCATCTCTCTAGTTAGTAATCTAATTCTTACCATCTTAAAGTGGATTGCCGGTAATATTGGTGGCAGCCAGGCATTGATGGCAGATGCCTACCACTCGGGAATTGATACCATCTCTTTAACCATCAACTATTTTAGTGACAGGACAGGGAAAGCACAGGGAACCCAGTCGATGGTGCTGGCGATCATCGTTTCCATGACGATCTTCCTGGCCGGTATCTGGGTCATTTTTGATAGTGCCGCCACCCTGTTTGATCAGGAGCGTTTGAAGCCAGGGCTGATCACTATTGCTATGGCAGTGTTCACCATGGGGGTGAACTACTTTTTGCATATGATATCAGGTTGTGTACGCAGGCGTTTTGCCGATTACAATCTCAATATCTGTAATGTCCAGAACTGGACAAATTTTGTCTCCGCCTCCGTCGCGCTGGTGGGAATCGTCTTAGCAGAGATGGGATTAATGATGGCCGATACTCTTTCGGCAATGATTATCGGATTCTTTATGTTACGGGGAGCTTATGAGATCTTAGATGATGAGATCAGTAAGAATAATGAGCTTTTTATTCGCTTAAAGCGTTGGGTCTTCTCTTTTGGGGGGGCCGCTGTCTTGATTATTCTCTCCATCGTCAGCAAAAAGGCATTTTATATCCAGCATTCACGAACGATTGTTCTGGTTCCGACCCAAGGGATGGAGGCTTCAAGCCCCATTGATCCACTGTTGGGACGTGCCAAATATTTTGCTATCTATGATATAGATTCAGATGGAGTGCTGTGGCTAAGAAACAACTATCGTAACTCTCAGTGGGATGTGAGTTCTCATCTAATCCACACGATTGATAGAAACAATGTTGGGGTGGTACTGGCAAAAAAAATTGGGCAGGAGATTTTTCAGAAATTGGCAGTTAATCGCATTAATATGTACTATGTTAAGAAAACCATACCATTGACGACTGTGATTGATAGTTATCAGCAGGGGAGACTGCCTCGTGCCCGTAGTGCCAATGCCGAAAGAGGGAGAGGTAAAAGTATAATCCAATGGTTACGACCTTGGTAATTGTGACAAATATGCATAGATTTCAGGCAATATCTATATAGTGGACTTGAGTAATAAAAGGTGTTAAGTTGATTCCCAGTGCCGATGGATGAGCTATCGGTTTTTTTTTGCCCCCGAAACATAATTTGGGGAATTGGAGCAGTAAGTGGAAACAGGTACAGTTAAGTTTTTTAATGAGCAGAAAGGTTATGGATTTATTGAGCCATCAAATGGAAGTAAGGATATTTTCGTACATGCCAGTGGTGTAGTTAATGGCCCAATCAACGAAGGCGATACTGTTGAGTACGAAGTAGGGGAAGGGCAGAAAGGGCCTTGTGCCGTTCAAGTCAGCCGAGTTTAGTTTTATTCACTAGACACAACATCATACAAAATTTCTAAGAATGCTTGCATGGTCTAATGTCTAGTGATGATCTCTCACTAGATTTAGGATTGTAACCATGAGCTTTGATCTATTAAGGCGTGCTGGTTCGGTCCTAAATACTCACTACCAGATTATTAGTAGTGAGGTGGTGTTTGGTTATCCAAATATCGGTGAGGAGTATCCAGATCAGTGGCGGCGGCTTCTGCTTCCGCTATCTAACCAATCCCTGTGGCAGATCTTCGGGGAGTCTAATCTATTATCTATAGAGGGTAGCTTGCTGTGCTCTCATTTAAAGCTGTGGGGTGGTCTTGAGGATCAGTTGTCATCGGTTTACCCGCAACCAGATTGGTTAGCTTCTGACAACTTACACCGGCCTAAATATTCACTAGATGCACTAGTTGGTGTTGGTGATAAAAAGTTACATGAGTTAACAAAAGTTGCGCCCTTGGTGGAAGCGTTGGCGCATCATCAAGGTAGATCGAAACCCTTAAAGGTTTTAGATATTGGGGGTGGCGTGGGCCATCTGGCCAGACTACTAACCTTCTACCATGGGGTAACTGTCACCTCGTTTGATCGTGATCAAAGATTACAGCAGAAGGGGGCCAGCCAGATTAAACGTCATCTGGCCAATCAAGAAGGGAGTTGTTGTCCACTAGAGTGGGAGCATGGCCAGTGGGGGGATGGTGGTGATCAGAAACAACTGCTATCAAACAAAACTTTACTTGTTGGCCTGCATGCTTGTGGCAATTTAAGTGCCCAGCTAATTGAGGCTGGGGTTCGAAATGCAGTACCGGCGATCATCAGTTTAGGCTGCTGTTATGCGCGGTTTACTGGTACTGGCCGCCACTATCTATCCCAGGCCGGACAGTCATTAAGTAGCACTCAACGGATCGAGTGGAACCAGTTCTCACTAACTCTATCATCACGGGCCCATCGCCCACCCAGCTTTGCAGCGTTTGAGCGTGATCTACTGGTTAAGAGCTATCGCTATAAATTGCACCTGCTACTTTTTCATCTACTCGATACTAAGAAGTTTGTAGCAGTAGGTGAGGTGCGACCTCACCACTATCAAGGTGAGTTCTTCAACTACACTTTAGGCCGCCTTGCTCACTTAAAGATTAAACACCAACTTGGCAAAGATCAGATCGATGATTTTGTTCAACAGCAGTGGGTAGAAGATCGAGTGAGAGAGTTAATTATCTGTGATCTGATCCGTTGGCAGTTAGGAAGAGTGGCAGAAATTTTCTTACTACTAGATCGAGCACTCTTTTTAGAGGAGCAGGGGTATCGTGTTACAGTGTTGCCGCTGTTTGATCCGCGCATCTCTCCGCGCAACTTGGGGATTGTGGCATATAGAGGTGATCGTTCTGATTAGCTCATGGCCCATCAATTAGTGTGATTTCCCTTAGAAGGAGAAGCGCGCTATCAATGGATCGTGGTCAGAGATTCTTCCCATAAAATCAGAGTTGATATGTAGTACTTCTAGCTCCGGGGAGCGATTGAGTAGCCTGTTGCCTGCAAAAATATAGTCTAGTGCTTGGGAGTTACCGTTGTAGTTAGTAGTATATCTATCCTGGAGCGGAATCAAGTCACCATAACTAATAAGATTGGTTAGCACTTGTCCGGCAAGCACTGCTAGCGATGCCTCAGTTATTAGCGCATTAAAGTCTCCCAGTACCACAATGTTGGCCCTAGGAACTCTCTGTCTTAGCAGTTGAACAAAAGTATTGATCTTCTGGGCCACCTTCAAGCGGCGGGTTTCTGAACCGGAGCTAAAGGGCTGGATTGCACCCCAGCGATCACTATCACCCAATTTGGAGTTAAAGTGGTTACCAATTAGAAAAACTCGCTCTCCTCTAAAATTATACTCGGCAACGATACTACGACGAGTACGTTTAAAGGCAGGATCTTCTGGAAAGACACGGCCGGGATTATGGGAGAGTTGTCCATTGGCATAAATAGTTGCGTGGGCAAAGTCAGAGTTATCTCCGCGAGGAACAAATGAGACTCTGCTGGCATTATAGATCATGGCAACTCGAATATTACCACCGGGCTGACCACCCTCAGCACCTTCAACTGGATCGATATTTACTAAATGATATTCGGCCGTGGGGCAACTGATTTCATTTATCAGTTTTAGCAGTGTACGGCGTCCTTGGGGCCCACCACCAAAGGCGATGCCATTAAAATCCTGAATTTCCACTAGATTTAAAATATCAGGACAGGCCAGGTTGATAGAGATGGCACGGGCCAGCTCTGCAATCCGCCGATTTTGATTGGCTGCCAAGTTTTCAACGTTAAAGGTGGCAACAGTAAGTTTATCATCAGCGGCCACTAAAGTGGTACGTCCCCTGTTCGCCAGATCTACAATATTGGGTTTACTCGCAATAAAATTATCAAGTGCCGGCTGAATACCGGTCGGGGCCAGTACAAACTCACCGCCACCAAACAAGTTGAGTTGATAATCTAAAACTCCCGTCACCTCACCTGAGATCAAATCTCCCACATTAAAGACAGTGGCAGTATCTAGCTGGCGGGAGAAGTGATTAGTTGAGATGGTAATCAACTCGGGATTAAAGTCATCATTTTGGTGGTCGATAATTAGACCACCAGCACTTGTTAAATTGGGATTAGTGGTAAGATCCCCATCTGCAACAGAGTAGAGTGTTAGATAGCCTTTGGGGCGCAAATTTTCAAACTCTTCACGGCCGCCACGAAATCCTACCACCCGAGGATTACGAATTGAGATCCTCATCCCTTCTAGTGATTCCCAATAATCGATCCCATCAGCTAAATTGAGAGATGGTTTTAGATTGAGATCTCCTCGATAGGTAGAGACAGCTTTAAATGGAATGGCCAGCCCATGCTCTCCCAATAGCGTGGAAGCAGGAAGAGGGTGACTGCGCTTAAGAGTGCGGATGTTGCTGATCTCACGCATTGAGGTGCGGGAGAGTCCATTTTTAGTCACCTGCTCATAGACTACACCGCTTACTTCTACAAGATCACCTATCGCAAGATCAAGCTCTTCACTTCTTAAGTAGAGATGAACCGCTTCTGAAGTCTTGGGATTATTATCACTGGTGGTTGACTGAATATATAGCTCAACTCCACCTGGATACCATTCGACGGCACCCAGAGCAGTAATTACTCCTTGGGTGGTGACCTGATATCCGTACAGGGGAGAGCGGTGACTCTCTCCTTGGATTTTAGCAATTGGGGTAACACCGGCAAGTGCTCCCCTGGTCTCTCGCGTCACCTTGGCCCGTGGGCGGTTTAGCTCCGGAAGGTTGGGGTTACTTAATAGATAGGAGCGTAGTGACTCCTTTGCCGAGATCAGGCCATCCTCTTGGTTAAAACGAAAGTTAAAACTATTTCGATAGCGGTAGCCAGGAAATGTTTTACCACTAAAAAAGAAGACATTACTGACTGCCATTCGGTAGCGCACATCATCTTTTATCTGTTGCTGGCCGGCCAGGTTTCCAAAGTTGGCATATGCCACTCTTCCACCTACAAAATGGATATGGTACTCAATCCCCGCACTCTCAACTTCTAGTTGGTATAGCTCCTTAGAGCGCTCCATAATCAGCGTTTTTAAATCCTTACCTTTGATCGTTCCCACTAAAAATTGATCATTAACACCAGAGGGAAATAGATCGTACAAAAAATCGATTTCAAACTCGCTCATATTGTCAGTTAACAAGGCAAAATGATTTTTTGGTACTAATGCTTGAGGAAAGAGGACAACATCGACTCCATTTGCCTCTTTGATGGCAGTCGTAACTAAGTTGCCCAGCATGGAGGAGCTATCTTGTCCCGTTGGTTGTGTTTTCAGCAGTAGCTGCTCTTGATCGTTAACTAGCTGGTAGGATGGGTTATCCGAACAAGCTAATCCTAGTAGAGTCAGTGCAAGGTAGATGAAAGTGGTAGCCGTTTTCAACACTGGTATTACTCCGCGGTTGGAAGTGGTTCAAAATTGATTGGTTTTACCTCTCCTGCCTTGGCCGAAAAAGTTAATTTTTCAATCTCCCAGATAAAGTCATCACTCTCTTCCACTTTTGACATAACAAATGCGATTACGACCTCTTTACCCTTGTATCCGCTCAGATCTATCTCTGGGGTAACTAGGTCACTCCAGCTTCCTGGCTCTACCGGTTTACTGGGAATAAAGTCGATCTCCTGCCATGTGGCAGCAAGTGGATCACCTCCAGAAAAATCGGTGGATAGCTTGATCTTTAATCGGTCCCACACAGGGTCTAAAACAGTATGGGCAATTTTCAGTTTGACTAGATTCTCTTTCGGTAGTCGGTAGCGAGGTGAGATTAGCCAGTTGTTACTACCAGTTGCTACATCACGAGTGTTAATCTTGGCGTAGCGATATTCACCTCGCATGGCATAGGGCCGCCAGCCGTTTGGGGTATCTGCCAAATCTGGGGCAATAAATGGCTCCAGGGTGTTGCGATCAAAGTTGTGGGCAAAGATGGGGTGGCTACGTCCTATCCAGTGAGGAAGATTGCCACTACCCATAAGATCGAAGCGTAGGATCTGCCATGTGATATAGTGATGGCCCATCGAGCTGGACTTCATTCTATAACGAAAGGCAATGGTGACATTCTCATCTTTAAATGCAGAGAGATCAACCTCAGGTGAGTCCACCGTTAGGAAATCATGGCCAGTTGGTTTGGGAGAGATCGACACCTCGGTCCAAGTTGCTAGGTTGGGATCTCCATCTAAATAGTCAGTGGAGACATAGGCTTTGAAAACTTCACGCAGAATTAAAGTGCGATCAAAGTCATCGCTACCGTAGCGGCCAGTATTGCGATTGATCATAAAATTGTGACGAATTTTAAACGCTGGATTTTTAATATTTTTTAAGTTGAAAGATGGTGTCATTAGCCACGCTTGGTTATCATAACCATTTACTTTGGCAAAACTGCGATCCATCCCCCAGTCACTCTCCCACACATTGGCAGTCGCCCAGGTAGAAAATGGTAGTAGGTCAGCACTAAAGTCGTAGGAGTAGAGGTTCCAACTTAATCCATTAAGATCCAAGCCGTTGATACGCGTTAGCTCAGCGACTTTTCCCCTCAGTTTATTTAGGAAACGATCGATAATGGCACTATCTCGTTTCGGACGATTAATAGTCCTAATACTCTTTAAAGCATTGTGAAGTAGTCGAGTAGATTTAGGATCAGCTTCAAAGTATTTAAGGCGAATCAGACCAATCTTAATATCATTTAACAGCTTTACAATCTGGCCCCGCTCTTTATCGGCAGTAGAGCGTAGTAGCTCTCCCTTGGCGATTGAGTTTTGTAATCGGTTAACATCATTAATTAATCCGGAGGTATCACTGTTAAGTTGAGCCTGACCAACAATCACCTCTTCATCGCTGTTATTATTACAGCTAATAAAAAGTGCACCCATTAGTAGCACCAGAACAATCAAGGTCAGGCGTCGAGCCTGATAGAGTGAGCTACTCATTAGCTATCTCCCAAGTTATAGCTAACATTGATTGTTAGCAGATAGTCCTCTTTTTTGAAGCGGGAGAGGAAGCGATCCTGTCTGACGTCAGAGCTATTGCTAAAAACCGGGTTTTGGGCCCGCAACCACTCTAGTTGAGGAGTAATGGTCATACGGTTTTGCTTAAAGATGACACCAACTCCCAGTCCCACTAAGCCACCATGGGAGCTACTCTCATCTGCTGTTCTTAACAGATGAGCCGACTCTCGCTCTCGGTAGATAAAATTGGAATCAAGATATTTTGCCGAGAGATAGGGGGTCGTTGTTTTGATTGGAAATCCTACTTTGAGATAAGCAGCTCGTCCCAATTGATCAATCCAGTCCTGGCGATCGCCATAATAATCGCTGTAAACAGGCTGAAAGGGGGTGGTCGTCTCGAACCACTCTCCGGAGCGATTAAGACGTAGGGGAGCACTTCCCGCTTTAGACCAAGTTACTTCCCCATCAACGGTTACTCGTCCCCGCCAGTTATAGCTGCCATAAATGGAGGCGGCCGCGGCTAGAAGTGATCCCGTATATTCAGAGTTAGTATGGGCAACGTATTGGGCCCCAGCAGTTAGATCGCGATTTTGATAATCGAGAGCAAATTTATATCCTATATCTTCACGGCGCTCCCAACGATCAGCATTTGGGTTGGTCTCTAGATTAAAGTCGCTATTGGCTGGATAGAGATATGAAGCGACACCGTAGCTGGTACTTAACTTCAGTCCAGGTACTCTACTGGGCATCCACTGAAGCTCTAAGCCTGGGATGGTCTTGTTAACAAATTTCTCATCTCCAATCTGGGTATGGTTGATGGAGCTAGGGGCACCAGTTAGGGAGTGGAGACGAGTAACATCTAAAGTTTGGAGATTATGTCCCACTTCACCATCAAAGTTAAATGGGTAGAAAGTTAGCGCCCAGTGAGGGGAGTGGTGGTAGGTAATAAATGTCTTCTCTGAGTCCAGATCTAATCCGATGGATCGGCCACCGGTACTACCATCATCACTGTTTAGTTCAGAATCGAGCTGCAGTGAAAAAGGGGCGTAGCGATGAAACAGTAGTAGCTCCAACTTAGAGGTCTTATTATCATAGCGGTTCTCGGTGGGATCGGTTTGAAAGCTGACCATACCGTAGAGATCTTGGTCATAGAGGTATTTTACCGCCATATCCATCTCGACCTGATCTCCTAATTCCGTCTTTTTTGATTCCGCATAGACCCGGTCAGCATAGTTGAAGTTCTCGATAAAGAGAGCTGATTCAGATCTGGTTACGGTGGATAGGCCACTGGTAATGCCAATAACAGGTAGAAGCATTGTTGTTAGTGCTAAAGAAAGGGTGGTTGCCCCTCTAATCCATTGTATTCTCATAATTCAAAGTTCCTCACGGTAGATAGTGCCTATGAATGGCACAAGTGATCACTGATTGCGGAAAACTACTTTAAAATAGAGGAATATGTCCAGTAGATTAGTAGTAGCTGTAAAAGGTATCTAAAAATGGCGGCCGATAACCATAAAATTTATTTAGACAGAGGGGCTAAAGGTTTACAAACTCGTCTACTTTTCACTATGGTGGGGGCCAAAAGTAAACTTTGTGATTTTAAGGATCAACCATCTGCTGATGAATATAAGGAATAGATTATGTCGGTTCGCGTCCGTTTTGCCCCTAGCCCCACCGGTTCTATGCACATTGGAAATGTGCGTACTGCTATCTATAACTATCTTTTCGCCAAGGCTCAGGGGGGCGAATTTATTGTGCGAATTGAGGATACTGATCTGGTTCGTAGTGGCCAAGAGTTTGAACAAAACCTCCTACTGGATCTTAAGTGGCTGGGATTGGAGATCGATGAAGGGCCAGAAACTCCTGGGGAGTACGGCCCCTACCGTCAGTCCGAAAGAGGGGATTTTTATAGTAAATATGCTCAACAACTACTGGATCATCGCCAAGCTTTCTACTGCTTTTGTAGCGAGGAGGAGATTGCTCAAAGACGTGAGGAGCGTAGGGAGAAAGGGGAGTCTCTTCACTATGATGGGCGTTGTCGCCACCTAAGTGATGACGAGGTAAAGAGACGTCGAGATGGGGGCGAAGGTGCGGTAGTCCGCTTTTTGGCCCCCCAAAAGGACTTTCATTTGAAGGATGTAGTGCGGGGTGATGTCGCATTTCCCGATGGCATGATTGGTGATTTTGTCATTATGCGCGAGAGCGGGATGCCGGTTTATAATTTTTGTTGTGTAATTGATGATTGGAAGATGAAGATTACTCACGTAATTCGAGGTGAGGATCATCTGCCTAATACCGTCCGACAGCTGATGATCTATCAGGCGTTAGAGGTCACTCCCCCCATTTTTGCTCACGCCTCACTTTTGGTGGGAGAGGATCGCCAAAAACTATCTAAGCGCCATGGAGTGACCTCCTTGGCAGCATTCCGTGATCTAAGCTTCCTTCCGCAAACTATGATTAACTATCTGGTACTGCTGGGATGGTCTCACCCTGATGAGCGGGTGATTATGAGCAAGGATGAGTTAGAGACAATTTTCACCTTAGAGCGGATGCATAAAGCACCGGCCCTGTTTGACCTAGCTAAAATGCGTTGGATGAATGGCCAGCAGCTAAAGCTATTGTCACCTGAGGAGCAGCTAAAGGTAGTTACAGGTTGGATCAAAGCGGACCACCAGTTCCATCAAGAGAAACATCAGTGGCAGATGAGTTTTCTCTCTCTCTTTTTAGATAAGATAGAGATGGAGGATGATCTTACTGACCACTTAGATTTGATTTTTGCCACAGCACCGGTCGCCTCTTCCGAAGAGCAGCCTGAGTTGGAGGAGTTAAATGCGCTAGAGAGCACCGGTCAGATGCGAAGCTATTTAGCAGCGGAACTCTCCCGTCTTAAGCAGCAGGGGAGTGAGTTTGTTCCCGTGGAAGCTTTTAGCGGGTGGACTAGCTATTTTAAACAGGAGTTAAAAATTAAGGGTAAACCACTCTTTAAGGGGATGCGGCTAATCTTAACCGGACGGATTAGTGGTGGTGATCTTTCGGCGCTGGTTCCTATAACTCCAATTGATGTACTCCTAGCACGGGTGAGCTAGAGGAGGAGAGCAAGTGCCGACGCAACCGATGAAAATCTATAATAACTTAACTCGTAGTAAAGAGGAGTTTCGACCGATTACTGCTGGGAAAGTAAGCTTTTACTCCTGTGGCCCCACTACCTATGATTACCTTCATGTGGGTAATGGTATGGCGTTGGTGGTAGGTGATATGATTCACCGGGTACTTAACACCTTAGGATATGACGTTACCTTTGTTCGTAACTTTACCGACGTAGATGATAAAATTATTCAACGGGCCAAGGAACTGAAGTGTGATGCACTAACTCACTCTCGACGTTTTACTGAAGAGTGTATCAAAGATATGGACTCTTTAGGCATGTTGCCGGCCACTCATACGCCTAGAGTGAGCGAAACTATTGCTGAGATTATTAAAATGGTAGAACGGCTGCTTGAAAATGAAGCCGCTTATCAAGCTGGTGGGGAAGTGCTCTTCTCAGTTAAAAGTTTTAATGACTATGGCAAGCTATCTAAAAAGGTGCTGGATGAACTAGAGCATGGTGCAAGGGTGGCGGTCGAGGATCATAAACGTGATCCGGCGGACTTCGTTCTATGGAAACCTTCTACTGACGATCAGATCGGTTGGGAGTCTCCTTGGGGCAGAGGGCGTCCTGGTTGGCATATTGAGTGTTCAGCGATGGCGGCTAAATTTTTAGGAGAGAGTATTGATCTCCATCACGGTGGAATCGATCTGATGTTCCCTCATCATGAAAATGAGATCGCCCAGAGTGAAGCGGCCCATGGCAAATCCTTTGCTAACTACTGGTGCCACAATGAATTTCTAAGTTTTGGTAGTGATAAAATGAGCAAATCATTAGGCAATGTTATTACCATTCGAGAGTTTTGTGACAAGTTTGGAGGAGAGATTCTGCGGCAAATCCTACTCTCCACTCACTATCGCTCACGTATTGAGTGGTCGGATCAGACGACAGAACGTGCATTGCGTGATGTGGAGCGGATTCACCGTTTTGTGGTGATGTTTGATGCGGCCAAGGAGAGAAATCTCTCGCTTGAAGGTGGGGGACAAAACTTGCAGGAGCTCGTTTCGGTTGTTCCTAAAATCAAGCAGGAGTTGGCCAATGACTTTAATGTGGTTGCTGCTCTGTCACACTTTTTTTCCATGATTCGTCTGTTAAACCGAGAGTTTTTGGATGAGCAGGGTGACTATAGTCAAAAGAGACCGCTGTGCAGCGAGATGGTTTTAGCAGTTGAGGCGGTAATTAGTTTAGTCACTGATGCTACCGGTTTGATTCACCCCAACCCACAAGAGGTGTTGGCGCGGGTAAATCTTGCGCGTAAGGAGTTAAGTGCTACGGATCAAAATGTTGAGGGGGCGCTGGATGCTGCTGCGATTGAGCAGTTGCTAGTTGATCGTAAAACCGCCCGTAGTGAGAAAAATTGGGGTCAAGCAGATCAGATCAGAACTCAGCTAGACCAGGCGGGAGTTGCGATTAAAGATAACCCAGATGGTACCACTAGTTGGTCTTACAAATAGGAGCGATAAATGAGGTCAGCCCAGTTATTACTTTTACTATCTCTGATGGTTTTACTGCTTCCCAGTGTTGTTTGGGGATGGGGAAAAAATGGTCATCGGATAATTGCACAGATTGCCAATAACCATCTGAATGGGAAGGCGAAGCAGGAGATAAAAAAGATTTTAGGTCACCAGAGTATGGCGGCAGTCTCCACTTGGGCAGATGAGATTAAATCTGATCCGGTTTGGAAATTGGCCAACCCCTGGCACTACGTCAACTTCTCTCAAGGGGATAAGTACAATGCCAAGAAGCGCTCTAAAAAAGGAGATGTAATTTGGGCATTGAGACGTTTCGAGGGGGAGATGCAAGATAAGAAGATAAAGATGGAGCAGCGCCAGGAAGCACTAAAGTTTTTCATCCATATGTTTGCCGATCTACATCAGCCGTTACATGTAGGCTTTGCTGCAGACCGGGGAGGCAATAAGATTAAGGTTAAGTGGTTTAAGGACTCTGCCAATCTCCACTCGGTCTGGGATACCTGGATGATCCAGTATCAAAATCTATCCTACACCGAATATACTGCTTTTTTAGATCACTTTTCAAACAAGGAGTTAAAGGAGTGGCAACAGGGAGATTATGAGGATTTTGCTTATGAGTCACGAAAATTGGTACGTAAAATCTATCAAGATAAACATCTAGACAAATTGGGTTACGACTACAACTTTAAATACAAAGCGATTATGGAGCAACGAATGCGCCAAGCAGGAGTTCGCATGGCCGATAGGTTAAACTTGGTTTTTGGCCGCTAAACAGTGGTTTAGATGACGAATGCGCGCTTGAATCAGCTGATTACCATCATACTCAAACAGCGTTTGAAGTAACTCTTCACCAAAGCCACATTGAAAGGCAAAGCGATCTGCTTCCAGTTGCGCCCTGTTGATATCAGTTCCCTTCCCGCTATGTTGGAGCCGGATATGGCCCAACTCATGAGCAAGGATCGCCACTCCATTGACCCAAGAGCCAGAGGAGAGGATCTGCTCCAGCCCGGGATAGACTAAAATAACGTTGCCACCACTGGGGGAGGAGATGGCACTACTTAACTTACCAGTTGCTGGTAGAATCAATAGGGTTGTGTAGGTAAAAAAATGGCGACTTGGCCGGTCAAATGAGTTGTAGATCAGCTTTATCGCCCGGAGCATAATGGGTTGATTACGAATCCAGGTATGGGCCGGGTGTGCAATTAGCTTGGCCAGCAGCTCCTCTGCAGTTGCTGTCCTGCCAAATCTCCTTTTGATCAATTCTAACATACTAACTCCCTCCACTAATCTCTTCGGGTGAATGGAGGGTTAGGATGATTTTGGTCGATCACCTTTGCTTCAGGGGAAAAATTATCCTTTTTTAATTGAGTGTTTTGCCCCATAATTTAGGATATGAGAGCAATTATTCGACATTCTTGTTGGCAGAGGTGGGCACTGGCGACCCTGATTTTTTCAGTAACTATTTTGGCTTACGGTGAGGAGAGATCAGAGGCTTTTCTGGTACAGATGTATAGTAATCGGGTGAAAGTTCTATCTCCTGCCAAATTCTACTCCCCGCTCAATATCTTGATTGAAAATAAAACCTTGGTGAAGATTATTGGTAAAGTTAGTATCTACCCTTCAAAAAAGGAGCACTTTTTAACTATTGAACCAAAAAAGCATCTGGCGCTTGAGATCAGTGCCAAGAAGGGGGACCGAATATTTTTCATCCCTCTGGCCCCAGCATTTCAAGATATAGAACTGATTTTCGGATTACAGGCTTATGAGATTCCTCCAAAAAGATAAGCACGAGAAATGCATTCTAGTTATCTCCGATATTCATTTAGGTGCGGGGAGAATCGTTAACTACGTTCGGAACTACCTAGAGGATTTCTGTTTCGATAAAGAGCTAGTAGATTTTTTAAGCTACTACTCCTCAGGTGAATTTGAGCAGCGGGAGGTTGAACTAATCATCAATGGTGATCTGTTTGATCTGCTGGCCGTTCCCTATATTCCCTATTTTGATGATGAGTTTTGGCGTGAGGATGCAGCGCTGGAGAAGTTAAAGGTGATTATTGGTGCTCATCAAGAGGTGATCACTGCCTTTGTAGATTTTATCTCCTCTAAAGGTAAAAGTATTACCTATATTATTGGTAATCATGATGGGGAGTTGGTATTTGAGTCGTTGCGCGAACATATAAAAAATCTTTTTCCTCCTGAACACCAAGCGAAATTTAATTTTCATCTGGAGAATCAGGGACAGTACTCTCCCATTGATGGAGTACTAATTAAGCATGGTCATGACTATGAGTTTGCTCATCGTTTTGATCTGGATAACTCCATTATCGTTGACCAACAGGGAAGGCGTTATTTTATTCCTCCCTGGGGATCATACTATGTGACTAGAATCCTCAATAAGTTCAAAGAGGAGAAGGGCCACATCAATGCCGTGCGGCCGATTCGCAAATTTGTGATCAATGGTCTGATCTACGACACCTTTTTTACCTTGCGCTTTTTGATTGCCCATATGGTCTATTTTGTCATGGTGCGTTTTGTGGGATATTTTAAACGAGGGGTTGGATGGCGAGAGGGGATTAGACAAGCCTGGGGTGAGCTGGAGCTATTTGTTGATTTTGAGAGCTTAGCCTTTGATACCTTGGCCGACCGAGATGATATCAAGGTCTTGATTGTAGGACACACCCATCTGCCTAGTATCCACTCCTATGCCGACGGGTGTATGTTTATCAATACCGGTACATGGACGAGGATGTTTAATCTGGATTTTAGTGGCAGTGGTAAAGAGTACCAGCTGACCTATGCCCGGATCGATGTGGATAAAAAGGGCAATCGTGATGGGGCCGTCGCCCCATCCTATGAAGTTAATTTACATCTTTGGAAGGGGAGAAATCGTCTTCCCTTTGTGGAGTTTCAGTAGTATTAAGGAAGTGATCCAGGTCATTCTATTTGCTCTGCGCGTCATATTGGCGGTGCGTCGAGTTAATAAAATAGTCCAGCATCATACCTGATTGGGAGAGATAGATGTTTGATAATTTAAGTGAGAAGTTTGCTAATGCCTTTAAGACTATTCAAGGTAAGGGCAAAATTAGCGAAAGCAATATTGAAGAGACCCTAAAGGCAGTACGAACTGCCATGTTGGAAGCGGACGTAAACTTTAAAGTGGTACGTCAGTTCATCTCTCAAGTTAAAGAGGAAGCTTTAGGAGAGAAGGTCTTAAAAGGGGTCAATCCCGGTGAACAGTTTGTCAAAATTGTCCATGACCAGCTAGCGGAGGTCATGGGAGGTGAAGGGGAGGAGATCGATCTGACTCGTCCACCAGTTGTACCTATTATGGTGGTAGGGCTAAACGGTCAGGGAAAGACCACCTTCTCTGGTAAGCTGGCCCGCTATTTAGAGGGAAAGAAGAAGAAGAGTGTACTATTGGTTCCAGCTGACACCTTTCGTCCTGCGGCCAAGAAGCAGCTAGAGACTTTGGCCAAAAGTATTGGAGTGGAGTGTTACGACTCGGATCTCACTTTATCACCTCAAGAGATCGCCCTACATGGGATGGAAGCGGCCCGTAAACTGGGCAAAGATATGGTGATTATTGATACCGCTGGCCGACTTCATGTAGATCAAGAGTTGATGGAGGAGATGCGTCAGGTGCGAGTAGCACTAAATCCATTTAATCCTGAGGTACTATTAGTTGCTGATGCTATGACGGGCCAAGAGGCAGTCAATGTTGCCAAAAGTTTTCACCAGACAGTGGAGCTGACCGGAGTTGTGCTCTCCAAGATGGACTCCGATGCTCGTGGTGGTGCGGCACTCTCTATTCGACACGTCACTGGTGTTCCCATTCGTTATATCTCCGTCGGAGAGAAGATGGAGGACTTTGAGCTCTTCCATCCAGATCGTCTGGCCAAGCGTATTTTAGATATGGGAGATATCGTCTCCTTGGTAGAGAAAGCGGAAGATGTGATTGATCAGGAAGAAGCGGAACAGATGATGAAAAATCTGGAGAAGAACCGCTTTACTGTGGATGATCTAATGAAACAGATGGGGATGATCTCCAAGTTGGGTTCGATGGAGTCAATTTTAAAGATGATTCCAGGTATGGGTGGGATGTTGCGCCAGATTGGTGATATCTCTCCTGCTGAGGATGAGATGAAACGGATGAAGGTGATCATCTCCTCTATGACAAAGGCAGAGCGCAACGACTATAAACTAGTTAAAGAGTCACGAGTTAAGCGGATTGCTACAGGCTCTGGTAATACCATTCAGGCAGTCCAGCAGTTTCTCTCAAAGTTCCGTCAGATGGAGAAGATGATGGGGGGAATGATGGCGATGATGAAGGGAGGTGGCATGCCCTCCTTTCCTGGCATGGGTGGTATGCCTGGAATGGGTGGTGGAGGAGCTATGCCCGATCTAGAGATGATGGGAGATATAGGTGATATGGCCCGTCAGATGCACGGTAAAAAGGGTAAAAAAGGCAAAGGCAAGGGTAAGGGCAAGAAGCGTGGCCCATGGGGGGGAGGATATTTCTAAAAGACTCTCTTTTGTTCTACTGCTATTAATCCTAGCAGCTACAACCGCCAACGGTAGTGGCGGTAAGGTAAAAAATATTATTTTGGTCATCGGTGATGGCATGGGGCCAGGGCAGCTAGGACTACTCTCTGCATATGCCCGTCAGGCACCGAACTCCATCTATCGACAGCGAAAAAATTCTATTGAAGAGATGATTGCCAGCAGTACACTTGGAGTGATGTTGACTCCACCTCATAATGGTTTAGTGGTAGATTCTGCTTGTAGTGCCACTCAACTTTCCACCGGCCGACCGGCCAACAGTGAGGTGATCGGCATTGATTATCAAGGGATAAGTGCTCCCACCATTTTAGAGTTGGCCGCCAAACGGGGAATGCGCACTGGACTGGTGACCGATGCTCGAATTACTCACGCTACACCTGCTGCTTTTGCGGCCCATGTTCCAAGTCGTCATATGGAGAATCGGATTGCTCAGCAGTTGATCAACTCCCAGGCAGATCTACTCTTGGGGGGCGGGGCCCGTCACTTTATACCTAGTAATATGGGGGCCAAGAAATTTAAGCAGCAATACCCATCAGCACCATTTGCGGTAAAGTCAAAGCGCAAAGATCAGCTCAATCTATTGGCCGAGGCAAAAAAACGTGGCCTTAGTCTGGCATTTTCTAAGCAAGAGTTGGAACAGTTTAAGGGTAGAAAACTTTTGGGACTTTTTAGTAAGTCCGGTATGCCTGATGGTATTGAAGAGCGGGACAATCTGACTGACACCAGTCGGACAACTCCCCACTTGGCAGAGATGGCCCAGCACGCTTTGCGTGTACTATCCCAGGATAGTAAAAAAGGGTTCTTTTTAATGGTGGAGGCGGGGCAGATTGATTGGGCCGGCCACTATAATGATGTGGGAATGATGTTGCAGGAGATGGTTAAGCTGGAGCGTACGATTGGTGCCATTATGAGATGGGCAAAGGGGAGGAAAGATACCCTGGTGGTAATGACCGCCGATCATGAGACTGGCTCTTTTGGGCTCTCCTACTCACTCTATAATATACCCAAAGCCTCTGCACCGATCGCTCCTCAGATAGATCCCAGGCCCTACCAGCGTAACTATAACTATGGTGACCCTAAGGTCCTGGATAAAATATACCAGCAGAAGAGGAGTTTTATTGGAATGTTGAAGAGCATCAAAAAACTTCCTAAAAAGGAGCGGACAGTCGATCAATTGCACTCAATCATTGCCCCTAACCTCAGCTTTAAGGTGACAAAAGAAGATATCAAAACATTGCTGGTAAAGGGAAAAAATCGCTACTATCTTCCTGGCCACTGGGGGGCCGGTAAAAAAAAGGTGGTTAAAATATGTGATTTTGCTGCGTACTATACCAGTACCAGCAAGAGAATGGGGGGAGTGCTAGGACGAATGTTGGCAGACCAGCAGGGAGTAGTATGGGGGACCGGGGCCCACACCGCGACACCGGTACTGGTTATCGCTCATGGCCCTACTGCCGCTACCAGTAAATTCAGCGGTCTCTTTCAGACCTTTCAGGTGGGACAGCGTCTAATTTCACTGTTACCCGGTAACCAGTAATTGACAAAACTCTCATTTTTTTTAAAATAATTGCGATGAAGATTGTAATTTTGACAGCGGCCATGTTGCTAGGGGGGATTGCCCACGGGGTAACATCTTCTCCTCGGCAGATAATTTCCCAACTGGGTTTTAGTCCACTATCCACTGGGCCATCTGATTTTGAGTTACCTCAGGTCGGTGGAGGAAAGAGATCCTTAAGTAGTTATCAGGGGCAGTGGATCTGGATAACTTTTTGGGCCACTTGGTGTGCTCCCTGTCGTCATGAGATGCCAACGTTGGAGTATCTACATCAAAAGTTCGATGGTGATCAGATCGCTTTTTTAGGCGTTTCGATTGACCAAGGAGCAACTAGTGGTGTTGAGAAATTTCTTCAACGTCATAATATAACTTTTCCCAATCTTCACGACAGTCAGGGAGAAGCAGCCTCTCTCTACCGCGCGACAGCAGTGCCAACCATCTACCTCATCTCTCCTGATTGGAAGTTAGTCGGACTCTTTCGCGGGGGGCGTAATTGGCAAACACCTCAGGTGGTAGAAAAATTACAGCAGTTAATTAATTTTAAGACCATTGCCGATCTCCCTCCATCATCAGCGACTAATAGCGGGACAGCTCTACAGTTACCCAATAAGCTAACCCCCCCAAAAATGAGTATCACTCTGCCGGCCGACAAAATTAATCATGGTGATCAGGAGGTGATTCTCGTCGAGATTCTCTGGCCAGCTGCCAGCTCCAACTATCTAATCAAACCACCAAAAATAACCCTGCCTAAGGAGATCAGCAGGGGAGTACTAACCTCTCATAGCGAGAGTGAAGAGAGTGTAACGCGGCTCTTCTACTCCTTGCCAGTTAAGTTTAATCTGCCAGGAACATTTCGGATTGGACCGATTGAGCTAGCCTTTCAGGATCGAATCCATGGTGGCGAACTAACTACAAAAATTGAGGGGGGAGAGTTGAGAGTCTACACCTCAACTCAATACTACTACTGGGGGGGAGGGGCGCTATTTCTGCTAATAGTAGCTGGCATCCTGTGGTGGAGAGAGCAAAAGAGGGCCAAGGATAGCACCAAACCGGTGCTGGGGACGGGATCGTTAGAGCTTAAGCTTCAGGCTGAGCTACTAGTGGCAAAGCGACTAAAGATTGATGGAAAAAGCTGCGACTATAGTGCTAAACTGTTGCAACTTGTGAGTAGATTGCCTGCTCTTGAGAAGTCGGAACGTGATCGGATATCCCAGTTGGCAGAGCAGGTGAAGTATGCGGGCCACCAGTTAAGTGGGGACCAGTTTAGTTATTATGAGAAAATGATTGCCCAAAGTGTGCAGGAGGATGAATGAGTAGTTCAGTAGAAGAGATTAATAGAAAGGTAGAGCAGAGCTTTCCTCAAGTGATGCAAGTGGTGGAAGAGGTCAGTAAGGTAATGGTGGGGCAGAGGGACCTGATTGAGAAACTATTGATCGGAATACTCTGTGAGGGCCATATCCTAGTTGAAGGAGTGCCTGGTCTGGCCAAAACCACCGCAATTAAGTGTTTGGCCGCAACCTTGAATGCTAGCTTTAGCCGGATTCAGTTTACGCCGGACCTGCTACCAGCAGACCTAATTGGTACTCAGATCTACTCTCCTAAAGATGGGAGTTTTTCGGTTAAAAAGGGGCCAGTATTTGGCAACATAATTTTGGCCGATGAGATTAACCGTGCGCCAGCGAAAGTGCAGAGTGCCCTGCTAGAGGCGATGCAGGAGGGCCAAGTAACGATTGCTGATCAGAGTTTTAAGCTACCGGCACCCTTTTTGGTCATGGCGACGCAGAATCCGGTAGAGCAGGAGGGAACCTACCCACTGCCGGAAGCGCAAGTTGATCGTTTTATGCTCAAAGTGACAGTGGACTATCCATCTAAAAGTGATGAAATAGAGGTGATGAAGCGCCTAGCTAAAAATTATGATACACCTCAGTTAGAACAGGTATTGACGACAGAGCAGATTGGCGAACTATCCCACCTGATCGACTCTATCTTTGTTGATGACAAGCTCTATAGCTATGTCGCCGACCTAGTCTTTGCGACTAGAAATCCCGAGATTTATGGGTTGGATGAGATTAAACATCTAATTGAGTATGGAGCCTCCCCACGAGCATCAATTAACCTGATTAAGGCGGCCAAAGGAGAGGCATTCTTAAAGGGGAGGGGCTTTGTAACTCCTCAAGATATTAAAACAATTGGCCACTCCGTTATGCGCCATCGGTTAATTGTCTCCTACGAGGCAGAGGCACAAAATATGAGTGCCGATGATATTTTAGTGAAAATATTTGATCAGATCGATGTGCCGTAGGTTGTTAGGTAGAGGTAGTCCAAGTTAAAGATGGGAAATCTAAAACTATTAGATGATCAGTTAGTGGCCAAGGTTAAAGGGATCCAGTTGAGGGCCAAACATCTGGTGAATAGCTCTTTTGCTGGTGAGTACCTGAGTGCCTTCAAAGGAGAGGGGATTGAGTTTGAAGAGGTGCGAGAGTATCAAGCGGGAGATGATGTCCGCACTATTGATTGGAACGTTACCGCTCGCGCTGGCAAACCATATATTAAGACCTATCGTGATGAGCGGGAGCTGACAGTTATTTTTTTGGTGGATGTATCTGCATCAGGCCATTTTGGTAGTGGTGAGAAGTTCAAGCAGGAGGTGGCGGCAGAGATCACCGCTCTTTTGGCCTATACTGCTCTTCGCAATAATGATAAAGTAGGTTTGATCATCTTCTCCGATCATGTTGAACACTATATCCCTCCGAAAAAGGGGCGCGGCCATGTTTGGAGATTAATCCGCGATATCCTCTCTTATCAGTCCAACTCACGGAAAACTGATTTAGCACTGCCACTGGACTATCTTAATCGAGTAGTAAAGCGTAAGGCGATCACTTTTATGATCTCTGATTTTCAAGGTGATGCTATTTCAGACCAGATGCGGGTTAGCTGCAAGCGACATGACCTGATTGCCATCTCGGTGGCAGATCCTCGGGAGAAGACCCTCCCGTCCGTTGGCTATTTGGAGTTAGAAGATGCAGAGAGTGGTGAGGTGGTGATGGTAAACACCAATTCCAAGGGATTCCTTTCTCGCTTTTTTAAAATGAATAAAAAACGAGATCGTACTTTGGCCCATGAGTTTAGAAAACTGGGAGTGGATTATATTGAGGTGACAACTGATGACTCCTACCTGGAGCCAATCCTAAAGTTTTTCCATCAAAGAGAGCAGCGTATTAGAAGATAGTCATTTAGAGGAGGCAGATAAGAGAGTTATGGGAAGAGATATGCGTTTTACTGTTTTGATTGTTTTGCAACTGCTGGTGGGGTCAGTGTTAGGTTTTCTCATCTGGAATCTACCGGGGAACTCTGATCAGCAGCAGAAATCGACTCACTCCAAGCTGTTAAAGGAGAGTGCTGGCCGCTTACACGCTGCTGGTGTTTTGCGTCAAGCTGCTTCTCAATATCAAGCCTATTTGCAAATCGCCTCAATTGGAGCTGGCCAACGGGCCCAAATGGCATTGGCACTAGGCGATATCTATGAACAACTAGGAGAGTATGAACGAGCACTGACTTGGTACTACCAGGTGGAGATTGCAGATGCAACCACTAACGGGATAGATCATGCAAGAGAGCAAATTGTAGCAATTTTAGAGCGGCTAAAAAAATTCTCTGCCGCTAAAAATGAGTTAAGTCAGAGTACCACTTTAGACACCACTCAGTTGACCCAGGTTAAGGGGGCCAAGGTGGTGGCCAAGATTGAAAACAGTAATATTTATGATTATCAGGTCAACCAAGCGCTGGACCTGCTGCCTAAACAATTAAAAAAGAGTATGGAGAAGGATAATGCTAAATTTAAAGGGGAATTCCTAACCCAATATGTTGCCAATCAGCTTCTATACGGACGAGCAGAACGTTTGCAGCTACAAAAGAGACCTAAGGTAAGAGAGCGATTGGCGCTTTTGAAACGTCAACTACTGGTGGAAGAGTTAATTGATCAAGAGGTCAAACGCAAAATTGAGGTCAATCAAAGTGATTTGAAAAATTATTTTATTGCCAATCAAGATCGCTTTGCACCCATGCCCAAAAATGAGAAGGGGAAAAAAGAGAAAAAACGCATGACCTTTGAACAGGTTAAAGATGGAGTAGAGCAGGCTTATCGTCAAACTCGCTTTCGACAGCGTTATCAAGAGTTGGTGACTGAAACGATGAAGAGTCACAAAGTTGAGATCTACCAAGATCGTTATCAGTAGGGAGAGTATTCGTTGGTAGTACGGATCTTATTATTGAGTTTATTCTTATTGGAGTCATTGGCACTGACCAGCTCCTATGCTGAGGATCAAACTGCGAAGGTCAAGCTGAAAAGCCTGGTCGACCGAGCGACCGCTACTACCAGCCAGCAGGTTACCTTCTCTATCGAGTTAAGCCGTGATCAAAAAATAGAGATTGAGATTCCCCAGGTGGGTGCTCGAATAGCTGGTTTGCGGGTGGTGGATTTTGGACAAGACCCAGATCAAAAAAGAGGAGAAATTGTCTACTCTCGTCACTACTATATCTTAGAAGCTGATATCAGTGGGACCTATATTCTGCCGGCAATCAAGATTGAGTATCGTGACTCTGCCGGTAAAACAAAATATGCCAGTTCGGGTGAGATTTTTTTAGAGATTACCGGTATAGCAAGTAGTGGTGATCAGGAGAAGAGAGATGATATTCGGGATATCAAAGGTTTGATTGAGCGTCCGATTGATTATCTTAAAATAATCATTTGGACCTTATCATTGCTGACGGTTTTAGGAATATCTTTTGCCATCTACTACTTTATGATTCGTAGGAGTGATAAAGGTAAGCTGTTACCGTCTATACCTCCTCGTGAAGTGGCTCTGGCGGCACTAGAAGCTCTACGCCAGCAGCTACCTAGAGGGTCAATTGGTCAAAAAGAGTTCTCTTTTTCGATCTCCTTTATCGTCCGTAGTTTTATCGAGGAGCAGTTCTCCTTTCCTGCTACGGATCGTACTACTGAGGAGATTGGCAAGGCGGTTAATACTATTATATCTCTTTCTGATGATGAGCGGAGTGAATTTTATCAGATTCTACAAGGAGTGGAGCTGATAAAATTTGCCGACTACTCGTTAGCAGAAGCGGAACAGATGAATTTGATTAAACGAAGTGAAGATCTAATTGCCAGTTCTGCACCTAAAATTGAGGATCGTAGTATTGCGGAGCAGGAGGACTCAATTATATGATGGTCCTGGCCCACCCGCTTTTTTTATTGTTGCTTATTTTACCGGCACTATACCCAATCTTTCGGCGTTATTACCAAGGTAGCGGCGCCATTCGTTACTCTAATCTTGAGATGGTGAAGCAGGCATCAACTGTCCAGGGGTTTCATCCACGCCAACTACTGCTTCTACTGCGGATTTTGGCAATAGTGTTGGTGATTGTGGCGATCGCCAGGCCGCAAGCGGGGAAACGGTTTACTGAAGTTGTTAGTCATGGTGTAGATATTATGTTGGCACTAGATACCTCTGGCAGTATGGAAGCCTTAGACTTCAAAGAAGATGGCAAGCGAGTAAATCGTCTTTCGGTGGTTCGCCGGGTCGTCGCAGATTTTATCAAGCGTCGGGAGAGTGATCGAATGGGGCTGATTGTCTTTGGAGAGGACGCTTTCACTCAGTGTCCAATTACTAGTGACCACGGAATTCTGTTACAATTTTTGGAACGAGTGGAGACGAAAATGGCAGGGAATGCTACTGCTATTGGGTCGGCAATCGGGATAGGAGTTAAACGGCTAAAGGATCTGGATGCTAAAAGTAAGATTTTGATTCTACTAACAGATGGAGAGAGTAATGCCGGTCGACTATCTCCAGAGAAAGCGGCGGAAATTGCTGCAAAATTTAAAATTAAAATCTATACCATCGGAGTTGGAACCAAAGGCCAGGCACCATTTTTGATGGATACTCTGTTTGGCAAACGTTATATCTATCAGGATGTTCAGATGGATGAGGAATCACTACAGCAGATTGCTAAGGTAACAGGTGCCCGTTATTTTCGTGCAACTGATACTGATCAGTTGGAAAATATCTATCAGGAGATTGACCGTCTAGAGAAGCGTGAGGTTAAGATTAAGGAGTATACAGAGTATCATGAGTTATTTGTCTACTGGGTTTTACCAGCGCTACTGTTATTGCTGCTGGAGATCATCCTTGGCAACACTATCTTAAGAAAAATTCCGTAGGTTACGTTGTGGGAGTAATATAAGCTTTGAAGTTTGGAAATTTAGAATATTTATGGTTGATTTGGTTGGTGCCAGCAGTGACCTTTTTTTTACTCTGGGCGGCCAAGAGAAAGACTCTTTTAATTGAGAGATTCGTTTCAGCAACTCTACGAGATCGTCTTTTGGTGGGATTCTCCTACACTCGTCAGCGGGTCAAGATGCTGTTGCTGCTTTTAGCGGTAGTAGCGATTATTTTTGCCCTGATTCGTCCTCAGTGGGGATATCGTTGGGAGGAGATCAAGCGGCGCGGAGTAGATATTATTGTTGCACTTGATCTATCTCAGAGCATGATGGCCCAAGATGTCTCACCCAATCGGCTAGAAAGGGCAAAAAGAGAGATCATGGATTTGATGAATATTATGCAGGGGGATCGACTAGGTTTGATCGCCTTTGCAGGCACTGCATTTTTGCAAAGCCCTCTTACGTTGGACTATGGGGCGGTTCAAATCTTTCTTGATGAATTGGACACTGAGCTTATTCCAGTTGCTGGCACGGCAATGGGGGAAGCAATCTCTTTGGCAATAAAATCCTTTGATCAAAAAGATAAAAAATCACGGGTTTTAATCTTGATCACTGATGGTGAAGATCATGGTGGTCGTGGTGTGGAGATGGCCCAGAAGGCAAAAGAGTCAAATGTGAAAATCTATACGGTGGGGATTGGAGGTAGTGAGGGGGCCCCGATTCCAGAGAGAGAGAGAGGAGGTTTTAAAAAGGACCGACAGGGTAATTTGATTTTGACTCAATTGGATGAGACAGCACTACAAAAAATGGCCCTATCAACTGGTGGAAGCTATGTACGCTCGATCTCTGGTGACTTGGATCTTGAACGCATCTATCAAGATATTAGCAGTAAAGTAGAAGATAAGGATTTAAAGAGTGGCCGTCGTCGTCATTATGAGGAACGTTTTCAATGGTTCCTGCTATTAGCACTTATATTTTTGATTGCAGAGCTGTTACTACCTGAGCGACGTCGCACTCGCCAAAAGAGAGGTGGTACACTCTTTTCCTGGGGATTAGTGGCGATATTGATAGTTGGTGTAGCTCCGAATAACTCTTTTGCATTTTGGGGAGAGGAGGGGGCCACTCAAGCTTACCAACGTCAAGATTATGGTCAGGCGCTAAAGGGTTTTCTAGAACAGGGAGTTTCTGACCCTAGTAATTTAGCGACTAAATACAATCTTGCGAATACTTACTATCGCAGTGGAGATTATCAAAAAGCTTATGAACTCTTCTCCTCTCTGGCCAGCAAAGGTGAGAACCCATTGGCCGCAAAATCTTTTTATAATTTAGGAAATAGTGCTTATCGCTTGGGTAAGTTGCAAGAGGCACTTAACTTTTATCAACAAGCTGTTCAGTTAAATCCAGATGATCAGGATGCCAAATTTAATATTCAGTTTGTTCGTCAAGAGATTAAGCGACGAATTGAGGAGAATAAGAAGCGGCAGCAGGAGCAGAAGAAACAGGAGCAGGAGCAGAAAAAGCAGGGGCAGGAGCAGAAAAAGCAGGAGCAGGAACAGGAACAGGAACAGGAACAGGAACAGGAACAGGAACAGCAACAGAAACAGGAACAGGAACAGCAACAGCAACAGGAACAGGAACAGCAACAGCAACAGGAACAGGAACAGGAACAGGAACAGGAACAGGAACAGGAACAGGAACAGGAACAGGTAAAAGCGGCCGAAGAGAGCAAAGATGGCAAAAAACCGAAAGAGATTAAAGAGGTTGAAGCTTTGAAGTGGTTGGACTCACTGTCTGAGGATCGCAAGAAACATCTAAAAAGACGAATGCGTGGTAAACAGAGATATCAAGTGGAGAAGGATTGGTAATGAAAATTATCGTGACTATTATTACACTAATCTACTTTACATCCCTATGGGGTGCGGCCCCCAAAGTAAATCTTCTACTGGAGCGCAATCAGGCAACGGTTGGAGATGAGCTGACTTTGACCGTCGAGATAGAAAATCTCGCTGGTCGGGCCGAGCTGGCAATTGAGAATGGAGATCACTTTAAGGTCAAGCCGGGAGGTGGCCCGAACCAAATGACCTATAGTTATAATGGTCAGGTAACAAAGAAGACTAGTTACCTTTTTTATCTCTATCCAAAAAAGATCGGTATTTTTAATCTAGGGCCAATTGTGGCGACAATTCAGGGGAGTGAGTATCGAAGTAACCAGGTAAAATTATCTATTAGTAAAGCACCTAAAGTTGATAGTAAAAATCGTAAATATTTTATTGAAGCCAATCTAGATCAAAAAACGGTCTACCTCAATCAGCAGGTGATCTTTACCTTCCGTTATCATACTCGGGTTAGGATAGTTGATGCCAAGCTAAATCTCCCCGATTTTGATGGGTTTTGGAAGGAGGAGCTGGGTAAGCAGCGCAACTATCAACGGGTTGAAAATGGTGTTAAATGGAGTGTGGTGGAAGTCCGCCTGGCCCTCTTTCCCCTAAAAAGTGGAGTGATCTCCGTTCCAGCAACAACTTTACAAGGAAGCATGATTGTTCAAGATCCCAACGCACGGCGAGCAAGAGGATCTATTTTTAGTAATATTTTTGATGATGATTTTTTTGGCGGAATGAGAGGAAAACGTAAAACTATTCGGATGAGTAGTAAGCCACTAACGATTAAAGTGAAACCGCTACCTCCGCCCGTACCAAGCAAGGGGGAGTTCGGCCAGGGGGTAGGACATTTCTCTTCCGAGTGGAGTGTCGATAAGCTTAAGGTAAAGAAAGGTGACTCGGTAACTTTAACCATCAAAACAGAGGGGGTGGGAAATATTCTGGATATTAAAATCCCTTTTCACGCTACTGCAGATTTCAAAAGTTATCGAGATAAACCTCAAGTAACAAAGGGGATTAGGGATGGCTTTTTAGGAGGCCAGCGGATTGACAAGATTGCTCTGGTACCACTAAAGAGTGGTAGGTTGCCCATCCCACCATTGAAGTATAGTTACTTTAATCTCAAAGCAGGGGAGTATCAAACAATAGAGCTACCACCAATCTATCTTACGGTTGATCCCATCGCAGGAGGTAAGAGTGATCAGCAGGCAATGAATTTCACGAAAGCTTTCAATAGAGATAGAAATACCGATAGTGATACATCAACGAATAAACCTAAACAAATAAAACTTTTAGGACGTGATTTGATGCAAACAGCAGGAGGGTTTGGGCCGCTTCAATCTGATCTACAGTGGCCACAGCTGAAAATTATACTTTATTGCTTGATCCTGCTCTCACCGCTAATGATTATACTTTCTTACTTGCATAGTCGGCATCGAAGTCGCTTGGCATTAGATAGCAGTATTCAAAGACGTAGCAAGGCGTATCGCAGCTTTAAACAGAGAGTTGCCCAGGCCAAACAGCAGAATTCACTCTCGATGTTATCAGAATCATTTCGGCGTTATTTGTCAGATAAATTAAATTTGGATGGAGTGTCAATTAGTGCAGTGGATGTTCATCGCATTTTTAATGATATTACAATCAGTGGAGAATTTATGGAGCAGATAAAAACTATCTTGCAGCAGCTTGAAATGGCACAGTTTGGTGGCAATCAGGCCGCTGATCAGCTTGCTCAGCTGTCAGCCCAGCTTGAGCAGTTGGCCAAGCGTTTTGAACGGGAGATTAGGTGATGAGAACTTTAGTCTCCATCACTATCTTGTTATTTATTGCTTGTCGTTTGGGGTATGGAGTTGAAAGAGAGCAGCAAGCACTTGTATTATTGCAGCAGGCTGGAGGTAGTTATCTTGCAGGTAACTATACTAAGAGTAAGGAGAGCTATATAGAGCTTCAGCAGTTAGTGGTGACACCTTCTTGGTCAGTTAACTATAATCTTGGTAACACCTATTTTCGTCTAAATCAGCTAGGGGAGTCGCTCTTTCACTTTAGATTGGCACATATACTTGCCCCACGCAGGCCAGAGGTTAGCTATAATTTAAAATATGTTCGTCAACAGGTGGGACAGGAGAGTGAAGGTCAATCTTTGGGGGTATTTCTTCTCCCTCTTTCTGAGCGTGAGCTTCTTCTATTATTGGCCCTACTATCACTGTTCACTGCTTTTTTTGTAATAGTTTTAAATTATAGTAAGAACGAGTGGGCCAAGTGGGGACGTAATCTATCCCTAATCTTTTTACTATATCCTGTCAGTTATGGGACTAAACTGTACTTTTTTACTCCGGATTTTGGGGTGGTAACTGCCAAGGAGGCCAGTGTTTACTCGGGTAGTGGAGTTGACAATGTCATGTTGTTTAAACTGGCAGTCGGAAGTGAGTTTGAAGTAGTTCGATCTGCTCAGTCTGTTGGCGCTGATTGGATGATGATTAAGATGTTTGATGGTAAAAAAGGGTGGATACATCGCCAACAAGTAGTTGTCTCAACTCAGTAAGCTCTCCCTCTATATATAATCAAATATATCAAGCATTTTTTTGTTTAAGGCAATGATTTCCGGCACGTTTTCTATACCCTAATTATGATGGATAATTGATAAAGAAGGGATCCCGTATAATACTATCTTAGTGATGACTGAGTGATAATAGTTTTTAATCGTAACAGTCATAGTTAAAGGTACGAATGACAAAAGTTAGACTATTAATTGTTGAGGATGATGAGGTTTTACGGGAACTGCTGGTGGAGGCGATGGAGGATTATGGTTTAGACTGCATTAGTGCAGGTAATGGCAAAGAGGCCCTATCTTTACTTCATAGTGAGAGAGTTAACTTTGTGATTACAGATATTAAGATGCCGATCATGGATGGACTTACAATGCTAAAGGAGTGGCGAAAGATAGACTCAGACTCACCGCCAATACTATTGGTATCAGGCTATTCAGAGATCGAAAGTAGTAGGGATGCAAAATTAGTTGGTGCAGTCGGATTCCACAGTAAGCCCTATGATGTTGAAGATCTCCACCAACTCGTTATGTCCTACTGCAATACTTCTGGTTGATAAATGAAAAGCATTAACAATATATTTCTATATTTTATACTCCTATTTAGCGGGTTAACTGCGTTGGTCTTTATTGACCAGTATTACAACTATTTCAACCTACAAAATACTTGGAAAAGATATGTAGAAGATATTAGTAAAAAAGAGCAGCTGATTTCAGAGATTAAAGAGAGTCTCGGTTATGGAGGAGGTATCCATGCCTTTAAAAATTATCTAATTCGGGGAAAAAAATACTATCTACATGACTCAATTGATGGCTTCCAGCAGGCCAAACGGATGGTAGATGTCTACTACTCCATGAAGAGTTTAAGTAGGGAGGAGTATCGTCATCTTGATACTATCTCTTTGATGATTGAAGACTATCTCTATAAAATAGGCATTATCTCCAAGAAAATGCAAAAGACATCAATTGTGGAGCTAGATAAAATTATTAAGGTGAATGACCGGCCAGCACTGTTAGCAATCAACTGGCTAGTTAAATATCTTGAAAAGACAAGACAAAAAGCTCAAACCAAGGTTTTCGATGATATAAAGAGTGGACAGTATCGCTTAGTCGCAATGGTGATCATTTCGTTTTTAGCACTTGTAGTCTTATTTCTAATTATTCGTAAATATCTGTGGAAGATTAATCTGCAGGTAGTTAGTGCTAATCGTCTATTGGAGGAGTCGCTAAATGAGATCTACATGATAGATGTCCTAACGATGAAGTTTGTCCAGGCCAACAATGGGGCCCGGCAAAATAGTGGATATACAACTGTTCAGGAGTTAAGTCAGATGTGTACCACTAGCCTCTGGATTGATTATGGCCAAGAGAAGTTTTTTGATTTGATTAAGCCTCTTCTATATGGAGAGGTGAAAAAATTACCATTTTTAACTGTAGCAAAGCGAAAGGATGGATCCCTCTATGATATTCAGGTCGAGCTTCAACGTTTGGACTACAACGGTAATGAAATATTGCTGGCAATGGTGGTGGATGTGACCGATCAGATACGAGAGAGGAGAAAAAATGATCAGCTCTTGCAGGATAGATTGATGGAGCAGGAGACCTTGAACAATATATTAAGAGTTGATGCTTCTTCATCAGTTGAGTTGGAAGTTAAGTTGGAACAGGTAATAGGACATATACTGTCAGTTCGATGGATTGCGATATTGAATAAGGGAGGCGTATTTTTAAAGGAGGATGACCACTTGAAATTGGTGGTTTCATCTGGATTGGGAGGGGATGTTGAAAGAGCATGTGCCAAGGTAGAGCGTGGCCACTGCCTCTGTGGTATCGCATTTGAGCAGAAGAAAACTTTGCATGCAGAGTGTATTGATCATGATCACCATCAATTATTTAATGGTATGTCCCCTCATGGTCACTACAATGTGCCGATTATGGATGGAGATAATATTTTAGGACTAATTGTTCTCTACCTTCCTGATGGACATAAAAGAGATGAACGAGAAGTTAACTTTTTGGAAATGAGCGCTGAAATTATGGCCAATATTATTAAGTCACACCACTTTCAACAGAGGTTGATTGCATTGAAAGAGCTCAATGCGGTTAATGCTATGATTGTTACTTATAATCATGAAATGAATACGCCCTTGGCAGCAGCGAAGACGGCACTACATCTAATAAAAAGGGATGGAGCTTCCGTTCCTAAAAATATTGAACGTTTGAGCAGATCCTTGGACCAGGTGGCAGTGATTGTTGAGAACGCAAACAGTATGAATAAGGAGACTCATCTCAAGTATGATGAATATCTTAAAGATACAAAAATGGTTAAGATCTAGCTAGATAATCACTAATAACCAATTTTATACTTCACCTCTATTTACAGATACCCGGATCAGCTTGGTTCTGGCTAGCATCGTAATTGGTACCTTCCTTTGAGATTGAGTTGATGGTGGTACTGTAGCACCCCGTCTTGGCATTTCTCAACAGAAAGGAAGCTTCTCCTATGCTGTCGGTAGTTGCAGTTGCCGAACCAACATATTTTCCGTCTCGATAGAGATCGACTGATACCGATGCCCCATCAACGGATTCACTTTGACTGTCAGCTACTGTTACTAAGATTAGTAGATTACGATCCTTATTTTTTCCTCCCTGAAGACCGTAAGAGATAGATCCAACATGAATCGTGGGAGTGGTTGCTGTGGTGGTAGTAAAATTAGTAGCGTTGTTGCCGGTTAGTGCTCGGTCATCACTTACTTGGACTGAGACACTGTGAGTGCCATCTGCTAGTCCTACTAGGCCAATTGCTGCTTGATAGAGGCCAGGAGAACCCTCCGCAGTGTTAGTGGTGATCACCCCACCATCAAGGAGATATTCAAAGGCAGAGTTCAATAGTCCTTCAATTGGATTTCCCAGCTCATCGACAACATTTGTGGTGACCAGAGCACTATCTTCCCCATTAAGTAGATTATAACTAGGTTGATCTGACGTCACCGTCAGCTTGACTGCTGGTGTAACTGGGCCAGTAGGATCAATCGCCTCAGCATTGCCCAATGGCTCTTCAAATTGATCGGGATCATCAGAAAAACCATCTGGGCCACTTTGTGCAATTCCAGTTGTAATTAGCCCATCTTTTATCGCTAAAACACCGGCACCATCAGTTGCTCTGCCATTGATCGCGATGTAGAGGCCGGCAAGACCTGCAATGTGAGGGGCGGCCATCGATGTTCCCGACATGGAGGCAGTAGATCCACCTTTATATGTTGATAAAATATCAACACCAGGAGCGGATATGTCTACATCTTCACCAAAGTTAGAGAAAGAGGCAAAGGTATCATCTGCTCCATAGGAGGTGGCCGGGCCACTACCTCCGCCGATACCATCACTATCTGCAAAAGCTGATACAGTGATAACTTCGTCATATGCGGCAGGAACATGGTTGGCAGCATCGTCACTCTCATTACCTGCGGCAACAACCATCACCACTCCTGCGGCAACAACATTACAGATTGCTTCGTGTTGGGGATCATTATTAGTTAGACCACAGCTTCCGTCATCACTACCCACTCCACCGAGACTCATATTGGCCACTTCGATCTTATCTGCATTGGCGGTAACATAGTCGATGCCCTTAATAATATCAGATGTCCACCCATTACCCTTATTGTCCAGTACTCTAATGATCCATAGTCGTGCTCCAGGTGCCACTCCTACTACATATGAGTCATTATCCCTAGCAGCTATTGTGCCGGCAACGTGAGTACCATGGCCATGCCCATCATTGGCATTACGCCCTTTTGAAAAGTTTACGCTATTAAATACATTGAGATCAGGATGATCCAGATCAGCTCCAGTATCTAGGACTGCAATGTCAATATCAACGTCTCCACCATCTGAGGCGATGGCTGCAGTGGCATTTCGAGTCGCTCCCAATCGGCCAATACCTACTGGGGTCGTCTGAGCAAAAGCTTTTACCGGCCGGTCGTTGACGATGTAGCGTACTCGGCTATCTTTCTTTAGCTTGGCAACTGCCTGGTCTGATAGGGAGATGGCGAAACCTTTCAAGGCATGTTTATATACATGACCTCTAATACCTCGATATCTTTTTGCAAATGATTTGGAGATGATTACGGGGTCCCCGCTGTTGGTCTTTAGTACAACAATTCTTCTTTGCGACTTGCCGATCTCAGCCAAGCTGCTGGAGGCAATCTTTCTTCCGTAGCTTTTACCCATATTTTTGGCACTACCAATGGTTTGAGATTTAATCTTGTTGCTACTACATCCGGTATAAAGTAGAGCTGCAATTAGTGAGGTAGTTACAAATAGTACTCGTAGTCTGAAGTTAGTCATCTTGAAACATCCTTGGTGCAATACTATATTTATTGAATATCCTAATGTTTATCAAATCACATGATCAAAATCTTGTCGGCAGTTGTGTAATTAATAATAAGATCTTTTTAAGTATTAATTTTGAAATAGATCTAGCTAGATAATACATGTAATTTACAGCAGTTAGCTGGACAAATAGCGATAGTTGATTGAGAGTTACCTAAAGTATTACTAATAAAATTCCGAAAAATTATTGATGATTTACCTGCGCTCAAATTTGACTCTTTTCGTCACATTACTGCTACTCCTGATGGCCGTCGTCAGCTGCTCGTACTTTCCTCGTGGCGGAGCTCTTAGATGGAGTGATCGTCAATTGGCTTCCACTACTCCGGAATTGGATCCACGAAAATCAATAGAGCAAGGCTTAATGGCTCAACAACAACGTTACCTGGAGAGTGAGAGGGAAAACGAAGATAGTCTATTTGTCAGAGCGAGGAGTGCAAATAGGTCCATTTTTGATGGTAATAAAATTTTCAAATCAGGACGAGCAGCACTAGCAAAGGTTAATCAACATAGACATCGTTCAAAAAAAAATGGAGGCGGTCACAGTATCATTAAGCCTGAATATGTTATTCTAGAGAGAGAAGGTGAGAGACAAGTAAAAGAGGGCAAAGAGCTGATTGCCCAAGGGCAAAAAATATTAGAAGCGCTGGCATGGTTTCCTGTCTACGCTTTTGAACATGAGCTAGAAGAGTATCAGGTTAATTTTGATCAACTACCACTGCTCTTTCAATATGATATTGAGCTAAATCGTAGATGGAGAGAGGGCCTAATTAAGCTCTATAATTCGATTGACTGGGAGATTCCTCTTTCGGGGCAAGATCTTACCTCTCTATTCAAATATATTAAGCACTATGAGATGTTTGCTCGATATACTCTGATCTATGCCAAAAGCTTTCGCTCACTAGTTGATGGTCGCTATCAGTTGATACTAACTGATAAAAAGCCAACCTCAGTTGAGATAGATGGAAGTCCTGCAAACTCGATAATCACAAAACTGGGATTGTCTTCTAAGTGGAAACTGAATATCAATCCAAATGATCGTAGAGGAGTACTGATTATTGCTCATATGAAGTTAGGCTTGGCGGCAGCACTGTTACTATATGATAACTTCTCACTGGCGACAAACTCTTTTCAGACAAATACCAAACTGCGCATAATGGCAAATTATGATTACGAGAGAATACAGATGGGGCTAAAACGGGTTGCCCGCGACTATTTTAACTTACGTCACTTTCGTGAATTAGCTCGTGCCTCAAATTTTCTCAAAGAGTACTATCGGTGGGAAGACGAACAAAAACAATCTCATCCATCATCACACTATGCTCTACTTGATCAGGTGATAGAAAACTCTGAGACCTACAATTACTTGGAAGAGAAAGGGCGAGGCAAGTTAAAATTTACTAAATATCAAGAACAGATCCAGTTTAGAGTACATAATCTTATAGATTATTTTCGGCGAAAGGTTAGCGACTTTACGTACTCTGTCTCGCAGCTATTTGGAAATGTTGTCGGAATGGTCACTTTTCGTAAGGGGAAATTACTAAAAAATATTGATAAACAGTATCGACAACGTCTGGCACAACAGTTGCGACCTTTAGATATTCTATTAGAGAAGACCCCTTTCCGGCTAACCGACTACTTTATCCCTGGCCACTTTGGACACCTGGCAATTTGGACTGGTAGTAAAGACGATCTCATCCGCCTTAACTTGTGGAATCATCCCATTATTCAACCTCACCAGCACGCTATTGAATTTGAAGGTAAGCGTCTGATTGAAGCGTTAAGAAGTGGAGTGCAGTTGAGTAGCCTTGATCATTTTCTAGATATTGATGACCTAGCGGTACTCCGTCCTAAACCATTGGCAAAAGATCGTCGTCAAAACTATCTACTAAACACTTTTAGACAGTTAGGTAAGGAGTATGATTTTAATTTTGATGTTGAAACCAATAATCGGCTCGTCTGCTCTGAACTGGCATATGTAACTTTTGATGATCTACGTTGGCCCTATGAACGTCATGTCGGAAGGTTTAGTATTAGCCCGGACAATGTATTAGAAATTACCTTTCGCTCAGATGGCCCTTTTATTCCTATACTGCTCTATCATGACGGTAAGAGAATTGAGAAGAATTTGGAGCAGAATCTACACTACCTGCAGCAGCAGCAGTATCATCTGGTTAAGTAGTATGAAACAATCTAATAACTATCACTGCATCTGACTAGTTAGCCACTCCCAAACAGCACTTAACCTTGTATGTAGATTAAACGAAGAGATAGCGGGACAGAGGCTTGCCTCTTGTCGGTCGCCCCTTGCGCCCTTGGTGGCGAAATTAAACTGAGCAACTTTACTGAGATCACGTTGATAGTAGTCGCGCACATTTTTTAGTCCAACTACATCTGTCTGATAGATCTTAAGCCGGGATGTTTGACGTCTAGGGCGAAAAGGCTTAACTTTGCGCCAGGGCAAAGCAGTGCCATATAATATAGAAATTGCTACTCCGTAGGAAGCGCCTCTTCACGTCTTTCCATCTGTTTGACGCTTTTTGCGATGTTCAGCACATAAGTATTAATCTGTTTCATTAGATCCATTAACTCCATATGCACCTCATGGGTGACTAGTGACTCTTCTAGCTCATTTTTTACTCGTTTTAGATGGTTTTTACGAAACTTCTCTTCCATGATGGCGTAATCTTTTGACAGTTGCATCACTTCGGCTGCCTTTTGACGATCCATCGCTCCTAGAACACTCTCTAGTTTCTCTAATTGACCATGAATTTTCTCATGGTAGGTTACAATCTCATTTTTACCCTCTTTAGAAAAATTCTTTTTTAGCAGACTCTTCTTAATCATCTGTGGAATCATATTTTTATGAATAATATCTCCGATGCTCTCCATATCTTTGACCACTGACAGTAGACGATAAACCTCTTCACTCTGCTCTTTGGAGAGATTCCGGCGGCCAATTCGCAGTAGATAATCACTGACCTTCTCTTCTAGAAAGTCCAGTTTATGCTCACGCATCTCGATCCCCTCAATGATCGAGAGTTGGGGGTGATGCTTATCTCTAAGCTTATTGGGATCACTGATAAAAGGTGGAAGAACAGAGTCCACCATGCGGCCAATAATCTTTGCCATGCGGGAAATTTCTGAGTGAGTTAACTCAATTGCAATATCAGGTGTGGCCAACACTCCCTCATCTAAATGCCAAATAGCTGGAACTAATCCCTTCTCTTCTGTCTTGTCAGGAAATATTTTTAAAATCAGCATTGCAAAAAAGCGGGTAAAGGGTAAAAAGGCTAAAGCAAGACTTACATTAAAAATGGTGTGAGCGTTGGCAATATTTCGGGCGGTATCAACCATGAAGTAAACTCCGATTTGTTCAATTAATCCGGCAAAAGTTGGAATCCAGAAAATAAAGAGTATGACACCAGCAATTTTAAATAGAGCATGAGCAATCGCCACCCGTTTGGCCTCCCGACTTGCTCCTATACCTGCTAGCGCCGCAGTGATACAGGTGCCAATGTTTGCGCCCATAATAAGGGGTATCCCTGCTTCCAAGGTGATCAGATTTTGCTGGGCCAGGACAATTACAATTCCGGTAAAGGCACTACTACTTTGGATTATAGCAGTAAATGCAGCGCCGACCAGTAGGCCCATGAGTGGATGTTCTAGCCCTCGCAAGCCATTAATAAAATCAGGATAGGAACGCAGCGGATACATCGCTTCACTCATCATTTTCATGCCATAAAAGAGTAGCCCAAAACCTAAAAGTGCTTCACCTAAATGCTTAAATAGATCCTTCTTGGCAAATAGCCGTAACGAAAATCCGATAGCGATCATTAATAGCGCGTAGTCAGTCAGCTTAAATGCAACCAGTTGGGCGGTAAAAGTTGTTCCAATATCGGCCCCTAAAATAACCGCCAGGGTTTGGGAAAAGCGCATTAGTTCCGCTTGGACAAAGCTGACTAACATGACAGTAGTGGCACTACTAGATTGAATAACCATGGTGACAAAAGCACCAACACTCATGGCAATAAAACGATTTTGGGTCAGGGCAGATAAAATGGAGCGCATCTTTTTACCCGCTCCTTTTTTCATCCCCTCACTCATTAACTCCATACCATAGAGAAATAGGGCTAGCCCCCCGGCGACCCCCATGAAGATTGTACCCCACTGGGGAGAGTTGGGGGTTACGTCTGAAGCTCCAATGGCCATTGGTATGTGTAGCAGTGCCATTAGTGGTAAAATGATCGTTGCTAACATCTAAATCTCCTTAATATACATCTACTGCCAAAAAGCGGGAGTAATGCCTAAAAATGCAAACCAGGTAAATCCTGCAATAATCAGCAGGATAGTAGCAATTAGTGTCATCAAAATTCCGTAACGAGCACAGTCGATAGAGCTAAACTGGCCGGTACCAAATAGCAGTACGTTAGGCTTACCTGAGATGGGTAGGCCAACTACCCAGCTAATGGTAAAGGCTGCTGGTAGGGCCAATGAGAGTGGGTTGTAACCAAGCTTTTGGGCCATGGTGATTACAAAGGGAATGAAGATCATGGTTCGCATGGTTTTAGAAGTAAAAAAGAGATGACTAAACATATTTAGGGCGATTACTGCAGAGTAGACTATCCAAAAATTTAGTCCCGGCCTTAAGCCGACAAGGTCGAACAACTCTCCGACTGCCCACTGGGCGGCCCTGGTTTCTGTCAAGGCAAAACCGCAGGCATAGGCTCCGGCACTAAACAGTAGTAGGTGCCATGGGATATTGGTTTTTGCCCAGTCGATAATTCCAATTTTTGGTAGTAACATCAAGATCGCACCGATTAGTGCCGTCAGTGAGGCTGATATCTCATAACCCAGCAGTGGCAGGTGGAGGCGATCAGTGGCCCATAGAACAATTACTACTAAAAATATTGTCAGCGCTCGTTTCTCTTTGCTCTGAATCGGGCCTAGTTTATCTAGCTCCTCTTTGACTCGTTTAACACCACCTGATAGTTGAGGTAGGCGCTCTTCTGGGCGTAGCTTGAAAAGATGTGGGCCAATGTACCAACTAATCAGTAAGCCTAAAAAAGCAACCGGAAATGAGGCAAAGAGCCAGTCAGAGTAGTAGACCTGCTCACCAATCATGCTGGTGATCATGACAATTGCTAAGATGTGGGCGTTTGCACCGGTGAGAAAAGCAGTAGTTGCTCCATTTACACCATGGATATTTTGTAGAAAGAGAATTTTTGCAAAGTTATTCGGTTTATCTCTAGTAGATCCATAGATGGTGGCAGACATCATCATTAATGGGAGTAACATCGCCACTCTGGCGACAGGTGAGGGGATCATTGCCGCCAAAATTGTGTGCATAATCATAAAGGAGGCGAGCACTCCCCATGCCGTATCTCCAAAGCGGCCAATCATATAAAGTGCCGCTCGCTTGGCGACGCCAGAGCTGATCAAGCCTGCACTTAAAACGAAAGAGGTGAGGTTAAGCCAGATGACATCGTAACCAAAGACTCCCATCACATGTTTTTCGTCCCATCCATCCAGTAGCACAAGTAGTACCATTACAATCAGCGAGGTAAGATAGGTGGGAAATGGCTCAGTTACCCACCAGATTAATGCAAGAGCAAAGAGGGCCAGAACGGTCTGACCAGAGATGGTCAAACTGGCCGGGGTGGGAAGATAGTAGATGGTTAAAAAAACTCCGATGCCTAAACCGAAGCCTAGATATTTCATCCACTTTTCAGTCGAGGTTAGTTCACGCTTAGGTAGACTCTCCAAACTGAAGTTGGAAATATCAAGGGGGTCATCTGTTTTAACTACACTTTCCATCGATTGCTCACTTTAAAATATCACGATTTTTTGCCAACCAAAGTATAATTAAGCCTACTCCTAGAATTAGTAACCATGGGGACTTTTTTTCGGGACGGATTAAAAGAGTTATACCTGCATAGGCTCCTGTGGGCAGGGTAAAAGCTTGAGTCTCGTGGGAGGCCTCACCTTGGGTAAAACCGACATCCACTCCGTTGGCAACTAGTTGGAAACGATCTGGGTCAACTCTTTTTATCTTTTTAGGAACAACGCCAATGATCCGGGAGATAGCATATTTGGGAGGGACGCGCATTTTTAAGCGATAATTATTAATTTTGTGAACAGAGGTATTGGTAAATTTATACTTTACCATGACGTTTTGATGTCCCTTAACTGCAACATTAGGGAATCCATCTAGGTCCAATCCAATCCGCCAATCCATAAAACGGTCAACGTCATATTGGTAGGTGATAATAGATTTGCCATCTAGCTTGATAGAGAAAAACCAGGTGCCGTTAATTTTAACCGGTGCAATCGGAACGCTTCCTGTGACACTCTTTGCCTCTTTAAAGTTCAGTGGGAGTAGGACATTTTGATCTTTTGCTCCTCGAAGCATTACTGTAGTGTTGACGTGTGCTCCACCCTTGCTATTTACATCAATCTGTTCAACCAAACTTAAAATAGTTGTATCCTGTTTTGCTGCTTTGGTCGCGGCGGAGTTGCAAAAGCCGATGGAGTGTGCGTAGATCATTGTTGTTTTAGGCTCAGGATTGGGGTCGACCCAATCATCAAGTAGCTTTAACTGGTTAAAGAGGTTATTTCCACTTTGAACGCTCTCCTGATAGTAGTTTCCATTCTTATCTTTAATCTTCCATGTGACTTCTGCCATAATCGGGGTATCTCTTCCCTCAATATACCAAAGTGCTAATTCAATTTTTCTAATCGATCTCTTCTTGAATTTTTTGGTGTTACTATCACTTTTGTTATAACGTCGATCGAATCTCATCTTGGCCAGCACATAGTTATACTCAGTGACAGTGTAGTTGCCCACTTTTACCAACTGATGTTGATTGGTTAGTCCTGTCAGGCCAAGAACAGGAAAGATAGTGAGGGCGTTTTGGGGAATATCTAGCTGGTCGCTGATCTGCACCTTATTGGAGTGGGAGTAGATGCTCTCAATTCCCACTAAATCCTCTTCGAATTTCTGGATTCCCCTTTGTTGATGGTCGTTAACGTTACGATCTCCTGACTCCTCAATGTCGCGGCTACGATATTTTACATTTACCCACCGTTCTCCCACCTCAAAAGCGGTTCGTTCGCGTAGTGAAAAACCGTTATTTTTTAACAGGCACTCACCTTTGGTGTCATAGAAGGTGACATAACGAGTTTTTTTGCGGGCCCGCTTCTTGCCATAGTAGGATTTTACGAGTTGGGCCGGAGTTAAAATTTTCTCAAACAGATAGCGGAAGCGGTCAACATCTCTTTTGCCTCCATTAAACTGTTCCGGTTTTAGGGAGATTTTATACTCCTTAGAGTTGAGGGGGATAGTATCAATGTAGATCTCGTCCCACTGAGAAGCGATGGCGGTGCTACTAAGGATTAGTAAAAGAAATACTATTTTATATATCAAGTTGTACCCTCGCTGCGTATATCATGGGTTGCTCTTCCAGCAAGTCTCTCTCTACTTTGGCCCAAATTACATTGGTTGAGAAGCGTATTAGTCTATTAGGTGACCAATTTACACCTGCTCCGAGGTTACTCTCTCGTCCGCCAGCAATATCCTGATCGTTAAGATCGACCCAACTATAGCGGATGGTTACTTCTAGCCGGTCGACTCCTTGGGGGGCCGAGACCTTGCTGAGTTTTCGATCGTCCCGATCATAACTTCGGGGTATGCCGCAAATTGTATATCCGATTGAGAGGGAGCCACCATCAAAATGGTAGTCCTGCCCCAGATTGCGATTGGTCTTAATGGTAATATACTCACCCAAAAGAGCAAAGTTTCCAAATAGCAGTGCCAGCTCATGGCCTAGACGAACTGAGCTGCGAACATTCTTAATTGCTCCACTGTTAACTAGCTTGGTGCCATTAACCTCAATCTCTGGGGTGGAGTCGAGCTTAAAAGAGTTATCTTCCTTACTATAGGCTCGGCGTGAGGCGGAGAGCCCGAAGTGTAGATCTACCGGATTACCATACTCTTTACTTAGCAGAATGGAGGTGAGTCGAGCAGTAATTGCATGTCCCTCATCCTCATCTTCTCGTTGATCGGTAACACCTTCACCAAAAAATCCTATGTCAAGGGCCATTCTCCACAGGTGAGGAGAGGAGTATGTAACTCCAAGGCTGCGACCGGTTACCAAAGCATCAGGTAGTGAGCGTTCCATCATCAGTAGTCCAGCAGAACTCATTAAATTTTCCATTCCGAAGGGTTCTTTGAAGGTACCAAATTTAACTGCGCCGTAGTCACCTCGGTAACGGCCCCATAAGTCTTTGGCCGAGATTGAATTATTGGCCAGGTCGTAGTTAATTTTATAACTCCAGTTTGATGAGATATCCTCCTGGATCAAATCTTCTAATTTACCTTTTAAGCCCAAATAGGCTTTTCGTAGTTGGCCCCCTTGTGCCAGGTTGGTGCGATCTTCAGTAAACATTCCTAGATCAAACTGTAGCCTGGCCGTAAGTTGAGGATAGCGACGTTTAGCGATCTGGGCAAAACCTGTAGAGAGAGGGAGAAACAAAATTGCTATTGTTACTAATAATTTGCTCATCTATCTCCTCCTGATTTTAGTTTATACCATCTGTACTTTAGTTTTAATTTTTTTTAATCGCTTACGTCCATCATGATTTAGCCCACGATCTGTAATGATTAGGTCGAATTCGCACAGATCGGCAATTTTGGTTAATCCATGTTTATCAAACTTTGTATGATCACTGATCAAAATGCGTTTTTCAGCTACACTAATCATCTTTCTTTTTAACTCGGCTTTGTTTATGGAGGGGGTAGTGACTCCATACTCCAACGACCATGCCATACATCCTAAGAAGACTTTATCTACATTCACCCGGTCTAGAAAATCAATACTGGCCGGGCCAACGCAAGCGGAGCTGAGAGAGTCGATGAATCCACCAGTAACATAGGTTTGGATGGTGTTACTTTGGGCCAAGAGATAGGCAATGGATAGGTCAGCGGTAATTACGGTCAACTCTTTAGGCAGTAGGAGCTTTGCTAACTCAAAGTTAGAGGTGCCTGATCCCAAAACAATACTTTCACCATTATTAACAATCGAGGCCGCCATCTTGGCCATTCGCCTTTTGATCGCAATATTTTTTTCTCGCTTTTCACTATAGGGGATCTCTTTCTTTACTACCTGTTCAAAACTTACTCCGCCGTGGGAGATTACTAGTTGATGCTTGTGCGATAATAATCTGATATCGCGACGGATAGTCATGGAGGAGACATCAAGCTTTTTAGAAAGTTCAATAAATGTTGAAAATTCGCAATCTTCCAACAGTTTGAGTAATTTTTTTTGTCGCTCCAGTGCTAGCAAGTGATCACCTAAATTATTTGAACGGTTATTTCCATGAAGAGTAGGGATTTTTCATTAACATGGAGTTGTAGTATTTGGGATCTCCTGTGACCTCTGCCCCTAACCAGGAGGGCTTGGTGAAATCCTCATTTTCACTGGTAAGTTCCACCTCGGCAACGATCAGCCCCTGATTCTCACCAAAAAAACGATCAACTTCAAAGGTGTGTCTTTCGATCACAACATTTGTGCGAGTTTTATCGATTACACCGGGTTCGCATATTTTTAGCAGGTCATTGGCATCTTTAGTGGTGATACTCTGCTCAAATTCATAGCGAGAAGCACCAGAGTCATTACCAATCCCTTTGATAGTTAGAAAACCGCCATCGCCTTTAATCCGAACTCGAACTGTGCGCTCTTTAACACTGGAGAGATAGCCTTGAGTAATACGCACCGCCTGTCCCAACTCATCTATATTGATTCCATCTTTTACTAGAAATTTTTTTTCAATCTCCTGTCCCATCTCTTCCTCCGTATTAATGTTAGTTGGCCATTCCAATTACTCGCTTGATTGCCTTTAAATAGTTGATATTCTCATGACGTTCAAGCCCGAGAAGATCTTTGGCCGCATTGAGGTCATCTAGTTCTGTTGATTCGATTGAGATGGAGAGAAAGGGGGCCCCATTAAATTCTACTTCAGCATACTCTGCAATACAGTTGCAAATAGTGGTGCCAAAGCGTCGTTTCAAGACATTTACTCCAACCAATCCCGAATGTTTTGAGATAATCTCCTCTAAAAATTGGGACTGAGTATACTCTTCCCGATCTAAATTGGGGCAGGGGAGAGAGAAGGCGGGAAAAAGTTCATCTTGAATCCGCTTGGCCGCAAGGGGGAAACGAAATTTGGCCAGAGGGTTCCACTGTTCAAAACCGTCCTGGTTTTTTACAAAACACTTGATATCCATCTTATCATCTCTTAGCTTGGTGTTATTTAACTGATTACCAGCGGCCATAATGTAGACTTCAACTGATTGGCGAAATCCAGCACAGGTGTGTTGATTACGGACTATGTCTAAGAGCTTGTCATCTAGTGACTTAGCAAAGGTTCGAAACTCAAAACGTGGTTTGACATTTTCATATTCACTCATTTTTACACTCCGAAAAAGTAGTTAAACTAGTCATATTCGCTGCAGTAGACAGACAGCCACTATCTAACTCGCGATGTTATATTATGTCAACAAATGTTAAATTTTGTTACGAGTGATAATTATCACTAAAAGGGGAGATCTTAATTACCAGGGAGTCCTACTGCTGGCACTTGGGGCAGTGGTAGGTTCCCCGGCCCCCCAGCTGGGTTTTAACTACTCGATTCTTATTACAGAGGCGGCAACAGTCCTGATAGAAGACTACCAAATTTTTGACACCTTCACCCCTCTCGCCACTAGCATCACGATAGCCGCCGGCGAAGGTAGTTCCTTGTGCTTTGAGTGCAAAGTTGAGTGATTTCTTGGTTGCTTTTATCAGTTGGGTCGCATCTGCTCTGTTCAGGGAGGAGAGTTGGCGAAAAGGAAGGATCCCAGCATGAGCGCAGATCTCGGAGGCCAGATAGTTGCCAATGCCAGCAAAGTATTTTTGATCTAAAAGAAATGGTTTTAGGATCTTGTTGGGAAAGCGCTCAATTAGCTGTTCCAGATATTTTTTAGTGAACTCTTTGGTAGCAACATCAACCCCAAGAGCGTCAATTCGCTTTTGGGCATTTACCCGTTTTAAAAAATAGAGATTTCCAAATCTGCGAGGGTCAACATAGGCCAGATAGAGGGTACGACTGCCTTTACCAATGCCGCTCAACTGGAAGTGGGTATGGTTAATAGTTATTTTTTGTTCTGAGATGATCCAGCCACCACTCATCCCCAGATGGGAGATAAAGTGAAGATCATCGTTTAGATTAAAGATCAGCATCTTTCCTTTGCGGTCAATTGAAAGGAGTGTTTTGTTACGTGGTGAGAACTCCCTCTCCTTTAAGATTGAGCCCACCACAGGCGAGTACTCCACTGAACGAATCTTCAGGGGAAGGTACTCAGAGAGTTGGCGGCGAATAGTTTCAACTTCGGGTAGTTCCGGCATATAGCACTTAACCTCTTAGTATTACGGCTTTTTAGGTTGCAGCAATGTACCCCATTCCGTCTTATTTCGCCACCTTTTTAACCATTAGGTAACCTAACCATTAGGTAACCGGTACCTTTTTGCGTAACGTCGTGTCATTAACGACTATCCAGTGATCTTTTTTTCTCTCTGGTATTTTAAACTCTCTGCACCTAAGACCAGAAGCCGTCAACAAGGTCTGATCAGTACAATAGAGACTTTCTAAATTGGTTAAAAACTGTGTTGGAGTATCCCCATACGCATCTTCCACACCATGGCCATGACCTCTCCCCATTAGATCAGCCAGCAAAACATTAGGCAGTGCGCTCCTGACCTAAAAAATGGACCAGTATTTAGGGCAGAGGTCATTTCTGTCATAGACATGATTTATACGATTTAGGTAATAATTAATATCCTTTGAAGATGAACTCATAACAAATCTCATAGCAAGGTTAAGGTTTGCTTTTGGAGTACTAAACAAGAGATGAAAGTGATTGTTCATCAGAACAAAAGCATAAATTTTTATCTCATACAGCCAAATCGTCAATGTCAGTAGATCGCATAGCATCGGCCAAAGCTTGTCCATTGGTACTGAGAACCACTCACGATTATTTGAGCGAGCTACAATGTGATAGGGTTTGATAGGGGTATTGATCAGTTCGAATCAAATTATTATTACTTATAATAAGTATGTGAAGGCAGTACAGATAGATCATTTTTTAGTAGTTGATATCGCAAAAAAATAGAGTTGAACCTGAAATAAAATAGCGCGAAGAGTTGCAAAAAGGTACCGGTTACCTTTAAAAAGGTAAAAAGGTATCGGTTACTTTTAAAGGTACAAAATTAGCAATAGGGTCGATTAAAACTGGTGATAGATATACTCACCGACAGCATTAAAGGTATTACAGTAAGATGGATCGGAGTAGTTATCCAGCCACTGAGAGCAGAAGACAAATGCATCGGGGGCCAGGAGGTGCTGGTTAAATGGCCAGCTGTAAAAGTAGGATTTGTCTCGAATTAACATAACTCCATTAATTGAAAGTGATTCAAAACCTACTCGATTGGTCAGTAATGGAAACGTTTCCACATTGTCAGCATCATCCATCATTAGACAGTGAGGTTCTCCTATAAATACAGTTAATCCATTACGGTTTGATGTGGGGATGATGCAAAGCTTTGCATCAGTTAAAGCCGATTTGATTTGGATATAAATTTTCTTACCATCTTCTGAGTCTTGACAGATATTATATCCATTGCTTTGCCCAAGGTGAGAGTGGGTAAAACGGTACTGGTTATCTGTGCAGTGACTGGCCCCAACGCATAAGGGAGGATTGCTAGAATCGCTCATGGCGAATTGACAGTGTGACATGCCTGGGACAGTGACAGGAGTTGGAGTTTTTTCTGTATCATTATCTCCATTATCGGGATTTGTTGCAGGAGTATTGTGGGCAGGATCTGTGGTGGTGATGTTATCCTGCTCATTTCGGGTGACCCGTCGATCTCTTGGTGGATTACAGGCAGATAGCAGTAAAATTATCGAAAGCAGAGAGCAGAGTAAAATGGAGTAATTTCTCATTTAATCGGTCCTTTATGTTGCTAGTCAAGCCAGTGATCTACGTCACCAATGTACGTATCGACATTAAAGTATTTTTCTTGAGGGACGAAGCGGCAGGTTGCATGAAACGATTTAGCTTCTATTTTAGCGGTTTAGTATAAAATCACCCCAAAAAAGTAGTTCGAGTTATTTTGTATTAATGCCGGCTTTTTGGCGGGGGTTGGTACGGCACTGTGCATCGCGACGGTATTGGCCCGGACTTCGGGTGCGACCTTGTTGGCTTCCGCCTTGCGAGAAGCTTGTAATACTTTAGGACTTTACACTTTTTATCTGTATTGGAAGAGTAACTGTAAAAGCAGTATGACCACCTATCATTTGATATTCTAACTTACCACTATGTTTTTCGATGATTCCATAAGAGATACTTAATCCCAATCCAGTGCCAGATCCAATTTCTTTGGTAGTAAAAAATGGATCAAAGAGTTTGGGTACAATGGCAGCATCAATTCCTTGGCCAGAATCTCGTACTACAATCTGAATACTATTTGGAAGTTTGAAAGTGGACAGTTCAACCCACACTTCATCAGTTCTGTTTTTATTCTCATCGATGCCATTAGAAATAAGATTAACGATCACCTGTTGAATCTGAATTTCATCACACTTAAATACTGTTTTATCAATATTGGCCAGTTTGATTGGTACTTGAAAACTAGTTGATTTTGCCAGCATTAAATCTGTACACTCCTGAAGTAGTTTATCAATGCTCACCTCACGCAACTCAAGAGTATCGCTTATACGAGAGAATTTATTTAAACCATTAGTAATTTTAGATATTCTCTGAATAGATTTCTTTATTCTTGCTAAAGCTTTTTCTTTTGCGACCAAATCGCTACTCTTACCATCAAGTATTGAGATGCTGCCAGAGATAATAGTCAGGGGATTATTAATCTCATGTGCCATACTGGCAGACATCTCTCCCAGCGTTGCTAACTTAGCAGATTGCCGACTCTTCTGCTCTTCCTGAATTAAGTTCTCGTTTAACTGATAGATATTTTTTGTAAAGAGATAGAGGACGACCAAGGAGATTGAAAATGCACCAAAAAAACCTGTAACTCTAAGCATTGCTAGCGGTGGGCCATGAAGCAATAAATACTCTGGCAGAAATGAATAACCTAAAGTTTGAGTGAGAAGCCAAAAAAATAGGGGAACAGAGAAACCAAAAACAAACACCCACTTTTTCTCTTGCCATAAAACCAAGGCGGCGATGGTTACTGATGAAAGATAGTAGTACTCTGATCCTGATTGGTGAAAAAAAGTTAAACTGCTGACATATATTAGGGAATTAGCAATTAGAACAAAAATAATTTTCGCTGCTTCTATTTTCCCTTTTTGATAGAGGTAGAAGCCTAGAGGGAAAACAACCAAACCTCCAAAGGCTAAAGCAAAAAATCCTAACCACGCTTTTAGATAGAGATAGAGTAAACAATAAATCAAAACAATTAACCATGCGGCATAAAAAATCTTTTTAAACACATCGTTATTGTTCTTAAGCAGTATCAGCATTAATCAATAAACCGGTTACAACTTCACTATAAACTATACTTAATTAATCGTATGGAATCTATTATATGCCATAACTTATTTGTTTTAAATAGTTTTATCTTGTAAGCGAAGCGGTTTTAAGATTTTTGTGATTGCGACCACCATGCTCAATACCCGTGTGATTTGATTTAGCATCCTGCTAATTCAATCGCGTGGATTGCGATTGTAACAGGTTCCAATTTAGCTACGTTCGCTAAAGCATATCTGTTGTGGCCTTTCGCTCTAGACCCTTTGACTTGTCGTCCACCAGCAGGTACTAGCTCTCATTTTTTACGGCCCACAATTTTGTTATATCAAAGGGAGAGTCGATAGTGTAATTTGACGAATCTCTTCAATGTATTCAATCGTACGGCATTCTGAGATTTTGTTATTGCGGATGTGATATTGAATATATTTTAGAACTAAGTAAATTACCTTCCCAAAATAGTCTAAATCAGATGATCTTCGCTGCAAATTAGTTAGGATTAAATAATTAATATCAGAGACTTACTCACCATCTCGGAAGTAGCGCTGATCGTGCTGAGTTCTTAACGTGATATTTTAAGATTTATTTTCATTTACCGAAAAGCAGATGTGAATAATTCAAAGGTATTAGGCTCTTACTTAACCACTATAATCACAACGATTAGATCTATTGTGATTGCTGCCGCACTTATTCAAATTCCAATTGGGATCTATGCACAAGATCTCTCTCGTCTACAGCAGTTGGTGAATAGATCTAGCGGGATACCTCCGAATCGAGAAGGGCTAAGAGATTTAAAGCAACTATTGGCGACAGGAAATTTTGATCCTACAGACCCAGCAGTTTTGCGAGGTAATGCTCTGGCAAATGCTGGTATGGCACTGGACTATCTGGATGGATGTAGCGGACTTCAGAGTTCAAATCATCGTGCTGCCTTAATTCGCGGAGCTTTCGAGCGAAGTTGTTCTCAGCAACTTTCAGGATTGGTAAACGCCGAAACAATTAAGCAGTTAAATAGACTGGTGGATAAAAAAGTCGTTGCGAAGCACTATTCTGACCAGATATTTAGCTCAGTATTGGACAGTGTTAGCGACAATTTTCTCATGTTGGAACATCAGCTTTCAGAACGTAAGCTCAACTTGCGATCAATCGCAAAGCAGATATGCTCCGGCTGTCAAAAGGATGAATATAATCATATTCTGGCAAGGCTGACAAAACAGCAGACAATTTTAGAAGACAATGGTGTTCGACGCTTCTCTCCACAGGCTTTGGAACATAAACTTAATATGGAGATCAGACAACTAAATGCTTCACTAGTAAAAGTTACAATTTTAGCAGAGGATGATAAATTTAGCTTTCAAAGCGAGGAATCGAGAACCGCATGGGAGCAATATCATCGTGATTTTGTCACTCTACATCGTACTCCTGCCATAGAACTTTTGCGTAGGGTGGGCAATCAATCTCTTTTTGGCCAGCGCCGTGGAGTTATTGATGGAGAAGAGATAAAGGGCCCTAAGAATACGACGTCCGCAATGTTTAGTGATAAAGCGACAATCAACTTAGTGAAACACCCACGGATAAATCAACGACTAGTAACAGCAAGGATCTCCCAGGCAAAAAGTGACTTAGTCGCAGGCCTAAAGGACATTAGGGAGGCGAGCGATGATAGTAATAGCTATGACTCCTTAAAGGAGATGGTCTCCCTCTCTCCATTTGCTGCTGGCCGTTTGTTGGCCCAACACCCTGAGTACGCTAGTGTGCTCTGTGATGTTCTAGGTGAGATCCAGGCAGAGAGGATAAGAGGGGAGAGATATGATAAGATTTTTTCTATTGGAATGCCAATTGCGGCAGGTTTACTTGCTCTAACCGGTGTTGGCCTTGTCATCGCAGGTCCGATGTTGGCCGCAGGGACGATGACATCGATGGTCGCCACCGGGGCCCTATATGGAGCAACTACAATTGGTGCTACTAGCTCTGGTTATCTTGGATATAAAATTATTGATGATAAATATACTCAGGGGCAATTCAATACCACATGTTTTGGTGGCGATGATTACTCTTGCGAACAGGCACAATTGCTGGAAGAGCGTATTGATCAAACAGCCAAAGAGTTACTAATTGGAGCTGGGACTACACTTGCTGGTTTCGGTATACTGAAATCTGGTGGATTAATTACCCGTAGTGTAAAGTCGGCCACCGCTACAAGTATGCGCAAGGTGGATGATCTGTTAAGATCGATCACCAAGGATCCAAAACTGAAGGAGTTATTTACCAAGGCGGGCAAGCTGTTGGGCACTAACTCTACAGAGCTTCAACATTTTCTTGGACGACTGGCACATCTACCTAAAAAACGACTAGCGCAAGTACTGGAACGATTTAAAAAGATGACTCCGGAGAAACTAAAAAAAGTAATAAGAAAAACTGTAAGGAAAACAAACCGATCATGCAAAATAAAATAGTACTACTATTCATCTTATTGCTTTTCACTACTGTCGCTTGGGCAATTGATCCTTACAAAGTATTTGGACTTACTTCTGATGCAACAGAAAAGGAGATTAAAGAGCGACATCGGCAGTTGGTTAAGATTTATCACGAAGCGGGTAGTAATCCTGACCCCGAAAAGATGAAGCTGATCAATGGTGCACGGGAGGATTTAAAGAAGATACATGCCACTGGACAGCCTAATTCGCCCCCTCCGAAAGATAGAACTAAAACCTCTAGTAGTGGAAACAAAAATAGACATAGTGGATATAGTAAAACCTATAACAATCATACCAATGATTTTTATCGCAACACAGGATCAACCTCCAGCTCTGCTAAGTCAAAGCCTACCGTGGCACATAGAATAGGCAAGCATACTTGGAAATACTTTGAAGTGTTTAATCTTCCTCCCAATGCGGCCCCCGATTGGGCCAGTCATAGATATGCACAACTAATGGAGCAATCCAATAGTGGTCAAGTACAAGCCTTCCTCAGGGATACTAAACGTTATATGGCAAAAGAGCTGGCGATTCCATCTAATGAAATCGATGATGATATGGTTCGTAGATTTGTTAGCTACTCTCGTAATGTTCTGACCAAAAGTAACTTAAGACAAAAGGCTGAGGCCAAACTGGTTAAGAAATATCCCGGCCTCTACGCATCAGACCGCTTCTATCCCCAGACCCCTAAAATCAAGGTGAGTGCCCCGATCTATGGGGGTGCCGGCTGTTGGAAGAGTTTTGATGACCAGCTCCCTCGTGGGTTAAATATAGATCTATCTATCTAGGGGTATTTAGTTAATAGTTCCAACCTAATAGTTGTATATGATTGATACACCTTACACTTTTCTAGTTAGTCAAGTTTTCTAATATCCTGTATTTACATCTAAGATTTTCTTATCAATTGGCTTCGATTTTGCAGCTAAATTCTTATTTAGCTAAATTATTATTTAAATGGGATCGGGATTATGATGAGCAATCTACTTGTTTTTGGAGTTATTCTTTGGGCCACAGTTGTGGCATCTTTTTCATCTTTTGCCAACGATGCAATTCAAATCCAAATTAGTGAGATTAAGCTGAAAGACAATTTTTGTACCGTCAGTAGTAAGAACGAGTTAAATACTCTGTATTGTAACGATTTACAACAGAGTGAGAGGGGAAGCTCTTCCGCCTCAGTATACTTACCAGCTTTTAGTGATAATGGTGATCTCTACCAGCAGCACTTTGATCTCTCCTCAAATCAGCAAATATTACTCAAGAAAAGTGTATATGGATTAGTTATCGGTGCCGCAGTTATGGGCGTAATGAAAGAACTGCCGGAAGGTATTACCAAGTGGAACGATAATAATTTTAATGATAGGTCTCTTAAGGACAAATGGTATTCAAATATCAGTAGTGGTCCGGTGATGGATCATGATAGTTTTGCAGTCAATTGGATCGGACATCCACTATCGGGGGCAGCTTACTATACCATGGCCCGCACCACTGGCCTTCGGCCGCTAGAGTCTTTTATCTACTCAAGCTTAATGTCTACTCTTTACTGGGAGTATGGTTTGGAGGCGACCGCAGAGATTCCTTCTATTCAGGATCTGATCATAACTCCGGTTGTGGGTTCATTAATGGGAGAGCTCTCCTATAAACTAATCAATCAAATTGATAATAACCGAGGAATATTTCTTGGTTCAAAGACGTTTGGATCAATTATGAAGGTGGTTTTAAATCCATTGGATTTTGCCGTTAAGGGGCCCCGTTTATTGTTAAAACCCTTGATCGGAGATGTTGTTATCAGGCCAACCTTAACCATCAGAGATGATCCCATTCTTGGTTTTTATAGTACCGTTGGAATCCAATTGCCGATGGTTGCCGGCCATTTTATTAAAATTAGTGATCAATCAGCTAAAACAAGTTGTTCTTTGAGTAATTTGCCTAGTCTAAATGACAGAGCGCCAGAAAAGTTAAGAGAAGAGGCTGATGCGCTACTTTTGAAGGGTGAGTTTTGTGTTGCCGCCAGAAGTTATGCATTAATTGATCTGGAATATCCCTTACTGGCAAGGAAGTGGAAGGTTTTGACCCGCATTTTAGAGTCACTATCTCGTGGAGGATATTTTCGCTCATTTTTTCTTGAGTTGGAAAATACCCTGCTGATGAACAAAGGATCATCTGAGGTCGAGAGATGGGACTATTTCAGAGTTGAGGTCTATCACCAACAGATGTTGTTAACTAGTTGTAATGTTGGCCCCGGATTGTATGCACAACTGGGAAATAGGAGGTTAAATATTATCGAAGAGGGTATATTTTGGTCCGAGCTATATTTAAAGGATTATCCTACCTCTAAAAGCAGTCAACGAGTGCAACAACTTTTAAAAGAGATGAGACATAAACATCTGACACCGAGAAGGTGTTTTTAAGCTAGTTTGAATATATGAAACTTGCAATTATATACATGTAATAGTTGGAAGGGAGTTTATTATGAAAGTTAGAATAGTTATCGCCATCTCAATTCTTCTAATCACTTCATTATATGGGCAGGAGTATCCAGGAGTCTTTCAATGTCGTCAGGATTCTAAGGTCCCGCTCTTTTTCAACCAGTTTGATCCAATTGAAATTGAGTTAACCACAGATTATAATAAAATCAATGATCCAAGTCTCTATCCAGAAGATGCGAAGAGTACCCTCTCTTCAGGAAAGTTAAAGTACTATAATCAATTAGACGGAATTAATCTGGATATTGAAGTCAAGGTACGCGCCAGAGGTGGATATCGCTTTGAAGAGTGTGACTATCGCCCCCTTAAGGTGATCATTAGTAAGCAGGAGAAAAAACGGATTAAGAAGAGATCACCCAATAATATTTTTCGTAAAATGGGGCGTAAGTTAAAATTCACAACAATTTGTTCTCAACAGGATCAAACAAAAGCGGAGCGCACTCTATTTAAAGAGTTATATATCTATAAATTATTAGGTCTATTTAATTCAACTACCTTGAAGGTACGTTTAGTAAAATTGACAATGAAGCTACCAGATGGGTCAAACTATTTGACTAGCTATGCATTTATTCGAGAGACTCCCAAGCGAGTGGCCCAAAGGTGTAATCTACAATTAGAGCCACAGATCTATATTGGCTGGGATAATGAGCTACGTAAGTCTTATCAATTTACTTTCGATCAAAACCGTCAAAAAATTCCATTTATCCACCAGAGTGCTCCCGGTTCCCGCTTTCAAGCTGAACTCTATAATCAATTTATCTATAATAACGACTACTCTTTCTTAATGCGCCACAATATTATTAATCTATTGGCCCCTGGGAATTTGATCTATCACTTAACCTACGATTACGACCTTGGATTTGTGGTAGATGGAGGGATTTATAATACTAGTAATGATAATGGAGAGAGTGCACCTGCATTTACTCAGTGGATCACTGAATATAGCGCCAGTGAACAGATAAAAAAAGAACATCTATCTCCCTTTGTTGATCAGCGTAACAACATGCTTGAGATGATCAGTCGGTCTTCGCTGCTTGATAATAAGGGCAAACAGGAGATGTTAACTTGGCTAACCAGCTACTTGGCGGTGATAGATAATTATCTAAGCCATAAGTAAACAGCATTTCTAATAAGTTTTCATCCTGTCTGATCATCGCTAGAATAGTCTATGTTTCGTAGAGACTGGACTCCATTTTCCCTCTGGTGGCATCATATCAAGGTTCATCCCATATCCTACTTCGGTGGGGTTGTCGCCTTGGTGACGACTGCCCTCTCTCAGGTGATACATCCCCGACTATTAGGATTTGCCATCGACCACTTTAATGGTATTGCTCTACCTTCATTTTTGGTTATGGAGACTAAAGAGAGAAGTTTTTATCTACTGTTTGGGTTCTACCTGTTCTCTCATTTTACCTTGCTGTTGGGGCGGATTGGATGGCGAGTAACCATGGCCCGCCAGACTCACATCGCTGGTAATTGGTTGCGAGGGATGATCTGGCGTCATGCGCGCTATTTTCCTCGCTATCAATTAAATAGTAAATATACTCCTGGGGTTTTGATCAATGCTTCAACTAGTGATGTCAATGCCTCTCGCTTTGTCTTTGGATTCACTCTGGTTGGTCTATTTGATGTGCTCTTTTTGGGGATTATGACATTGGCGATGATGTGGTCAATTGATCGTCAGATGACTCTTTGGTCAATGGCAATTATCCCCCCTTTGGGCTGGGCGATGAGATCCTTGGCCAAGTTGGAGATCGTGCGCTACACCCAGGCTCAGGAATACCTCTCAACCTTTAATCAACAGAGCTCTCAAGCGGTCTCAACTATCAAGCTACAACGGATGACCCAGACCGGATCATATTGGGAGCAAAAATTGGTAACGGCAGCTTATGAGTATCGATTAAAACGGTTGTTGGCGATCTTTACTGAGTTTCGCTTTTTCCCTTTGATGGGTGTGGGGGTGATCGGTTCATATCTAATTCTTTTTTTCATTGGGATTAATAAAGTTTTTGCTGGAACTTTAAGTGTTGGTGAGTTTGTCGCTATGCAAAGTCTGGTCTTTCTACTACAAGATCCGATTATTGAACTTGGATTTGTTATTTCGGATATCCAAAGTTCCAAGGCGAGTCTGCAAAGGCTTTGTGATATTTACAATCAACCGATGGAGCAACATCTACTGGATGCTCAACCATCCTCTTCACAAACTACCGCTAGTCAAGAGTGTAAACTACTATCAATCAAGGGAGTTTCATTTTCCTACCCAAAGTGTGATTCTTTGATCTTTAATCAATTCAGCTTTGAGGTTAATCAGCGTGAGCGAGTCGGTATTAAAGGGCGAATAGGATCTGGTAAGTCTACCCTGGTAGACATTCTTGGTGGTTTGGAGCGAGATTTAAAAGAAGGCACTGTCAGCTACCGAGGATTGCCGTTTGATGCTTACTCTCATCATCAGTTACGACAAGAGATCTCTATTGTTACTCAGCGGCCACTACTCTTTGCTGATAGTATTCGCAATAACATTATGTTAGATCAGCCTATCAGTGACGAATTGATCTGGCACTATCTGCATGTTGCCGGTGTTGATCAGGATGTTTCTGAGTTTGAAGGTCAGTTGGATTGCCAGTTGGGAGAGTGGGGGATTAACCTCTCAGGTGGACAGAAACAGCGTCTGACCATCGCCCGCGCCTTGGCCAGGAAACCGAAGCTACTGCTACTAGATGATGCATTAAGTGCGGTTGACACTGCCACAGAAGAGCACATCTTGCAGGCAATGGATCGGGAGCTTAAAGAGTCTACCGTTATCTGGGTGGCCCATCGAGCGTCAACTTTAAAGTATTGTGATCGTATTGTGGAGTTGGGATGAGTAACGAATCAAGTGGACCAAATGATCAACAATATATGGAGCAAGATCGCATCTTGCGCGTCAGCGACTTTAAATCCTTTATCTACCTTTTCCGTTTTGTTAAGCCATTTTTTCATATCTATTTAGCAGCATTGCTTTTATTGGGAGTGAGCTCTTTGACCATGATGTACTCTGCTCGGGTACTGGGAGAGCTAGTTGAAGATGTACTGGTGGCCGGTATCAAGACTCATGCGTGGTCGTTAGTTACTATGATCTTGTTTTTGGAATCCTTGGCGATACTCTCTGCTTGGATGGGACGTCGTTTGATGGCCAGTGGAGGGAGTAGCTCTATTTTGGATATCCGACGCGCTATCTTTGCTCATATCCATCAGCTACCAATCTCTTACTATGACCGGCAGCCAGAAGGTCGAACTGTTACTCGTATGACCCATGATATAGAGGGAATTGAGCAATTTTTCTCGTTAAGTTTAGGACGGATTTTAGGTGCTTCAATCATCTTTGTCAGCTCGATTGCAGCGATGTTGATTACCAATTGGAGTATTGGTCTGTGGGTGATTCTCAGTATTCTACCGGCGGTCGGGATGAATCTTGCTACCAAAGGGCGCATCCGGACAATTAACCGCGATATGTCTCGTTTTAATAGCGCTTGTAACTCTAAACTTTCTGAATATCTAGGTGGTCTTCCTCTAATACGCAGTTTTGGATTGGAGCGTTGGTCGACGGAAAAATATCAAGGTAATCTAAATCAACATCTAACCAGTGTTTTGCGGGCCAATAGCTTTTATAGTTGGTCTCGTCCTTTAACCAACTTTCTGACCTACCTCCCCTTGTTGCTGCTCTTTTTTTTGGGAGGTAAGGGTATTTTGGTCGGAACTTTCACCATTGGGCCATTTGTTGCCTTTTTACGTTATTGTGAACGATTTGCTCATCCGATCGCACTTTTAACCAGAGAGATCCATGTTATTCAACAAGCATTTACCTCTGCGGAGCGGGTAACGACCTTTTTAAGTGAGCAACAAGAAGATGATACTTTAGGTCCGAATGGAAAGCTTACGACAAGACTTAATGGTCAAGTAACGTTCAACAACTTGAGTATGGGATATAATGATCAAACCCCTGTGTTAAAGGGGGTCTCTTTTAAGATTGGTGCCGGAGAGAAAATTGGAATAGTCGGTAGAACCGGTAGCGGTAAGACTACCACTGTAGCACTGTTATCACGGCTCTATCCATTTCAACTTGGCGATATTTTATTTGATCAGACCCCCATTGCCCAGTTTAAGCGGGAAGCATTAAGAGATCAGATTGGGATGGTGTCACAAGAGGTGGTGATCTTTCACGGTACCCTGCAGGAGAATCTTTTATGTGGCTTGCATCTCAAAGAGGGGGATCTTTTTCAGGCATGTCAAACCAGTGGACTGGGACGAGTGATGAAGGAGAAGGAGCTTGAGTTTGAAAGTGAAATATTAGAGGGAGGGGCAAATTTAAGTGCTGGTCAGAAACAGTTAGTTGCACTAACTCGAGTACTGATTCGTCAACCGGCAATCCTAGTATTAGATGAGGCCACAGCAAATATTGATCCCTATTATGAAGGAATTATTCAAGATGCCGTTTTGAGAGTGATGGAGGGGCGAACGTGCCTGATTATCGCTCACCGTCTAAACACTCTGAATATCTGTGATCGAATATTTGTCTTCTCTCATGGGGAGTTAGTTGAGTCTGGAACCACAGATGAGTTGACTAAACTGGATGGTTACTTTAGTAAACTCTGTGCATTGGGTTTATAGGTGTTTTTAGATAATAGGAGTAGGTAATGAGTTTAGGTGTTAATTGGTCAAAACTATTTCAACACTCACAACTTGAGGTATTAAGTCTAGCAGAGGCAGTTGATCCGTCACAGCTAGAGTTAATTGGCCGACCTCCTCGTTTTGATAAGTTCCACCCGGGACGACAACAGGAGTTTCTTTATGGCAGACTCTGTGTTGCCCGTGCCAGTTTACTCTTAGCTGGAAGCGAAAGATGGGATATCTTGATGGGGGAGAATCGCGCCCCGATCTGGCCCGAAGATATTGTTGGGGCGATCTCCCATGGAGCAAATCTTGCAGCGGCGGCGCTCGCCTATAGCGATGATCTTCTGGGATTAGGGATTGATATTGAAGCACGAGGCCGACTCAAGGATGGAATCTCTCGCATGATCACTAACCCTAGTGACTTACAAAATTGTTCTGGCATTACTCAAGAAGATCTTTTGACCTTAATCTTTTCAGCTAAAGAGTCACTGTATAAGGCGCTCTATCCTCAAGTTAGATCCTTTTTTGGTTTTGAAACAGCCTCTTTAGTTGAGCTGGATCTAAAACAACAGCGTTTTACCTTAAGGTTGATCAGTCAAATAGGTGAGGGATTTGGCCCGGGAGCGAGAGAGTTATTTGATGGAAAATTTTCTATTGAGACAGGAAAAGTTTTTACTGCGATTGAGGTACTACACAAATAATAACAGGCCCTCACGTTATCTATTATGAAGGCCCGCTATCACTTAACTTTTTACTCTACTCACCATCTAGATTAAGAATTATACGGCCAATTGGCAGTCGTGGAGTCGGGATACGATAAAAGCATCTCATGTTTGACTCACGATCTCTTGCCAGTAGAGTAACTCGATCGTTACTATAGACTCCGGCACCTTTTTGAACTCGGCGGTTGGTATCAATATGGACTCTAGTGCTGGCACAACGAGCAATAGAGTTAAGTGGTAGACGGAAAAAGATTTTCCCGATCGCCCCGGGCCGAATACGTCCACCGAGTGCCCCTCCCAAGTGATCAGGTCCATAGATATAACCTGTTTTATACTGGCCATTAATCTTCAAATTGATGCTATAACCTCGAACATGAGTGTAGTCTTCTGTCCCAACATTTTTTACTTTGATATAGAGATGTTGTGAGTAGTGCATAGAGATATCGTCATCCAACCCCTTGCGGTAGCTGAGACCAATCGGCTTTAGGTCGATGGTACCGGCAATAGCAATTCCCTGTGTTATAAAAGTGATTAGTGCAATAAATTTAAAAATGTTACTCTTCATGACAATACTCCTTTAATGGTTTTTAGTATTGGGATCTTCTCCCGTTTCCTCTAAAATCAATATTGCAATCAGAGTGCCAAAAATAAGTAAATATTACATGGGGGGCAAAAGTAGTTGTAATAGTCGTCGTAGACGAACAAGTAGCAATCGTAGCGAGGATCTCTCCTTCGCAGTGTCGTGGTGTCGAGAGATACCTAGTATCACTTTAGCTTAACCAGATCTAAAAATGGCTGTCAAAAAGCACCACGCAACGCAGTCAACTACTCTTTTTACTCACTATTTGAATAGTGACCAGTACAGTCGCCATTAGCTAGATCAAACGGTGCGATTTAATCCTGTTGATATGCTTCGAGTGAGATTTACCACATATACTCATTAACTAATTGAAAATAGTTAGAATGTTCAGTGTGAGTAATTTGTCCGGTTGGTGGTAATGACTAGTACAATCAAAATTAATTTGCTAAAAGGTGCCAGAACCAGACATTGAGTTTTAAGGAGATAGCTATGAGAATTATGATTGCTTTGGCCCTATTTGTTACTCTTCCTTTAATGGCGTATGCCAGTAAAACCACAACGGCAGTCACCTCTACCGGTAAGATCAAGTCCAAGCCCACCGCAAAACATCTGATTAAAAACTCGGAGCTTCGCGCTTGGATTGGTTCAATGTCTAAACTGAGTGTCTCTACTAACCTTAAGTACTCTGGTGCCAGTCTAGAAGATCCTTTTGGGAAAGAGCGACCAAACCCCAACGGTTGGGGAGGAGACTGGTCAACCAGACTAAGTGGATCTGTTAGTGGCCGTTATCGGATTAACAAGATGCAGTCACTGACCACGGGTTTTGGTCTTAGTGCTAGAAAGCCATTTCACGGCATGGAGCAAGCAGAGTGGAAAAATCCATTTCTGGGCCACTCCTTTGCCCAAAGATTTACCTATCTATCGGGTTACTTCTCTACCAGTGTCACCAAGTACAGTCAGTTAAACGACAAACGATTGGGAAAAAACCTAAATCTCTACGCCGGCTACACCCTAAAGTGGACTCGGATTAATAAGACCGGGCTAACTTTGGGCCTAAAACTGGATGGTGCGGCCACTGCCTTTAGTCGAGGATATAATAAGAGTACTGATCGCAAGACTAGTGACTACTACTTCAATTTGGTTCCGATGGTAGAGTATCGACTTTCAACTATGTTTACCGTAAAAACGGATGTCTCTTTTGGGTATAGTCACTATCGTCACTTTGAACAGCGTTCGAAGTTTAATCGTAACAAGCTCTATCAAAGAGTAGGCTTTGGAACTGCGTTTACACCTGAAGTATATCTTTACACCTATGTTTCGGCTTATCCCGAAAACTATCGTACTGATGTAACGACTGTCTCGATGTCTCTCTCCATGTCGGTCTTTTAGATACCTAGAAATGCCTCTTTGACTGCCGGACTTTGGGATAGCTCGTTACCGCTTCCCTCTAAGGTGATGCGTCCATTTTCTAGCACATAGGCGCGATGGCACATGGCCAGAGTCTGCTTAACATTCTGTTCTACCAGCAGAATAGTGACTCCCTCTTGGTTAATCTTCTGAATCATCGCAAAGATCTCCTGCACCAAGATTGGGGCCAGACCGAGAGATGGCTCATCAAACATCATTATTTTGGGTAGAGACATTAATCCACGGCCAATAGCGGCCATCTGCTGTTCACCACCAGAGAGAGTTTCTGCACTCTGTTTGCGACGCTCTTTTAAGCGAGGGAATAGCTCAAACACGTACTCTAAGGTTTCGTCACGCTTGGCCTTGGCCTCACCGTGGAGTGATCCGAGTACTAGATTTTCCTCGACACTCATGTTGGGAAAAAGGCGTCTTCCCTCTGGGACATGGACTACTCCATGTTGAATAATTTTATGAGAGGGGAGTAGATCTAGACGGGTATCATGGAGATGAATTGAGCCTTGGGTCGGTGTTAATAGCGATGAGATCGCCTTAATTACCGTTGATTTTCCTGCTCCATTCGCCCCCACTAAAACTACAATCTCTCCCTCGGCAATCTCAAACGAGAGATCCCATAGAACTTGCAAATCACCATAAGAGACATCGATATTTTTAACTTTCAGCATAGTCTGCTCCTAGGTAAGCTTTAATTACTTCAGGGTGATTAGAGATAAACTCCGGATCTCCCTGAGCGATCGTCTGGCCGAAATTGATGGCGTGAATATTATGCGAGATTGACATGATAACCTTCATAATGTGTTCGACAATGATGATGGTCACTCCGAGTTGATTGATCTTTTTAATTAGATCGATCGCTCCGATTAGTTCGGTGGGAGTCAAACCGGCCGCAGTTTCATCTAATAGTAGAACCTGTGGTTTAGTTGCCATCGCCCTGGTTATCTCTAATCTTTTACGCTCACCAATCGGCAAGCCTCCGGCCAGCACATCTTTACGATGGATTAATCCACACATCTCCAGTGTCTCTAAAGCAACCTGTTTGGCCTGAGCGTGATTGTGCGCCTTGGAGTAGGCAGCTGCAATCACATTATCTAGTACCGATAGACGGCGAAGAGGTTTAACAATTTGGAAGGTTCTGGCCAATCCCAGTTGGCACAGCTTATTGGTCTTAAGGCCGGTGATCTCTTGGCCATTAAAGGTTACGCTTCCGCTAGTTACAGGGTGGTATCCACTAATCAGATTGAAGATAGTGGTCTTGCCTGAGCCATTGGGGCCGATCAGTCCCAGAATTGCTCCCTGCTCCACTTCAAAGCTGACATCCTTAACTGCGGCCAGACCACCAAAATATTTGGTTAGATTTTTTATCTCTAGTTGGGCCATGTCACACTCCTTTCTTGCTGCCAGCAGTTAGTCTGCCGGTGATCTTGTGCCAATCTCCAACAATGCCGTTGGGCAAAAAGAGGATAACTACGATTACCAGTGCTCCAAAACCTAGGACATGTGCTTTGGCAACATACTCGGTGACAATTTTCATCGTTTCTGATCCGGTACTGTCGGCGATAAATTTAAGTAGTCCAAAGCATCCAGTTCTAAAAATCTCTTGCACCGCAACCATTACTACTGCTCCGACAATTGGGCCATAGAGTGTGCCCACGCCACCGACAATTCCCACTAGTATCGCCATAATCGAAATATCATGGAGTGAGAAAACCACATGCGGATCGATAAAGCCCATGTAGTTCATGAAAAGTGCCCCGGCCACCCCAGTTAAAAAGGCGGCAATATTTAAAGAGATCATCTTATAGAAGTGAGTATCGATCCCCAGACTTTCGGCGGCATCCTGATCCTCGCGAATAGATAGAAAGTAGTAACCCCAGCGAGAGCTCATGACATATTTTACTAATAGAGTCGAGGAGATCGCTAAGCCAAGTGCAATATAGTAATAAGGTATTTTAGAGACAAAGGTGGGCATAATTAAGATACCGGCCATCCCATCAGTAATTGGGACCGCGACTACTGCAATCTGGCGCAAAATCTCATTAAGTGCTAGGGAGGCAAGTGCAAAGTAGGCACCTCGGAGTCGAAAGCAGATCCAGCCAAAGGGGAGGGCGATTAGCATCGCCATAAATCCCCCTAGACCCATGCCCCACCAAGCGGAGATGGCAAAGTGATGAGTTAAAAGGCCGGCAGCGTAGGCACCAGTACCAAAAAAGGCGGCATCGCCAAATGATACTTGGCCAGTATATCCGGCGATGACGTTCCAGCCGGTACCGATAATAATCCATAACATCACCAGTATTAGTAGGTGGAGGTAGTAGGCGTTACTAACGATTAGGGGTAGGATTATAAAAAAGAGTACAATGATCAGTGGAATTATTTTTTTCATTTTCTATCCACCCCGCCTAAATTTTGGTAATTCGTTTAAAGCCACCAGGGACAAATAGCAGCACTAGAATAAAGATGATCATCCCAATCATATGGTCATAGGACATTCCAATGTAGGTGGCCCCCAATGCCTCGGCCAGTCCCAGAGTTAGTCCACCTAGGATTGCTCCCACAGTTGAACCCAAACCTCCTAAAATGGTGATGACAAAAGCCTTCATGGTAAAAGGGCCGCCGATATCTGGAAAGAGATAGTAGACTGGCATCAATAGAGTGCCAGCTGATGCCACTAGTGCTGATCCGATGCCAAAGGTTAAGATAGTGATCCATTGAGCATCAATTCCCATCAAGCGGGCAGCATCCTTATCTTGGGCCGTGGCGCGAATAGAGCGGCCCAGATCAGTTTTTAGCAGAAACCAGAACATCAAAAGGGTAAACAGAATAGCAATGACAAATGCCACCACCAAAGCGACGCTGAAAGATATCTCTCCGATAAAGAAGGTGGAATCAGAGTAGGAGGTCGAGACTGATTTATAATCAGAAGAGAAGATAAAGCGGATCGTCTCTGTTAGCACCATTCCGATTCCCACTGTCATCAACACCTGGTTTTCCGGTAGGATGGTATCAACCTCCAATAGTGGATTGAGCAGATATTTCTGAATAATCGCACCCAACAGGAAGAGTGATGGCATGGTGACCAGTAGTGAGAGGTAGGGATCTACCCCCATATATTGGTGACAGATGAAGGTTAGGTACATTGCCACCATCATCAACTGGCCATGGGCCAGATTGATAATACCCATCACCCCCATAATCAGCGTCATTCCGATGCCGATTAGACCGTAGAGGCCACCTTTGAGAACTCCTGCAACTACTGTTTGTAAGAAGACTTCCATTGTTACTCGATCCTTCCGTAGAGGGAGCTGTAGTTTAAATAAACTACAGCTCCGAGATTAAAGTAATGGTAAAGGAGTGGAGACTATCTCTTACTCCATTTGGGAGTAGGGTAGTAGTACTTCTTGGTGGCAACTGCTTTTGGCCAGACCGTCTCTAGTTTACCATCGAGCCACTGGACTAAGAAAGTTGGTAACTTGTTTTGCTGGGTCTTCTTGTCGTAAGAGATAAACTTAACTGGGCCAAAGGCAGTCATCATATCGGTCTTGGCCAGAGCATCACGAATCTCTTCTGGGGCGATTTTTTTGGCGCGCTTAATGGCATCGGCCAAGACATACATCGCAGCATAGGCTTCCGCTCCATGATACTCCGTAGGGGCATTGTAGCGGGCATAAAATTTATCATAATACTCTTTCGCTCCAGGATAAGGAACAGAAGGAGTCCAGAGAGTAGCGGAGTAGACATACTCAGCAGCACTCTTAGCGTTCTTCTTAAATTCTGGTAGGGTAAAACCAGCTGCTCCACCGACAAAAAGCTTCGGGTTGATATTTAACTCTTTAGACTGACGAATGAGTAGGGAGGCATCCATAATATAGGAGATCATATAGATGGCATCTGGCTTTAAAGATTTTACTTTAACTAGGACTGGCTTAAAGTCGATTGCTCCAGCCTCATACCCTTCATTTAGGACGACCTTTAGCCCAAGTTTTTTGGCTTGCTTGGCAAACTTCTTAGAACCCTTTTGACCAAAAAGAGAGTTCTCATGCAGGATGGCAACACTTTTAACATCTTTGGCAATAGTTCCTAAAAAGGATGCAAATGCTCCAGGGTACTCACTAACTGGTGGGTTAAGGCGAAAGATGTAACGCCAGTTTTGCTCGGTGATCTTGTCAGCTGATCCAGTGTTAACTAGAAAAGGAACACGGTTTTGTTGGGCGACTGCAATGGTTGCCCAGGTAACTGAACTAGAGTATCCTCCACCAATGACAGGTACTTTGTCTTGAGTGATTAGCTTCTCAATTGCGGAGCGACCAACATCGGGTTTACCGGTAGTATCCTCAATAATCAGCTCGATCTTTTGGCCCTTTACACCACCTTTGGCATTGATCTCTTCAACTGCCATCACAAAAGATTTTTTCTCAATCTCTCCAAATTTAGCCAGTGAGCCAGTCAGAGGAAGAATAATTCCTACTTTGATAGTTTTAGCACTGACGCTAGAAATTATTAGAGAAGAAACTAAAAACAGTAACCAACACTTTAATCTCATTGCAAACTCCTTATGCAAAAGGTTAGATGTAACATTAAATGGATATGCTAAACATAATTAGATGAGATTTGCTTTCTGGTGTCAATATTAATTATCTAAGATTAAAATGCAGCTCTTGGGCCAGGGCATAACCGACTCCTGCTATCGCTTGAAAATAAAATAGTAATAGCGTCAGGTATATGGCAGTTTTCCTCTAGACATTGTAAGATGAGGTTGGATCTTCCCTCTAATGGATATATTTTAACACTGGTTATCGTCGCGATAGATTGATAGTCACTAGTAGGGAGGACGAACAGAGAGTATAATGCCACTGTATGAATTCTGAATTTGATACTATGGTCAAGGGGTGAAGAGCACCATGGACTATTTCCGTGGCCACAAGGGAGTTAGGATCGGATACTATGCCTAGAGAAATTGTTCATATTAAAATTGCCAACACTGTTTTTAATCAACTTGCAAACGACGATTTTTGGAGACTAAGTGAGGAGTATCTAGAATTTGTTCGTCTAGGCTCAGTTTTTCATGACTCTTTATATTACCATCCTACCAGCGGCCCCAGCTACCAAGAGGTTGTCTCTATTCCTGACCAGCTACATGGAGAGAAAGGGGAGGATACACACGATCTAGTCAGAAAAATTTCACAAGTTGCTTTTAGTGATTATCAAATTGCTCAAAATAGTGCTGTCCGACACTTTCTACTGGGGATTATCGCCCATATTCATACCGATGCCACTTTTCATCCAATGATCTATTACTATACAGGAAATTGTTATAATCAAGACCCGCTCAAAAGGAGCATAGCAATTCAAGAACACCGTCGTTTAGAATCTTTAATCGATCTCTTCTTTCTTGATGATGATGTAAAATTAAGTTCATTTCATATTAAAAACAGTCTTGGCCACCCTCTACTAAAGGATGTGTTACAGATTGTGGCCAATCTCATCGAGATTGGATTAGATCCTCAGCAGCTCTATCATGCTCTAGATAGATCTTATCAACAATATGGGAAGTTTCAGTCGTTATACACTAAATCCACTGTTCGCCGTCTATTTTATTTAGGGGCGAAGTTAACCAACAAATCGTTTTTAAAAGAGGCACATGCACTTTTCTATGATAGATCGAGGTTAATTGAACTGCAAAGGAGACAGTCGAAGCTGGAATATCTTCATCCGGTTACTGGAGATAGACATCTAACTGATTTGAATACCCTTTATAATGCTTCGGAGCAGTCAGTGCTATCAATCTGTCAGACAGTTGAGCAACATGTGACTGCAGGTACTATAGAGCAACTAGCGGTTGGCCCCTCTCTAGAGGTTGCACTTCCTCAGGGGCTGGCGTCAGAGATGAAATATTTTGCTAAAACCTCTCTGGTTTAAACCAACGTTGAATATCAAAAATGCGGTGGAGATGGTAACATTTTGATTCGTTGCTCAGTAAAATAGTATATTTTCGATTAAAATCAGTTGGTACTAGAGACAATTCGCACGATATAGGCCATCTTTTATAGGTAATACATGAGTAGATTGATCAAGGGAGATTTATGAAGGGTTTTATTGTGACTGTTTTTATTCTTAGCTTCGCGCTCAACGCAGCCGAGTTACCACAGAATTTTTGCTACCAGGGGCAATGCTCCTTGCAGCAGCAGATGATTTGGAACGATTTCCAAAGTGGAGCACCGATTATTTCGGAACAGTTACCAGCATTCTATTCAGGAGAGTGCTATCATCTTTCACGTTCTTATAATCCCAGCTTTATGCATTTTGGAGGAGTGCTAATTGAAAAGAGAGACCATAAATTCTATCTCAGTGGAACATTCTATTTTTTTGCCCCAGAAAATCCATATGCCGACCTAACGCTAGAGTCTGCTCGAGAGCTATTTGAAGTTAAGTATGAGGAGAAAAAAATCGTTCAACTACTTGATACATTCGCCTACGCTGATCTGAATCCCGATGCGGTTCCGGTTATGAGGTATTGGATGCGACGTGAAATTGGCAGCAATAATATGTTATTGGTCGCTATGTGGGGAGTTACTCGCAGAGTATTTTGTCGGTTAAACAATCAGTAAGTAGCTGACTCTAATTATCGATTATCGCAAATTCTTTGGTGGCGCTGATAGATCGCCTCTTGCATCGTTCTAAGATCCTCTTGTTCGGCCACTGCTAATGGGATAAATTGGTCTGGACAGATGACAAATTTTGGATGAACTAACTTACTCTTTTTGGTCTGGATGATCTTTGATCCAACTGATGCTGCCTTTTCAAGTGTTAGGCGTCCCGCTTGATGTTCAGCAATTGCGATATCGTAGGCACTCCAGATCGGGGTAGCACTTGATGGGAGCTCTCGGCCGACAATAGTTCGAATATAGATGGTCTCCACTCGGTCAGGATAGTTTTGCATGATATAGTCATAGACTTCTGGATCATGACTAGTATCATCGCCAACCAAAATAAGTCGGCCAGTTGTTTGCGATAAAATATGCTTAATGGCACCAACCTTATAATTATATGTTTTTCCATCGCGAATTTTTTTGAGCACTACTTTTGCATGATTGAGACCACGTTTTCTTAGCAGTCGTTTTACTCTACTGCGAATAAGTTTGGGGCTGGCAGAGACAATATAGAAGTCACTGCTATCATCACTAATCTGTTGGTAGAGTCGCTCCATCCCGGCAAAAACTTTAGTTGACCAGAGTGCTCGGTAGAGCCTACTTACTCCTCCACTGTGGTTGGTAATTTTTAAAGTATCATCTAGGTCACTTAGTAGTATAAAATCCTGGTATCCACTCTGCTCCTGCGTCAACCCTGTTAGAGATAAAAAGAGAAGAGAGCCAATTAGTATTCGAAGTGTAATATTACTCATTTGCTACCCTATAATTCAGAGTTACTGTTTTGGTTGATATTCATCCTCAACCACTGATCGGTGGCATAGGTTTAACTATTAGTTACGGGCCGGTCTAATTTTTGTGGGGGATATATTGCCCCCTAGCGTGCGTGACTTTATAGTGCGCAGATTCCAAGGTTGTGGGCGGAGTTGGTGTTAATAGATCTTATGGTGAGAGTTACTACTTTAAATAATTGTAAGTTTATCTACTATTCTAGATAATTAAGTGTTGATATATTATTTAGGAGAGAGAATGAAGTTATTTAGTCTGATATTAATTTTTGCTGCCAATATTGCAGTCGCACAATTAAGTGTCAGCAGCTTTAATGCTGGACTGGCCCATACCTTTGTCCCTTTGGCCAAAGAGCGACTTCCTAAAATTATTACAGAGATGAAAAAATCTACTGCAGATGTAGTTTGTCTGCAGGAAGTTTGGACACAAGATGATATGGATGCCATCTCCAACGGTTTAAAAGAGCTCTATCCTTACTCCTTTCAGGCCCCCATTACTCAAACTAAAACGAAGCAAGCTCCCTCTTGTGGTATTGGTGACCTTTTTGGTGGAGATAAGGGTAATAAAAAATTTGTCAGTTGTGTCATCAGCTTTTGTATCGGGCAGTCAGGGGATTCCCAAACAGACTGCATCCTTGATCGGTGTGGTGTGGCACTAAAAAAATTGAAGAATACGAATCTTGAGTGCGCTCAGGCAATGATGGCGCAGGTGGGGAATAGCGCAGTTACTACCGTCTTACAGGTGATTAATCCATTCTCTCCGGCGGGGATCTTTACCTATAAAGGGTCTTTTGGATTGATGATTCTATCTAAAAAACCTCTGGCCAATAGTCAGTTAATTGATATGAGTACGATCTCCACATTGACTAGAAGAGGAGCATTGGTGGTAACGGTAAAGGAGAGGGATAAAAATATTGATCTTCTTTGTACCCACTTAACTGCTGATCTGGACTCAACAGCGCCATACGCAGGACAACTCTCCGGTTGGAGGGAGGAGAATGAAAAACAGGTGGTCTATCTTCTTGGTAGGATGAAAGATCGAAATGATTCCCAGATTTTGATGGGGGATTTTAACTGCTCTTTTGCGGACCCTAAAAATAGTATCAACGGTGAATTTGAGTCACACTGCCAACGTTTTATTGATATGGGATATCAGGACCCTATCTCTAAAAATATTAGGAAGTGTACCTTCTGTTCGAGCAACAGCGTTGTCGACAGAGGGCATGATAATACTGTTCTTGATGTTCTACTGGATCATCTGTTTGTACGCAAATTAACAGTCAAGAGCTCTCGTCGATCCTATGAAAACTTGGTAGAAATTCTAGTCGAGGGTAAGCCGGAACAGTCAAACTTATCTGATCACTACGGTGTTGATGCTACGGTTGAGTAGTTATCGTTATCTATTAAAGAGCTGCGACTATTAGTTCGGGTGCCCTTTTATGAAGGAAGAGTTACCTTTCCTGACCCCTTAATCACCTGGCCAACTATCCATGTTTTATAACCTAATTCACTTAGTGATGCTTGGACTGTGGCCGGTTGGTCACTGATAATCACCATTCCAATCCCCATGTTAAAGGTGGAGTAGAGTTGGTCCAGCGGTAGTTTTGCCCGATCAACAATAGTTTTAAAGCAGGATGGAATCTCTTCCAGTGAGGGGAGGGAATCAATTTGATAGTTAAAGTTGGAGTTAAGCCGCCCAATATTATGAATTCCTCCACCGGTGATATGGGCCACCCCTTTAATGTTGGGGCGGTGCTGGTTTAGCAGGGTCTTAATTGCCGTCTGATAGATAGTGGTGGGGGTTAGAAGTTGTGTTAGCAGTTGATGCTCAGTAGGGCCAACCAGTTTGCGTAGCAGCGAGAAGCCGTTGGAGTGAAAACCGCTAGAGGCAATTCCGATTAGTGATTCTCCCTCTTTTATCTGAGCACCATTAATTACTTCGTTCTGTTTTACCTCTCCAATGGCAAAGCCGGCCAGATCATACTCATTTTGTGGATAGCTACCAGGCATCTCAGCGGTCTCACCACCAATTAGTGCCATCTCCGCCTGCCGACAACCTTCAACGATACCATCAATGATCGCCTCATCCCGTGTCAGATCGATTTTACCCATGGCCAAATAGTCAAGAAAGAAAAGGGGAGTGGCACCAGTACAGATGATGTCATTGGCACACATTGCCACCAGATCAATTCCAATAGTGTTATGTAGGTTAAGTTGTTGGGCAATTTTTAGTTTGGTTCCAACTCCATCACTACCTGCTGCCAGCAGCTTATCGTCACTAATTTGGTATAAGGAGGCAAATCCCCCAACTCCACTGACGACGCGCTCTCCACAGGTGGCACGTACTTTCTGTTTGATTTTTTTTACTAGCTGCTCACCAGCGTCAATATCGACACCAGCACTTTTATAATCAATGGGGGCAGACATGTTGGTTCCTCTCTTTTGGTGTTAGTGACGAAAGTGGCGAGATTTGGTAAAGGCCATCGCGACCTCAAGCTGGTTACAGGTGGCAATTACCTCTTGGTCCTTGATGCTACCCCCAGGTTGAATAACCTGTCGGACCCCTGCTTGATGGGCGATCTGGATATTGTCAGCAAAGGGGAAGAAGGCATCAGAGATCAACACCATCTGGGAGAGATCTTGATGGCCATTACTTTTTGCTTTGTCAAAGGCTTGTTGGTGACTAATTAGACGGTTGGGATTGCCCATACCAGCACCGGCCAGGGAGAACTCATTCTGACTATTTTGAAAAACTAGGGCGATAGCGTTGCTGCGAAGATGCTTGGTCACCATAATCCCAAATTTGCCTAGTGCGGTCAGCTCTGTAGGGTAAGGGATCTTTGTAACACTTTGGAGAGAGTGATCAAAATGACTATCCTCCTCTTGCACAACTCGTCCCCCGTCGATTGTTCGTTCTACCAACTTGGTCTGATTATAGCTGATCGGCATCGCCAACAGCCGTAGATTTTTTTTGCGAGCAAATATCTCTTGGGCATCTGCTGAGAAGCTGGGAGCCAAAACCACCTCAACAAATTTATCACTTAGCCATTGGGCAATCTCCCCATTTACTTCACTGGAGATGGCGATAATGCTTCCAAAGGCACTGACGGGATCTCCGGCCCAGGCATTTTGGAGTGCGTGCAGAGGCTTTTGCGCGATCGCCGCTCCGCAAGGGTTGGAGTGCTTAATAATGGTGACACTGTGGCCGTTACTATTGGTGCTGGCCAAATCAGCACAGCTGCGAAGAGCGGCATCCGCATCTAAGTAGTTATTGTAGGAGAGGGCCTTACCCTGTATGGGTTTGCAACCGGCCAGCCCACGCCCAACAGAGTTAGGAACAACCCAGCCACGCTGATGTGGATTCTCCCCGTAGCGTAGTGGAGTAGGGTTAAGGGTGGCAGCAATCATGGTGTCATATTCGGCCGTCAGCCGAAAAGCTTTTAGCGCAAAGTTTTGTCGACTCTCACCATCGATTGTTCCATCATCTTGTTGCAGTAAGGTGATAAATTCTTGATAGTCACTAGGATCGGTTAGTACTGTTACTGCCTCTAAATTCTTGGCCGCGGCCCTAATCATGGTGGGGCCACCAATATCGATATTTTCAATCAGAGTGGAAAAATCAGCACTCTCTTTTGCCACTTGAGCAAAAGGGTAGAGGTTGCAAACCACAAGATCAATCGGCTTAATACCTAGCTCTTGCGCCTGTTGACAATCTTGCGGATCACTACGGCGAAAGAGTAGGGCACTGGAAATTTGAAAGCTGATACTTTTCATCCTGCCAGCAAATGCTTCTGGGCTGCCAGTAACATCTTCAATCGGCAGGTAGGGAATCCCTGCCTCTTGGAGAAAACGGCCAGTTCCTCCAGTGGAAATAATCTCTACGCCCCGCTGGTGTAAAACTGTGGCCAAGGGGCCTAGATGACTTTTGTCAGTCACACTGATCAATGCACGATTAATCTTCACCGGTGTATAACCCATGCTCTCTCCTATATTTGTAAAAGATGGTTAACCATCTTCTTAAAGATTGTAAACCCCGCTCCCCACTGCTGATGATCAGTGGTGCCGCTGACAGTCTGAGGATGAATTGCTACTTCAGGATGAGGCATTAACCCTAGTACCATTCCACTGGGATCGCATATCCCAGCTACTTGTTGGTAGGAGCCATTAATGTCACTGCTGTAGCGTAGGGCAATCTGTCCTTTAGTCACTAGCTGTTGCCACCTCTCCTCACTTCCCGGGGCGACTACGACTCGTCCCTCTCCATGGCGAACTGGTAGTTTAAATGGAGAGGTAATCCCTTGAGTCCAAAGACAACAAGAGCTTTGTTCCACCTCAAGATTAACCCAACGATCTAAAAATTTATTTTGGCGATTGTGAGTTAATGTTAAAAAACGATCTCCCGCTGGCCCCGGTAGAATATTAAGTCGAACCAGTACTTGAAATCCATTACAGATACCAATCACCGCGCGTTTTTTGGCAATCAGCTCCAATAGTTGATCATGGAGCGAGTGTCGCAGTTTTAGCGCCAAAATTTGGCCGCTACCCAGCTCATCTCCAAATGAGAAACCGCCAGGAAGGGCCAACCCTTGAACATCATCTAATAGCGTTGCTCTCTCTGTCAGCTGATTGATGTGAATCGTTCTGGTCGCTGCACCGGCCATTGAGAGGGCATTGGCCGTCTCACGTTCACAGTTTATTCCATCACCGCACAGAACTAAAAATTTAGGTTTGGTTCTCATGATCTAAAGTCCTCCATCCCAGGCAGATTGGAGCTTCTGGGTTGTAACGCTGACCTCTTCTCCCCCCCGCTTGATAGTTAGAGTGGATAGATTTGTTACAGTGCCTAGCTGTTGATAGTTGTCTGTAAAGAGCTGCTCAAATTCCTTTTGGTTCTTGGGAGCAACCGAGACAACAAATTGGCCAGGAGCCTCATTAAAAAGGAGTAGGGCCAGATCATTATCACTACAGTTATTTACGGTGATCGATGCACCAAGCTGATTGGTAAATAACTTCTCTGCCAAGGCGCAGGCCAAACCTCCGTCAGATATATCATGACAAGAGGCGAGTAGCTGTTCTTGGTGGGCAGTGAAAATTTTGCGGTAGAGATGGCGATTAGCACTCAGGTCTACTGTTGATAGTTGCTCCATTGCTGGATCATCCAGTGAGTAAACTTGGGAAAACTCAGAGGCGGCCAGCCCGGTAGTTGCTCGTTTAACCAATTGAGAGGAGAGTAGATAGATTAGATCGTCAGCTTGCTTAAAAGGGGAGGAGCTAGTGTGTGAGACACTGCTTTTTGCCATTGCACTGACCAGTAAAGTCGGAAGAACACTGATCGTGATAGGAGAGCCATCTTCCAATTGGCCACGAAAGTCATTCTTCATGCTATCTTTGCCGCTTACCAGAGGAGTGCGATACTCCTTACATAGTTGGTACAACCCTTCACATGCCATAACTAACATTGCTAGTTTTTGATCACCATCTGGATTTTTTGCACTGACAACTGGATCGGGCCAGCAGAAGTTATCTAGTAGCGCGCAGTGATCAATATCTCCACCATGAGCGATGACGTTACGTACTGCTTCGTCAGCAGCATAGATCGCCATCAGATGGGGATCGAGAGGTGATATCCGTGGGGCCAACCCACAGCCGATGGAGATGGCGCTATCTTTCTCTCCTCCATGAGGATAGAGCCAGATAATAGCACTATCATTGGGAGAGGGGTGCTCACTACCTTCTAGGGGTTTACGATGAGTTGCTCCCTGTACCTCATGGTCATATTGGCGAATGACTCTCTCTTTAGAGGCGATGTTCTCTCGGCCGAGTAGCGCTAGAAGTGTCGCTGGTACCATCCTTAGGTCAAAATATTTAAGTTGAGTAATCATTTTTTGGCGATAGGGGTGTGCCGGCCAGTTAACTGGCCCGTCCCAACGTGCCGTTAGCTCCATTTGAGGGAGTGAGTCGTGCATTAGACTTAGTGGCAAAGAAGCTACTAGGCGTCGATTAAACAGGACGTTTAAGCTACCGCTAGTGTCGAAGCTGCCAAGCTTAGTGGCAGAGACTCCGTGCTGAGTGGCCAGCGCCTCAAATTTTGATGCCTGCTCGGGGGTGACAGCAACACTCATTCGCTCCTGACTCTCACTAATCATCAATTCGTAGGGAGTGAGGCCTGGATATTTGGTCGGGGCCAAACTAAGATCGATCGTCGCCCCGCCGGTTAAGGTGGCCATCTCCCCGATGCTGGAACTCAGTCCACCGGCACCATTATCTGTTAGACCGCTAAAGAGATCAAAATCTCGAGCATTGATGATGAAATCACTAACTCTTTTCTGGGTCAGGGGATCGCCAATTTGGACTGCACTAGTTGGAGAGTCAGCACTTAATTCGAGGGAGCTCATGGTCGCGCCGTGAATACCATCGGCACCAATCGCTCCACCCACCATATAGATTAGATCCCCGGTCGCCACTCGCTTGATCGCAGTGGGTTTCCCATCTACCTCTTGTGGAGCGACTCCCACAGTGCCACAGAAGACTAAGGGCTTTCCGGCATAACTGTCATTAAAGAAGAGCGCACCATTTACTGTGGGGATTCCACTCTTGTTACCACCATCTACTACTCCACGATGGACACCTTCCATTACTTGGCGTGGGGGCCGCAGCCCCAAGGGGGTGTTGTTCAGATCATTTAGCTGCGAACAGTTGGGAGAGGCAAAACAGAAAATGTCCGTGTTGGCAATTGGCCGGTGGCCCATTCCACATCCCAGGATGTCGCGATTTACCCCTAAAATACCTGTGATCGCCCCTCCGTAAGGATCGAGAGCGGAAGGTGAATTATGAGTCTCTACTTTGATACTAAGGTCAACGTTAGGGTCGAAGCGAACAATTCCGGCATTGTCACTAAAGACTGAGATCGCCCAGTCAAGACCGTCATTAATTAGCTCTTTAGTTACTCGCTTAATCTGGCCGCGATAGAGACCATCTTCAATTACTCGTGTATTGCCATTTTGATTAAAGGTGATCCTTGCCCCAAAGATCTTGTGTTTACAGTGCTCGCTCCAGGTTTGGGCCAATATTTCTAACTCAACATCCGTTGGGTTCAAGGGGAGGTTAGCCTTTTGGCGCTTTTGACGGACCTCCGCTTGACGATAGTAGCTCTGGATAAAATGCAGCTCATCTATGTTTAGTGCAAGACAGCGCTTCTGACTTAGCTCTTCCAACTCTTGGTCGGTACAATCCAGATTGATCTCTAAATACGGTTTAAATTGGTGAAGAGTTCCGGCATTGGGCATCTCAACTTTTTGGAACCGATCCAGAGCTAAATACTCTTGATACTCCCAAGCGGTAATCTGGTGGATTAGAGCGTTGGCCAGATGCTGCTGGACGATCAGTAGGCTATTTTGGGGCGTGATCTTGCCATAAAAGAGATAGAGGGTGCCGGAAGCGGCATTGGCCGGTAGCTTTAATAGCTCCAGTGCTTCACAGATTACGTGTCCGGGGTTATCTGTAACCCCAGGTTTGGGGGAGGTCTCAACTATTACCGTTGGTTCTCCACCTAAAAGCTCTGGACGGTTCTCACTCCAATTGATCTCTTCAATTACTGGGTCATGTAACAGCGGGGAGTGCTTATCCCATAAAATAGTCTGCAGCCGCTCTTTTTGTTGACAACCAATTTTGTAAAAACGAACAGGGGTAATCCGCTCCAACTGGGGATAACTAGGGGCCAACTCCGTACAAAGTGACTCTAGTCGATCTGTCTGATGGTGGTTGTAGAGTTCAATTCGAAAAAGTTGATTCATCTGATCATTCCTCAAGTAGATAGAGTCTCTCTCCATCCCGTTTAATCAAGTGGTGTGCTAAAGCGTTAATAAACTCTTGGTATGCTTGGTACTCTAGCTCCATGCCTCGCTGTTGGAATGAGGTCAGGTCATCATCTGGGGCCCGATCAAAACTTAGCTGTCGCAGAATGGGGCCAGTATCTACTCCCTGGTCAACTAGGTGAAGAGTAACCCCCGCTTGTGCTACTTGAGCCTTAAAGGCTTGTTGGTAGCCATTTAGTCCCGGAAATGCGGGCAAGAGAGAGGGGTGAATATTTGCCACTCTAAAAGCTTGGAGCTTAAGATCATAAAAGTGTTGAAGGAAGGTGCCACTTAAGATGCGCATATAACCGGCCAGACAGAGCCACTCCACCTGTAATTTGCTTAACAGTGCCAAGATCTCCTCTTCGTGCTGCAGACGATCTTTAAGGCGCTCAACGGTATAAGATGGCACTCCCAGTTCTTGGGCGCGGGTGTGAACGAAAGCTTGGGGCCGGTCACTAATTACCACCACCACTTTAAGTTGCGTTGGGTACTGGAGGGCCACACGGATGATATTCTCCGCATTACTGCCATTTCCAGAGGCCATAATAGCAACTTTTATCATAGTAGCTCCCCAATATCCTTACGCCACTGCGTCCCACTACAAGAGACTTTTGCTAACTGTTGGTAGGCCAAGAGTCGAGCCTCTGCTAAGGAGTTGGCGGTGGCCGTAACTCCTAAAATCCGCCCTCCACTATTAACTAAATCTGCTTGTGGATTCTCACTCACTCCGGCAAAAAAAATGTTGACCTCATAATCAGTTGGTACTTTCCAGCGGATCGGGTTATTTAACTCCATTGGAGTGCCATCAACTCCAGGATATCCCCCTGAGGCAAGTACAACATGGAGAGAGCAGTTGACTGGTGGTTTGATCGTTGGGGTAGACGAGAGTCTCCCTTGGGCCGCGGCCAGTATTTGTTGAGGAAGGTCATCACTTAACAGTGGAAGCAGGGTCTGAGTTTCAGGATCACCAAGGCGCACATTATACTCTAAAAGGTTGATCGACTCACCATCGATCATCACTCCTAAAAAGAGAACACCCTTAAATGGAGTGCCTCTTCTCTTCATTCCGGTCAGCGTCGGTTTAATAATTTTTTCTTCTATCTGCTGATAGTGATTGGCGGTAGGCCAATTCGGAGTGTAATAACACCCCATCCCTCCAGTATTGGGCCCTTGGTCGCCATCATTTAATCGCTTATAGTCACAGGCGTGGCCTAGCAGATGATAATTTTCCCCATCACAGAGAGCAAAGATCGAAGCCTCCTTACCATTTAAGAACTCTTCTATTACTACACTACTGGCATGGATTGGGTATGAACTATTCTCCATTAAATTATGAAGAGTGTTAGTGGCACAGGCCAGGTCATGGGTAATGACGACTCCTTTACCGCTGGCCAGACCATCGGCCTTAATTACCACTCCGCAACTAAAATCCCATTTTTCTAGTGCTGCTGTTGCCGTGGAGTAGGAGTCAAAGCTTTGGTACTTGGCAGTGGGAATGTCCATCTCATCCATAAAATTTTTGGCAAATATTTTTGATGATTCAAGGCGTGCTGCTGCTTGGGATGGGCCGAAGACGTTAAACCCTGCCCGCTCTAGCTGATCAGCTAACCCATTGGCCAAAGGAGCCTCGGCGCCAATTATTACTAGGTCAATCTGATATTGTTGGCACAGCTTAATTACTTGCTGGTTGTTAAGTGGATCACATGGAACAAGCTCCACCTCACAGGTTTTAGACATCCCTGGATTTCCCGGTAGGACAAAAACCTTTTCCACTGATGGTGAGCAACTAAATTTCCAGGCAAGGGCATGCTCTCTACCTCCACTGCCGATAATAGCTACTTGCACTTTTCTACTCCGGCAAGCAAGTTGGTAACCTCAGTTAGAGTGGCACTATTAGCAAATGGGCATTTTTCACCTAACTGGGTACTAATGTGGTTGGCCAGAGTACGATAGATCGCCGCGACTGCCTCAATCTGATCTTTGGGTAGAGGTTTGGGATTTTTTCTCAGCTCCTGCTGACAGATATTTTTCCAGTTCGGGAGCTGACGTTCACTGGCCAAATTTTTGGCCTTGACCACTGCTTGCCACCACTCGGTATTGCGGTAGAGCTGGCGTAGTGACTCTTTGGATAGCTGTACTCCTTGATGAGTTAGACGTAACTCATCCGGGCCAATCGCATCAACTAGCATAAAGGAGCGTTGGCCACTCTCTTGGGCAGAGGCAAAGGCAAATTCAAATTTCCCATCCCAAAGTTCAACTTCCCCCTGGGCAAAGAGCTCTTTAAGTCGAAGCGCGATCAGTGAGGTCAGAGCGATTAACTCCTGCTGCTCTTTTGATGTCATTCCGGAGATTTTTCGAGCCTCTTCATAACTGATATAGCGATCACTACTCTCCAACTTCGTGGAGAACTCAATAATTGGACAGGTAAAGCGCTCTCCACTTTTGGGAATCTTCTGTAGTCCTATCTCTTGGCGATAGTCAGCACAATCTACCCTCTCAAGTAGAGAGCTTCCTGCGGGCACTCCAAAGCGAAATATTACCTCAAGAGGAACTAGCACCCCTGATGGTTGATTATTATAAGCTTGATAGTTCCAGCAGCTCCTATTTTCATCATAGCTGGGCATTAAAATATCGACCGGGGAGACGGCCATCAGGTTGGTCATCACTCCCTCATTATTTATTTCGACTAGATGATTACTCACTCCCTCTGCCTTAAGTCTATTTAGGGTAGAAATAAAACGGTTTGCAACGGATAGATTATCTATCTCCCATTTTTGCCAACTATTAGCATCACCAAGTAGGCGAAAAAGTTGAGTGCTGATGATTGCCAGAGCAGCACCTTTATCTGGAATAGCATCTGGCATCTCTCCCCAGTCAAATAGGGAGTAACGATCGGAGAAGGAGAAAATATAGGGAGACTCTCCCTTAACACCTAAAATATCTTTAACCGATCCTTGAAAGAGTAGAGGAGGTAGTGACATCTTAAAAGCTCCTAGAGTTACAGGTTGGAAAGAAAAAGTTGTTGATAGGCGACGATGGCATTACGGCCATTGTTCGCTCCCACCCACAGACCGCCACTCTTACTCCATTCCATAATTTGCAGTAGAGTTTGAGGTTGTATCCGCTCCTCCTGCTCAATGATGGGAGTGTGAATAGCTAGCGGGTCATATTTATCACAGGCAGCGCAAACAAGAGAGATCGAGGGAGTAGAATGTTCTGCCCTCTCTTTTACTTGTAGTGTCAGCTGGTGCTGATCGGCATACTGCTGCATTCTTGCTTGCTCACGAATAACCGCATCCCTTTGCTGCCATTGGGGGGGGATAACCACAGTTATCTGCTGCCAGTCTAGGTTGTTCTCTGTGGAGATTGCAAAATAGGCTGCCAGAAAATCATAAATAGCTGTTACATGATTCGGGCCTGCGGCCAACACGGGAATGGGAAAGGGCATCTGTATGGTAGAGGCAAAGGCGTCCAGCCCGCCAAAGTAGGAGTTGACTGGAATACCAAAGACCGGAGTCTTGACCTTGGAGGCAATCACTCCCGGTAGATGGGCCGCAAGGCCGGCACCAGCAATGATCAGGTCGTAATCTGCCTGCTGTAGACGTTGATCCAGCTCAACCGGATTACGGTGAGCAGAGAGGATCTCTATTTGTAAACTTACTTGCGGAAGTTTGCCTAACTGTTCAGTCAACTGTTGATAGACCGGTTGGTCAGATTTACTACCAAAAACAGCAAGAATTCGCATTCGATTACCTCCCATCTTCTATTCGTTGCTTAGTAAATTGTTCACTAGCACTAATGGATGTTGGATATTTTTTATTAAGGCAGGCCAAACAGAGTCCTTTAGAGTTAAGTGAATTTTGCAACTCATTAATAGTTAAAAATATGACTCGATCGGCGCCGATCTGTTCGGCCACATCTTTCGGTGTAGAGTTAGCGGCAATCAGCTCACTACTTAAGGGGAAGTCGATGCCGTAGTAACAAGGATGTTTTATTGGAGGGCACGCCACTGCCACATAGATTTTTTTTGCCCCATGGTGGCGCAGCAGCTCTAAAATACGCTTAGAGGTAGTGCCACGGACGACACTGTCATCAACCAGTAGTATTGATTTACCCTCAATCTCACTGCGTATTGGGGAGAGTTTATGGTTGATTAGCCGTTCACGATCCTGTTGTGATGGTAGGATAAAACTGCGTTGACTGTAGCGGTTTTTTAACAAACCCTCACGGTAGGGGAGGTTTAGTTTGGAGGCCAGGGCAATTGCCGCTGTTCTACTGGTATCAGGGATGGGAATTACTACCTCGGGATCGATCTCACCAGACTTAATTAGTTCAGAAGTTTGTGCGGCCAATGCCTCTCCTAGACGAAAGCGAGTATCGTAGATAGGGCACTCGTCAACTTCACTATTAGCGCTGGAGAAATATACCCACTCGAACATACAGTGAGAGTCTTGGCTTGCTGCTGGACGCAGGTCAAAGGAGTGTAACTCCCCATCCAAAGTGATAAAAAGTAGCTCACCCGGATTGATCGATCGGATTATTTTGTGCCCAGTAAAAGTTAGTGCCGTACTCTCTGAAGCAACTGCGTAGGAGCTATCTTCACCATTGACCTTTTGACCTAGTACTAATGGTCTGATCCCGTTGGGATCACGAAAAGCAAAGAGCCCCTTATTGGCGATCAAACCTATCACCGAGTAGGCACCAATTGCTGTTTCAAATATTTTGCTTACGGCATGTTGACAGTAGGTTAGATAGTCACCTCCGCCTTCTAGCTTTTTACTAGTGTAGTGAACGCTCCAAAGATTAAGTAGTAGCTCAAGATCACTGCCACTTAAGAAGTGTTGCTCCTCCTCTTCTCGGAGTTGGTCGGTCAACATATGGTAGTTTACAATGTTACCATTATGAACCATCCCGACGCCATGAGGGTGGCCCATCACCATCGGTTGGAGATTGCGAGGGTGGTTATCACCGACAGTAGCATAGCGGGTATGACCGATGGCCATCCCTCCCTGTAGCTCCTCCAATTTCTCCTGATTAAAAGCTTGGGCGACTGCACCTGGCCCTTTATGAAGATGAAACTGACGCTGTTGATAGTCAAAGGCGAGAATACCACTAGAGTCCTGCCCACGGTGCTGTAGTGTTAAAAGAGCGTGGTAGTTCTCTTGGGCCGCAATCGGGGGACAACTACGGGGGGCAATTACGCCAACTACTCCGCACATTTTTACCTCGGGTTATATTAGAGGGGCTAATTACTATCATTAGCGTAGGTAATATAGGTGTGGATTGGCAAGCAAAATATTGAGCATTTAGCTAGATTTTTGGACCTTTTATTCCCAGTGCTAATCACTCTAATGCCAGGCAGCTGACACCCATTACAAAAGCATATCCTCCATTACGTGATTCATTGGTATATATCAAGTCCCTATTGAAGGGGAGGTAGGAAATACTATCTTTGGGGAAGTAAGGTCTTTGGGTTTGTTATATCGCAACCTTGGCAGCGCTTCAATCTACTTGAACATCGAGGGGGTAAGAGCTTTTTTTCCAACTTGCAACTCCCCCCCATCCTTTTTTATCATCAGTGTAGTTTTACCTACGGTCACACTCTCTCTTTGGGTCGCGGCCCTGGCCAGCGCTTTAGTCGCCAGAGGTGCTTTTTTTAATTTTAGAACTGATAGGCTGCTGCTCTTGCCTTGAAGGCAGGTCTGTATAATATCAATTCCTCTGCTTTTGACTCCTTGAAACTCGCGACAACCAAATTCGCCGACCCATCTCCACTGCTTTCCCTGCAGGTAGTATAGTTGAGGTAGCTTCGCCCCCTCTTGTTGCCACTGTAAAATGGCAAATAGTTTTTGACGATGATAAAATGCATCCAGTAGAGTTAAATGTTCAAACTCCAAGTCTTGAGGCAGTTTCACCTTTTTCATACTGGGCAGTTCCAGCTTCCAAAGCTCAGGCCATCTCGTATCATCCTTTTTACTTTGAAGTGAGACTAGCGCCGAGGAGGAGTTAATGGGGGCCAGTGAGATAAATTTCCCATCCATCGCGGTAGCAATATTACTAACGAGCAAGCTATTAAGCGATACAAGTAGTGCCATTGCTGATTGTTGCATCAAGCTTTTCATGGTAGACCTACTCCCTCAACTTTTTGAAGGCTTTAAAAACGCCATCTTTCAATTTATTAACGGTCGGTAGTATTCCACTGCTCATTTGTGCACCACACTTCTCAAGTAGCGCTGGCGAGAGCATTGTAGTGTGGGGAGTGTTTAGTATCAAGCTCTTATCCACCAGTTGATGGCCGGCACATCTCATGCTACGAATCCAGTAGCGCAGATTCTTGGCGGTGTTTTTCTTTACATCATGAAAGAGTGTGATTCCACCTTTCCTCTCACAAATTTGTTTTAAGGTTTCACTTAGAATTTTGCCCTCTTGTTTAATCAGTTCGGTTTTCCAATCCCTTGAATCTATATCCCATCCTACATGGGTGTACCCCGCCTTTCCAATTTCTGCTAGTACATGGGGGTACTCATCCCGGTTAACCCATCCCTCTCCATAGGGTAAACGCAGCATGGGAGGAGGGGTGAGTAGGCTTGCCTCTCGCTTGGTTTTATTAAGTAGTTTAGATAGATCCTCTTCACTTTTTAATGTGTGGTCCCAGTGCTCATACAGGTGGGAGGCAATATTGAATCCCTCCCTCTTCATCTTTGCCAACTGCCTGCGGGCTTGATGAGCAGTGCTCACCATCTTTGAGCGATATTTGGAAAGACGGGCAGCTATAACGCGATCGATCACTGTTTGGTGGCGCTTTAACAACTCCTGTTTAATCTTTCTCCTCAGAGCAAAACGTCGTTGTTTACGCAGTTTGATTTGGTAGAGTTGTTCTTTCCGTTTTCGAATAACCCGTTTGTCCTTGATTGGGTCTGTTCCATCCAGTCTCTTGCGTGAGCGAATATGGCCTTCAATTTGTTGATCATAGCGTTGCATGTACTGTTTAACTTGTTGTTCGAAATTGGCACGACTCTTTCGATCTTGGGCAAATTGGTCAATCTGTTGTTGGAACTGGATATTACTCTGCTTCTTGTACTTTTCGATTAGGTCACTTTCCAACTGCTGACGCAAACGAGTCCGGGCCAGCTTTGTGATCTTTTTTTGATCTGCTGATATCCAAGTGCTATCAATTTTATGCCCCATTACAAAAAATGTCGCAGGCACTTTGTCTCTTTTTAGAATCTCCGTGATGGTTTCAGTCAACTTCGGTCGAGGACCATCATCAAAAGTTAAATGTAGTGGATAACCTTTTCCTTGGGGACAGCTGTGCTTCTTTTTAATTGTATTGCAGCTCAACTCTCTGGCCGTAACGGCTCCTTGATAGGCAAAAATTACCAGGGTAAGAGTAATCAAAAATGTGTATTGCTGTCGACCCATCACCCAATTTTACTCTTTCTAATACTGGCTGTCGATTGCGGCAAGATTGCACATCATATTTAAGCATCGGCGCTATTCACAGTGGATGGAAGTGATTGGCACGGCGAATTTTAACGTGTTATACTCTTTGGACGATGCAAAATCAGGAAACTAAAATTCAAACAGATCTACTGGAAAATGGGAGGATTGACCTCCTTTTTAACCGCAAAATCTCTTTAATTATTTCCGCTGGTTTGATGACACTGGCTTTCTTCTGGTATCTCTTACAGCAAAATGTTAACAATCTTAACTACTGGCTGATCTATAGTATTTTTTGGCTCTTGTGTTTGGGTATCACTACTACCTATTACAATCGTAATCGTACGATGTCGTTAGCTAAAAAGTATCAAATGGAGATCGCCTATCTGCTGTTACTCTTTTTATTTGGTCTCTCTTGGGGGGCAACTTCGTTTCTTTTCATACCTAAAGTTACTGTCATGGGGGGGGGCTTGATTGTTGTAATGGCCGGTGGAATTCTATTTGGTGGATTGCAGGGGGCCGTTGCTTCTACCAAAGGAGCAGCCATTTTTACCCTTTCCGTAATCGGGCCATACCTGATCTATGGGATAAGTCGAGGAACGACTGAGGGAACTTTGATTGCAGCGGCCACAATATTACTGTTTATCATTTTATTAAAATCAGCAAAGGAAAACTTTGAGTATCTCCTGGCCGGTCAATTAACCCGCCAAGCTCAGCAAGTAATCATCGATAAATTATCTGAAAAAGTGGAGTCGGAGAACGAGTCGTTACAGCACTGTATCAATAATTTTCATAATGACAAGCTGATTTTCGTTGAGGAGATGAGTGTGGGATTGGCCCATCAAATCAATAATCCACTATCAATTCTATCTGCTCACTTGGGACGGATTAAAAAGACACTGCAAGCACATGATGATGCTGTGGATGAAAGAGCGATAGAAGAGAGTGATGCTCATGAGAAGCTATCTAAATCTCTTGAGCAGTTAGAGCAGATGGTGGCAAGAATCTCTGGTATTGTAAAAAATCTCCAGGGTCTTTCTCGAAGCAGTGATGATGATCCTATGGAGCGAGTAACGCTTAAAAAATTGATTGATATTTCAATGCTGGTTATTAAGGGAAAAATAGACTCCAGCCAAAGTGAGTTGCAAATTGAGTTACAAGAGGCAAGTGAGTGGGAAATTGATTGTCACTCTAATGAGATCTCCCAGGTATTGGCCCACATTATTGGCAATGCTTGTGATGCGGTCAAGCAGCTGGATCAACGATGGATCAAAATAGCCGCCAGTCGAGAGGGAGAGCAAATTATACTCTCAATCATTGATAGTGGTTTTCCTCCCTCACTTGAGGTAACAAAACGCATATTTGAACCATTCTATACCACTAAGGGGCAAGGAAAAGGAACAGGGTTAGGGCTTGCTCATTCGTCCCAGATCATGGAGCGGCACAGTGGTAAATTGCAGCTAGATCATAGCTCCTCTAATACTAAATTTGATATGATCTTCGTTGCGATTCAAGAGTAGATGTTATGTCAAGCCAGGTGCTAGCGGCTGTTCAGACTTGGATCTTGATTCTGATCATCACTGTTGTTGCCATTTTTATCTATTACTATTATATGACAAGCGGCCCACCAATTGAGCAAAAGGGAGTGAACTCACCCATCAGCTCAGAGCAACTCTTCTCCCAAGCAATATTTGATACTGTAAGCTCTGATCCAGTTAATCTGAATATGGCAAAGATTATCTACACAGAGAAATGTGCTGTCTGCCATGGTCTGGCCGGTCAAGGGGGGATTGGCCCCAACTTAACAGATAGATTTTGGTTGAGAGGTGATGGTGGGGCAAGTGGAATTTATAACATCATTGTTAATGGTGTATTGACCAAGGGGATGCCTGCTTGGGCAGAGATCCTGCCAGTTAAGGATATTATGGCCTTGACTTTTTTTGTAACCAAGTTAAAAGGTACCATGCCGTTAAATCCTAAAATGCCTCAGGGACGTGAGTATCCGTAGATTTAATTTATAATTTTTGGGGTAGGGATCATTTTAATTTTTTCAATGTAAAGAGATCCTTGACGACACTTCGGAGTCGTTAGCGGGAGTTCGACTACTAGTTGTTTAATTCTGCCATGGGCCCCTTGATTAATAGTCACCATTGATGGAGCAACCCCTAATATTTTTGCCACTACTTTTTTCAGGGCCCGGTTAGCGGCACCTTCAATTGGCGGTACTGTTAGATGACAGAGTAGTTCTCCTTGAGGATTAATTTGAACTCTCTCTCTCTTACTACTCGGGTGTACTTTACAGATAATCGTTAATAACAATATCTCGCCACTAACTTTAGAGGAGAGGTTCACTCCCTGCTCTTGGTAAGCACTAACAATTTGCTGACTAATCTCTAAATATTTTGGTATCTGTTGCTGATTCATTTTAGTGGGTGGCTTGCTAAAGAAATCGGCGCCTTTAAAATCCGTTTTGCAAACGCCGATCAGAGTGTCTTGATGTTTGCCTCGTATGAGAATATTGTAACCTATTGTGAGGCTTGGGTGAGGCCCTTATTTCTAACAAAGTGTGACTGGCCAAAGTAGTTTGATTGAGCATAGAGTGAGAAGATATTGATTTTACATAAAGAGTTGGTAATCACCACTTAAATAAAGTTTGTTACACCGATAATATTATTAGGTAAGGAGTTTGCAATGGTATTGACCCCTTCTGTGATGGCCACTTTGGGCAGTTGCGCCCCAACATTTAAACTACCTAATTACCACGTAGTTAATAATCTGCTGGGACAGGGAGAGCTGGTTGGCTTAGATGATTTTAAATCCAGACACGGCTTGCTAGTAATGTTTCTGTGTAATCACTGTCCCTACGTTATACATATCAACCAAGGGCTGGTCACTCTTGCAAACCACTATCTACCACTGGGAATCGATTTTGTAGCAATTAACCCCAATGATGTTGCTACTTATCCTGAGGATGCTCCAGATAAAATGAGGGTAGTGGCCCAAAGAGAGGGATATCCTTTTCCCTACCTTCATGATGAAACCCAGGAGGTTGCTCGCGCTTATGATGCTACATGTACTCCAGATTTTTTTCTCTATGATAGTAAACTTCAGCTTTACTATCGCGGCAGATTGGATGGTAGCACTCCAGGAAATTCTATCCCGGTTACAGCAGAGGAGATGGCCGATGCATGTGACACACTTATTAGAGGTGAAAGTTCTACTGATAAACAACGCCCTAGTATGGGATGTAGTATTAAGTGGAAAGCATAGTTATATACCTAAATACTTCTGTCTCTTAACTCGCTTGTGCTGTAGGAAGAAAGCTATCTAAGCCATATTTAGTGCGCTCTTTATTCAGTCGTCCAGAAACCATCTGTAGAACATTATTAACAGCATGGTGAAGATTGTCTGAGTCGGAATGTAGATAGGATATGTGCCCATCAGCATTTAGTCGGACTGAAGCTTGGTGGCCCTGATCGACTGCCGAAAGAGTGAAGTCAAGGTTGATAATTTGAAATCCCTGATGGTTAAATTGTTGAACTTGTTTAGTGATGTAGTAATCTAATGAGTTAGAGTGATTTAATTGGTGGTACCAGATATGTAGTTGCATGTCGACTTACCTCCCAAAACTAGCGGTTGACAGAAAAACTCCTAAATTTATACTGGGGATCAAGCTGGATATAACAAAGTATCGATTCTTCCAAAACTCCTCCGGAAAACATCTTTTAACCTCTAAGGATATAATAGCGAAAAAATATGTGGAGAGCAATTAAGTAAAATATTGATTAAGGTCATATATTTTGACTAAAAAGGTCCACTTGAGTCCCATTGGATAACATCTTAATTTTGTTGCGGTACCCACTTCTTTCGACTTCCCTGCTGCTTACGAAAGATAGTTACAACGTTCTCCCAAGGTTCATTACTATGTATTTTATTCAAAATCATCATGCCGACAGCCTTGGGGCAGAGCGTAAAAAGCTCCTCGACTAATTCATCCTGTTCACTATCAAAAAAATTGATATTGTACTGGAGTAAAGCTCTTATCTTTCTTACCTCTTTTAATGAGCGTAACTCAATATTCTTCATAAATAACTCCTTCATTCTCAAGGCGATGGGGAGCACTGGACACTCTAATTGGTGAAAAGCGATCCGACACTAGCTTGTCGTCTCTTTTGGCCTACATAGTGACTTTGGCCCCATATATTTTACAGGAGGGAAAAATCTACTTGTTTCTATTGCTAGTTACTGGTAGACGTCTGATATAAATACAGTAAGTTGGCTTTTGTGCCACTTCTCTTTGGAGAGTTTAGTTATGAGACTTCTACTTGCGATACTACTATTTACCTCATTTTTGTCACTACCCCAGGCCCATGCTTGGCGGGCACATACCACTACTTTTGTAAATGATAGTGTTGCGACAGCAGCGGTCTACAATCACTGGGGAAGAGTTGTTAGCTGCAGTGGCTCTGCCTTCGGTGTTACTATTGATGGCAAAACTTTCTCTGCTTGGGCCAGCCGGATGATCATTCTGCCCGGTACCCACGCATATGTGCAGGTGTATAGCCCCTATTACCGGCCTTTTCTCTCTGCTTATGCTCAGATAGACTGTTTTTTCCTATAAGAATCTTCTGAATTTCTAAACTTATCTTAAGTAACGTCAGACCACTTTTGTCTACTGTTAGTTCGATTTGTGCTCAAACTTTCTACTGATAATAGTGTTTGCGATTTTTTACCATAGAGCTATCATATAGTAATAGTTACGACAGTGTTATTCTCCGTTAACTATATTTGGTTATTATGGGGATGGTAAACGTTAAGTTTAAATAAGTTAACCAATGAGTGGTGATTTTTATGATGAGTTTTTTTAGTACTAGGACTGGGCGGATCGGTGTGATTATGGTGGTGCCATTTTTAATCGTGGTGACGGTTTTAGTCTTTCTTGCGATGGAAGATGCAAAAATTTATCGAAATGCGGTTGCACATATTAACTTTTTAAAACCACTAAGTGCAGTGGTTAGTGACATTCAGCGCGAACGGGGGCGTTCCGCAGTCTACCTTGCCGGTAAACAACAGGATGATTTAACCTTCCTATCTCAACAGCGGATTAAAAGTGATAAATCTCTGGATACTTTTCTTGAACAGATAGAGTATGCCCCCTTATCAGTCAGTGAACAAAATAATACTAAAGCGTTATTTACCTCTTTACCGGCAATTCGAGATCGAGTTCAGGGGACAACTATTAGTAAGAGAGAGGGGATTATCCTTTATAGTGAGCTGATTGGTGGAATCTTGGGAGCCTATCAGGTGGTGGAGAGGGTTAACCAGTTAGCGACTCTATCTACTACGCTCTACTCGCTGAGCCGTTTGGAGTGGGCCAAGGAGAGTGCAGGTAAATTAAGAGCGGAGATGAGTAGTATTTTCGCCGAAGATGCACCGTTGAGTAAGACTGAGCTTAAAATTGTGCTGGAGCTATTTTATAAGACGAAACAGGGATTACAGATCGCTTTGACCGGCTTAAGTGCTCCAGGGGTCCAAGGAGTGAATCAGCTATTTGAGAGTCCAGAGTATGCCACAGTGGTGGGGGGATTTAATGCTATTGTGCAAAACTATGCTGAGGGTGGATATAAGCTTAATGGACGTCAGTTTTTTCTAACCATCACCAAGGTGATTGATCAAATTGGAGCTATTGTAACAGTTGAGCTTCAAGCGGCAAAAACTATCGTGATCAAGCTGGGCCAGGAACGGCAGCAATTTTTTATCTGGTTAGGCTTGGGGACGATACTGTTACTTTTCTGTGTCGCCGGTGGAGTTTACTATCTAATCCAAGGAGTAGTTTTACCGATTCGTAAACTAAGTGGAAAGTTGTCCCTCTCTTCAAAACGAGCTGAGGATCTGTCTAGTACCATGCATCGAACGGGGAGGGAACTGGCGACCGTCACTGGCTCTTCGGCTGCTTCACTGGAGGAGTCAGTTTCTGCTTTGGAGGATTTGGGGACAATTGTGGCAGGCAATTTAAAAATGGCACAAGAGGTGGCAAAATTGGCAGGTGATAGCCAAGAGGAAGCTCGTCAGGGTGAGAGTGATGTTAGTGAACTGAATAATGCAATTCAAGAGATTGCGAAAAGCTCAACGAACATTGAGGAGATGATTGGCATCATTGATAATATATCTTTCCAGACTAATCTGTTGGCACTAAATGCTGCAGTTGAGGCGGCCCGTGCCGGTGATCAAGGCAAAGGGTTTGCCGTGGTCGCTGAAGCAGTACGAACTCTTGCCCAGAAGAGTGGGGATGCGGCCAATGAGATAACTCAATCAATTAGTGATATTGTCAAGAAGATTAAACATGTTGCTTTGATGGCCAGTCAGAGTGGTGAGTTGATGCAACACTTTGTCGAATCAGTTCAACATGTCGCCACTTTAAGCAATAAAATTGCTGATAGTGCACAGGAGCACTCTGGAGGTTTAGGACAGATTAAACGGGCGGTAGGGCAGTTGGATCAGATTACCCAACAGAATGCTTCCCAGGCAGAAGATATGGTTGATCTGGCCAAAACGTTATCTCAGGAGTCGGTGACAATTACTGGCCATGTCGGACAGTTGGGGGAGATTACTAATCTAGAGAAGAGCCAGAGACTTAATGATCAGTTTGAGAACGACTCTGGTGATGATCCAAATCTATCATCTTTTGAGTTTGAGGAGAGTACTACCGAGCTTGAAAATTTATCAGCTCCAGCTCCAGCTCCAGCTCCAGCTCCAGATCCAGTGATTGCTCCAAGTAGTATCTCAACTCCTCCGCCTGCTGCTGCTGGGGTAGACCTAGCGGACAGTAGTGATGATGACTTTGTCGAAAGCAGTCGAAAACCATCCAACGCTCATGCAGAGTCAGTCATCCCCTTTGGTGATGATGATGATAGTGAGGGAGTCAAGACCATCGATGGATGGTAGATCATTACCTCTTCTGATCAATTAACTATTTTTATTAGGTTGATCACTTGTTACGCTATATCGTTCTTGATAGTAGGGGGTGACACCCTCTGACCCGATCAAATTAATTACTTGGGTGATATGGCAATCTTTCAGATGGATCACTAGATCAATATTTTTACAGATCAATTTTGTTATTGTTGCATGATTAATTTTCTGGTCTGCAGTGTGGAGTGCAAATAGCAGTGTTGCCCTTTGAATGCTATCTGCAGCTGAGTCCGCATGAATTGTAGATAACATTCCCCGATGGCCGGTATTGAGGGCCAACAGTAGTGGTGTAATCTCTTTGCCGCGTAGTTCGCCAACGATAATTCTGTCTGGACGCATTCGTAGTGCATATCCACATAGATCACTTAAAGATTTGCTTTTTTGCTCACCATCGGCAATTAGATTGGTGCGACTTTTGTCCATGCTGGCCAACTCTACTGTATCCTCTAAAATAACCAAGTGCTCATTGGGTGGAACTACTTTTAACAACATACGAACAAATGAGCTTTTTCCGCTACCGCTGGCCCCACTGATTAGAATATTTTTTTTCTGTTTAATCCAGGTACAGATCTTCTGCCATAGCTCGTGTGGGACCTTGAACTCTTGGGGAGTAAATAAGGTGGATTCTATATGACGAAGATAGAGACGAGGAGATCTATCTGCAGTTACTGCTTGGTGTAGCATGGTGGCGCGAAAGGTGGATTGTTGAAGCGTAATTTGAAAACTGGCAAAGGGGGAGTGAAAACTCCAGTTAATACCAGATTGTTGCGCCAACCGTTCCATACTTAGAATTAGATCCTCTCGCTCAATTCCGTCCAGCGGGTAGTTGATTAGGCCCTTGCCGCAATCTAGTTGAATTAGTGACTCACCCTGGATCATAATCTCTCGTAATTCTGGTTGTTGCAGGTAGGGATTAAGAAAGTGTAGGTGGTAGACTTGGTTATACCACTGGGTCAGCTGTTGTTGCTCTCTATCTGATAGGCTTAAGAGGCCAAGGTGTTGTTTAAGTAGCTGCTCTAGCTCATCTAGTTGAATCTTGCTCCCGCGATTGAGCATCTGGGTAAAGAGCTGTCTGATGTTGGGTAAAAGGTTCATAGCTTCTCCAGTAGTACCATCGCTGAGATTGTTTTATAGCTCTGTTGATAGGATGAGGTTCCAAATAGTGATCCAATCAGTGGGATTTTGGATAGCAATGGAATTCCCTCTTGCACCTCTCCCTGACTTAAATGGCCCACTTGAAAGAGTTGTTGTGGTTTTCCCGGTAGCACCAGAGCGGCAGAGCTCTCTCTACTGCCGACCACTTCCCCTCCACCATCGGCAATTCGGTCAAAAGATGTTGAGTAGTTGAGTTTTAATTTTTTACCTACTCTTAGGATCTTAACTTTAATTGTCAGCCCTGCGAACTTCCATTTCATTTGTGGCCGGTCAGAGTTGAGCTGGTGGTCAGGATAGGAGATCTCACGCCCCACCCTAATGGTGCTCTCGACTCCTGGTAAGATGATACTCTCAGGCTCCGCTAAAGTTGAGTAGGAGGTATTGCGACGGGAGAAGTAGAATGGGTTTTTGCGGATTAGGGCGGCCAGTCCGATAGAAAATAGTTCATTTAACATTCCCTGTAAGGGGTAGAGGCCAATGCTTACTTGAGATCCATAGGCTTGTTCGCTTTGAATAATCTTCATCTTTAGACGGTACTGATCATGTGGATGGTGAGTAGGAGTGGGGATGAAGTTAATCGAGTATTTTGCTTTAAGATATTTAACAATTTTAGCAGATGGTGTAGTGCTTTGATCATATTGGCAGAGAGTAGAAAAAATCTCAGGTTGGCAGTTAATTGAATCGATATGGTGGTTGAAAAAGTGATAGTAGATATCCCCAATAATATGATTACGAAGTTGAGGGGCAAGGGCCCCTTGAAAGTGAATTGCTTGCGGTGACTCTTTTAGTAGCCGTCGCAAGAGGTTGTATTTGGAAATATCGACTACCTCGCCTTGAGCAATGATCAGGGGGCCACTAAGTTCGGTGGTTAGGCCCAAGGAGCGGACAATCTGTTCTAAGTGTAAAATTTTAAGCTGACGTCTTTTATCCAAGACATAGATATTATATCGCTCTTTTCCTCGCAGATGTCGCCAAATTACCAACTCGGTAAAGCCTAGTTTATCTCCTTTGATCAGTAGTATCCCCTTTTGGGGTTTGGTGGTGTGGCGAATAATTTCACGATTACCCACAGTAAAGCTATCTTTGGAGTGTAGAGTGATCTCACGATGCTCTCCCTTGGCAATAATAAGATTTTTGGCCTTGGGGGGAGCAGCAGATGCGAGCTGGATGGTAAGGATCACCAACATTAGAGTGATTTTTTTGACAATCTGGCCACTGGTAGGTAGAAATACACCCAAGTTTATAATGATTATAGGAGTAGTTATGGTTTCCAATACAAAGATAACCAAGAGTAAGAGAAATAGTCGCGACCGTCGTGCAGGGGTTAAGCGTAAGGCAAGTGACCGTAATAAGGGGACTACCCCCAAGTTTTCCATCCATCCCAAGTAGTCACCTCCTCTTTAGGTTTCCTTCATTTAGTTTCGTTTTACAGACCCATTTGGTTTGAGCAGGTTGTTGTCTCTTTTCTTTTGATAGAAGACTTGGAATGCCCGCACTGCTCTGTCATTCACTACTAAAAAGCGCATTTTGGTATTTTTATCTATGCAGATATGAATAATCGCTTCGCTTTGGGGGGCGCATGGCTCCGCGCGTCGTAGATGAGATGTTAGCTTTGGGGGAATTCTCATTTTAAGGGTTAAAACTTGCTGGATAGTATCACCGTATCTTTCAGAAGAGCTATCACCCTTAAGCGATGTAATTACGATAATCGCTCTGGTGTTAGAGTGGCCGGGATTGCTCAGAGAGAGCAGCATTAGCAGTACTGCTACGACTACTATTTTGTGGCACTTCACCTTAGTGCTAGAAGATGACTTCACGAACTCTCCTGTCACTGGCGGTTTGGGTTTGGGATGTGGTTGGAAGGTGAGGCAGTGCTAAAACTCGATCTTCCACTGCCAATTTAACGATTTTAGATAGCAGTAAATAGGGTAGCTCCACTCGGTAGTAAAGTTTATTATTATTACTACTATTAAAAGGAGTTTGATCTTGCTTGCGTAGTCTGGAAATTTTATTAGGAACTAGCCAAGCGGTGGTGATCAAGGTGCCGCTTGGTTGACTATAAAGTGAGATAGGCACCTTGCTAGTTGGGGTAGTAGAGAGTGGTATCATAACAGCTAACGGAAGCTCGACTTGGATATGTTTAGGATGATTTGGCAGGGATGAGATCTGCTGACTAATTTCACTGTTATTGGTGGGAATTAGTAAAAGATAGAAGAGTAGGTTAGAGAGACCAATTAGCAATATTGGTAAGAGCACTTTGTTTTTAAAGTGGACGATGGTATGGGTAAAGTTCTTATTAGTCTGCACGATCCCTCGATTATTTGTTGGTGGCCGTAGCTTGGGTAAAACTATTTTGGCAGTTGAGAAGTGCCCATTTGATCCTCTGATCTACCTCTTTTTGATTCTGGACAAGAGCATAGGCCAGCAACATCAGGACCGAGATCCAGCCAACTAGCTCTAAAGCAGCAAACCCTCGGTTGGGCTTGCTCTGTTGTTGCAAATGATATCTTTGGCAATGAGTCTTTATCTCTAAAGCGATATGAAAGGAGTGTTGGATTACTAAACCTAGTAGCAGGACTAGTGGAGGAATCAGGGTTGCCGCTAGTAGTGATATTGATCCTCGTTCAGAATTTTTCACTGTTTGGCTCCAGGAGAGCTAAGGGGAGAGCATAGTTTTAAGATAAGACTCTCTCTATTGTTATTTTTTATTTGTAAACTAGCTGGAGTCGGGTAGTGGTTAGTGGCCATCAGCAGGACTCTCTCGTTTTGGCAAAAGGTGGTGCGAAAAAGCAGAATCAGCTGTTGGCTTCCAATTAATAGCGAGGTGAGAGTGACTACTTGCCAGAGAGTAACCATCTAATAATCTACTTACGAATTACTCGTTCAGACAGTTCACGTTTGATATGATTAATTTGATATTTGACCTCCTGCCCAAATTGCTTAACTGCCATCAGGCAAAAGATGCCGATCAAACTGGTAAGAATCATATACTCCATTACCCCTTGGCCGTTACTCCGTATCTGTCTCTTGCATCTATTAGTCATTTCCTCCTCCCTTCACCTAAAAGATCCTTTAAGTGTTACTTGTCACCTATGCATCTTTGATACCAGTTTTGAATAGCAGCTAAGTTGACAATAGTTGAGTAACTACCTTGGTGGACAAGGTGACAAGTAGTGTAAGATGTAGACCAAGTTTCATTAATTGAACCAGCGACCTTTTTACGAAGAGTTATTGCATCAAATTCCATTCAAGATTAAAATAGGAGGATGGACGATAACAGTAAACTATATGTTTTTGCTAGAAAAGAGATCGCTTTGATCTTCCTCTTTATGATTTTAATTGCTGCAGCCTCTTTTGTGTTGGGGGTAAAGTTGGGTAAGAGTCACTCCTACCAAGCTGCTGGAGTTAGTATTGAAGATCGCCAGCAGGTAGAGTTACTATCCGGTGAAGAGGAGCAGGTTGAACAGGCGGTTCAGTTACAAGAGAAACAGCAGCAGCCTGCTGAGGAGATTCAGCAGGAGTTGGCCGTTGACACCTACTCTCAGTTAGAACGGGAGTTTGAGCAACTTGATCAGGAGAAGGAGCAAGTCAACTCTAATCAGCAGGAAACTCTTGCTGAGGATAAATCTAGCGAAGTGAGTGAGACCGCAGTAGAGCAGGGTTCAGCCGCTAGCTCTTCAGATGATAAAGGAAATGATATTCTTTCTGTTGCTGAAAAAAAAGCGCAGATAGAAGCAGCGAAAGAGAGTAAAACTACTGCTACCAACAAAGAGAAGGCTTTAAATTTAAATGGTAAATATACCATTCAGTTAGGTTCATATCAGAGTCTTAAGGATGCAGAGCAATTTGCAGATGGCTTTAAGGTAAAAGGTTATAACCCAATTATTAATGAGGTAGATATCAAGGGACGAGGACGTTGGTTCAGGGTCAGCTTGGGTGCCTTTGATACTGGGCGGGAGGCACGAGAATACATTAAAAAAGAGAAGAGCCTGTTTCGCCGTAAAGAGGCGATTATCAGTCGCTTTTAATTCAAAATGATCGATCAATCTAATCTTTACGCATTAGTGATGGCCGGTGGCTCTGGTACTCGCTTTTGGCCGGAGTCAACTTCCAAACGGCCTAAACAGTATCTTAAATTGGCCGGAGATTACTCACTGTTAAAAGAGACTCTAATGCGGTTTGAGGGGCTGGTTCCCCAAGAGCGTCGCCTGATTGTAACTATTAAACAACAACAAGAGCTTGCCACTGCCAACTCTCTCAACTTAGTTGGCGCTGATGCTCTTATCTTTGAACCAGCGGGACGAAACACAGCACCAGCAATTCTTCTCTCTCTGGCCCGTCTATTAAAGCAGGGGGCAAGTTTAGATGATGTCGTTGTTGTGGTTCCAGCGGATCATGTAATTCTAAACCATCAGGGGTTTCGTCAGGTGATGACAGAAGCGGCAGGACTGGCCCATCAACTGGATAAACTTATTACGATTGGCATTCCTCCAACCTTTCCACATACCGGCTATGGTTACGTCCAGCGAGGAGAGCAGGTATCAAATGGGGTGAACCTAGTAGAATCTTTTTGTGAAAAACCTGATTTTGATACGGCAAAAAAGTATCTTGCTAGTGGTAAATATCTGTGGAATGCGGGAATGTTTGTCGGTCGGATTGGTAGATTTTTGACTGAGTTTTCTAATCATGCCCCGGCCATCTATGAGTATTTGGAGCCGCTAACTGCAGCACTCAGTTGTGAACAACAGTTGGCGACACTCTACCAGCAGATGCCTGCTGATTCGATTGACTATGCGGTAATGGAGCGCTCTCAAGAGGTGGCGGTGGTAGCGGCCCGTTTTGATTGGAATGATCTTGGCTCATGGGATGCGTTGGCGACAGTGATTGAACCGGTAGATGGCAATATTATCGCAGCGGCCCGTGATCACTATTTTGATCAAGCCCAAAATAATATTGTATTTGCTCCCAATCAATTTGTTACACTGATCAATGTCAATGATCTGATTGTTGTTGCAACTCAGGGATCGGTAGTCGTGCTGCCTAGTAGTGATGCTCAGAAGATTAAAGAGGTGGTCAACCACCTAAAGGGCCATCCCTTGGAGAGTGAGTTGCTGTAGATAGATACCATTACTGTGCGCTTCTAAGATATCTAGGTTCGCTGTTGGTGTATATTAATTATTAATTTAGTTAGCTTACCACAGGCTGTGGAGAGCGCAGTAAGAGCATCTTTTTGATTGTCTGTATAATAATAACTATATTTAGATACAATGAAGTTCTATTTTGAATGTAGATCAGATCATAGACCAATTTTTCACTGGCTGAAGCATCATATGGTAGATAGATCTGGGCCATACCAGTAATCCCTGGCCTTACTCTGTTGCGGTTTCGGTAGCGGATAATTTCACGGTTATACTGATCCACAAAGACTGGGCGTTCTGGCCGAGGGCCAATAAAGGACATATCCCCTCTAATCACATTAAATAGTTGGGGGAGTTCATCCAAGTGACTTTTACGTAAGAAATTTCCAAACCAAGTGATTCGATTATCATTCTCGGTTGCTAATATTGCTCCTGTTTTTTGTTCTGCATTTTGAACCATGCTGCGAAACTTATAGATATTAAATTTTTTCCCATCTCTGCCGACGCGCACCTGTGAATAGATAACATCACCTGGGGAGATAATCTTCACAAATATAGCAACCGTCAGCATGACTGGAGAGAGTATGACAATCATTGTCCAAGCTAAGATATACTCTACTACTTGTTGTAGTAGCTCTGGACAGTGCAGTCTCTCCACAGGTAAAAGATAGTTTGATATCTGCAGTGGCAGATTCAAGTTTATCGGAATGGATGCTGCTCTTTGGCCTTTCATCATAATGCTAAATCCTGTTGCTTGATCTTTTAAAAAAATATGAATTCTGACACCGTATACACGCGCACGGTGTTAAAAACTACCGAACACTCTTAAATTGGTAATATTTATACTATTTGGAAGTTCCCAAAGGGGAGTAATTGATCTAATTTTAAGTAGATAGGGCAGTGTAAGTGAAATCTATTTAGTTGAGGAGCCTGTCTGGGGAGATAGGGCCAACTGGCCGATCTGATCTCGATTCTTCATACAGAAGAGTAGGAAGTGGTCACGAGGAACCTCTCCAGCGAAAGGGGGAGGTAGCACTCCCTCATAGATCATTCCGAAAATTTTGCGTAGCAGTCTTTCATCGGCAACCGCCCGACGAAGGTCAGCAACTTTTTGGTGCTCTAGTTCGGCGCGCAGTTTGCTCGCGATTTTGGGGATTAACTTCTCCATTTGCGCTGTACGATCAACTTGTCTATTTCGACTAGTACCTTGATCGGAAACAGGTGCAACTCCAACAGGGGTAGTTTTGTTTTCGCCACTCACTACATTATACTCCAAACAGCAATAGAGCTTGGTTGATCGCTGCTAATTTTTTTTGAGCGGCATCCGCTTTTGCTCTAACTTCCGCGATCACCTCATTCGGAGCATTATCGGCAAAATTCTTATTGGCCAGTTTCTTTTGATGGCGGCCCAGCTCTCCCTCCACTTTGGCCAGCTCTTTTTTCATACGGGCGATCTGTTGATCAAGATCGATGACACCTTCCAGCGGAATAAATATCTCCACTTGGTCTGTTGCCGCCATTAGAGACTTCTTCGGACGGGACACACTTTTATCAGATACAATCAGCTGGTCAACCTTGGCCAGTTGGTAGAAGTTAATCTGTTGTGCTTTCAAGTACTCACTCATCTTGGCAGAGTCAGAAAAAAGCTGAACTGTGATCTCCTCTTTTGGTTTAATGTCAACTGAAGCCCTTAAGTTTCTGATTGCGGTAATCACCTCAACCATATGGTTCATCTGTTGGCCATCCTCAGGGAAGTCAAGATTTGCATCAAACTCAGGGAAATCCTGGATGATCAGCTCTCTCTCGTCATCGCTTTTGAGGTGACTCCATAAATTTTCAGTAATGAAAGGAGTCATCGGGTGGAGTAGGGCGATCACTTTTCTAAAGGTGAACTTTAACACTGTTGCTCTTCGTTGAGTCTCTGCCGGGCTTCCTTCATGGAGTACACCCTTGGAGAGTTCAATAAACCATGAGCAAAATTTGTTATAGACAAATGCGTAGATCGCCGAACAAGCATCATCAAATCTGAATTCATCCATGGCATGATTAACTACTTTGGCGGTCTGATTGAACTCGGTAAGAATCCAGCGCTCATGATGATCCAGTTCTGATAGTTTGGGAAGTGTACTATCTGCTTGTTCCAAAAATGGGTGGATAAAACGGAAGGCATTCCAGATCTTATTTATGAAGTTACGATAGCCTCCAATTCTTTGAGGATCTAAATTTAGGTTTCGATTATATCCAGAGCCTGCAGCTAAGGTAAAGCGCATGGCATCCGCTCCATACTGCTCAATGATCTCCATCGGGTCGATACCGTTGTTTGAAGACTTGCTCATCTTCTTGCCATGTTTATCATTTACAATGGCGTGGATATAGATCTTATCAAAGGGTACTTGCTTCTCCATTTTGAGAGACATCATCATCATCCGCGCCACCCAGAAAAAGATAATATCAAATCCGGTAACGAGGACGGAAGTGGGAAAGAAGCGTTCAAACCCCTTCTCTTTCATCATTTGAGGATCAGGCCACCCAAGAGTTGTCATCGGCCATAGCCCAGAGCTAAACCAGGTGTCCAGTACATCAGGGTCTTGGGTAAGCTGATCACTCTGACATTTAGGACAGTTTTCCGGTCTATCTTCTGCCGCCCACTGGTGCTGACACTGATCACAGTAGTAGACTGGGATCTGGTGGCCCCACCACAGTTGCCTGGAGATACACCAGTCACGAGGGTTATCAAGCCAGGAAAACAGGGTGTTCTCCCACCCCTTGGGATAGAAGCGCATCCGATCATCGCGTACCGCTTCCGTCGCCTCACTGGCCATCTCATTTACATTTAGAAACCACTGCTTGGAGACCATTGGCTCAATTATCGCTTTGGAACGATCACCATGGCCCACTTGATGGGTATGTTTTTCAACCTTAACTAACAGCTCCAGCCCTTTAAGATCCTCTAGTACCGCTTTACGACCTTTATCTACCGTCAGACCATGGTATTTGCCACACTCTTCATTTAGTCGGCCATCTTTTGATAATATCTTAATGATTGGTAGTTTGTGACGTCGACCGATTTCAAAGTCGTTAAAGTCGTGGCCAGGAGTAACCTTAAGACAACCTGTTCCCACCTCTAAATCTACATAGGTGTCGGCAATAATCGGAACTTCGCGATTGCATAGAGGGATGATTGCAGTTTTCCCCACTAAGTGTTTAAAGCGTTCATCCTCCGGGTTAACTGCAACTGCGGTATCTCCCAACATGGTCTCAGGCCGGGTGGTGGCGATCTCTAACATTTGATCACTATCTTTGACTGGATACTTAATGTGGTAGAAGGCCCCCTTGATCTCTTTATGCTCAACCTCGGCATCACTAATCGCCGATTGTAGCTTGGGGTCCCAGTTAACAATATAGTCTGATTGATAGATCAGGCCACTATTATAGAGTTTGACAAAACAGTGCTTAACCGCTTTGTTGGCGTGATCGTCCATAGTAAATAAAAAATTATCCCAGTCACAACTGGCACCTAGTGCCTTAAGTTGGCTTAATATCGCTCCACCATACTCATTTTTCCAAGCCCAGATCTTCTCTAAAAATTGCTCACGACTGAAATCTTGGCGTCGCTTCTTCTCCTCTTTTGCGACCTGTTTTTCAACTACCGATTGGGTAGCAATACCGGCATGGTCCATACCAGGTACCCAGATAGTCTCAAAACCCTTCATTCGCTTGTAGCGAATGAGTGCATCTTGGGCGACAGTATCCAAGGCGTGGCCCATGTGGAGCTTGCCAGTAACATTTGGTGGAGGCATGGTGATACTAAAAGTCTCCTGCTTCTTCCCTGGTTGGGGACGAAACAAGCCTTTTTGTTCCCACATGTCATATAAGCCGCTCTCTACCGCTTGAGGATCATAGGTTTTGGATAGTTGTTCACTCATAAAAAAATCCAGGTAAGATCTGTTACAATTTAATTAGTTTGATAATATCTTCGATTTGATCTTTGATCTTTAGTGTTGACTGCTCTCTGGTGGCCATATTTTTGATCTGGACTGATCCATCTGTCAGCTCCTGCTCTCCAATCAGTGCCACGAAACGGGCCCCGCGCTTCTCAGCTAGGGGGAAAGCCTTTTTAATCTTTACAGGCTCTGGGTGGGTGACGACTGAGAGCCCCCCCCCTTGGCGCAGCCTAGCGGCCAGTTTTAATACCTCAATCTGGGCATCACTATCTTGGGCCGAAATAAAGATGTCGCTTGTAGGGTGAGTAAAGTCAGGCATTAATCCATGCGTGGTCAAAAAATCACTCAGGGTGACATCACCTAAACCAAACCCTACTGCGGGCATGACTGGTCCGCCAAAGATCGTAAGCAGATTTTGATAGGCGCCCCCACCACAGATGGCACGAGGATTATCAGGATTCTTATCAAAAATCTCAAACACTAGACCGGTGTAGTAGTCAAGGCCACGTACAATTGTGGGATCAAATTTTAAAAATTGATCAATACCTAATTTGGAAGCTAGCTCAACCAGCAGCGTGACCTCTGCTAGCTGCTGCTCTAACTTATTCTGCTTTAAAAATAGAATTAGCTGATCAAAGGAGGACAGTTGCAGGTAGTCGGTCAGGATCAGCTCTGCTCGATTTGTTAAAGAGAGAGCAGTAATCATCTTATTTAGCTCCTCTTTCGTTACTTTCTTTGCTCGATCTATAATCTTGTAGAGAGCGTGAACCTTCTGACTATCTAGCTCCATCAAATCAGAGAAGATATTAGTCACTACTTCTCGATGGTTGATTAAAATCTCAAACTGTTTAGAGGTGGCCCCAAAGGAGGTCAGAAGATTGATCGCCATCTGAAGAATCTCGACCTCTCCCATCATGGTGGGAGCTCCAAAGATATCGCAGTTAAACTGCCAGTGCTCTCGTAAGCGTCCCTTTTGGGGCTTCTCATAGCGCATTAGATTAGGAATGGAGAAGAGACGAATCGGTTTGGTCTCCTGCTGATGGTGGCCCATCACCATTCGCGCCAGTGTTGGGGTCATCTCGGGGCGAATCGCCACAAAACGATCTCCACGATCAGTAAATGAGTAGATCTGATCGCGAATCAGCTCATCCCCCGATTTTGCTTGGTAGAGTGCCACCTCTTCTAACAGTGGACCATCGTAGGGTTCGTAACCCATGGAGTGCGCTGCCTTGCGCATGGTGTCGAAAAGGTGGTTTTGCGCCCTCTTTTGTGGTGGGTAGAGATCTCTGGTTCCTTTATACGGTTTTTTACTTAGTGCCATACGATAAGGAAGTACCAGATTCTACTAAATTTGTCTTTTGGAATATCTAAATATAATGATTTCTTTAAATATTGGTTGAGAAGGTTTGAAGCCTTGATGTCACCTGCAAGGAGAAATACTCGTTACCACCGCCTTGCAGCTTGAGGTTGATGCTGTAGTTGATTGACTTTTTAATAATACTTTAAAATATGACTTAACATATTCAACTACTTACTGTTACTAGATGTTGATATTTTCACACTACTTGTCACCGCAGCATATTCACCGTAGTTATTGGCAAAATAATCAACCTGTAGGATTAAACAATGAAAAAGCTTACTATTGTAACTCTTATCTCCATCCTCTTTGCGCTTCCACTATTCGCTCAAGATCAAGGCTGTCGCTATAGTGTGCATCCGATACAAGGTCAGAAGATGTGCTGGAGAATGAAGTCGATCACTCCTGGAGGTGATCCTAGTCCTGTTCCATGTAGAAATATTAAATTCTTAGGGGAGTGTGGGATTTTCGTAGATGATAATCTTGCTGGCACTAAATTTACCTTTAATCATTTAGGTAGCAGATATTTACGAACATTTTTAGCTGATACAGATTTTTCAGGGACGACAGTTAAGGCATTTGAAGTAAATGAATCTAATATGAATGGCGCAAATTTTTCTGAAACTACTTTTGACGGTCGTGATCAAATGTTACCATTTTTTGGTAATATATCATTTTTTGAAACTTCCTTGAAAAATGTTATGGCACAAGGGGCAAAATTTTTATCCGGTCTATTTAAGAGTTCTCAAATTATTAACGGTGATTTTTCATTCAGTGAATTTACCGGAACTTTCTTAATGGAGTCAGATCTAACGGGAACTAATTTCTTTGATGCAAATTTTCAAAATGTCATAATTGGTAATTCAACTCTTGATAAAGTCAATTTTGATACAACTTTGTGGGAACAAGGCGCTATCCAAAAGAGCACGATCAATGGGACCAAATTGATAGATAGCACTTTTATTGATTTAAAGGCTGCTGACATTACCGGGAAAAAAGTCGAGATCACTAATTCCACTTTTAAGAATTCCAGCTTTGAAAATAGCAAAATTTCGCTTGCTTCAGGTACCACTAATTTAACTTTAGAAAACGTAATTATGGTAGAGTCCCGCTTTGATGGAAATATAAGAGGGCTTAATCTGACAAATATGAGATTTGAGCGTGATAAGTTTGAAAGCATCCCGTTTTCTGGTGGCCATAGATATTCAAATGTGAATTTTGATAATATCAAGCTTCCTCCCTCAGAGAACAACCTGCCAAGCAAGTCAGTTGTTATCGGTGGTGCGATAAAAAACTCAACTTTTAATAATAATGAACTTATCTATAACTTTGATCTAGAAAAGGTTAATTTTAATAATGTAACATTTGAGAGTCCAGCTCAAAATAGAATTCATACCCCGGAATTCTACTTTGAACTGACTGAAAGCTCCTTTGTAGACACCAGGATGAATACAAAAGAGGAGACAAAGATATTGCTTTCCTTGGAGAACGTAGTATTCAAAAATTTCAGCTATAATAAAAATAACATCTCAATCCCTATTAATCGGCTGCCGGTTTTAAATGGTGTGTATAAACAAGTTGAATTTTCGAATGTAGAGCTGAATAGTGTTCGATTTATTGATGCAAATTCAGAAGAGTCAGGATTTACCTCATGGAGGGATGTGAAATTTAACAATTTCGCTGCAATGTTCAATGTTTCAAATATTAGCATCAAAGATGTTGGTTTCGCCAGCGGGGTAATCGTCAAAGGGAATTTTGTTAAATCCAAAATGGAAAACGTCACATTCTTACGGGCGGGTGTCGTTGCAGACTTTAATAATGCCGTTTTTTCAAATGTCTCTTTTGAAGATGTGCTTTATATAAAGAACAGTGTTTTTGATAATGTTAACCTGAAAAACATGAATATCGCTGCTATCTATCTATCAAATGTCAGCTTTAAAGGATCAATTTTAGATCATGTGAAAATCGTAGGTCTGATGGACCATTTAGATTTTAAAAATTCACTTATTAGTAACTCATCCTTTAAATGCAAACAAAATGCTGAGTGTACTATGGATAATATAAGTTTCTTGTTATCTCGAATGAATAACGTTGATCTGAGTAACTTAACTATATCTGAATCAAGTTTTGATCGGGCATTGTGCAGAAGTTGCAACTTTAGTGGAGCTAAATTTAATACGGTTTCAATTGATAAAGCAAGGTTTCCAAAATCAAATTTTAAAGGTGCTGACCTCTCTACTTTGACTGGCTATGATCTTGAAACATTTAAGGGTGCATTTGCAGATAATAATACCCTGTTCCCATACCCATTTCGAGCACACCGGGATGTAAGAGCACAGGCACTTAAGTATGGCTTTATATTTGTGGACTAAATTTATGAAATTTTCTAATCTGGCCCTTTCGGCTCCAATTTTAAGTGCAGTCGCCGATGAGGGGTATGAGACTCCAACTCCTATTCAAGCTAAAGCGATCCCCGCTATTTTGTCTGGAAAAGATGTTATGGCCGCAGCGCAAACTGGAACTGGGAAAACCGCTGGTTTTGTCCTGCCAATCCTGGAAAATCTATCCAAAGAAAAACCTACTCGTGGTAACCAGGTACGGGCACTTGTTTTGACACCCACCAGAGAGCTGGCCGCACAGGTCTATGAGAGTGTTAGAACTTATAGCAAAAATCTAAACCTTCGTTCTGGAGTGGTGTTTGGTGGGGTAAAAATTAATCCTCAAATGATAAAATTGAAAGGTGGGGTTGATATTTTAGTGGCGACACCGGGGAGATTATTAGACCTACATAATCAAAATGCTGTTAAATTTCAATATTTAGATGTGTTGGTTTTAGATGAAGCAGATCGAATGCTGGATATGGGATTTATTCATGATATAAAAAAAGTATTAAAGCTGCTGCCAAAAAAATGCCAACACCTCTTATTCTCGGCCACTTTCTCCCATGAGATTAGAGACCTGGCAAAAGGTATGATCAATAATCCAATAGAGATTTCAGTTTCACCAAGGAATACAACGGTAGATGCTGTAGAGCACTTTCTCTATCCAGTTGATAAGGCACAGAAGATATCTGTCCTGGTCGAATTGATCAAGTCAGGAAACTGGCAGCAGGCTTTAGTCTTTTCTAGAACTAAACACGGGGCCAATCGAATTACAAAAAAACTGGAGCAAAAGGGCATTAGCGCGGCCGCTATTCACGGCAATAAAAGTCAGGGAGCGAGAACCCGGGCATTGGCCAATTTTAAAGAGGGAGTAGTTAAGATTTTGGTGGCCACCGATATTGCTGCTCGCGGTATCGATATTAATCAACTACCTCAAGTGGTGAATTTTGATCTACCAAATGTGGCAGAGGACTATATTCATAGAATCGGTCGCACCGCAAGGGCCGGGGCAAGTGGTAAAGCGATCTCCCTTGTTAGTGCGGATGAATTTGACCAGCTAAAAGATATAGAGCGTCTATTGAAGCAGTTAATAGCTAGAAAAGAGATGGAAAATTTTATGCCAACTCTTCCATTACCTACGTCAACTCTTGATACACGACCGATTAGAGCTAAAAGGCCTAAAAAAATAAAACCAAAGATTAGCAAAAGATTGAGTACAAGGCGTTCATGAAGCGGTCGAGTAGTTGCCTTTAAATATATGTTTGAGGAGAGTATGGTTTGAATCCAAAATGTCAGTTTACAATATGGGTTGATGCAGATGCTTGCCCGAAAGTGATCAAAGAGGTCATATTTAAAGTCTCTCTGCGTCGGCAGATTTTAGTTCATCTGGTTGCCAATAGCTCCATGTCTATACCGCTAACTCCCTTAGTGCAACTAACCATCGTTGCAAAAGGAGCTGATGTTGCCGATTTCTACATTGTAGAGCATATAGATGCGAATGATTTGGCGATAACCGCAGATATACCACTTGCTGATTTAATTGTTAAAAAGGGGGCCTTAGCGATTAATCCTCGTGGGGAGACCTACACGGAAGAGAATATTAGTGAGCGTCTCTCTGTTCGCAACTTTATGCAGGATCTACGTGATAGTGGCGTGGATACCGGTGGCCCTGCACCATTTGGGCCCAAGGATCGAGAGCTTTTTACCAATGCCCTCGATCGGATTCTAACTAAAAAATGTAGTGGATAATTACTATCTCTGCCCTGCGCTAACTAGAACATTCTTAGGTAGACACCCTTAACGCTCTCTTTGGGGCCCATTTTGCTTTTTTTATGATATTTTAGCAGGTACTCTAAAGCTAGGTATTAATTCAGCTGTGGAGGAAAAAATGGATGCAGAGCTAGGCCAAGAGGTAGTAAAAGATCTAAAAGCGCCAACATTTGAAAATTGTGATTACGTGCTTACCAAGACTAGACTTACGGGATGCGTTCGTAAATCCTTTAACGATGGACGCTGGGAGGATTGGACGACGGGAGAGAGTGGTGAGTTAATCAACCTCGTTGGTAAAGGGGAGAAGTTTTAAGCACACCATACTTAATGCGCATTGTCCGTCCAGCAAGTCGATTGGCACTAGTTTCACTGTACCCATGAAGGAATGATAAAATATCCGCTATATAATGTGTATTGATCACCATCAAGTGCGGATGAACGGTCGACGCTAGTGCTTTTATCCCCTGTGGTTATGTCACCAAGCTGTAGACTATTACCAGTAATGTTGAAAATATCAAACTCTTGAACATAGGTAGATGGAAAAGTTTCAGAATCTATACCTATAGAGCTGAAATCACAATTTGCGCCCTTGACACTTATATCGTTACCAGTGGTCCATGAGTTGATGCCACATATACTGCTGGTATTGAAATCATCTTTCATCGCGGTGTCGAAAATTTTAACATAGAAATTCTGGTAGCTATGATTAAGCTGCTTGGTCGATCCGCTGACCACCTCTCCGATAGTGGCTGGGCCATTCCACTCAATATACATATCTGCAGATTGGGCACAATTATTGTCAGGGTAGATATACTTCATCTTAGCTACTGCGTTGTGATAGTATGCCATCCAATATTCTACACCATTATTACAGGCACTACGCCATACTCCCTTTAGTGCAGTATGCTGATAGTCCTTGCTGATGTCTCTGCTGGAGCAGTTGTTTGCAATTATGGAGTAGTTAAAAGTTAATTGCAGTTTTTGTTGAATACTATTGATTGTTGAACTGCTCAGAGTGTAAGTAACGTCCTCTCCAAAACTATTGCAGAAGTTATCAGTATGCTCACTAATCGATGAACCTGAGACTGAAAGATCTATTAGAGAAGCATCGCCGCCACCAGTCTGAGCACCGAGGGTCATTATGCTACCATTACGTGAAATCCAGTCGATGGTATCAGTTGAAGTTTCTCCAGCAATAACATTTAGGCAAGTAGAGCTTAGAACAGAAGCTGTTTCAGTAACATTTTGATCAATGAAATCATCACTGGGGTCAACGTCAAAATCATAGTCGTATCTTATTTGTAAACTGCAGGTTGAAGATGAAGCCCCTGATACGGCCGGCTCACCGTCAGAGTTACTTTTGCAGCCGACAAAAGCGGAACAGAAGAGAAATGCCAAAGAAAGAAGTAGCGCAGATTTCATAAGCTCTCCCTTAAACATGTGTTGAACCATTATAACCCTGCTTGGTGGTCAGACCTAGAGAGATGCGGTCAAAGTTTTATTAACTGAACTTCAATTTAACCCATTGCAACTATCTCACTATTTATGGCGATATAGTTGCTATTGGTATCTTGTCGCTTTGGGTGTGGTGACAATTTTTTAATGTTGTAATAGCGTGAATTGACAGGCGTTTAAAAAGAGAGGCATTTCAATCTGGTCTGTTCATCATATGGGTGGTCGATTTACGATCAAAAGGGCCATCTTTATAATACAACACTTCATATCTAGAGTTAAATCTAGGCGCTGCTGTCACCAAAAGAGAACATTGCCACAAATAGTGGGCAGGTTGAGTCAACTACTGAATATAATTAGAGTTAAGATTAATTGGGCAAGGCTTAATTCTGAAATTGATATTTTATGTTTTATCAGGGTCTGCTACCAGCGTCTTTTGATCATTAAAGGCAATCCGCATATGGTCATCAAATAATCAGCACTACCAGCAGTGCTGATCTGCCTAATGACACTCTTGCATGGTGGTCACCATCTCTAGAACATTGGGCGCACCTCTCTCCTTCTATCGACCCTCAGACTGATAGGGTATGTGTGAAATAAAGAGAATATATTTGGGTTAGGTGCGGATTTGGGTTTTATTTTTTCTCGTTAATCTGTTTTTCGTATCGGGCAATATCTTCATTGCTTATTGAGGAACGATCAAGCTTTTTAATGCTCTTCATCGAGTTAATCATCTGTTCGCATTTATGGACGGTACCATCACCGTTAATAGGTTGATTTTTTCTACCCTCTTTAATCCAATTAATATCATCGTTACAAAACTTACACTTGGCCATAGAATCCCTCTTGGTTTTATATATATTATGAAATTGTAACATACTAAAACTATTTACTTCTATAAGATAATTACAAAATTGTGACTTAAATATTTTTGGGCTCGTACCATTTTCTACTTTTTGGCTTCCTTGCTTTAGTTTGGTTTTTGCTAAATCCACTGCTGCGCAGGGAAGGAGAAGACGGATCTATCCTAAATTGTCAAAAACGTAATAATTCATGAATCCCGATCCCAAAAGGTTGAGGCTGAATACTGCAAAAGGTGAGTTGGGCACATCGCGATGGAAAGGTTAACAACGTCAAATGCCTCATACCACAAGTTGAAAGGGCAAAGTAATTTCCTTTCATAATATTGTTTGGCAAGTAGGGCAGAGGTAAATTCAATGAGCATATAAAATTTTCCTTAAGGATGACAAAGGGATCGTTATAATTTAAAGAGGTGTGAGTGTTATTGATGTAAAATAGGGGATTATTTATGAAAGTTGCAACTGTTTTTCTCTTCCTTCTCTTTTCTTTTAATCTATTCGGGGCAAGTGTTGAGTTACAACTTGCAACTTTAAACAATAAAGTCCAAGCTCTTACAAATAAAATTTCCGCAATGAAGGCTTTCTCCAGAAAGGCTGGGCGTTATGAGCTAGAGCATAATGGCAGCAAAGTTGTTTTAAGAGATAATGGCGCCATCGAAATCTACTCAAAAAGTTCCATTACGGCCCACTCACTAGATCATGTTGTTATCCACTCTGAGGCTAGTGCCACGATGAGTGCTAGGGAGATCAATGCTTCAGCATTTACAGTTGGGAATAATATTACAATGAAATCGAGAGGTAATTTGAATATAGACTCAAAAGAGAATATCTACATAGCAGTGGATAAAAACTTTCAGGTACAATCTCAAGAGGGACAGTTGAGATTTAAAAATAAAGGTGGTGAGTTCAAGATGAGGGCCAATGGAGAATTTAAGGTCAATACTGATCATGATTTTCATATTATTTCCAGGCAGATGCGCTTGTACCCAGAAAATTGGATAGTAAAAGCGGAAAGAGGATCCCTAGAGGTTGCAATGGAGTTGGATGTGAAAGGGGGATCAAAGATCAATTTGAGGTCCACCTTACTATTATTAAATGGAGTTCCTGTACCTCCATCATTTTAAAGGCAATCCACACCCAGCCACAAGATAATCGGCATTATGCGTAGTAATAATCTGCCTATTGACTGTTTTTCACATTTCACCATTTGGGGAGTTATGCGGCCATGCGTCTACGGTGGTTTTAACGGTCGAAAAGTCAGCAACCAGTTTTAAATTGAGTAATCTTAAATAAGCTTTGGCCTTGGCAATATAAAATCTATGTTTTCTACTTTGAAAGCTGATACTGGCCAACTGGGCACTGATGCAGGTAGCGGGTAGCAGACAGCAGATTGTAGGTAGGGATATAGGATGTAATTGTGCGAAATAGTGTGTCACTCTCGCATGAAACTTTATATGTTTACACTTCCCTTGAGTAAACTACTTTATAACTACAATGTAGTGTGACATGGTTGATATATGAAATTTGAATAGGATGAAAAGAAAAATGTAATAAATATTAAAAAACATGGCATTTCATTTGATGAGGCCAAGTCAGTGTTCTTTAGTGAAAACGCAATTGTTTTCGATGATGTCGATCACTTAGGAGCTGAAGAGAGATTTATAATTGTCGGTTTTAGCTTATGGGGAAAGCTTCTTCTCTCATGTTTTTGTGAAAGGGGTGAGGATGGCAATACCATACGAATAATTTCAGCTAGAAAACTAACTAAGAAAGAGACCAATTATTTTTTTACATCTCTCTCTTATTTTTTCCTGCGGGTCTCGATCATCTACAAAGTCATTCCAATCACTCTATGAGTAATCCAGTGCGCTGATAAATAGTTTGATGTAGTCACGTTTTATGTAGGCCCTGCCATTTTCAGTATGGTTTACCATGGTAGGAGTGACTCCAATCCTATCCGCTGCTTCTCTTTGAGAGAGACCGCAAATAAGCCTCATTCTTTTTAGTGCTTCTGACTCTCTTGAGATCTCTTTAACTCGACTTCGTTTTGGCATATTGCCCCCTTTTGCTTAAGACCACTAAGGCGAGTGGTCCAAAAGTTAACTGATTACTTGCAAGTTAAAACCACGCGAAGTGGTCAAAATTAATATGGTGACAAAAGAGAGCTGCGTGCCCATTTGGCTAAGTGAAGTCTGACGCATCACCTCGTTAGCCAAGACTAAGCCAATCACTGAAAGTGAGGGACAGTTAGAGACAGATTCGAGTTTTCAAGCTGGACTAACTAATTGAAACTTCGTGTGAATAATATTAGTAAAGGCAATCCGCACCCTGCCACAAGATAATCTGAATTATACGTAGTGATAACCTGCCTATTGACAGTTTTTTACATTGCACCATGTTGAGGGTTTTGCGGCCATGCGTCTACGGCCCTGCATAATGAAAAAGGCTTTTT
>JABGUH010000006.1 GCA_018646675.1 Bdellovibrionales bacterium | reverse complement strand
TTATGATTTTTTCATTTTTTGAAAAATAGGCGCACCTCTGCCCTCCCGTAATCCCTCGGGCTGTCGGGAATGTGCGAAAATGTCAGTGAAAACTAGTTTGATGCGGATTTGGGTTAAAAGGAGTTATGGATTTAGGAACTTCAATAACTATCGCTTGAGAGTCCTGAATGCCTGATTATATTTGGTTGAGTGCAGTGGGTTACACAAAGAAGGAAGAAGAACCTATTCGTTGCGGCCTTCCGCTCCAGACCTTTTGGCCGTCGATCTTGGAGAGCAAAAAGTAAGATGGCGGAGAACATGGGATTCGAACCCACGATAGAGTTGCCCCTATACACGCTTTCCAAGCGTGCGCCTTCAACCACTCGGCCAATTCTCCGTAAGGTCTATTCGACTCAATGAGTAACATATCAGGGGAAGAAAAGTCTATAAATCTTTGGTGTAATCTAACGAGAAAATATGACTTTACTGGCTTAGATGTGGCCTCGTACTAATTGTTAATTGATCGATCTAAACAGTCTATTTCAACTTTCAGCAACATAAAGATGTATCCTTTATCCTGATCATCAAGAGAGTCCTCATCACCACTCTCCTCACTCTCCAAGTCAAAAAGCGTCTCCACAATAAACTGAATCAAGGCTGGTTGTGAATAGTTAGAGAGATCATCCTCAACCTCACTCTCATCACCCTCAGTCTCAGATAACTTCTCTAACCGATCATTCTCTTGTTCAAATAATTTACCTATCTCATTGGCCGATAGCTCACGCATATCTCCAAAACTACGCAGATAGCAGTTGTAAACTATTAATCCCATGTAGTGAGTCAGCTCTTGCATCTCTTCAGAAAATTCCTCCGTTAGAACTGACAGGAACTCGACAATCGAGGGCTGCTTGAGAGCAAACGATTCTAAAAAAGACTCTGCCTTACTTTCGCTATCGATAGCATCAAACTCGGCCCAGACCTCACCAACAATATCTTCTGAAATTTTCTGTCTTTCAACTGTCATGGAATAGATCCCCTCTCAATTTAGGTTGCTTGGGCAAGACCCTTCCCACTTCTTAAGAAGTGGCGCAACCGACAGGATTCGAACCTGTGACCTCCTGATTCGTAGTCAGGTGCTCTATCCAGCTAAGCTACGGTTGCACATAGGACATTTTGCAGCAGCATACCCGATTAAATCGGATGAGTAACCCACTTATTTTACGAAAAAATTAAATAATGGGCAAAAAATGCCGAATTGCTATCTATGACAAACAAAACAACATACCACGCAACTATAGCACTGATATCACTCTTACTGGCAGTTAACGCCTTTGCCTGGGGGTCCAGACGCCCAGCACCAGCACCAGCACCAGCAGACCCAGTAATCACTCCAACCCCAGCTCCTGCTCCAACCCCAGCTCCAGCTCCAGCTCCTGCTCCTGCTCCTGCTCCTGAGCCTGAGCCCGATCCAGTTCCAGTTCCAGCTCCGGCACCCGCCCCTGAGCCCGATCCAACTCCGGCCCCCCCTCCCATCTCCAACGATGATCCCAACATTGAAGAGGCAGAATTTATTAGAATTGGTGATCGCGTCGGCTCAGACGTAGATGCATATAAAGGCAGCTACGGCTCACTCCAAGCAACCCGCAGCTTGGTTGGCCGCTCTCCTGCGGCAAATCAGGCTCAATCAACAGTTGACCAGTGCCAACCCGACTTAAGTGGTCAACTAACTTTTGCTAAAAGGATCACTTTTTTCGTCGAACGGATGTTAGATAGTGTGCCCAGCAAAGTAGAGAGTATTGCCAGATACTATAACCTCTCAAGTAATCCTTCAACCTACGGGGTCAATGGACTAATCTCCCATCCCCTTTGTAGAGTGACTCGCTCCACCCTCGGCAGCACGATTAAAAAAGTTCCCGGTAGCTCTACGATAGATATGGCCCAAGAGTTTGCTGACCGCCACAATAATCTATTCGAGTTATCTAGCGATGGTGACCAAGTAGCGCGTAATGATCTCATTGCACTCTGGGGACGCTTCTTCTCCTGTCTGGCCTATACAGAGTCCCTCTCATCAGCTGATCAAGCAAAATCATATAAAGTAGCAAATAAGTACGCCCCCAGCGGCTATCAGAAGCCACCAGGAGTAAAGTTCTATGAGGACCCCTACCAAAATGCCGCCAGTAGACTAAACATCGGTATGTTCCAATTTACCCCTAACTATGGTGGCAATATCCGCCCATGTGTTAACGCTTGGAATGAACTATACCCAAGTTGTAAAATTGGCACAAAAAAGGATACTCTGATACCAGCACTAGGAAGCTCACTGCAAAGCTTTAATGCCTTCTGTGGGATACATAAGTTGGTTCAAACTTTTACGGTCCAGACCAACAGTACCAGTAGTCGAAATACTCACCCCGACAACCGAGGATCTGGCGGCTTGCGACCACACAAAGATCGCTGTGTCACCCCTCACTTCTACTCTGGCTGGGCATACAATCACTTTGGCCCATTGATGAACTCAACCGGTAGCAATTTGAATAAGCTAATGAAGTGTGTTGTGGATTAACTTGAACAGTTACTTAGAAGTAACACTCTCGTAGACTACTTTAAATCCGTTAAAGTCACGAGCAGCAAGCTCTGAAAGCATCTTACGATTTAGCCCCAAGCCTTTTTTGTTAGCAACTCCCATAAAACGTGAGTAGCTCATTCCTAACTGACTAGTGGCCGCATTGATTCTAGTGATCCACAAACGGCGCATATCACGCTTTAGGATTCTTCTACTTTTATAAGCAAAGTGCAACGCCCGCTTTACAGTCTCAGCAGTTACGCGAAACTTGTGACGACGATCAGCACGAAATCCTTTTGCTAATTTAAAAATCTTATTTCTACGACGGTTGGCCTTAAAACCTTTTCTTACTCTTGACATTTTACTCGCTCCTAAATAACCGCTGCTACACTAAAATTATAGGTAGGGAAGCATTTTCTTCACAGGTCCAACCTGGGCCGCACTAACAAAAGCTGCCTGTCCTGCCCGCTTCTTCCTTTTGTGATCTTTCTTCTCTAAAATATGGCGTAGATTGGCACGACGACGTCTAATCTTTCCACTTCCTGTTGCGGAAAATCTCTTCGCCGCGGCCCTTCTTGTTTTCATCTTAGGCATAACTTTGCTCCACCTTAAACTCTAATTGCACACCTTACGGTGCCTAGATACCAAAATTTTGCATTGATTGGTATCAAAAAGAGTACCCTTTGTAAAAATAAAATGAACTAGTTGGCCATTTTTTTGGCCAGCGCCAACTTATCGGGGGCCAAAATGGTAATTATTCGGTTTCCCATCTGCTTGGGTGCCGACTCAACAATTGCCCCAAACTCTTTAACCTGCTCAATAATTAGGTTAAATTTCGCTACTCCAATCTCCCGATTGGCCATCTCTCGTCCACGAAACTGCATTACCATCTTTACTTTGTCGCTCTGCATCAAGAATTTCTCTGCCCGCTTTAGCTTGGTTTCAAGATCGTGCTGCTCAATATTGGGACGAAACTGAATCTCTTTTAGATGTACTTGAATTTGCTTTTTCTTAGTCTCATTCGCCTTCTTCTGCTGCTGATATTTATACTTTCCATAATCAATCAGCTTAACAACCGGAGGGACAGCATTAGGTGAGACCTCTACCAAATCAAGGCCTCGATCTGCAGCGATGGTACGTGCTTCATCAATTGGAACAACTCCAAACTGCTCACCGTCCTCACCACTCAATCTAATCTCTGCCACTCTAATCTGATGGTTGACTCTAAGAAGTTCCTTGCGTCCCTTCTTGCTTCTCTTATCTCTAATTTTACACCTCCTAAAAATTATCCAATAACAAAGTACCTTCCACACACCTTAACCGTCTGCAGAGGCTGTACTAACACCAATCACAACCTAGATTATATATCCAGCTCTAAAAGTCAACTTGGAACCACGGTTTTCATGCTCAACAACTTGATAAAGTAAGAAGACCTTAAAACCCACTATCATCTAATCAGTGCCATTAACTCCTGACGAGTCGTGGCACTTTCTAAGAAAGAACCCCGTAAAGAGGATGTCACCATCACGGCCCCCGCCTTCTCTACCCCCCGACAAGTCATACAAAAGTGTTTAGATTCAATAATACAAGCGGCCCCTTTAGGCTCAAGATAGTCCATTAAGGCTGCTGTAACCTGATTACCTATCCGCTCCTGAATCTGTAGTCGACGAGCAAAAATCTCTAGCAGCCGTGCCAACTTAGAGATCCCCACAACTTTCTCCGCTGGAATGTAAGCAACATGTGCTCTGCCAAAAAATGGTAGAAAGTGGTGCTCACAGGTAGAATAAAAGTCAATATCCTTTAGCAAGATGATCTGGTTGTATGGAATAACATCGTCCTCTTCAAAGGTCTTGAAGATGGCTTGAGGATCTTGTTGATACCCTCGAAAGAGATGCTGCCACGACTTAATAATCCGCTGAGGAGAGTCCAAAAGACCTTCACGCTCAGGATTATCCCCCAGGAAAGAGATTATCTCTCGTACATTATCCGCAATCTTTTCATCTCTCACCATACTCTTATCACTTTTATCTCTCATTCGATCATCCATTATGAGTGACCTGCTGCAAAGGTTAGCTGCTCTGTTAACTGACGTTCATACTTTTTAACCACTTCATCCAACCTCTCCGGCTTAATCACACGAAAGGTATTTAACTCTCGCTTAATTAATCCCATGTTTTCAAAGTAGCTAAGAGAGCTCTTAACGACTGGAGGAGAGAAGCTCTCGGGATATTGAATCACTCGCCCCAACTCCAACTCAAAGTGAAATAGCTCCTCACAGCGCTCCTTGAACTGATCCAAGGTAAACTGTTGCTCGTGCTCCAAGGCCAACTCTTTTAAACTTTTTGCCGTCAGAAAATAGCCCGCCGAGATATAGGTACAAGAGTGAGAAAACACACTAATGTGAGAGACCAAAGTATAAAGCTCACGATGACTGAGTTCCATCCCCTCGACAATATTTTTCACTGACTTGCCAACACAGATAGAGATAATCTGTAACGCCTGTTGCTGCATTGATTTAACCAGCGGAAGATAGAACTCATACTTTAACTGATTTCGCTGACTGATCAATAGAGTCCTCATCCCCTCCACATTGGTAATAGTGCCATTAAAGATATTGATACAGGCAATATTCATTATCGATGGCACCAGAAAATGGTGAAGGATGCTATTTTTATAATAGAGCAGTTCACCTCTAGCATCAGTCTTAATCGAGTAGAAATTATGTGACTGCTTCTTCTTACCTATCCGCTCCACCTGACCATTGGAGATTAGCAGCTTCAAGCCTTGGCGAATGGTCTCTTCAATCCGATCCCACTCCAAAGTACTGCTTAATGGTACATCAAATTGCTGGCAGTAGGAGACGACCGCCCTTGCTTTACTTAAAATATCTTTAAACTTAACTGCTCCGACTGGCTCATCTAGTAGAATCATCGAGATTAATGCTGTCGGGGTAACGACCATGTTGCGTCCTACAACTCGAAAACACTGAAATGCCAAATCTTGAGTGACCCGTTTTAACTCATCAGAGTTATTAAAACCAATACTGGAAACCGGACGACCAAACTTTAAGTGAACCGAACCGAACTGACGGGCAACTAACCCCAGTAGCTTAATCAACTGTCCACTACTCTCCTTCTTTTTCTTCTTCCCTTTTAGCTCTCCGGCCATGGACTTCTGCTCGGCCAGATACTCATGGGCAATGCTTACTGGAATAAACTTAAGCTCACGCCGCATGCCATCGGGAATATGAGAGTGAGCCTCCAGTAACATCTGGTAGAGACCGAAACGAGGCGGAAGCAGCTTACCTGTACGAGAGCGTCCTCCTTCAAAGAAAAATTCAATCGGATACCCTTTGATCAACAGGTAGTAGAGATATGCCTCCAAGGTTAACTTGTAGAGAATATCACTGATAAAAGAGCGGCGAATAAAAAAACATCCCGATTTGCGAAATATCTTTCCGATGGGAAATATATTTAAGTTGACCCCACCTGCAATGTGCACCGGTAGATGGTACTCGTGATAGAGCACATAGTTTAAGGCCAAATAATCGGCATGGGACTGGTGATTAGGTACAAAGACGATATTGCTATCTTTGGCCATCTGCTTTAGATCCACCTCTTGGTGAGTCGTAATATGGATATCATTGTAGAGACGCTTTAGGGTCACTCCCAAAAATTTGGCAGTGGCAGCGATTCCCGCTTTAGAGTAATCTGCCTTAATCTCATCTAGTAGTTTGAGCGCCTTTTGACGAATATCACTACGCCCATCAATTCTCTGGTGTAACTTGGGATATGAGAGAACAATGCTCTCAATACTTTCTAAATCCATACACTATAACCCATGTGGTTTTGACTCTACCATTCCAGCACTACTTACCTCCATAAAGAGGCCTTGATGTGCCATGCCCTCAATATGATCGACTCCTAAGTAGGTCATACCAGAACGAATCCCTCCCATCAACTCATTCACCAAATGAATAACACTTCCTTTGCAAGGAATAGTCGTTGCCACTCCTTCTGCCGCCATTCCTGTCGGCAGCTCACCCCGCCAAGAGACTTGAGCCTCTTTCGAAGCCATTCCACGATAGCTCTTGCGCCCACCCTTGACCTCACCTGGAGTCTCAGTGGTACCTGCAACCATACTTCCCAACATAACGGTCGAAGCACCAACTGTCAGCGCCTTAACGATGTCACCAGAGTTCCTAATTCCACCATCAGCAATCACCGGAATTCCATACTCCTTGGCCTTCGAGACCGCCAATGCCACAGCAGTTAGCTGAGGAACCCCATGGCCGGTGATGATTCTGGTCGTACACATTGAGCCCGGACCGATTCCTACTTTAATGGCATCTGCTCCATGTTCAAGCATCCTTAAAACACCATCTGCCGTAGCGACATTTCCTGCTATTACATCAATCTGAGGGTATTTTTGCTTAATATAGTCTAGCGTAGAGAGCATCATCACAGAGTCACCATGAGCGATATCGACTGTTAAAATATCAACCCCCTGCTCGGCCAGCAGATCCGCTCTTCTCATCCCCTCTGTCTTAACACCAACTGATGCCGCAATCGGAGAGTTCAGCTGGTTCTCAGTTTGATAGGCACGGATCTTTCCAACCTCCTCCACCTGTCGTTCAGGCGACATAAAACGATGGAGAATTCCTAACCCCCCTAAAGATGCCATCGCTTGCGCCATCTCACTCTCGGTCACAGTATCCATGTTGGCAGTCACCATTGGAATCTGTAACTTATGATTTTTAGTAATTAAACTATCCAGTGAGGTTAATTGACGAGATGATATCTCTGAGTAGCAGGGAACAAGTAGCACATCATCAAATGTTAACCCCCTACGACGAGTAAGAATCTGGTCGGCCCCAAACATCAGTTCCACGTTGTAACTCCTTATATTGGTTATAAAAACGTAGTGTTAATATCATAGCGGGTGAAGAGGTGCCACGCTCTTTTTGGTAACTACAGCGCGTCATTTTTATGACGCGCTGTAGTTACCAAAAAGAGCGTGGCACCTTATGGCCAAAGGCTCATGGCTGAACTAGTATCCTGCGAATGAATATACTAGATCAAGAATTTCAACAGTTTCACCACTCCAGCACTGCTAATAAGATTGAACTTTTCAATCGAGATAACCATCTATTTGATCTGATACTCTCTCAGCAGCTAGATCGCAAAGTCTTAGACCATATCTACCACCTGACATGTGCCATGCGTAAAATATCCAAGAGCAAAAAGGGCCACCTATTTCTACAAAATAGACTCCCTCACAAACGGGCAATTCTCTACTTTGCCCAGCCCTCTTCTCGAACATTTCTATCTTTTGAGAGTGCCTGCCACCTACTAGGTATTAAAACTTCAGATATTCGTGATCTCTCCCTCTCCTCCGAAGTAAAGGGCGAGAGTAGTGATGATACTATTCGCACCTTCTCCTCCTATGCCCATCTAATTGTCATGCGCCACCCGGTAGGCAATATGGCCGAACGCTCGGCCTGGCTGCTAAATACCCACTCTAATCGACCTGTCCCCATACTCAATGGAGGATCTGGGCATGATCAACACCCCACCCAAGCGATGTTGGATATCTACACCTTGCAACGCTCATTCTCCTCTCTAGAAGGGCTGGATGGTAAAACAATCATCATGTGTGGAGACCTGAAGCGTGGAAGAACGGTACGCTCTTTGACCTACCTGATGAAAAACTACAATAACATCTCACTAATTTTTGTTGCTCCCCCACAGTTTCAGATGGGAGAGGACCTGTTGGAGTATTTAAACCTGCATCAAATCCAATATTCGATAGAGTCAGAGTCACTCAAAAATGTTCTTCCCCAAGCAGATGCTATCTATATGACTCGGGTGCAAGATGAGCATGATCAACAGAAAGGAGAGTCGGCTCAAATTGACCTCTCCAACTTTAAGCTAAGTGTTGATGATCTGCCTCTGATCAAAGAGCATGGAGTGATTCTTCACCCCTTTCCTCGTCGAGATGAAATTGATGTCGAGGTCGATCGTGATCCCCGTGCCAAATACTGGCGGCAGGAGCGCAATGGGATGTGGACCAGGGCCGCACTAATTGCCCATATCTTTGGAGTAGATGGTGAGATCCTCAACTACTTTGAAGAGCAGAGTGACTCACCGACAGATTAGTTAGTTACCCCAGTGCAAATATCTGCCGTAAATCCAGATGAGAGTAGTGATCTAGGCGAGTTTTTAGATACTCCAAGTGAAGTAGTAGTGCTTCTTCTTGGGTGTCAGAGCCAAGTTTGGCAACAGCTCTCAGCCGTCTCTCTAGCAGAGGTTTGACGGCATTAGGTAACGTACGCATTCCATTTAGAGCGTAGTACTCTTGCCGATAGTAACCAACTCGTCCGATAAAGATATCCCCTTTTAATAGAGATAACTTCCCCTGCTCAGACCCCAAGACGATCTTCTTTCCATGCAGGAGATCTTTTAGCACCACTTTACCGCGCAAATTAGAGCCACCATACTCAAACAGTGAGAAGTTAAGATTGAGTAAGCCAGCGGCAATCTCCTCCTTGACTCGACTCTTGACCAGATAGTCAGCTACTGCAGGTCTCAATCGACCGTTAGCAACGTAGTTGAAGAGGTACCAATCATTAAAGAGATTCATCCGCGCTTCATAGTCCTCATCATCGGCATCTACTGCCCCGGTTAACAAGAAGTAGCGCTCCTTAGCAACTAGAAATTGATCGTAATACTTACCGGCAGTATACTGCACTAGAGTTTGATTAAAGTGAAATGTCAGCTCTCGATGCATAACTAACTATCCACCTTTAGCACAGCGAGGAAAGCCTCCTGGGGTACTTCTACACTACCCACCATCTTCATCCGTTTTTTTCCTGCCTTCTGCTTCTCTATCAGCTTGCGTTTTCTAGAAATATCACCACCATAACATTTGGCCAATACATTCTTCCGTAGGGCCTTAACTGTCTCACGGGCCAATATTTGAGATCCGACTGCTGCCTGAACAGCAATATCAAACTGCTGCCGGGTAATAATCGAGCGTAACTTCTCTACCAGCACTCGACCTTTGACTTTGGCCATCTGCGAGTGACAGATTAGTGAAAGGGCATCCACCGGCTCACCATTGAGCAGAATGTCCATTTTTACCAGATTGGAGGCGTGGTGACCGATAAACTCATAGTCCATGCTGGCATACCCTTTAGTCAGCCCCTTCATCTTGTCATAAAAATCAAACACCATCTCAATTAAAGGCAGACGATAGATCAGTTGAACGCGATCTTCGGTAATATAGCGAATCTCCTGCTGCTCTCCTCGCCGCTCTTGGCAGAGTTTGATAATCCGTCCCACATACTCATTAGGTAGATGGATTGAGATCTCCACAATCGGCTCACTTATTGTCTCAATTAGGGTGGGATCGGGCAATTTGGCTGGATTATCTACATGGAGTGTCTCTCCCTTCTTCGTCTCGATCAAATAGTCACAAGATGGTGCTGTTGAGATCAGATTAAGTTCAAACTCCCGCTCCAACCGCTCCTGGACAATGCTCATATGGAGTAGCCCTAAAAAACCACAGCGATAGCCAAAACCCAAGGCTTGTGAACTCTCTGGTTCATAGGTAAAAGAGGCGTCATTTAGTGCCAACTTCTCCAACGCATCCTTTAACAACTCATAGTCTACCGAGTCTACCGGAAAGACCCCACAAAAGACCATCGCTTTGCTCTCTTGGAATCCATCTAATAGAGCAGTATCAGGCTTACTGGCATCAACTACCGTATCGCCAATTTTTACATCACGAATGGTCTTGATACCACAAATTATCATTCCAACCTCGCCGGCGGAGAGATGATCCACTACCGTAAAGCGAGGTGCGTTGACTCCTAATTTTAAAATCTCATAGCTCTCTTGTGAGTGCTTAAAATAGACCTTCTGCTTAACCTTCATTTGGCCAGACATCACCCGAACTAAGACAACCACCCCTTGATAGGCGTCAAACCAGGAGTCAAAAATCAGGGCCTGTAGCAGGCCATCCGGATCTCCTGTCGGGGCAGGAATCTTTTCAACAATAGTCTCTAGCAGCTGATCAACTCCGACTCCAGATTTGGCTGAGACACGATTAGCATCTTTGGCATCAATTCCTACAATCTCCTCGATCTCGGTGATAACCCGCTCTTCATCAGCATGTGGTAGATCTATCTTATTGATCACCGGGACGACTTCTAGATCGTTCTCAATTGCCATATAGACATTGGCCAGAGTCTGTGCCTCGACCCCTTGAGAAGCATCCACCACCAGTAGTGCCCCATCACAAGAGGCCAGTGATCGACTAACTTCGTAGGAGAAATCTACATGTCCTGGAGTATCGATCAAATTGAGCTGATAACTATTTCCATCTTGCGCTTGATAATTCAGACGCACCGTCTGCGCCTTGATGGTGATACCTCGCTCCCGCTCAATATCCATATTATCTAGGAACTGCTCACTAATCTCTCTTTTAGAGATAGTATTAGTAATCTCTAAGAGGCGATCGGCCAAAGTGGATTTTCCATGGTCGATGTGAGCAATAATAGAGAAATTACGGATAAATTGCTGTTTGTGAGCCATCTCAATTTTCATCTCTTAAATGTGGCGATTTTACGCGCTATGCTATACGAAAACTTCTTGGGAGAGTACCATAAGGTAGTAATCTAGGGAACTATCTTTTCCACGTATCGGAATTACATTGGCATAGCCGGAAAAGACTGGGGGCAACTCTCCATCCTTTCCACCATTCTCATCATCGGCCCCATCACTCTTGCGAGCAGGGATCAAAATTTCAGCATTCTCAATTTTAGAGCGCCGCTTAATTGCCAACTCATAACTCTCAATAATCGAACGAGGAATCGCTGAATCACACATCTCTTTATCAATTACATCCTCAGACTGCACCTGCAACAGAGAGTAGAGCCTGTTGTTCATATAGATCAACTTCCCCTCCGCATTGGCCACCAGTACTGGCCGACGTGTCAAGTTGGCCAGTGTATCAAACTTTCTATGCTCTAATGAGATTCGATCCGTGCGCAGCTCATCAAAAACCTTGAAGCTCATGATCATCTTATTCATCTCTTGTGCTAGTTCACCAATCTCATCATCCTGATTATAGTAGATCGAGACGTCAAAATTGCACTCCTGTAGCTCTCTAATGGCGTCCCGTAACTTTTTAAAGGGCAGGGCGATCTTACTGGGAACCACTAATCCCAGAACAATCGTCCCCAAGAAGCCAATGATCAGAGTAATCATCATATTTCTCTTGGTATCATTGATGATCTTTTTTACCTTTTTATCTCGCTCGACACTCTGAAAATATTGAATATCCTGAAATTCAGAGAAAGACTCTAAAATTTTATCGGCCAGATCTCCAATACTGGCCATACCAATATTATCACGATGAAAGAGTGAAGCCTTAGAGACTACCAATCTCAAAGAGTCCACATAAGACAACATTTTGGCCACGATCTTTTTTACCTCTGGCTCTTGGTAGAGAGTATCCAAGGTCTGCAACTGAGAAGAGAAGCTCTCACACAGATTGATAATTTTATCCACCAACTCTGGGGACGATTTGTTAGAGAGAATCCGACGCTGATACTTTAAAATTGAGACGGCACTAATTCTAATTTCATCTGTCAATAGGGAGACCCGGTTAGACTTAACCGTAATACTCTCAATCTCACTATTTAATGTGTTTAAAAAGTGAAAAACAGTAAATGCCAGAATTAACACCACCGCATTGGCCACAATAAAGCTGGCCGCCACTCTGCTTCTTAGGGATAGGTTCACGCCTTATGCCTCCTGCGATCCGACCATCAACAAGCTCTAGCTCTCGTCCATGTCGTCAAATAGACGGTTAAAGTTCTTCTCACTCCCCACCAAAACCAAAACATCATTGGCCTCAATCATATCCATCGGCATGGGACAGTCATTAATTTTAATCCGGTAGGCAGCTTTCCCCTCTTCAGTGATATAGGGGATTCGCTTCTGGGTAGCAACAATATTCAAGGAGTAGTTCTGGCGAATTTTGCTCTCTACTAAAGTTAATCCCTCATATTTTTTACCCAGCTTGATCTCCACTAAGGAGTAGCCAGAAGCAAAGTTGTAGCGCTGCAAAACGTGAGGAGCGACAATTTTAGAGGCGATAATCTCTCCCATCTCCTCTTCAACTTTAATAATCTCTGAAGCTCCAATCTCCTTTAAAATATGCTCATGCAATAAGGTAGTGGCCCGAGCGATAACACGCCCCACCCCTAGCTTTCTAAGCATGGCAACCGCCATGATGCTCATCTCAATATGGTCACCAATCGCAATTACCGCTACATCCACATCGGCAATATTCACTGAGCGCAGGGAACTCTCATCGGTGACATCTAGGCTGACCGCGTGAGTAACCCGATCTTTGAGTTTTTCAACCAGCTTCTGGTCTTTATCGATGGCAATGACCTCCACCCCCTTCTCAAAGAGTCGAACGGCGGTTTTTCCTCCAAAGGTTCCCAGCCCGATAACTGCAACAATCATACTCGCTCCAAATTCCTAAATATGGACATCTACCTCTATCCTATCATAATCCTGCCATCAGGATACTCAATCTTACCACCACTGCGAATTCGCTGCCCTAATGCCAAGACCAAAGTTAGCGGTCCAATTCTTCCAATAAACATCACTAGAGAGATTGCCAACTTACCGGCGAGGGTAAGATAGGGGGTAATTCCTAAAGAGAGACCAACAGTACCAGAAGCGCTGATTACTTCGAAAAAGATGGTCAAAAATGATTGGTTCCCCTCCAAACGGATCATTACCAGTATAAAAAAGCTGGTGATTAATATGGAGATAAATGTTAGTGCCGTCGCCCGAACGACAATACCCGAGCTGATCGCACGGTCAAAAATAGTAATCTCCTGTCGCCCCTTAAGAGTGGATTTGATCGAGTAGAAGAGAATTGCCAGCGTGGTGGTCTTGATTCCTCCACCGGTAGAGCCAGGAGAGGCCCCAATAAACATAAAGAGGGCCATGACATAGATAGTATAGGTATGGAGTCCGGGGATGGGGATAGTATTAAAACCAGCAGTCCTTAAAGTTATCGACTGAAAGAGGGAGATCTGGACTTTCTCCCACAAGGTATAACCATCTAAAGCATTTAAAAACTCTCCAAAGAAGATAAAAAGTGCTCCGAGAACAATTAGAGCAAATGAAGTGATCAATACAATCTTGGTATGTAACCCAATTCTGACTAGGCTGCGTCGGGAGACAATTACCTCTTTCATCTCCCGCAATACGATAAATCCTAACCCTCCCAGTGTAACCAGAACTGCCACCGTTCCATGAATCATTGGATTGGTCGCGTAACTCTCAAGAGAGGTGTTAAAAAGAGAAAAACCAGCATTGCAGAATGCGGAGATACTGTGAAAAAATCCGTAATAAAGAGCATCCCCAAACTCGTAGCCCTCAAAAGTGAAGGCGACAGTTAGGATAATTGCTCCCCAAAGCTCAATCAGAAATGTGTACTTAATAATATCCAAGATCAGTGAGATCAACCCCTCCATACTAGAGACATCCAGCAGATCCTGCATAATAATCCGATCTCGCATTCCCATCGAGCGCCCTAAAAGAATGGTCATTGAAGAGGAGAGAGTCATAATCCCCAGACCCCCAATCTGAATCAACGCCAAAATAACCAACTGGCCAAACAGGGAGAAATTATCCTGTAAAGATAGTGTGTTCAACCCCGTGACGCATGTGGCCGAAGTGGCGGTAAAAATACTATCAACTAAACCGATCGACTTACTGGTAACTGATGAAAATGGGAGCATTAATAGAAAAGTGCCAAATAGAATCAGCCCAATAAATGATAAAAGGACAATTTGGGCCGGTCGCAAAGAGATATATTGCAGTAGATTACGATATTTTTTTTGAGAGATGGTAAGAGTGGTTACGCTCTCCAAATCCATCTCCGTCTCTCGGTCAACATCATAGAGGACCAGGATTGAGTAGATTAGATGAGCAGAGGATAGCCAGAGAGCAAACTCAACATCTCCCCAAGTGATGACTAATGGGATAAATACGATCAGGGAGAAAACATATTTACGTAAAAAGTGGTAAAACCCATCACTGCGAATGTAGTTGCTGATGACACTAATAAAGAGGACAATCGGAACGATTAGGCTGCCTATCTCTAAAATCCACTCGACAGAGACTCCAACTAGCTCTGGGGGCAGATGTCCCATAACGCTCAAAGAGTAGAGGGTAATAAAGCTGCCATTAATCAGCAGCTCTGCCATAAATGGAATTTTACTCCAAATGCCCCCCATAAACTAAAATCTACTCCTTCAAGATAACAAAACCGTAAATCCAACTATTTTTAATGCTATTTGACTTTATCATATAAATCTTACTAAAATTAATAAGAATATGCACCTTTGTACTGATGTTCGCACATATCTAATCTCACTTCTTCTCCTAATCAACGGAGGGTGTGGCTTGCTAACAAGCAAGAAAGAGAAGAGTAGTATCGAAAAAAAGGTAGCTATTTTCTATCAACATGGAACGCACAAACTACTAAACAAAGACTATACCTCGGCCCTTGACCTATTACTTAAGGCGGAGGCCCTCGAACCCAATGACACCAAAATACAAAATAATATTGGGATGGCTTATTTTTTTAAACATCAAAACAGACTGGCATTAAAACATTTTCTACTTGCAATTAATCTAGATCAGACTAACTCCGACGCACGCAATAATCTAGCTTCCCTCTATTTTCACCTGAAAAAATATAAGCTGGCCCGCAAGCAGTATCTGATCATCCAACAGGACCTAATCTATAAACATCAATACCGAATACATTACAACTTAGGCTTAATCTATCTGAAACAAAAAGAGCGGGCAAAAGCGATCATGAGCTTGAAGCAAGCACTCAAGGAGAAGAGTGACTACTGTGCTCCCAGCTACATTTTAGGGCGGCTGGCCAACCAAAGGTTCCAATATCAACAAGCTTACAAGTACTTCAAACAGGCTACCATGGGAACCTGTTACGATAATGCAGCTCCCCACTACCAGCAAGCGCTAACTCTGATCAAAATGAAGAAGTATCTTCCCGCTCGACTTAAGTTAGATGAGATTATTGAAAATTTTGATGATGAGATCGTGCGTCAAATGGCAATTACTACAAAACGTAACTTGTTAATGGAAACAAATGTAGACCCCAATCACTCTAGCATGTAGTGTTCGCAACAATGAATGATGAGTCTGACCTTGATATAACTCCCTCCTCCAGCAAGACAGCTGAAGAGAACTTGGGTGACTACCTACGGGGTAATAGAGAAAAGAAGAGAATAAAGCTTCAACATATCTCCCTCCAGACTAAAATTAACCATACCATCCTAGAGCAACTAGAAAAAAATGATGTGCACAACCTTCCCGGCAAGACATATGTGCGTGGCTTTGTCCGCACCTATTGTAAAATGCTGGATATAGATCCAGATCTGGGAGTCCAATACCTAAACCAGCTCTACGGTATCACTACCAACATAGAGCCTACCCCATTAGACGATGTGAGAGGCAAGGCCCCGGGCAAATCTATCAGTTTTCTCCTACTGGATCATAAAAAGGAGAACCTTATTTTTCTATCTCTGGTCGTTATTGTTGCTATAGCGGTCTTGGGATATAACAAGTTCCAAACGACTAGACAAAAAGTGGACTCCCACATCAAAGTCAAAAGTGAAGTGCTTTCGGCCCAAACGCCTTTAAAAAGTACCCCCTCGATCGTAGACTCCATAAAAATTACCCAAACTAAGAAGATGGCCATACAGAGTGTGGTGAAGGAAGAGCGGAAACAGGAACAGAAACAGGAACAGGAACGGGAGCAGGAGCAGGAGAAGAAGCCAGAAATCACTCTACGCCCAATCAAACTCCCTATGTACACCTTCCATCCCAAAAATGATTTTGAGAAACTACCTAAGAAAATTCGTAGCTCCTTCTCTGATGAACGAGAGACCATCTACCTGATTGCCGAGCAGAGTGATCTTTGGCTAACCTACAAAAGGGATGACCAAGAGATAAAAAAGGTACTAATTAAGATGGGGGGAAACTTACTCATCACTGGCCAGGAGATCCGCCTACTACTAGGCAACGTCAATGGGGCCAAGATCTACTATCAACGCCACCTTCTCTCATTTAACTCTCGCTCTAGTGTTAAAAATGTGGTCTTTCCTGTGGCCAGCGCAAATAATTTTCGGATCCCGCTTTTTATTTTTGATAAACGCGCCGGGAGTGTCTCCACCTCCGAACATCTCCAACAAGAGTAAAATATCCCATTGCCTTAATTAAGAAGGCCAGTCCAACTTATGATAGAACCATCCTGCGGCAAATGATAACAACAAAGTTGGTGTGAATATTGCGTAGGTGGCCGGCATTGTCCCCTTGCGGGCCATACTAATAAACAGAAAGAAGAATAAGTAGTAAAGCACCAATAAAGAGAAGGTGATCGGCCCGGTACTACGACCTCTCCCCCGCCCTCTCTTGATCCCAAGGGAGAAGCCTAACCAGATAAATATAATGGTAAGAAATGGGGTGTTAACTCTCGACCAATACTCCAATCTAGTCTTGACTGCCCCTTTTCCATCTTTACTATCATCCTGCTGGATAATTCTTAGCAGCTGATCACTGGCCCGCATACTATCCTTAGTGATCGATGTTGTCTGATAATTACTACTACTGATCGGAAACTCATACTCTTGGAATAGAATCTTAGTAATATTCAGCTCATCTCCCTGTTGCTCCACAATATTACCATCTTGCAAATATAGACTAATCGAACCTTGGGTACTCTTACTCCCCTCTTTTTTTATCAACCGCCCCTGTCTGGCCAAAATGGTCTTTTTAGTAGCTCCACCTTGATTAACAGTGATAAAAACATCTTTCATCTGCTTACCAATGCCAGTACTTTTAGTCGCAAAAAGAGTTATCCCCGGTATATCGGTAAAAAATTTACCCGGATGAATATTGGCGACTAACCCCTTGGATGATAGCCTGATCACACTATTTTTAAACTCACGCTTGGAGTAAGGGATTATCCTCTGATTGAGAGCATAGATAGTCACTCCAATCAAGAGGCTTAGCAGTAAAAATGGGAGATAGAGACGCCATTTAGCAATCCCAAAAGAGCGCATAGCGATAATCTCCGAGTCCTCACTTAAACGGCTCATGATATATGATGCCGCAAACAGGCCAGAGACCGGAATAGCAAAAGGGAGAAAAGAGATGGCGATATGGCCAATTAGCTCTAATACCGTAATAAACTCAACTCCCCGTCCAATTACAATGCGAATAATCTTAAAAAGCTGAAAGGTCAGAAGAAAAGAGACAAAGAATAGGACACTGGCAACAAAGGGTGGGATAAAGCCGGTGGCAAGATATCGTTGGGTAATTTTAAACATATTGTGCAATCCCCGTTCGGCAATCTAACCAAAATTTAGACATAAGTGACCACCTGTGCTATTGTACGCAGCGTTTTTTAAAACCACAACTGACAAGTTGGACATAATTTCCTTGTTTTAAGGGTATGTAAAAGGAGCTCACTTTAAATGAAATATCTACTGAAGTTTAAACACTCAGACTACTCAAGCCAGCAAGCAATTATCTTGGCCGGCTGGACCAACCAGCAGGAGAGTGGAAAGGGCAAGAAGAAAAAACAGGTTTTTAGTCCAGTAATATCTCACTGGCCAAAGGAGATTCAAACACTCTTTAAGGGAGTTGCCACCCATCAGCAATTTACCGGCGAGATGGGGCAGAGCCTAAGCATGACGGATAGTCGTGGCCGCCATATTATTGCTATCGGGATGGGATTGCGTGGAAAGTGCACCTTTGAGATGCTACGAAAAGAGGGGGCGAAACTATATAATGCTCTCTCCTCACAAGCAGAAAAGCTCTCGATTGATTTTGACTCCTTTGTTATTAAAAATAGGCGTGATGACTCTCTCGCAATGCTGTTGGAGGGGATTGGAATGGCAGCCTATCGCTTTAATAAGTACAAGGCAAAGGCAAAACCACCACTACTTACCACCATCTATATTGACTCCTTTAATCCAAAAATAACTAAGGCCAACATCAACAGTATGGCCAATACCTTAGAGCGGACTCAGATGATTGTCGCTGCAATCAGCATGACACGAGATTTGGTGAACGAAGTTCCCAATGTCTTAAACTCTGTTACCTTTGCTAAAAAGGTGGATGAGGATATTAAGAGCTTAAAAAAGGGAGTGAAGGTTAAAATTTTGGACAAAAAAGGGGTCATAAAAGAGAAGATGGGGCTCTTTCTAGCAGTTAATGCTGGCTCAAGCCATGAACCACGTCTGGTTCATCTAAGCTATACACCAAAAAAGGTTACTAAAAATACCAAGCACATTGTTCTGGTTGGCAAGGGACTAACCTTTGATGCCGGTGGTTACAGCCTCAAGCCTTCCGCCTCAATGATGAATATGAAGTTTGATATGGCCGGTGCCGCCACTGTCTATGGAGCCTTTCGCGCGGCAGTCCAGCTGGGAGTCAACGCCAAAGTTAGCTGTATTCTGGGCATGACAGATAACGTGATCTCCAACCAGGCGACTCTTCCCGACTCCATTATTAAATCTCGCAATGGCAAGACGGTGGAGATCTTAAATACTGATGCTGAGGGACGCTTAGTTTTGGCCGACCTGCTAGACTATGCATCTGATCTAAGGCCAGACTCTATCATCGATGCTGCTACTTTGACCGGTGCTATTCTAGTCGCCTTGGGTGGCGAGGTGTGTGGCCTCTTTGGTAATAATGACAAACTAAACAAGCAACTCTTAAGCAGTGCCAATAGTGTCAGTGAGTATCTCTGGCAACTACCAGTGATTGATGAGTTCTGTGATGAGATCAAATCTAACATTGCTGATCTAAAAAATATGGGGAACTCTCGCTTTGGAGGTTCCGGCAAGGCGGCCGCCTTCCTACAACAATTCGTTGGAAACGATATCCCCTGGGCCCACCTAGATATTGCTGGTATTGGAGACTCTCAAGGACATCTCCCCTACTGCCCCAAAAAGGGTAGCTCCGGGCTGATGGTACGTACCTTGGTTGACTATTTGGATAATGTCTAAGGGCCAGTCACGCTTTAATATCGTTATCTTCGAACCGGAGATTCCAGGTAATACCGGTACCATTGGTCGTACCTGCCTAGCACTGGATGCCACCCTCCATCTAATCCACCCTCTGGGATTTGATCTAAGAGAAAAAGCAGTTCGTCGAGCGGGCCTAGACTACTGGAAGCATGTAAAACTCAGTGAGTATGATAGCTGGGAGCACTTTCTAACTATCAGCCAGGCCCCCTTGGAACAGCTGATCCTTTTTAGTAAAAATGGTAAGCAGTATCACTATCAGGCCAACTACACTACCGATTGCTATCTGATTTTTGGCCCCGAAACCAGAGGGCTTCCTGACTCTCTACTGAAAGATTATGAAAAGCAGACCTTTAAGCTTCCCATGTTTAGTGACAAGGTGCGCTCGATCAACCTTAGCAACGCGGTCACCGCCGTTGCCTACGAAGCTTTGCGCCAGATCGGCTTTAAGTAGCCGGCGACCTCATTTGACAGATTAAGCTTGATCGGGCCATCTTATTAAGTGTTTTTTTCGGCCGTTAACTCCAAACCTGATGCTTGCGAGGTTAAAAGTGATTGTACCTAAAAAGATTGATTCCGTTGTTATCTTTGGTGGTGGAGGATTAGTCGGCCGTCAAATCGCCCGTCAAATTGCAAAACACTATCGGCCAAGTACGATTGTCCTTTGCGCACTTTTTGAACATGAGGCCAAAGAGGCGGCAAGCTCACTACAAAAAGAGTTTCCAACCATTGCCAATATTCATGCCGAGAGTGGCAATCTCTTTGTCCGAGAGAACTTTTCTAAAAGTAGTCGTCAACAGATTAATAGCAATGCCACCGCACTAGATGCCATCTATCACGATGTCTTTGATAATCTAAGCGATGATCCAGAATCGATCGATCAACAAAACTTGATGGGCAAAATCATTAGGAAATATCGCCCTAACGCAGTAATCGATTGTGTCAATACCGCTACCGCCATTAGCTACCAGGATGTCAAAAGCTCCTCAATGGTAGTCAAGGAGTTTCGTGACTATCTAGGTGGCTTGCTAAACAACCCACAAATGGAAGAGAGTATAAAAAAGGCGCAAGCGGGTGACCAGGAGGCGACTGATCAGGTGATTAACTTTGCCCAAGAAGTATTAAACTTAAGCCAATCACCGTTAGAGAGCTTTCCCGAACTAACCAACCTAAAAATGCTGGATCTTCTCCTAATATCTCAGTCAGTACCCCAACTGGTACGCCATGTAATCTTACTGCATCGGGCACTGATTGATGCTGGTAGCTCGGTCTATCTGAAAGTAGGAACTACCGGAACTGGTGGGATGGGAGTTAATATCCCCTTTACCCACGGAGAGGATAAGCCCAGTTTTACTCTGATGGCCAAGTCTTCCGTTGGTTTTGCCCATACCGGCCTACTCTTCTTACTGGCCCGCTCACCGGGCCCAATTATTAAGGAGATTAAGCCCGGAGCGATGATTGGTTATCGTAAGGTGGACTATCGCCCCATTAATAAATTTGGCGGTAAGGTGATGCGCTGGGAGAGCAAAAGAGAGCAGCTGACCGACTCACTGACCCTAAGAGTGAATAGTGATAGCTATCAAGATAGTGGCCCTCTAAATTTAGTGGGAATTGACACCGGTGAAAATGGCTTTTTCTCCCGGGGTGAGTTTGAGGCGATAACCTATCTGGATTCAATGGAGTTTGTCACACCGGAAGAGATCGCTCGCAATGTTCTTTGTGAACTGTCCGGTGACAATACCGGAAAAGATGTGATCGCGGCAATTGATGGATCGGTAATGGACCCCAGCTACCGTGGTGGATATATCCGAAACTATGCTCGTACCGAGATGATTGAGTTGGAAAAGAAGCAGGAGTGCCCCAGTGTGGCGATCGGAATTTTAGGCCCCCCCCAACTCTCCAAGCTACTCTACGAAGCCTATCTACTCGGCACGGTCTTTCAAACCATTGATCAACTGGCCAGTAGTGAAAATAGTGCGACCCAAATGTCACAACAATTGGAAACTCTGCTCGATCAGGGTGGTCTCAGCGAGATGGTCACCTCTTTGGGCCTTCCCATTTTACTCTCTGATGGTAAAACTATCTTAAGAGGGCCCAAGATTCAGATCCCTGAATCCAAAGTACACGCCACTATTAAGATTAATAACAGTGCTCAAATTGATAGCTGGGCCCGTCAAGGTTGGGTAGATCTACGTCCTGAAAATATGCAAGTATGGAAGGAGCGTGCCCAAACCATTTTAGAACAGCAGGAACAGCAAGGACATTTAGAGGGCTCCAGTGCCTTCTCCCATGAGAACTATACTGATCACACCATCGAATATGGAACAATTGTCGGCTGGATTCTAAGTAATGAGCTAGAAGGCCACCGAATTAAGTAAAGTAGCCCCCAAAAGGTAACCGGTACCTTTTTGCGAAGCTATGTGTTATTTTTTTTCATTACTCAGATAAACTCGAGTGATTCCTTACAGATATTAAGTTTAATCTGGCATTCAATTTGCTGTCATATAGTCGATATGGGCAAACAAAATCTTATTCGTACTGATCAATACCCCTATCACATCACTGCTCGCGCAAATAATAAGGAGTGGTTTCCAATAGTGATAGATAAACTGTGGCCATTATTAAATGACCTTCTCACTCTCACATCCTGGATGTATGAGATTGAAATTCATGCTTTTGTACTAATGAGTAATCACTTTCACCTGCTAGTTTCTACTCCCAAGAGCAACCTAGACTTTGCGATGAGATTTTTCATGAGTAACTCTGCAAAAGAGATAAACTATCTTTCAGGGCGTATTAATCGTGTCTATGGAGGAAGATACAAGTGGTCAATTATCAAAGATGAAGCCTACCTTTTCAATGTTGTAAGTTATATCTACGAAAATCCACGTCGGGCCAACTCATGCAAATCTATCGAAAGCTATCCCTATTCAACTTTGCACGGTTTATTGGGACAAGATCGACTAATGATTCCTATCTCTCCCTTGCCTTACAGTAGTGAAGATGGACTTGATCAACATCCTGGGCGTCTGCTTGAAAATTTACAACGTTACAAGGTATCAAAAGATGAGGTTGATCTTATCAGTTTAGGACTTAGAAAGTGTGAATTTAAATATAATCCTCGAAATATTAATCGAATAAGGAGTAACAAAATATCTTTTTAACGCAGTGTCTCGCCAAAAGGTACCGGTTACCTTTTAGGGTGCGAAAAAAATGGTGGGCGTAGACGGGATCGAACCGCCGACATCTACCTTGTAAGGGTAGCGCTCTCCCAGCTGAGCTATACGCCCCAAAAGACATAATATTAGCAATTAATTTAATCTAGGCCCTATGGGAGTGTCAATTAAAAATACCCAAGGCTTTGAAGGGTGCTAGTTTGCGACCTCAATTGGAGCTTCGCCACTATCTTCCACTACGCTTAGCCCAATAACCCGCATAAATTCAGCCGGATTATCTAGTGCCAATGCTGAGCGTAAGACCTCTTCCGCCTCACTGCAAGGAAGCACCTCTAATCCATTCTTGATCTGAACTGGAACCTCTTCTAGATCCTTCATATTCTTTTGTGGAATTAACACCCGCTTAATACCTGCCTGTTTGGCGGCCAGCAGCTTCTCCTTGAGACCGCCAATCGGTAGTACTCGGCCGCGAACTGTAATCTCGCCGGTCATCGCTACATTCTGCCACACCTTGATTCCACTAATAGCGGAGGTCAAAGCTGTTGCCAGGGTAACACCCGCCGATGGGCCATCTTTCGGGGTAGCACCTTCAGGAATATGAATGTGGATATCATTCTTCTCATACCAAGCTGCATCTACACCTAGTCGCTCACTGATCGACCGTACATAGCTTAACGCTGCCTTGGCCGACTCCTGCATTACCTCTCCCAACTTACCAGTAACTTGAAATTTACCAGTACCAGTCGTGGTCACTACCTCAATGTGTAACAACTCTCCCCCAACGGGAGTCCAGGCCAAACCATTCACCAGCCCCACCTGAGGCTCTACCTCAATCGAGGTATGGTCAAACTTCGCTGGCCCGAGATATTTCTTTAGCTGCTTACTGCCGACCTTAAACTGCTTCCCCTCTTTAATCTCCTCGGAGACTACCTTGGTCGCAATTTTACGTACAACAGTATTAAGTAATCTCTCTAACTCCCGCACTCCCGATTCACGAGTGTAGGAAGCGATAATTTTCAACATCATGGGGTCTGAAAGGAGAACCTCATAGTTGGTCATCCCATTGCCCTTGATTGCTTTTTGCAACAGATAGCGTTTACCAATCTGCAACTTCTCATCAGGGGTGTAACCAGGAACAGTGATAATCTCCATCCGGTCACGCAATGGCCCAGGAATACCGCCAATATCATTGGCAGTCATAATAAACATTACCTTGGAGAGGTCGTACTCCACCTCAATGTAGTGGTCAGTAAAGTTCTTGTTCTGCTCTGGATCCAGCACCTCGAGTAGAGCACTAGCGGGATCTCCCCGAAAGTCACTACTCATCTTATCAATTTCATCCAATAGAATTACCGGATTTCCGATTTTAGATTTTTTTATCGCTTGAATAATCTTTCCAGGCATCGCCCCAACGTAGGTACGACGATGGCCTCTAATCTCAGCCTCATCCCGCACACCACCTAAGGAGATACGAACAAATTTTCTCTTCATCGCATCGGCCAGAGATTTGGCAATAGAAGTTTTACCAACTCCAGGAGGCCCCGCTAAACAGAGAATCGTTCCCTTCCCCTCTGAGCTATCACCAATTAAGATCCGAACGGCCAAATACTCAACGATCCGCTCCTTAACATCCTTTAACCCGTAGTGATCTGCTTCCAACACCTCTCGTGCATGAGAGATACTACTATCCTCATCAGAGTAGTCTTGCCATGACAACGAAAGCATCCAGTCAATATAGTTACGAACCACAGCCGCTTCTGCTGACATGGGGCTCATGGACTTAAGCTTTTTAATCTCTTTTTTAACTTTGGTCACCGCCTCTTCAGGCATTTTCATTCCGGCCAAGGTCTCTTCCATCTCGACAATATCATTGCCGGAGTCATCCTTATCCCCTAGCTCCTTTTGAATGGCATTCATCTGTTCATTCAGGTAGTACTCTTTTTGAGACTTCTCCATCTGGGATTTAACCCGAGAGCGAATACTCTTTTCAACGTTAATAATCTCAATCTCACCCTGCATCTTCTCTAGCAACATCTCCAGACGCTTCAACGGATCAACCGACTCCAGCACCTTCTGCTTCTCTGGAATCTTCATCGTTAGATGAGCAACAATGATATCCCCTAATCGGGAGAGATCATCAATCGCCGAAATACTCATCAACAGCTCTGGAGGGATGCGTTTGTTCAGCTTGACATACTGCTCAAACACCCCTTTAACACTGCGAACCAGCGCCTCCCCTTTTACCTCATCCAACTCTGGAGCGACACAGGGAGTGACTTCTGCCCAGTAACCATCTGCCGAAGAGCTAAATTCCGTGAAAGTCGCCCGATGCTTACCTTCGATCAAAACCTTGACGGTATTATCTGGCAGACGCAACATCTGAATAATATTTACCACAGTCCCAGTGGTAAAAAGATCATCCTCAGTCGGATTTAGAATACTTGCATCCTTCTGGGTAACCAGAAAGAGTTCGTTATCCTGCTTAGAGGCTTCTTCAAGCGCCTTGATCGATTTCTCTCGCCCAACAAATAGTGGAACCACCATATGGGGAAAGATAATCACATCTCTTAGGGGAAGAAGGGGATATTTTTTTTGTGATGTGGTACTGACTACCGACATAGCACCTCCTGTACTACACTTTCGGATCTTCAACCGGTTACTGCTTTTGTAACTTCACCATGTTCGACAACTCCTATGTCAAACTGGCTTTACAATAACCACCTAATACAATTAAATCAGAAAAATGAGTTTCAAGTTAAGAAAAAAGAGTAGGATAACTTTTCCTAGACCTTTTTTATTTGAGTCCCTGCTTTAATATCAAGCAGTTAGGTCAACATTAGCCTTTTTAGCTGATTGTCTGTAAGAAAAATTAAGAAAGTTGCAATTTTTTAGGAGGCATTTTTGGCTTCTGGCTCCTTGCTGCCCACTAAAGTAGTGGCCCCAGAAGAAGCGACCCCACTCTCAATCGTTCTCTCGCCTTCAATCAGCTTGGGCGCATCTTCACCAGTAATTGCCTTTTTAGTAATCACTACCTTGCAGACCTTACTATTGGATGGAATGTCATACATAACGTCTAGCATCGTCTGCTCTAGAATCGCTCTTAACCCTCTTGCACCGGTCTTCTTACTCATGGCAATCTTGGCCACTTCCAGTAGCGCATCCTCTTCGAACTCCAACTTAATTCCATCAAACTCAAACAACTTACAATACTGCTTGGTAATGGCGTTCTTAGGCCTACTTAAAATTTGTAGTAGGGCGTCTTGATCCAGCTCCTCTAAAAGTGCATTTACCGGCAGCCGACCAATGAACTCTGGGATTAGTCCAAACTGTGAAAGATCTTCCGACTCAATTCCACCTAACTTCTCCACTACAGATTGTGCCTGCTCCTCACTGCTTTGGGAAACTAGCCCCATCGGTCGCTTAGTTAGACGACGCTCGATAATTTTTTCCAGACCAACAAAAGCGCCGGCGACAATAAAAAGAATATTTTTGGTATTAACCTGCAAAAATTCCTGTTGAGGATGTTTCCTTCCCCCTTTAGGAGGGACAGACGCTACCGTTCCTTCAATCAGTTTCAACAGTGCCTGCTGCACCCCTTCCCCTGATACATCACGTGTAATCGACGGGTTCTCCGACTTACGAGCAATTTTATCGATCTCATCTATGTAGACAATCCCTCTTTCGGCTCGCTCAATATCGTAATCACAATTTTGTAGTAGATTTAAAATAATATTTTCAACGTCTTCACCTACATATCCCGCTTCAGTCAATGAAGTTGCATCTGTAATTGCGAATGGAACGTTTAGAAATTTTGCCAATGATTGAGCAATCAATGTCTTACCACTACCCGTTGGACCGGCCAATAGAATATTGGATTTTGCCAACTCTACATCATCCATTTTAACACCATCACGCCCCTTGGGAGTATTGATGCCATGAGCGATTCGCTTGTAATGGTTGTGAACTGCTACCGAGATAATTTTTTTGGCCCGACTCTGTCCAATAACATACTCATCTAAGTGCTCTTTAATCTCATGGGGTTTAGGAACCTTATCAAGCCCCGTTTTACTAACGCTCCCTTTTGCCGAGTCCTCATAGATAATATCATTACAGAGTTCAATACACTCATCACAGATGTAACAGCCAGGTCCGGCAATTAGCTTCTTGACCTCTTTTTGTGACTTGCCACAAAAATTGCAATTAAGTGCACTGTTATACTTACCCTTGGCCATAATCTTTCACCTCTTCCTAATCATGTTCCTCTTCATCCCAAACTCTTCCTTTAGGATGAAGGGAAACAACTCTTATAACATAGCGGAACCTCGATTGCCTACTACCATAAGCGGGGGCCCACTTTATTTACTCTTCTCAACATTACGCTCAATAATTGCATCGATTAGTCCCATCTCTTTGGCCTTGGCCGGAGAGAGATAGTTATCCCGATCAGTAGCATCCTCGATATCACTCAGTTTCATTCCAGTGTGATCTACATAGATTTTATTCAACTGATTCTTTAAATCCTGAATTTCATTTGCTTGAATTTGGATGTCAGAACACTGTCCTTGGGCCCCTCCCAGTGGTTGATGGATCATAATACGGCTATGGGGTAAAGAGTGCCGAAAACCAGTGCTGCCAGCAGTCAGGAGCAGTGATCCCATCGAAGCGGCCAAGCCAACACAGTAAGTATGAACTGGGCAGCTAATGTGCTGCATGATGTCGTAGATCCCTAATCCGGCATATACCGATCCCCCCGGACTATTAATATATAGGTGAATTGGTGATTCTGGGTCATCCTGCTCCAAAAATAGCATCTGAGCAATCAATAGATTCGCCACCACATCATTAACCTGAGTACCTAAAAAGACAATCCGATCAATCAGAAGCCGTGAGTAGATGTCGTACTGCCGCTCCCCTTTTGCTGTCTGCTCAATAACAATTGGATTGGGGATATACCCTTGTGGTCCGTTGCTCATAAATTTACTCCCAAAACTAAAGTTGATCGACTAATAATTAATGTTCCATCGCTAAGTTAATATCTGCGTAACCCTTCGTCATCCCATACACATTCCTTTAACACTTTTGCAGTGGCAACAACCTAAGAAACCCACTTTTTTACTTTTATTTTGATAACTTGAGTAATATGATCCCTCCACCAAACTGCCACTTTTTGAGACCATGAAATTATGGAAGAGCTGATCCACTATGCCACCGAGAATGTTCACCTGGCACCCTACATAATCTGTGGGGCCCTACTGTTGGCCGGATTTAATCTCCCGGTATCGGAAGATCTAATGCTCTTTATCTCCGCTATTTTGGCGCGAGAGCATGAAGATCTGGCCCCCCAGCTCTTTATTGGCGTCTTTGTTGGAGCATATTTTAGTGACCTGATCTGCTACTGGTTGGGCCGGACTGTCGGCCGCAAACTACTGACATTCCGTTTTTTTGCGACTATGGCAACTCCCCAGCGAATTGAGACTATTGGCAACTACTATCAAAAATATGGAGCTATTACCCTGATTCTAGGACGTTTTATCCCATTTGGAGTGCGTAACGCTCTATTTCTGACTGCAGGAATAAGCCGGATGAACTTTTTAAAATTCTCACTATCCGATCTTTTGGCCTGTACCATCTCATCTATTACCTTTTTCTACCTCTACTTCACCTTTGGCAAAGAGGTGGTGGGATATATTCGACAAGGGAATTACCTGATTTTTGGGGTAGCACTAGTAGTAATAATTGTGCTCATTTTTAATCGGAAAAAAAGAGCTGTTTAACTAGGATATCTTTACATTATGACTAAAACTCTGATAGTTAGGCGCCAATGTTATTAAATAACTTAGCCTCCTATATGTGGAATCCTTTTCTCTGTCTGCTCTATGTTGAGCTAGGGCTACTCTTTCTCTGGTTGACCAAGGGAGTTGTCTTTAAACACACCCTCCCCTTCTTTAAAAAACTGTTGCATGAAAGAGAGGGGGATGGAGAGCATACTATCTCTCACCGCAAGGGATTTCTATCCTCCTTGGCCACCACTGTCGGAGTGGGCAACCTGGCCGGAGTGGGAACCGCCATTCACTTAGGAGGGCCAGGTGCCCTATTTTGGATGTGGGTCTCTGCTCTTTTAGGAATGAGTTTTAGAATGATTACCACATATATGGCGATTAAGAATAATCCCGATGATCCCAGTGCATCAACATTTGGCACTCCGATGAACTACCTGCAAAAACACTGTACTGGTGTTTTTAAGTTTATCGCCCCCCTAATGGCAGGGACCATTATTTTTAAAGGGATGGTAGCGGCCAACCTGATACAGGCCAACTCCGTCGCCCACGCTCTCCATAGCGAGCTAGGACTCCCCTCGATCATGATTGCTGCCATTTTGGCCTTTGCAGTTGGTCTAGTGGTAATCGGTGGCTTACGAGTAATTGTCAACGTTACCTCCGCTCTGGCACCGTGGATGGTCATCATCTACTCAATAACCGGGGCACTAATTTTAATCTCTCATCCCGCTGAGACCATGACTGCGCTACTGAAAGTTTTTAAGTACGCATTTACCCCCCATGCGGCGATCGGCGGTGCTGCTGGCTATACTGTTCTGCAAGCACTTCAATTTGGTACTGCTCGTGGAGTTTTCTCCCACGCTTCAGGGATTGGGGTCGCTCCCTTTCTTCAGGGGGCCAACAAGGCCCACCCAGCTCAAGGTGCCTTTATGGCGGCAATGACTCCTGTTGCAGATACACTGCTAGTCTGTACCATCACTGGTCTAGTGGTTATCTCTGGTGACTATTGGCCAAAGTTGACCGGCGCCTATCTAACAACCCACACTTTTTATCAGAGTTTAGGTATTTTTGGTTATCTAGTAGTAACTGTCAGCTTGGTAATTTTCGCCTTTACCACCATCATTGGATGGTATCTATATACTTCCAAGTGCTACAATTTTTTAAGTGGTAAATACAAACGAACCTTTGGTTATATCTTCGTTTCCGTAACCTTTCTCGGCCCCTTTCTACCGGTACGAATGGTCTGGTCATTAGGTGACCTGCTAGTGGGATCTCTCCTGCTGGTAAACCTACTACCCCTGACCTATATTTTAATTAAAGAGTATCGCGCCACTAATAATGATCTGGCCAACAGTGAAAACTTGTAAGGTTATTCAACATTTTTAATTTTTTTAACCATCTCTTTAGTCATTAGATTTATCTGTTTAACTTTCTGTTGCCAGAACTTCTCCACCGAAGCGTGTTGAACATCTAAATAGTTTTTGGCCTTACTCTGACGTCTCTTTAGATACTCCTTCGCTTGCCGACTCTTGTCACGATAGAATTTCAAAGAGTTCTCACGCCCCTTCTGCCACAACTGGGCCACCTTGGTCTCAACTCCCCGTGGTAGCTGATAACGATTGAGATCGATCACTCCATACTCAATCGGATTCTGCTTCAAAAAGTACTCCCCCATCTGATCATAATGCTCCCAAAAGGAGGGATCACTCTTTCGAACTCCAAAGTCACGCTCTAAGCGCTCATACTCTAACCAGTTGGAAATCCCTCGTACTCTCCCAACAAACTCACTCAGGTTTTTTTCATCCAGATCAAATAAGATATTCGGATAGGATAGCAGTAGATCTGGGATGATTGAGAGCTTGTCCAGAGAGGACTCCCTAGTACGTTCTTCTAAAAACAGAACATTCATCGTTTTATGGTAGCGATGGGAGATTAAGGTAAAGTAGCGATCCGGCTTATTTTTGCCTTTGAAACGCACCACGCTTACATCTCGAAAAAAACGATTGAAACTACCCGCCACCTGATTGATCTTCTGCAACTCCAAAGGAATTTTAGCCACATATCCATCACTTTTAATCGCAGTTTGCTGCACCATTTTCTGGGCCAATTTAGTGACTGCTAAGGGCCCATTATCTGCTTTGATTTTAAGTTGAGAGTTGACTCCCTTTAAGTAGAAGGGGCGTTCATCCTGCTGTTTAATCCCTAATAAATTAGTGTTTTGATACCAATCACCTCTTCCGGCCACTCTTAGTGCCGGAGGTAAAAAGAGTAGAAAATTATCTTCCCCTTCACGCCGTAGATTCTCCATATAGATCCGAGTGGCCACCTTGTGATCCATCGAACCAAAGACGTTAAAGGTTGCGACTAGACTATAGTAGATACGCTCAAAAATAGGATAGTCGAGTAACCAGTAGGTGTGTGGCATCTCTACTCCAATCGCTCCTGAGTGCACTGAGACACTCATTCCGTGTCGAAAAATCGTCAAAACAGATGATCGATCCCCCCGCCAGATATCACTCACACCAACTCCACGCCCTTGATGCATCGACTTCAAATAATTAGCATGTCGCTCCTCATAATTTTCAACCTGGTTTTGCTGTAGATGAAAAAGTTGATCCTCATTAAGAGTGGGTAGATCCAACAAGGGCGCTAATTGATCCAATACGGATGGTTCGGTCATGGCCAAAGGGCCATTGGGATCGGCGAAAAAAACCCAGAAAAAATCCCGAACCGCATAGGTCGCAATACTTCCGTTACATACTGGGCCCCGGGTAAAGAGATCGACAAGTAGCTTGGCGTTATTTAGCATCCACTGATATCTAATCCGAGGAGGGATGGGACGAAAATTGATAAAAGGATTGCGACTATCCCAGTTTAATGCCACTAGCTTTTTCTGTTGCCAAGGGCGCTCCCAGAATAGTTTTTTTAACTGCTGCAATTTCTGGGGAGAAGCCAAATAGACAATATGAGTTTTATGAACCAGAGTGCTGGTAATTTTAACAAAGCGGTAGAAAAAAATCTCATGGGGGGGATCAAATGGCAGTTTGGTTACAATCTCCTCCACCCGATGGGGGGCCGGAGTTTTAGAGCGTACCAGACGATAGAACTCCTCTTTTCCCCGACCAATTTCTCGTGGAAAGTGAAAATGGGCCAGGTAGAGGTGCTCATAAAGATATTTGGCGCTCCATTGATGTTTGCGTTCCGGCCCATTAAAAAAAGCTTCCCAACGATCAACGCTTTTAGGGGCATGAGAGTAGTGCTCTTTTTGTTTTTCTGCAAAGCTGGGGCCAAGGGCCCCACTCTCTACCCAGTTTTTAAGGGTGTTTAGTTGTGATGCTGTCAGTGGGGGCAAACCAAAAGGCATCCCGAGATGGTCCGCGATATAGCGGTCTGTCTGTCGCCAATCATCAACACTTTTTAAGCACTTCTCTGGAGGACGTTGCTCCAGATTTTTTATCGTCCCATTAATATTTTTTTTTGCACCTAAACTTACCAAATGATAAAGAAGCGTCTGCTCGGCACCAACTTTCTTGGCGGAGAAGTTCTGCTCGGGAACAACCGACCAAAAGCCTAAATCCCGCCACTGGACTACCGTTTTGGCATCCTGTCCTAAGCGAAGGTAGGGAATAGAAGTAATACGATTTCCATAAATATCGTAATTGCTCCCACCACGAGACAACCCCTGATAGGATGTTAGCTTTAGGGTACAAGGGGAGTCGTAACAAGAGTGACAAGCAACACAACGTTGCTCAAAGATAGGACGAACATCTCTTAAATAGTTTGTCCCACTTTCGGTGGTGGCCACGACCTTGTTAGTTAAAAGAAACAGCAACCAACATGATAATTTAATTGTAGTAAAAATATAGTGATCAAAGATTTGCATGCTGCATATGCTAGAAAAAAAAGTGGCCACTGGCAACAACCAGAAAGGCACTCTCCTGTCGCCGGATCTCCTATCCTAGCGAAAAGAGAGTGCTTACTGCAGATGAAGCTAACTTAGATATTAAATAGCGATATAGTCCTCGCTGACTCCCTTTAACTCCACTCTAAAGGTATCTAGCTCAACTCCATTATTATAATCTAACTCAACCGCTCCTTGCAGTTGATGCTCTCCATTGGTATCTAAGCGAATTAACATTTCACAAAACTCTCCTGCCGCCAGAGCGCTCTGACAGCTAGTACTAATAATCGAATATTGACTCTGATCTGGTATTAGTTGAATACTGCTTGCATCAACTGCTCCAACATTGGAAATTCTCAAAACCTCCATTGCAGCAGAACCATCAGTTACCATACCAAAATCACCAGAAAAACCTCCACTGATTGCTAATAGAGCGTGACTATTACGATGAGCAATGATCTCAGTCGCGTTCAGCCCGTCACCTTGACCATCTAAAAGATCACTGGCAACAAGAATTTGACTCTCCCCTTGCGCCGAAAGAGGACGAAAAGCCTCCTGAGCATATTGATCTACAACCTGTGCCTCACCCTGATCCGTGCCAGGAAAGGTAATCAAACTACCTGCTGGTGCCGCACCACCAAGAAGTGATCCTAATAGATCTCCTTGAGGAAAAAGCGACCCAAAATTAGGCATCGTTGTTGCTGAATTATTATTCACTCCCCCCATAACATTGCCCAGCAGGCCACCTAAAGGATTACTACTATTGCCACCAAATAGATTTCCAAAAATACTACCAATTCCTCCACTGCCTCCGCCGGTCAGATTACCCAAGATACCACTTAAGGGGTTACTGCCACCAAATAGATTGCCAAAAATTCCACCGATGCCTCCGCTATTAGCGCTGCCACCGCCGGTCAGATTACCCATGATGCCACTTAAGGGATTACTGCCACCAAATAGGTTGCCAAAAATTCCACCGATGCCTCCGCTACTAGCGCTGCCACCGCCGGTTAGATTACCCATGATGCCGCTTAAGGGATTGCTGCCACCAAATAGGTTGCCAAAAATTCCACCGATGCCTCCGCTATTAGCGCTGCCACCGCCGGTTAGATTACCCAAGATGCCGCTTAAGGGATTGCTGCCACCAAATAGGTTGCCAAAAATTCCACCGATGCCTCCGCTGCTAGCGCTACCACCGCCGGTTAGATTACCCAAGATGCCGCTTAAGGGATTGCCGCCACCAAATAGGCCGCCGAGCATACCTCCTAAACCTCCACCACCTCCAAACAACGAGGTTATCGGGGAGAGAAGGTTACCCAAAAATCCACCACCACTATCTTGACTATTGCTCTCAATTACCTGGGGAGCACTGACCGCTGTTGGCTGTGAGATTAGAGAATCAATCGGCTGAGCATCACTTGTTGAAACTGCTTGGCTAACGACTTGTAAGTCATCTTGTGAACCTGAATTACCAGGAGCTTGCTCCTCAACACAAGCTGTAAGTGAAATTATTAATACTAAGAACAAAAATTGACGCAAGAATAGCGTCAGACTAAAACGGTCACAAATAAGAATGGATTTCATGAAGTACCTCGAAAGGACTAGAACGTCGTTCTACAATAGATGCCTACACCGTCTTCTAAAGCTAACGTACCCGGGGAACAGACGCACTACCAACGGAAATCAGGCTTTAATACCATGTCTACAACTTAGCTATGATACCAGTTTTTTGCGGCGTGTCAATACCTCCCCGACCCCTCTCTCACCTCTAATGGGTAAATTTTCTATTACATTAAGCCGTTAGTGCCAGGTGATATAGAGCAATAATCGGCAATCTTTGCCTCTCCTCTGCTCAGTTAACTATCTAAATCAAGTGATATATCCATTAATCCGTAATGGGAAATGAAGAGGGGCCTTTAATGGACTGTGGGAACAATGATTAAGCACCTGACAAACTATATTTTATTACTAATCATGCTAGCAATAACGCTAGTCGTTCCGGCGGTAGCAAAGGCAGAGGGAGAGAGAAGCAAGCAGATGGTAGTAAGAAACTACCTAAGAGAAGAGGTAAAGAAGACGCTGTCGCAATTTGTCGCCCAAGGTACCTTCAGTGTTCAACTCGGCATTACCATGCAGGATGAAGGCAAAGATGCAAAGAAAGCGAAAGATAAGAGTGATAAGGCATATCTACTCCCTCTTGGACTATCACAATTAGATATCAACTCCTTTCAAGGTGAGCAACCTTCGATGTTTGATCTGGTAGAGCAGGTTAAAAATATCCAGATCAAAGTTGGTTTAAGTGGTAAAGTAAAGCCAGAAATTAAAACGCTTATTCGCCAGGCGCTGACCAATAACCTACTATTAAATACTACCAGTGGTGACTCTGTCTCCTTTATCAATCTCCCTGCAGCGGCGAAAGAGTCAGTCAAGCTAGACCCGATTACTTTAGATAAGGTAACTTTAGACCCGGTCAAACTGGATGAAATTACCATCGCTCCCCTACAACATGAAAATATCACGATTGATGATCTCTCATTTGCACCATCAAGACTGATCGGAGCACTCTCATCAATCGAGTTTGCGGGTGCCCTATTGGCGATTGCCATTCTGATTGGTTTGGCCATTTTGATGTCTGCAGTCCAAGCATTTGGTAATAAACTGGCCAGCTCTCTTGGCAGCATGGGAAAGATCATTGGTGAATCTGGAGAGAATAAAGGAATGGGTATGGGCGGTGCCATGATGCCAATGGGCATGGGGGGGAACGCGGCCGCGGCGACAGAAGGGACCGGTAGTGAGCATAGTAGTAATGCAGGAGGAGCAGGTACCACCTCGGCCAATCAGGAGTATTGGGAGAGTATCGATCTAGATATTATTCGCACTTTTGTTATGGACTCCTATGAATCGGCAGAGTATGGAATCTCCACCATGACCCTACTCAACCAGTCACTTAGTAATGAGAAAGGGCAAAAATTACAAGAGAACCTACCAGACGGTCTCTTTCAGTATGTCTCCGGGCAGGATAATCGTACCAGTTTAAGTTCAGAAGAGGTCACCACCTATTTTCAGCAGAACTACCTCGCCTATTTTACTGCTACGAACTCTAATCTCGCTAAACAGCTGGCCGATCTTCCCCGACCACAACTAGTCCAATTTATCTCTACTTTAGAGGCAGAAGAGAAGCTAGTTTTGCTGAAAAACCTTACACCGATCAAGCGCAACATCATTATGGAGCAGTTCTCATCTGAGGATAAGATCAATATTGCCCAAAATTTTGATAAAGAGCGAAGTGTGGAAAAAATCAAACAACTAGAACGCACTTTGGGTGAGAAAGTTGAAAAACTCACCCCCGATCCAATTAAAGATGAGGCCGGTGAACAGCTAGTGCGTTTAGTAGATCAAATTAGCACTCCTCGCTCCTACGCTGAGGATGAAAATTTCTTTGAACAGGGACTTGTCGCCGGATCATACACATCTCTGCTTCGAACGCTAGAAGAGCTAAATCCTGCAGATTGGGAACAGTTAACTCTCCAAGAGTTGGCAATCGCGTTTGCCGGCTACTCTGAAGCGATCACTGAGGAGCTATTGGATAAGTTTCAAGACAAGAAGCGGGTCTGGTTGGAGCAACTACTACAACAGACGCGCAATGAAAACCTTGCATACTCTTCCGCTCAAGTATCGGCCACCCGTAGTAAGCTAGTAAACATTTTGCTGAAAAATGCTGACAGTGAAGATATAATGGGTGCAGATGAAGATTACACCGAAGAAACCGCTCAGGCAGCATAGCCAAACAGTACTAACTCTACTTTGTAGTTTGTTAATCACCATCAGCAGTGCAACCTCTTGGGCTGAGACTGAGCAGCGCAAACATACCGTAAGTGCTCAGGCAGGAGTCTACTCGATTGGAGGGGTTAGCAATACCACCTCCACAGATGGTGCCTCTATGACAAGCCTCGGCTCTTTCTCATTGGACTATGGTTATCATATCAGACCATCCTACTACGTATCGATTGGCTACAATGCGACTATCCCAATCATTGATCTTAGTATGAGAGCACTACTATGGGGAATGGAGCTTGGAATCCATTACTGTATCTTTAACTGTATCACTAGCTACGAGCAGTGGTCTGATACGCTCTCTGTAACCAGCTATAACCGCTGGGGATGGGATGTAGGCGGCGGCATATCTCAACGACTGTTGAATCTAATCCAATCCTCTCGAGACTACTCAGGGGTCTTTGTTCGTACCCAAGTCTACTACTTTTTCAGTTCAAGTTGGAAAGTTGTTACCGGGCTTAAAATGGGCCAACTGGCGCGAGGAGATGCTGAAACGATCACCTTGATGGAGTTAGTTGGCGGAATGGCGTACGATTTCTAGAATAGGTAGGAGAGTGAGATACGGCTCAACAGAGTATCACCAGATAACATCCCCGTCTGGGCAGTCGCTCCGCCACTTCCTACCATCCCCAAGAGTCCATCAACTTTTAGCTGATTAAAACTTAAAGTCACCCCCGCCATCACGCTGGTAGTATTAGAGTAAGTGGTACTTTTACTAGCAGTATCTTCGGCCAGGCCATAAAGATTTTGCTTAATTGACCCTCTAACTGTCAGCCACTCCTTGAGATCCACTTCAAAAGCAAAATTAATTGGTACCCTTAACTGGCCACTCTTACCGGCAGGTGACTTATCACTCTGCTGACGATAGGCTAAGTCAAACATTAGTCGAGCTTCACTACTTAGATCCACCATTCGTCCAATTCCACCAACTATCTCCACTAAGCTGCTCTCACCGCCTCCTCCTCCAACCGGAAGATATTGATAGGAGAAGCTATGGTATTGAGCATAAATAGTTAAAGCGGTCAGGTGGTAAACCAACCCGGCTTTTACTCCTAAGTCTCCCTCCCAACTATCACCTTTGTTTGTCGCCCCCACAGACTCATTTTTGGTATCCAGGTTAACATAGCCCTCCATGTCCCCAAAAAGTAGCCCCAGACCAACTCCCAGTGAAGAGTGAGTACGTTCAAAATTTACTCCTGCTGCCTCTTCCTGCCCTTGGGAAAAATGGAGCCGGGCCCCCCAACCAAAGCCAGCGTCTCCTCCTAAAAATAGGTCTAGGCGATTATCCTGCAAGAGAAGATCGCTGTTATCAGTGCTCTTCTCCTGATTATGGGAGCCCACTTCACTTCCCAGGTAGATGCCATAGTTGAAGCCATCTCCATCGCTGCCAAAAAATCCCCCTTCGGCATGAGGAGTGCTATTGGTATCTTGAACCCCATTGGCGGCGTCCCCCCACTCCGTAACGATGAAACTCTTTAGTAATATAATTGCGGCAGGGTTCTTAAAAAAGTTACGCCCATCCACTAGATAGTATGAACCATCATTTGACTCCTGCCCCAAAGCTTCCATCCGCGCCTTGGATGCCAACAATGAACTGGCGATTAGAGTCAAGATTAGTACCAACAATATTCGCAAAAACAGATTTAATCTCGACTGCACAACTCTATACCCCCTCCAAGCTAGCAAAGCCTCTTCCCCAATGGGAGAGCTCCTTTTGATCATCTAAAGGAGCATTTTGCCCTACCAGTACCAAGCTACTTTTTTTAAGCTTTTCAATATCAATCAATCCATCATCCAATGAATCTCCAAAACTCTCCAACATAAGTGAGATAAACTCTTTAGTGACCAGTGAGCTAAACTCGGGAAATATTTTATCCAAGCGACGTTTAAGGCCTCGCACCATCTTCGCCACCTCTTCACTACTCCCCTGATCACGGTCAACAAACGCCCCAAAAGTGGCGTGATATCCGGTTTGCTCATCTCCAACAAACTGACCAATATAGTGGCCGTAGTCGTAGGTCATAGAGCGAGGAATCAGTAAAGTCTCGGCTTGGTCAGTTGGCAATTTTGCAAGATCAAAGTGCAACATTAAGAGGGCATCCCCTCTAGCGGACTGGGCAAATTGCATAAAATCAGAATTAAGCAGCGGTGAGCTCTCCACCACCTCTCCGAAACGGGAGAGAGAGTCGGCCCACACTAACCTCTGCCCATGATACTTCTTGCCATCGAGTCCACCAATAATCCACTCTCCACTCTCCTCATTGTGACAGATAGATTTTAACGGACACTCTACCGTAGATTCTGCGATTTTAGCGCAATAGTCACTATCACTTAGAAATGAGAATAGCCGAGAGTAGGGAATATCTACACCCGATGATGTAAAAAAACTCTCACCGCGCAACAGGGGCCCACTCTTACTACGTCCGCCAAAAGGGCGAAATTTCATATCCTTAAAGAATAAAGATGGAACTATCTTATCCTCTGCAACTAACTCTAAATCACCAGCAACCTGGCCCAGTAACTGAAGATTACTCCTGCCTCGACAGAGGGAGAGATTACTCCGCAAAAGATTATTAAGTTCCCACTTCTCTTCAGTAATCAATAGTAGCTGGTCGCTCTGCACCTTTTGTGACAGACGATAGTGTGCCTCAATCGCAAAAAGATCTCCCCCCACTACCAACTGTTGATAGGATTTTGATTTTTGCTCGTTACTCATAAGAAGTTACACTCTCAACTGTCTGTTAGGCTATCGCACCACAAGTCGATCTCCGGCACGAATCATCCGGTTTTTTACCAACTTGTAGTTGGAATGAATCAGGGTATCAAGGGAGACACGATTAATTCTGGCCACATCCCACAAAGTATCCCCTCTTTTAACTGCGTAGTACTTGGTTGGATTTTTAATAATCTTCCCACGTCGTCTCGCCCGCTTCAAAATCTTACGATACTCACGTCGTCGCAGTACACTCTTGCGTGGACGTTCATAAAGATCTGCATACATAGCAATTCGTCGTCCCTGTCCTTGGCGAAAAGGTAACAGTACGTAGCTATTGCGTTTGAGTCGTTGCCCTGTGGTCTTGCCGTTTAATCGCTCTAAGACATAGGGCTTAATTTTAAACTTTAGGGCCACATCACGAATGGTGGAGCGCCGACCACGAACCTTATATTTTTGAAACGCTTTGGCGGTTAAATCGACTGCTTTGCAGCACTCTTCCCATTGAGTTGCTATCCCTAGTGGGACCCGCAAGATATATTCCTCGACATTAGGAGGTGTGAACCAGCGTAGGATCTCAGGATTTAGACGTTGGAGCTCTTTAAAGGAAACCTTTAAAGCCTGAGCAAGATTAACTAAATCAACATTAGGTCCAACACTAATCTCTTCAAAATCCAAGGGCTGACGAAACTCTAAATTTTCCATGCCAAAGGCGGCCAGATTTTTTCCAATAATTGCCAATGCCATAATTTTTGGCACATAGTTTTTGGTCTCTGAGCGCAAGTAGCGCCCCTTACGTAACTTCCAAAAGCTCTCTGTTCGATAGCGACGAATCGCTCGACGAATTTTGCCCTCACCGGCATTATAAGCAGCCGCTGCTAACTCCCATGCCTCAAAATCGCCGTAAAGTTTTGTTAAATAGTTGGCGGCAGCAATAGTCGAGCGGATAGGATCACGCCGTTGATCAATATACCAATCGATCTTAAGCCCAAAGCGCTTGCCCGTATATGGCATAAACTGCCAAGGACCAACTGCCTTGGCCCATGATTTAGCATGAGTCTGAAATCCAGATTCTGCCATCGCCAAAAAGATGAGATCTCTTGGCAGACCACGGCTCTCAAGAATCTCCCCCATCAATGGAGCATAGCGGCCGGCGCGACTACCATAACGCTCAAAGAAGCCTCGTCCACGGGTTAAAAAGTAGTCAATCCACTTCTTAACCGCTGCATTATAAACCACCGGAAAATCAAAGTAGTAGTTATTAAGCTTGAGGTGTTCGGCCCCATAGAGGAAGTAGGTCTTATGTTGATGCTTACCACTTTGTCTGATTTTTGCACTACCGATAATATGATAGTTGGGACTCTTTTGACCTGAGATACGAGCCTGCTCCACTCGTGCCTTGCCCAGTTTGACGTGGGAGGGGGGAGGCGCCATCTCCTCTGTTTTTGGGGAGGAGGGGGCCACAATCAATTTACTCGCCACCTCTTTCGATAGTTGAGGAGCACTCTGGCCAGCTGCTTCCCCCATAACACTTGAGACCCGTAATTGGGCGCAAGACGTTAAAAGCAGTAGCAGTGTCGTTGTCAGTATTGAGCTATAGTCCATTATCCCTCTAACTTATTATAATTAAGCAACTATCATCAATAGTATAAAAACCTACCATAAAAGGCTAATATTCATTTTATTTTTTTCTCTTTACAAAAATATTACCTAAAATGGATAATTGGTAGGTGGATCATCCTATAATTTTTATTTTAGTCTCTCTACTACTCACAACCATAACATCTTACGGAATATACCTGCTAACAAGCAGTTAGGACTCTTTTGCTAGCACCAACCCTACTCATAACCCTTTTTACAATAATTAATCTTTATGGAGAGGTAACTGCACCCAACTACTACTTTACGATTAAACAGTTTAAACCACTCTCTCCCGGCTCAGCGATCGCCCCAGCAATAAAGCAGTATCCTGATCATACTCAACTAAAAGAGAAGGGGGGGATCAAGCTATACCAGTTTAATCTAAACTATCAGCACTATAAATTTACGGTCCTCGTTCAAAGTTTTGATGGCAAAGTACTGGATATGTTCGCCCGCCTCCCCACCTACTTTCTCCATGATATCTTCCATCAATCGCTAATTGATATCTATGGGAAACAGGAGCGTTATTTTCGACAGGAGCGCAGTGCCATCTATATCTGGAATAATGAAAATGGCAATCGTCACATCTATAGTGGAAGCTGTACTATCACCTGTTTTCCCGACTACTACACCATTATGCCAGTCGCCCCCCCTCCCGCTATGTCCGGTAGCTACCAACCACTGATTGAGCAGATGAAGTTAGGAGATATTACTAAAAAATAGTTAGTCGCTGCCGATCCAATCGTGGGTGACAGTTAAGATTTTGCGAGATTGGCCACAATGGAAATTTTCTCTCTCCTAGCATAGAGTAGAAAGCCAACTCCAAACAACAACATAATGAAACAGAGAATCTGTCCCATTGAGGTCGTACCACCAAAGTAGAAGCCCAGTTGAGAGTCCGGTTGGCGAAAAAATTCGATAAAGTAACGCATAAAAGCGTACCCCATCAGAAAGATCGCAGTTAAAACCCCATAGTACTTAACCCGTCTGCGCACAAACCAGAGAATCAAAAAGAGCACTAATCCCTCAAACACGGCCTCATAGAGCTGAGATGGGTGACGGGGATAGGGGCCTCCGTGAGCGAAGATCATTCCCCATGGGGAATCAGTCACCCGCCCGTAGAGTTCACCATTGATAAAATTGCCCATCCGACCAAAAAAGACCCCTTGGCAACCAGCGGTTACCGCTACATCGTACACCTGCAGAGTCGGAATCTTCTCCCGCCGAGCAAATATCCAACCGGCCAAAGCAAAGCCAATAATGGACCCATGAAAGCTCAATCCGCCACGCCAGACTGCCAGTAGCTGATCTAGATGCTGTGAGTAGTAGTCCCAGTTATAGACAAAAACATAGGTTAGTCTGGCCCCTAAGAACATTCCCACAATCATGTAGGATATAAAGGGGTCGATCCGCTCTTTTTTAATGGAAAAGATACCGTCACGTACTAGCACTTTCAGTAACTGAGCAGTGATGACAAAGCCAATAACATACATCAACCCGTACCAACGAATTTGGATCGGGCCAAGAGAGAGCAATATAGGGTCAATATTAAGTGCTTGCATCTTCCAAGGGTACACTCTTTGTAACCATTTTCAAATCCCTTTTGTGACCCGGGATACGTTGGGAGATCGCTTGTAGCATCTGACGAACAGCGGTGGTTGGCCCCAAATAGTCCATAAAGGTATGGTGATAGTGCAGATAGCTTAGTAGCTCCTCGGGAGGGATGGGGCGGTTATTGTTCTTGGCAATTGGATCACTACGAAAGATCTTGAAATCTGCCCCCAAGGGCAGTCCTCCTGTCGGTAACAGCAGTTTTCGCTCTTCGATATTGATAAACATTGCTTCTCCATTGGCTTGACGGGAAGTTGTGACCAACCCTCCCCGCTCCATTGCCCTTCCCCAGAAACCGATAAAACCGTGAGGCAGAAGGGCCCAGCTCAAAAAACGGTTAATTATTATTCGGCCCTGATCTATATTTGAGGGGGCCCCAAAATCCTGGAATACTCCCCCCTCCCACCAGGAGGCATTATAGGAGTAGATGATCATCGCTAATCTGTGATAACGATAGACATGATAGTGACCTTTAAAGGTTATACTCTCCTCTCCATACGGATCGCTCTGTGTTGTAACTCTAATCTGGCGGGCGATATTGGGTGTCGCCACCCTAAGCTTTAAAATTTTAGTCTGTGAATCCTGTTCAACCCTCTTATCCAGAAAGCTCTTAGCAGTCTCATCCACCGAGGGTACCCAAGGAACAAATCCCATCCCAACTACTAGCTCCTCTAAATGAGAAGGGAACTGATTGGGGTCAACCTCCAAGTAGATCGATCGCCCCTCATCGGGGAGATATTCCAGCACAATATTATCGCTCTTTCCTGACCTAGTACCACTATCCATCTTGTCCCCCTTCAGGTGAAGATGCTACCATACGATAACTAGTCGACCATCTTACTCTGATGCTTTACCGGCCAACTATATTTTACTTAAGTAAGGACTTTTTTGCCGGGCCATTTCCAAAGCGACTAGCCTTTTTGCTTGCCAAAAAGTGGCTAGCACCCTTTGATAGTGTAAGTAGCACAAATAATAAGGAGTGTTCCCGCTGTATTACTCAATCGGTCTATTAATCATCTCCAATATCTTTATGACTTTTGCCTGGTATGGACACTTAAAACATCTAGGTAGTAAACCACTATGGATTGTTATTTTAATTAGCTGGGGAATCGCTTTTTTGGAGTACTGTTTCCAGGTACCAGGCAACCGAATTGGCCACCAGTTTTTTACCCTGCCTCAGTTAAAAGTGATTCAAGAAGTAATCACCATGACTATTTTTGCCGGTTTCTGTGTGCTTTATATGAAAGTTCCAATTACCCTAAACTTCCTCTGGGCTTCACTCTGTCTAGTCTTGGCGGCATTCTTTATTTTTAGAGATCTACCAGCTTAGCCATCAAATTTTATCATCAGCAGCAGGTAATAAGCAGGGCTATCTAAAGGTGTTCTCAATCTTTTTCAAAGCGCGAATAACTTTTGCAAAACTTCCACCGGCATTATAAATTTTTGTCGCCTGTCTTAGGTAGTCATCATAATTCCATTTCGGATTATCGATAATATACTGAGCGAAGTTAATACTGATTGAGAGCAAAACAGCAAATGGGACCACTCGAGGTGAATTTAACTTTTGAGGAAATCCCCCACGGTTGGGTAACTCGTGGTGTTGCAAAATAATATTTCCCACATCAGGAGGTGCCGTCAAATCCACTTGAATAATCTCATTCATGATTTTAGGATGATTCATAAATAGTTCATACTCTGCCTCGGTAAATTTATCCCTCAGCTTCTCCATCTCCTCAGCAGTTTGGATCCGCGCCAACCTTGGGTTATTCACTATCAACAGGTCATGGTGATGAGCAATATAGATTAACTTCTCTAAGGATGCATCACTATCCCACTCCAAAACATGGGCCAAAGAGCAAGAGATTGTCTGTACCAGTTTAGTGCGATCACGAAAAAAATCCTCATCCGTGCGCCGCACTTTTATCAACCGTAATACTTTTCCTAACGGTCGCTTTTTATGTAGGTGTTTTAAGAGTTTGGTTCGGCGATCAACCCCCTTCTCCTTGGCAGTAACAACTGCAATTGCCGTCGGTAAATCTTCGAGCCCAGGAATTGATGTCAAATGAGTCTCAACCACACTCTTCAGGTGGTCAATATCTACAAACGGCGATTTTGCAGCTACGCCTTCATCTGGCCCCTCTGGTTGATTATTCTCATTTGGCTTCACTTCAGAGGAAGCCTGCTGTTGGCCGATTTTACCTGTTAATAAACTACTCTCGTAGATCTCTTGACCATCGCCGGTGACAAACTCACTCTCTTCGATCTCTTGACCATCGCCGGTGACAAACTCACTCTCTTCGATCTCTT
>JABGUH010000008.1 GCA_018646675.1 Bdellovibrionales bacterium | reverse complement strand
CTTATTCTTTACAATTCCTGGTTGAAATGAAAATGGATCAAGTGACTCATAAATTGATTGTTTTGCATACTAGTTTATCTACTGAAAAGAAAGCAGCATCATACATTCTAGCCCGATAGTAATACGGCCCACTCCCTACCAGTATAGGTAATGCTACCCAGCGCATCCTTCAAGTAATAATAGCTGCCACTAGCTTACGCAAAGATTTCAAAATATCAGAGAGGAAAAAAGATGCATTGAATAATCGCTAACGACACATTGCTGCGCAAAAAGGTACCGGTTACCTTTTGGTTTTATAGAGTAATGGTGCCCAGGACTGGAATTGAACCAGCACGGCTTGCGCCACACGCCCCTCAAGCGTGCGTGTCTACCAATTTCACCACCTGGGCACAATATGAAAAATGGTGGAAGGCTTGAATTTATAACATTTTAGCGGACAGAGTTCAAGTGAAGAAGAGGGGATCGTGGCGGGGCTATAGGCAGTACATGTGGTGATTCCAGCGGAAGCCCTCGTGGAAGCGGACATACCCTTTCGCTTTAATATCAATCCCCTCGGAGTCTAAAATCGAATCAACGATACTATAGTACCGACCGTCCTCTTTATCACCATCTTGTAGGTACATACCTCCGTAGGGTTCAGCATAGAAGTAGCCGAAGGCAGCTCCTCGTCGGTATTTTCCGCCTTCACAGTACTCCTCTGCAAGTGACGCCATCTTAATGTCTACGGCGTTGCTGATTTTTAGCTCACCGGTAGCTGGGATAAAGTCATCATCAGTTAGGCCCCCACCCGGTTGATCACTGCCCACACCATCACCAGAGACAAATCGGTTAAAATAGAGGTGTAGATCGGCCCCCACTGGCAGTTTACAGTAGCGCTTGGAAACGGTGGTGTCACCACTGACCTCATCTATCTTAACGCTAAAATTACTACAACAGTCAGCACTGGAGTTGGCCTCCATCCCTAATGAGAGACAACACTGGACTTTGTGGCCAGAGAATACCTGAGAGAGTGCCAGTTGATCTTGAAAGACCACCTGCTCGCTGCTATTGGAGATATCACTTCCACTGGTACCATCAACATCATAGATACTACCTAGCGATAAATTGTTATTGTTGGCCGGTGTGTAGTTAAATGCAGCACTGTTAAAAGCACTGCTGTTGGCATCAACTTTAAAAATGCCATCAACCAGACGATCACGAGCACTATTACAGTAGATCGGCTCGTAGAAAATTTGTGGGATGCCTGATAGCTCCAGCCTTCCCAGTTTAGTGAGGTAATAAAGGGCATTGCCCGCCTGCATCCCTAGGCTGTTGTCTGGGGCAGTGGCAGAGGCTCCCCAAACATAGTTAGCACTATTGATGGGATAGAATTCAAACTCTACTCCCGCTTCAGACCAGTTCGTAGCAGCGTGGTCTGCTGCCGCTAACATATACTGTCGACCATTTTCATCTTGATCAATACAAGCATTGTTGGCCGCAGGTTGGGTCGCACAAGTTGTCGGAACAACAGCATCAGTTTTGGTGTCAACCAGTGCTCCACTTTTATAGTATTTAATTTTGACACTTCCTGGAACGATATTTGATATGCCACCAATATAGGCGGGAAGATAGAATCCTACGTTCCAGCCGGTAGCACTAGTCATATAGCTCTCTTCGGACCAGTTTAATCCAACTTGGCTCTCATCTGGAATATATGGCACTGGCATGTAAGGGGTAAACTTGCCAATCCGACGAGATGTTAGATCACTATCCAGAGCGGTATTGAGGGTCGCTCTGCCATAGGTGGCGTTGGTTCCAGAAGAGAGCAGAACCTCTTGTGGATAGATGATCTTACTACCATTTGGGGGTCGAATCTGTACTTGGCTGCAACCTCCATCATATGGAATATTACCATCAGCAGGAGAGAGGCAGAATTTATCGGAGTCTCCTGAGTAGTTAGCCTCTTTAACATTCAATATACTAAATGAATCTGCAGTGTCGACCATCGTGAGAATATTTTCGTAGTTGAGGCACTTAAACTTACTGGTATCAAGGGAGAGTCGATTGAGGTTAGTCCAGTCATGCCCCCCATCACTAAATTGGCGCACAAAACCACCACCGCAACAGGTACGGCGTGCCGTATCGTTGAATGTCTTCCACTGGTAGGGGTATGGGGTCTGGCCCGAGTTAACCAGTGGCTGTTGGCTTAATGGGGAGGAGGGGGGATTGCCTGTATTTAGATCTACAATAGAGTAGCGTGAGTAGCGACCGGCCGCTGTCGTATCGTTATAACTTAGTCCTGAAGTAACTAGGGTTAAGTTGGCACTTCCCACATCTGGGATAGTGGTGGAGCTATCTGTTTGGGTAAAAATAGTGATACTTTCACCTTGGGCCCGACAGCAACGGTTGTTGCTCATATCATAATCACTATAATTTGAATCCTGCGCAGTAGAGGGAGCTGTTTCAGCTTGGCCGCAGACTAAACTCTCTTCCCAGTAGTTTCGCTCCGCCTCAGTGCCTCCAAAGTAGTCATCACTTAGAAAACTTGCCTCTTTGGCGTGAAGATGGTTGGGGGAACAATCTAGGTCTGTGTGGCAGACACTACCGGCCCGACGGAGGCAGGCGTCTTTGGCGACAGTGGGAAGTAACAGGCTGGTTGTGACCCCCAATACCTCTGCCTCGATAGGGGCAAAGGAGTTGGTAGAACTGTCTCTCATCGCCTCTTGGCCACAGCTATTCTGTTTGTGATGTTCACTAAAATTACTACTTTCTAGTAGGTAGTTTCCATAATCACTATTACTCTCTTGAGTTCCACTAGTGATAACTACCGGACAGCTATGGACTCTGTTATCTATGCCTCCAGTGATATCACAAGAGGCAATCTGATTGATGTAGTCAGTCCGATTACTACCATCAGCCGATTGGTGTTGGGTCAGGTAGGTGTCACTGGCCGGAACGACTGAGGCCAGATTTCTGCCTGGTCGGCAGAGACCCAACTCGCCGCCAGTACTACTCATCATATTCAAGCCATTGTCGGCCAAGTTTTGCTGAATGGTGGAAGAGGTTAGAGCTGTAGTGGCCAGTAGATATTTGCTTGGGCGGCCAAGAACATTTGAGTCCTGTCCAAAGAGAAATAGTTCCACTTTCTCTGGCTCTCTAACCACCTCATGGTTAAAAACAGCACTGCTGATATCAGCACAGTAGAAGTTGGGAGCGCAGGTTAACAGTGGAGTGGCAGCACTATCAATTAGACCGGCAGCGTAATTCTGTTTACAGATGGCACCAGCTCCACGATAGACACAACGCTTACTACTACCAGTTGGTAGGTTGCCATGGACAACTGAGGCAAAGCCAACATTGGCCAATTCACTATTGGTTACTTCAACTCCGTTAATATCAAAGGTTGGCCAGTTGGTGCGTAACTTAGAGATATCAGCACAGCGATACTCCCATCCGAGTCGGGTGATACAGTCTATATCTCGCTGACACATATGGTTAGCTTGGCAGCTACCAGCCTGATTTTGGCGGGCATCACCTAGAGTTAGATTGGGATTATAGTCGTAATTAGCAGCAGTGGCATCACCGTTATCAACTGTGATATCAACCACCAAGTCAGAGGTAAGTGCCAGATCGGCAAAGGGGGCATTGATCGCCAGAAACAGTTTTGTGGAGGTAGAGATAATTCTTCGTGTTTTGCCAATGGCAAACCAAGTTACACCATCAAAAGATCCAATCAATGCTCCAAGATTAAAGCCATACCAATCCCGTTGATAGCCATTGACGAAAAGGGCGGTCTGGGTGGCAAGTCGGTTCTCTCTTTGAGTAGCAAGATCGCTATTGGGTGTATGGGAGAAGGGAATCATTGTTGGTGGCACAAAACAGGCCCGTCCAAAAATGGTATCTTCATAGTTACCGTGAGTGGTGTTACTGTTATAGCGGTCGCGTTTGGTGGTATATCCAATATTTTGTAGCCCAACTCCCATTCTGGAAACTGGAAATGATGAAAAATTGTCGTACCATGAGTCTTTGGCACAAGAGGGACAGGGAGTGTAGTAACCAGTCGTAGTGCTAATAACATATGCTTGGTTAAACTCTACCGTCACAACTTTTGCCGGTTTGGCTTCAGTTAGCGTCGTAGAAAATTGTCCTAAAATGTGGTTGATATTGAAGGAGCCATTAATCGGGTCTATTTGGGCATCAGGATCAAGGTAGAAAAACTCTGCACCTTCCGGTTCAATATCTTGACCAGAGATGGTGTTGATATCATCAACGGCCTCCCCTGCACTGCAATTAGTTCCACCATCGCTCTTACAGAAAAAACGGTGGGGAGCACTATTACCTGGAACGGTGACATTAAGCTTTTGAAATGGAGCGGGGTCAGCATCATTCGCCGGGATATCGCACTCTACTTTGCTGAAGGTGCTTGATGAGATAATTTGATCGATCAGCTCATCTGCTGCATCGTATGCCCTAAGGCTTAGATCTGGACAGTAGTAGTTATCAGGATCATCGGGAGTAGGGGTTTTTTCACAGCCGCACTCAATCCAGATCTGCTTTCTAACTTCGTCAAAACAGTCGCTGTTCCCATTCGTCGCGCATTCGGTGTGCTCACAATTGGAGTAGGGAGTAGTGCTGGGATAACCTTTGAGGCACTTATACTGTTTGACTTTTGTTGCTAGACGGGCATTGGCTTCCTCCTCAGGATTAACCGGTGTGGGGTCAACTGGGGTTGGAACGACATGGTGTCCACAGATAAAGTAGACATTAGGGTAGTGGATAAACTGATTGGGATCAGAGGTGACATCTGCCACCGCTTGGTAGTAGTTGCTCTCGGATGAGGCGTTGGGTTTCAACGCAGCGTCGTTAACACATTGGCCGGATAGGCAGCAGTCAAATCCTTTGGCACTACAACTGGAATTGGTACACTGACTGATAACACTTGAGCTGTTGGAACTTAGGTCTACTCGCATTCCAATGCTGCTGATATCTAAAGTTGTTCGAGGTATTACTGAGAGATCATTAATCCCTCCTATGCTTTCATAGAGATTGATGGTCGAAGAGTTTGCCTTGGTAGTACAGGTTAGACAGATATCACTAAGGATAAATGCTCCTGCTCCAGTGATGGTGCTATCAATTGTCCCATCACAAGAGGCTTGATTGGCACTCTTGCTTGGTAGATCAATTCTAAATAGTCGCTCCAGCATGCCCGTATTAAAGTTATTAAAGCTGATGGGAGTGGCCCTGGCCCGTAGCTGTTTCATACCACTCTCATTAAAGTTAACAACTAGACAGTAAGTATTTTGATAGTTGGAATTATTAATTAGAAAATTGTGGATTGCATCTCCTCGTAAGTAGACTATATCCTGCTGATCAGCGTTTAAAGTGATAGTACCTGTGACTTTTTGAGCACTACTGTACCAGTAGAGCACTTCGCCCGAGTTACTGGTAGTGGTGCTTCCACTATTCGCGGTGGTATCAGGAGTTACTTCCGCCTCACTACTAGACCTTCGCTCTCCATTGGGAGCGGCCGGCATACATCCGGTAATTAAAAGCACCACTAGCACCAAGCTGGTGATTAGTAGGCCCTGTTTCATCTTAATCAACTCACTCATACCTTTTACCTGTCGGCAACGTGGGGGAAGCTCTTTATCCCTTTATATACATATCTCTTAGGGGAAATTATTATCATCTCCATCTCTGATTATATGACAGCTTTACTCTGGTATTGACCTGGAAAGAGAACTAAGTGTGATATTCTTAGTTAACACCCTGGAATAACTTATACTTATCTAACCTTTTTTTTTATCCGAGTGCCGATCAGCGATTATTAAATTGGGGGGTAAACTGCCTCTTGAAGATGGCATCTGGCCGGTAACTTTATCAATTTTAAATAATTAACCTAAATGGTCACTTTTTTTGACGAACCAGATCAAATTCTCTACAATTTTTTAGTAAGGGTGTTGAAATACTCAAGACTCGCGAGTTTGGATCAAGGAGTTTAGCATGGAAGTTATCTCAGTTGCCAACAATAAAGGCGGGGTCGGTAAGACTATGCAGTGTTATCAGTTGGCTTGCCACCTGGCCAACCAGGGACGTACCGTCCTAGTGATTGACCTAGATTCTCAGGCAAATTTAAGTAGTACTTTTGAGGTGCAGATTCAGCGAACTCTGATTCCGGAGTGGTTGATCGGTGACGTGGGGTTAGAAGATGTGATGGTTCCTTCCGGTGGCAAGGGAGAGTTTCATCAGAATATCTCACTGATTCCCTCCAGTCGCCACATGGCCAATCTATCCAAGCTATTAATTATGTCTGAAGCGGAGATTCGGCGAGATGCTGGTCGCAAAGAGCGACTACTGCGGATACGCCTTGAAGAGGCAAAAGGTAAATTTGACTATGTAGTGGTCGATACTCCTCCCATGTTAGGTGATGAGTTGATCATGGCATTGGTCGCTTCAAACCGTATATTAATTCCTACTCAGGCCCAGGACTACTCCATCGATGGCTTAGAGGAGTTGATGGATACTTTTGAAATAATCAAAGAGACTGAGAATCCTGTCTTGGAATTTACTATTATTCCATCGATGGTTAACCGTCGACGAAAGATCGAGCAGCAACGGATGGAGGAGTTGGCACTATCATTTAATATTACTCCTCCAATTAGGAATCTAGTTCACATGCAAGAGTCGATCTCTCTTAAAAAGCCAGTCTTTATGATGGGCAAGCGTTGTACTGGTAAGAATGACTATCAAGATTTATGGCAGTTTTTGGATTTGTAATATTTGAATTTAGTTAATTATTTGTTGCTCATATTCAAGGATGAAGGAGTAGTAAGCAATGGTAAAAAGTTTTGCCCCTCGGGTTGCCAAAAAAAATAGAAGAACAATTGATCTGGCCGGTAAATTGCCTACCGATGTCTATCGCATCAGTGACGAGAAGTTACTCAAAGGTGCCAAGCTGGATGAAGTCTCCCTAATGAGCATTCATGTTAAAGAGCAGGTGCGAACCAAATTTAACGAGAAGTCTCTTGCTGAGCTGGCCGAAAATATCCGTGTTAATGGCTTAATTCAGCCACTGGTAATTCATGAAGAACGAGATGGACGCTTTACCTTGATTTGTGGTGAGCGCCGCTTTCGGGCGATGACGTTGCTAAAAATGGAGAGTGCGCCCTGCTTTGTTTTAAAGAATAAAAGCAGTGAAGAGTTAATGGCGATTCAGTTCTCTGAAAACTCCTCTCGAGAAGATCTGCACTATATTGATAAGGCAGATGGCATCTATAACTATCAGCAGGCCACCCGTGCCAGTGAACGTAAAATTGTGGCCGCAATGGGGATCTCTAAAAGTGATGTCCATCGAAGTCTTTTGATTGCCAAGATGCCTAGTGGAATCAAAGAGGCTGCAAAAGTACATAACATTGAGAAGTATGTACTGGTAGAGTTCGAAGCTCTTGAAAAGGGAGTGCTAAAAAATCGGGTACGCAAGTTGATCTTAAGTGGTGATGTTACTAAGCGTGCACAATTAAGGCGAGTAATTAAGGACGGTGGTGTGCTAAGCACTGGTACTAAAAGTGCTAAGCGACGGGGCCCCAAGCCTCGTCGTCAGATGGATGAGGTCGCATCTTTGGTGGTTGCTAAAAGCGTCGCAACGGGAACAAAAAGAGGTCGAAAAGCCACTACCCAGCGGGCCACCTTGGGAGATGATCTCCTGTTAGATATCTTTTCATAGCTTAGAGTTAAATTTGGAATAGTAATTGCATCTATATAGCTTATAGATGATCACGAATAGTCGTTGATTATGGTGGATTATCTAAATTACAGCTAGTTAACAACTATTTACTGATTAAGGGGTGTAAAAAAAATAGGCAGATGATGAAAAATAGATGGGTAATACCACATTTAGATCTTTGGATCATGCCACTTTGGCCTTTGGTACTATTGTTAGTGCTGGTGGTATCAGACCTTTATGCTGCCGATAATCACGCAAAGAACACCATAACACTTAGTCAGCTAAGTATTTATCATCGAACTGCTTTTCGCACTCCATCTAATTTTGTTGCTAATGATGAAGCGATCGTCATCCCACTCAGACGTGAGCTCTGGTTAAAGCGAGTGATGGTGGAGGATGATGCTGGTGTGTTGGTCTCCATGAGAAAGCAGGTTGATAGTTGGGATAAGACCAAGCAGTATGAAGATGATTGGAATTTAGAGAAGATGGGGCTATATGAGCTGCCCTCAAACGATACTCAAACTAACTACCTCACTAAAATGATGTTAAAGTATGTGGATAAGAGAATATCAGGTGAGGTTAAGCGTGCTCCTAAAGGTAGTACGTTGGCACAGGTGGGGCAGATGCAAAAGAAGTTGCGTCCCAAGGCAAAGATAAAAGTTAATAACTATATTAAATTAAAATTCAAGGCTCGTGTGTTACGGGGGAAAGCTATAATGTTAGTGGAGAATCCGTTAATGCAGTTTCGCACCGATTTCTACTTAAGCGGCAAAATCAATGTCAACTTGAACCGAGATATTAAATCTTTTGGGCTGAAAACTAATATTGATTATGAGGTTCATAACTCTCGTTGGGTCGCCTCGGTAGAGAAAAAGTTGACTAGCAATATCTCTGCAAATATCTCCTCACATCAAGATGATAGTGATATGATGTTTAGCGATGAATCAGATAATCGCTTTCAACTTATATTTAATCAACCATTTTAACCTTTACGCCTTCATCTCCATCTTTTTGATATTAGGGAGCGATTTGAGTATTGCTGCTGCTGTCAATGATAGCAAGGTGACAATTACTGGCCGCAGAGAGCAAGAGGTTTCATTTAGAACTATCTGCTCTTCACGGGGTAAGTCATACACCTTATTGATGGAAGTGATCGATCAGCTAAAATTGAGCTGTACCGGAGTAGCGGTAGCTATAACCTCAGGGTGTGCTCCTCGCTTAGAGTCTGGTGAGTGGTTACTACTGGGAGAGGTTAAGTCGAAGAGAGAAAAAACTGCGACATGTATCTATGGTCAGGATTTACGGATCGTAAGGGATTGCCAAAAACTTCCACCTGTGGCCTGCAAAGATCCAAAACAAGGGTGTCTTCAGCTACAGGCCAAATCGGCATCGAGGTTGAAACTTATTCATGCATCAGTTACCAAGTTAGAGCTACTTAAAACAGGAAAGCGGACACTCAACTGTTATTTTTCCAACTAGGGATCATTTTTTTTAAAGATTTAAATTGATCATTTAGTAATCACCCACTTATCTTTTTTAGTTTTGGCATCAATTTGCTGATCGTTTATACCCGTAGTTGCTGTTAAACGGCTCATAAGGGGAGGGAGAGGTGCAGATGCAGATCAAAGGGGTAATCCCCCATGGCAATCATTTAGTGGCAGTTGATATCTTTGGTCATACCTCCAAGGGGATGGCCGGACTAGAGTTAGTTGGACTGGGGACATTAGGGCGCACCATCAAAGAGAAATTAGTTTTTATCTCCAAGTGTGAGCAGTTTAAATTCCCACTGCTACGTTTTTTAATCTGTGTGGAGCTACAAGAGGAGGTCAAGGAGTATCGCTCTGCCCATCTACGATACCTGGAACTTCCTTTGCTCTTGCTCTTTTGGTCTCTAGTTGGACATCTGCCAATCGGACGACTGGATGACTGTTTTACTCAAGGGCGAATTTCACCGACTGGTGATGTGACTCAGCTCCAGCTCAACCGCGAGGAGTTTATCAAGCTTAGCTCTCACTCGGGAATTGAGATGGAGACGATTAATAAATATCTTGGCATTAATGATCACGATCTACCGGACAGTATCTATCATCTTCCGCTTCAAGAGATACTACCGGATCATGATACTAAACGTCAGTACAGTATTGAGTTGCGAAAGCGTTCCAAATCAGAGCGCTTAAAAGTTGTAGCTGACACTTAGTTTCATAGTCCAAGCATTGATGTGATCTCCCTCCAGGTCCTCGTCAGGCATGGTCAGACTCTTCGTCGTTAGAAGGGAGGCGGTTAGAGTATCACTGATCGGGGTAATGTAGTTTAGAGATAGAGAGGCGGTGTATTGAGTGTAGTTATCACTCTGCAGATTGGGGGAGTCATTACTACTACTGAGGAAGTCTAGGGAGCCAAACAGACTTAGGGTTCGAATAAGTGCGAGGTGGTTAGAAAAGGAGAGGTTGATTGTGTCATTAGTGTAGTCAATCTCTGAATCATTAATGGAGTAGGAGAGAGAGTAGGAGGGTGAAAAATATTTTGAAATGGAAAATGGGGTATAAGAGAGTGAGTAGGTGCGATAGATTGGTGGATCGGTATCGACATTTACGTAGTGATAGCTGGTTAAAGAGAGACTGAAGTTAGTGGTGCCGGAACGAGAAATATAGGTTAGCTGTGGGGTTAAACCTTGTAGTGCATAGCTTTTTTTCATACGGCTATCAGTGGCAGAACGAAGGTCGCTGCGGACTGCTACGAAGGTGTAGTTATAACCAAGTTTGAGTAAAAATGAGGTAAAGGTGTTATTTTGTAAATCACTAGAGAAGCCAATACTGCGCGAGTCCCCATTACTTAAACTATCATCTTTTAGCTTGGTTTCATTCCAGGTGGCGCTAACTGAGTAGGACCAATTTTTATAGGATTGTGAGGTATAGTAGAACAAAACATAGAGAGAGTCGAACCAGGCGGACGGTGAGGCATCAGTCGCAGGGTCAAGGGCGTCTAGCTCCGTTTCGCTCAAGCTGAAATAGTTGCTGCTATACTCACTTGAGAGAGTGGCACTCAACATCGTAAATTCGTAGGAGAGAGCATCTAGGTAATCGTTGGCATATCCTTGCAGAGAAGTGGAGACTCCCTTGGCTTGATGGATATTTTTTAAATATTCAGCTCCGGCGTTACGGCGTCCAGCTGAGATCAGGGAGGCGCCAAGCAGATAGTTAATCATATCGATCTGTTCGCGATTCTCTTGATTATCCTCTAGTAGCTCTTTGGCCTCCCAGTAGTGGTTAATCGCCTCGATAAAATTATTTTGTTGTCGTTTAATCTGGGCCATTTGGAACTCTACTGATGGCAGTTGGTATTTATAGTACTGACAAATTTTGTAGTATTTAAGGGACAGATTCATTAAACGGGGGGTGAAGTTGGTTGGATAGTCGCCCTTATTTGCCATCTGATGGTAGATCTGGGCAATCTTGATGTAGACTCTCAACGCCTCCTCAGCAGGGGGGGGCATCTTTTTCAAAGCTGTCTCTAAGTGATCTCCGCTATTGGCCGCTAAAAGCTCCTTGCCGTGCATTTTACGAATTGCATAGTAGTAAACTCGCATTGAGCGAGAGTTGTTTCCTACCCTCTCATGTAGTTTTGCAAGAAATAGAAAGCTATTCAGATGGAATTGACGGCTGTCTAAATTCTCTTTAATTTTCAGCAGTGCTGATTTAACTCCTTCATCTAGTACCAGCAGTTCCGCTTGGGCCAGAACGATCTCCTGTTTTTCAAATAGTAGCTCATCTCGAACTGGCCCATCCCTCTTCTGACTGTCAGTAGCACTGTAACTACTTGAAGAGAAGAGTATGGTGGTGATAACTATTAGTAATTTTAATAACATGCAGTCATAGTATAGGTTAGTTGCTGCAGAGCTGTAAATAAAACCCCCAATGCCCACAATTCGTGCGCTATTTTCAACTTTCTGCTACTGAGGTATGTTACCCACGCACTGTATGTAACAGCTCAAAATTAAACAGATAATTGCCAATTGTCGCGGGAGCATACCCTTCAAAATTCGCTTTAGTGCTATAATCCTCCTAATGGGGATGCCCTATAATTGATATCTGATTGATATATACCACTTAAGAAGATTACCGGTATATCCGATCACTATAGATGGAGGATTAGTTAATTGAGTAGAGAGTTTAGATTCCACCATTTATTTTTGCTATTGATGCTATTTGCTCTATTGGCAAGTTGCGTTCAACAGGCCGGTGGTCGTCGTGACACTATTGATGGAGCTGTTGCTACCGATGACAGTGCTGGCAGTAGTGGTCCTGTTCCCGGACAAGCTGCTAATGCTGACAGCAGCACTGATACTACCACTAGTACCGAATTACGGGGAGAGCCACTTTTACGCCATATGGTAGATCCATTTGTTGGGACCTATAAGACCAAACTGACTATCCCTAAAAATTATGCTGGTTACTTCTACCTTTCAGGGCTTAACATCGCCTCTTTAAGTGATCGCATCGTTTCGGTTCGTTTTAATTTTGGACGCGACCTAGAGCCGGTGGTGGTTCCGGCGACGATTGGGCGTGGTAAGGGAATCACTCCCCAGACTGATATTCGGGTATTAATTCTCGATCTACGTAATAAACCGTTTCAAGATATTCGCCTACTCTACGATCTCTATGATTACGGGGATTATGATAGCAACAATGATGGTAGCGAAGAGTTGGTTCCCACCAGTGACCCTCGCTCTTCGTCGCTCTACTGTCGTGGGTTGAAGCTAGAGCATGATCACACATTTGTCGGGAGTAATAATAATCCTAGTTGCGATAGTGCTGGTGAGCGCTGTCTCTACTCCTACGCTAAAATCCAAGATAGCGGACTGTATGAAGCAACTAGTTCACTAGCAATGATTCCGAGTGAGCCACAAATTGATCTGGCTGGCGATGGCTACACTGTGGATAGCAATAGTAATCAGCTCTTGAAGTGTCTGCCAGATAGTAATAGTGCCACTACTCTGTCTGCAACCCTCAACACTACTACAATTACTAGTGCAAGTGGATTGGTGGATTATCAGGAGACAGTCACTTTAGGTGGCAATACTTATAACTACTATGGCCCATTTAGAACGATCAATGAGAGTGGTTGGGAGGTAAGTAGTGGTGCACTCTTCTCTGATATTTCTAATACTGTTGTCGCCACCAGTGGAGCGAGTGGGCTCTTCCAGTTGGCTTTGAGCAATGCTCCGGCCAACACTTCGACCTCTCCGGTTGCCAGTGCCCGCGCTGGTTACAAGTCATTCCTCTTTCCGCGAGTGGGTAAGATGGAGCTAAGAAGCGGTATTGACCACTTCTCCTCAACTTCACATAGTGGCACCCGTACTAAGCAGAACCTGCTGGCCGGTGGAGAGACTGGTTATATGGATGGCTGCAATATACGGACGACAAATTATGACACCTACACCGGAGAGGGGATCTCCTCATGTAATGTCAGTGCAACTATTGATATTATCACCACTAACTCTAGTGGTAAGATTGAGGTGCTGACCACCAGTAATGAGGTCAAACTACAGTTGATCAGACCTAGTGATGAGGACTACTTGGGGCGGGAGACACTTTATACTTCGATGAAGAGCTGTTCCACCTCTAATAGTTGTGCTTCAAGTGAGTGTTGCTACAATGATCGCTGCTGGTCTAAAGAGTTGGTGACCCAATGTTTAGAAGATGCCAATGTGTCTGGCTATTTGAGTACAGGGGAGAGCTGTAGCAGTGATTACGAGTGTGCTAGCCTCTGCTGTAACCCATCATCTGGCAGTTGTGCCATCCATGTTGATAATCAAAATGACCGGGTGCTATGTTCTAAGTCTCCTGGTCAAAGTTGTGTCTCCTCTGAGTGGTGCCGGGAGGAGAATATTCCTCTCTGCCTTATCGTCAAGACAGGGATGGATGCTAGTGGACAGGTTACCTGTAGTCTGCGCTGCTATAATAAACCAACCTTTGGAATTTGCCGTAGTGGTACCTGTGTACCTCCGACACCCAATGATGTTCCTAGCTTTGATCCCGCCAATCCCGACTGTACCAGTGCTCAGGACCCACCATCATTTTAAGGTAACTATCCTATTTCATTAAATTGATGTTACCACCCCGTGGGAGTTGGGTGGATCTACTGTGACGTCACAGTAGAATTCAAGGTTCTAATCGATTGGCCCCCGGGGAGTTGAGTCGATCCTCTGAAAGATCCCCAGCGCCTAAAGCTCTATATATCACCTGGGCGATAGCTGTTGAGCTGGGGCATCAGGCGGCCAGGCATAATGTAGAGTTGGGTGGATCTACTGTGACGTCACAGTAGAGATCTACCGTCGGATATGACTGATTCAAAATATGGGGCAAACTGAGAACAGTGACCACTGCTACATCTCACCAATACTCAGTGCGAGTAGTTACACTTAATCTATTATTATTATTGATAACGGAATAATTAATTAATCAATGGAGATGACTCTTCCGCAGAAGACTCTTCATCCACTGGCTTCTTCTCGGTAGATCCAGGAGCAGAAAAGACTGCACTATCTTCATCATCTGCAAGAGTACGAAGAAAGCTATCAACCTCAGAGATGGTCAACTTCCCCTCTCCCAACAGCTTATCCCGCAAACGAATATCCATTTTCTTCTCTTCTAAAGCCTTATTTAGTCTCATCGTTACCTAAACCTCGCTGCAGTATATTTAGAAAGCGTTGCATTAAATTGCACAAGTGAACAGGGTTAACATGGTCAAATCGCTTTAACAAGCAAAAATGGTAACCAAGCAAGTTTTTTAGTTGCCAACTACTTAATGATAGGTTGGTGGCCGCTCATCATCATCGTCGTCATCACCAGGCACAATGCGAAGTTTTGCACTTCCTCTGCGACGACTCTTCTTTCTTCTGACGTTCGGAGAGCTATCAAATAGTCGTTTAAAGTAGCTAGAACTAGCGGCCAGCATTCCGATATAACCGGCCAGCATACCTCCCAAGTGGCCCCAAGCCTGATTTCCCCCTGGGGAGAAGAAACCCATATAGAGCTGCATCGCGATCAAAATCATACAGAAGTAGCGGGCGCGCATGGGGAAGATCAACATAAAGGAGAAGATGCGGTCAGGATAGATAATGGCATATGCTAATAGTTGAAAGTTACAGATACCGATCAATCCATAGAGCGGGGCCAAATAGACTGGCCCCGAGGAGAAAAAGAGCAACGTCACTATAAGATAGATAACACCTGAACCGATAAGTGAGATTAGGTTTAGCAGGATATAGCGTCGTGGCCCCCACATACGCTCCAGCTCACTTCCCAGTAGCCAGAGGATCAAGCAGTTAAATACTACCCCCAGCAATGAGACAGAGATAAATGGATAGGTAATCAGTTGGTAGACCAAGCCATGAAAAAAGCCAGCAGCTGATAGGCCAAGGAGTGCAACTAGATTGATCCCGACCCCGGACGCTTTTAAGATTGATGAGAGTAGAAACAGTCCCACCGTCGCGATAATTACTGCCTTATTGATCAGGCTCAACTGTGGCAAATTTATCTGCTGTCCCCCTTGAAAACTCCCTCGTCCGACTCCCCCTCATCCTCCTCTTCAGGTGGAGCAAGTACTTGGGTTATCTCCACCAATACCCCCTTGCTACTTTTAGGATGAACAAAATTAACTAGGCGGCGACGGGCCCCCTCTCTAGGTTCTGGGTAGAGTAGGGTGTGGCCCAACTCTTTTAGCTCCGCACACTTGGCATGAATATCAGGTACTTGGAAAGCGACGTGATGAATTCCCGCACCTCGCTTCTTAATAAAATCATAAACCGGCCCCTCATCGGCCAGAGGCGAGAGTAGCTCTAGGGAGGAGTTCCAGTCGATGGGAGCAAATGAGGTTGCGACACCTTGAGATGGTACCACCTCTCGCTCTTGATCAAACTCCAGCCCCAAAGATTGGTAGAACGCCTCTCCTTGGTCTAAATCCTCCACCACTACAGCGATGTGATCTAAAATCGTCTTGCTCTCACTATCACTCACCACTATGCTCCTCCTCGGCCAACATTCTTCCCATTACCCGTCGTTGTAGCGAGAGCCAATCTTGATGCTCAAGCTGTCGCCAGGGATTTTTATTAGAAGCCTTTTTACCCTGCCGTTGCTTGCTCTCCGCCTTTAGCGTCAGCTGTAAAACTCTTGATAAAAAGTGCTGTGAGCGGGCCCTTAGTACTTCGCGCTTCCGCTGCAAAATAAATTTACTACTCTTCAAATACCTTAGCTCTTCTACTTCTGTAGGTGTAAAAAGGTGGCGGCCAGATTTGGCCGGCAAAGATGCATATAGCACTTCGGTAAATCCAATCAATAGTAGCATCGAATAAAGTAGTCTCATCCTATAGGGATTGTAAAATGCTAGTAGGGCGACCGTCAACTATTTGCGAAACTATAAGCATCTTGAATGATTGTGATTTCACATCTATTTGCTCTCGATGACGCGAGTCTCTCTGCGGATAACTATTCGACCTTCATATTGATTGACTGATTAGGACTTGGGGCCGGCCCATCCGCCCGAGAGAGTTTGTCTACTGTGACGTCACAGTAAATTGAGGGGGAGTCGATCGGATTACTGATAGCACCCGGCACGACATGCCCAATACGCTGTTGCGTAGCAAACGGCCCCATCTACCGGATGACCATCACAGAAATCTGCTGCTTGTTCGGAACAACTCTCAGAGCAATCATTGCTACTTTTTAGATTTTCAAGCGGCAGATTCATAAAGTCGATAATATACCAACCCTCGGATCTGGTTCCTTTAGCGCCACAGTAGGCCATCTTGTCGGCACAAAAGTCATAAGCAGGTTCACCGGTAAAGTTAGTTGTCAGATCTCCATGAATATACCACCCCTCAGACCTAGTTCCAACCTTGTCACAGTAGGGGACATCTCCAATATAGTCAGAGCAGTTGCTGTATGACAGAAGCTCATGGACAGATGCCTTTAAGCTTATAGTGGTAGTTGTTAGAAGTACTAAAGAGATAATCACTGCATTTTTCATTTTTTCTTCTCCGTGGTTGAAGTTATTGATGGAGGCACTATCTTCGGGTAAGATGGAAATGACAACCAAAAACGGATCACAGTGATCCGAAAGTGATCCGAGTGAAAATCGGAACAGCTATCGTTGCATTTAAAGGGGGGCTTGATGCAAAACTACTCAAATGCCTACTTGAAAAGTGAGTTTGAGCAGAGAAAGGCCAAAAATCAATCCTACTCACTACGCGCATTTGCTAACTATTTGGGAGTTGGGATTGCAACTCTCTCTGATGTAATCAACGACAAAAGGGGGCTATCGCCCAAAAATCGAAAAAAAGTTTGTCAGAGGTTAAAGCTCTCTCCATTGGTAACAGAGCAGTTTCTGGCGACAGAGAGTAAAGATCTGGCACTGGACAAGCTGGTGTTGGAAGATCGAAAGTTCCGCTTAATTTCAGATTGGTATCACTATGCTATTCTAGAGTTGAGCTATATCAAAGATCATAAAGCTTCTGTGGGCTGGATTGCCAAAAAAATTGGAATTGCAAAAACAACCGCCAAGGATGCTTTGGCGAGACTTGTTAAGTTACAGCTGTTAAAGATCGAAAATAACTGCTTGATTCAAACAACTCCTCCCTTGAAAACCACAGACAATATTCCCTCCCTGGCAATTAGAAAGAGGCATCAAAAGCTAATGGATATGGCCCAAGAGTCCATTGATCACGATCCAATAGATAAAAGATATTTCTATGAGATCACGATTGCAGTTGACCCAGACAAAATCGAGGAAGCGGAGAAGATGATGGTAAAATCTATTCGGAGGATTGCAAAAAAATTGGAGAGCGGAAGACCAACCGAAATCTATAGTTTAGGAACTCAGCTATTTCCTTTGAATGGTCGGCAAGAGAGAAAAAAGTAGCTCTTCTTAAGGAATTGGAGTCATGCCATTGCCCGTCTCTTGTCCGCCGCGGCCAGAGAGGGTGATGATATCTACAAACTCACCATTGATATATAGCTCATACTCACCATTGGGAATGGCAGGAAGAGCATCTCCCCGGGACAGCTCCACCGTAATTGCGTGGGTGCCAACGCGGTTGATGCAAAATGCATCCCTTAGATCATCAGTTGTAATTTCGATTCGCCCGCGGTGGCCGGGGCCTGGGAGTTGCAGTTTTAGCGATGTTACATCAGGAACACAAGAGGTGGTGTGGATAGTTATTGTTGAGATGGTTAAACTCAATGCCTGCTGGTCAATCTGGGATTCAAGAGTAAATGGGCCGGTAAAGCTCTTATTCGCGGAGTCGTCAGAGTTGCTCAAGCTTGCGTATGAGGTAAAAGTAAAAAATATGAAGAAAAGAGTTAAAATAATTTTTTTCATCTGGCCCTCTGACTAGAAAAAATAACGTACTTAGTTAAGTGTATCTATCTCAAATAGCTGCCTTTGGGGATAAACCACGTAATTTTTTTATACTATTTCTAAACAGAAATTTCTCTATAAATTCCCATCAGTTGTTGCGTGGTATGGAATTCCATCTAGATTTATATCAAAGCGATAGGTCTTTTCATTATATATGTAAGAGAAACACCCATTTTTATTTGCTGAGATGTAGTGGCCGGAGCTGTACTCTCTATAACCTTCCTTATAGTCTTTAACCGTATTGTAGCTACTATTAAACTCGTATAGCACCTCTATCACTCCAAGATTCAAATTATCTCCGACAATGTTTCTTGTGTTGTAGCGCTCTCTTCGATATCCAATTGGATCAAGTGGCCCCTCCTCGAACTTCAATGCAAGTTTTTCGGCCGTGTGATATAAGGATTTCAAGCCATCTAGTTTAAAAAGCTCTGTGTAGACCTCCTCCTTTGTTTTGAGAGGAGAAATTTTTTCTGTAAAATCTTTTTTTGTTAAGTGGTAGTGAGCATGCCCCATATCTGCGAAGAAGATAAATTCAGCTAACTTCTTTTCGAGAGCTGATTGAATATGAAGAGAAATTGAGTTGATAAATCTTTTTGGCAGTACAATTTGTCCTTGGACCCTTCCATACTTCATAACATCTATTATATATTCACCTCTATCTTTATTGAAGTATGCTCTATTGGGTAACCTTTTATCTCCATCATATAACTCTTGAAAATGTTTTTTCATTACAGTTCGATTTGTAAACCACTTTGAACCGTTCGTTTGGTTAGAAAATTCTGAATAGCTAAAATCTTCAGGAGCTAGCTCCTGCTCACCAGCTTCTTGCTTGGTACAGGTATTGTGAACCCTGCGGTAAACCTCACCTTTAATGGGAGAAGTAACACTGCCGATGGCAAGCGTTGTAATAATCATTAGCGGTATTGCTAGCAAGAGTCGTCTCATTCAAGCTCCTTGAAAAGTAATGCTTGGTTTTATATTTTAGAGAAAATCTAACAAGTTTAATCCTCTTACTTGGAAAATATTCCTATAGATTGGTAAGAGTATAATATATTTTTAATATGTTATACCTATTTTAGACAGTAGCTCTTTATATCAATAAATAGTGTTTGCCTAGTTTGAGTTAGGACTGTGGCAATCTATCTGCTGGGGGTAAAGTCAGGGGACTGGCTAAAAATTACTTTTTAAACTATATATCAAGGCATCTTGATAGTAAGGGGTGCCTAACTTTCTGTCGGCATAACGATACTGTAATCCCCATGTTATTTTATTATTCATGTGATACCAAAGTGATATGGCGCCATTTTGACCATGGGATCTTCCATTGGTCGGGAAATAATCATCGTTCAGGCCATCTCCGTTTGTATCAAGCGTTGTAGTAAAACCTTGATTCGCCTGATCTCTGCTGAATTCAATTTCATGCCAATTCGAAATTGAAAAATCAAGACCTTTAAGTTTGAAACTGTAACTGGATACCCAACCGGCCATATATCCATTGGAGCCAACGTCAGCTTGAATATGAAAACCGATAAATGGTTTGATCCACCATCCCCAATCAGAGTTAAGGTCATAGCTAACACCAAAAACGCGATTCTGATCGGAGAAACCTTTTTCGTTTAAAGTATAAATATGTGCATATAGATTTAAATTTGTCTCTCCCAAGTTATAAGCGAGACTACCCTTGGTTGCCATCCTGTTGTGATGGGGCGCACTGGTTACAGGCTTTCCTGGATTTTCCATATCAATAAAGCCATAGATATCACCCCAGTCAAAACCGGCACCGCCCTCAATTTCAATGTAGATAAAGTCAGCCTTCTGACCAAGATGAAGTGTGTTCCAGTCACTCACACTTTCCGTTCTCTCTGTCCAGTTAAGGTAGTTGACGCTTAAGCTCTTGAAGCCATAATTCATCTTGGCGTGAGTTGTTTGAGAGAGCATCAAAAGAGCACAAAGTAGAATTTTTAATCCATTCATATTTATCCCTGATTTTAATATTAGTTTTTTAGGAGAGTATTCGTATAATTACAGTTCTTCTATCAAGCCTGTAAAATTTCCCTCTGATCAGAGCTAAATTTCTTGTGCGCCATGTTGTATTGAGCATCTGAAACTCTTCTACCCCATCGGATCACCGATCCTGCTCCCCCCGCCTAATCGTAGGTCTGATCTGGTAGGAAGATCAAAGATTGGAGACGAGTCAACCGGATGGATTTTGAGTCCCATGTAAAAAATAGTTTACTGGCACATCGCTTCACAATAATATGACGGCCACCATAATATTAGATTAAAATGATGATGCTAAATATTTATTGGGAGATTTAAATATGTTGTTAAAAGTAATATTGTCTTTTTTGAATTGCCATATATATTTTCCACTTCCTCTCTTGGGATGTGGAGTTTTAGGGATGTCTCTTTTACGATCATCAAAATCGATCGGGGAGTATGCCTCTGATCTGTTGAAGGCCCTAGAATACAGGGGATACGACTCAACTGGAGCGGCGATTCAAAATGGTAAGGATGTTACTCTTTTGAAGGGAGTTGGTGCTCCAAGTCTGCTGGTGGATACACTTAAAATTCGTAAGCAGGAGGGGAGACTCTTTTGTGGGCAGGTACGCTGGGCAACATTCGGAAGAGTCAATTATGAAAATTCACAGCCGCACATAGTAAAGTGCAAGAGGTATATATATGGCGCTCATAATGGCAATATTACCAATATGGGTGAGTTGAGTGCCTTCTTTACTTCTGAAGGTCATACTATTGCATCCGACAATGATGGCGAGATTGTCGTTCATGCTGTGGAACACTATTTTGATATTGAGCTAAATCAATTTCCCGTTGAGGAGCAGTTAGAAGAGAGCGTCAGGCGTTCCTGTTTTAGGCAAGCCATCTCAAAGGCATGTGAGAAGCTGGTGGGATCATTTGCCGCAATAATCGTTGATCCCGTTACCGAAATTATGTATGCCATAAAATCAGGCTCGAGTCTCTACTTTGGAGTTGGTGAGATTGAGAATCAGAAATTTACTTTGGCATCGTCTGATTTAACCGCAGCTTTAAGGTTCACTAAGAATATGGTTGACTTAAGAGAGGGGGAGTTTGCGGAGTTTACAGCAGATGATTTTCAAATAGTGGCTTTTAAAGATGTTACTATTAAAAGGCATGGGAGGCCGGTTTCAAGTTATAAACGCGGAGAAGAGATAGCAAGGAAGCCGGAGAGATCCAAACTACGGGCCGAGGATACTGAATTACTTCCAGAATATTCATACTTCATGGAGCAGGAGATTCACTCCACCCCAGAAGCAACAAGAAAACTAATAAAGATTTTTCAAGGTGGTTCAAATAGTGGAAAGATGATGCACTCTTTTTTAAAGAGCGCAAATCTACTGTCCCATTTTGAAGATCTTCACAATGAGATTTTTAATGCAGTCGATTTCGACCAACAGCAGGCGCTATTTGATAGTGCAGGTGATTCCGAGTTAGGGAAAAAGTTTTTTGAGAAATCGCTGGATGATTATCCAGCTATTCATCAAGAACTGACGCACGGAAACTTTTCAAAACGGTTCTTTTTTTCAAATGATAAGAACTTGTTCTTGGATCTGGCCGGAGACGAATTTGAAAATTTAAGCTTATTGATTGCCAAGGCACTCGACTCTATAACCGAGCAAAACGACATTGTTGAGTTCAACTCAGGAATAGATCGTTTTCTGCTTTTAATGGAAAAAGCAATAGTGGAGAGAAGAAATATCTATGTTGTCGCTTGTGGATCTTCTTACCACGCTGCCTTGATTGGAGCGATGTATTTCAATCAGATTGCCGAGGTTGGTATTAAACCGGTATTGCCAGGGGATTTCAGGGGACACTACCTAAAATGCCTTAAGGACGATGATATTATTATTGGAGTTTCCCAAAGTGGAGAGACCAAGGACTTGATCAACGTTATTGATGATATTGCAAGTTTGGGTAGAAAGATATCGAAAGTTATGTTGGTTAACAATATGAACTCCACGCTTGGGCAGGAGAAAAGTGATGTCTCCATTCCTGTTTTTTGTGGGCCTGAGATGGCGGTTCCTGCGACCAAGAGTTTCACCAATCAACTGACACTATTCTATTACCTGGCCACCAAAACATTGGGTAAGAGAATCGAGATGATGAAAAGCAGTGGGACTAAGGATTATCAAGAGATAGAACGGACATATAAGCGACGGTGGAGAACTTTGGAAAATATACCGGAACTTATTAGTGAAACAATTAAGCTGACGGCCGATTCTGTAGAGAGAGTAGCTAGTAGTATACATGGTTCCCCCTCAGCACAAATATTGGCAACCGGTATGAGTGGTGTTGCTAAAGAGGGGGCCTTAAAAATCAGGGAGACCGTTTTAAACCATACAGAGGGAAGTGAGGCTTCGGAGTTTAAACATGGCCCGAATACTATTTTAGGGAAAAATACAGTTTATGGATTAGAAAGTATATCTTCTATGAGTAAAGAGTTTCATTATGCTGTTGGCAAAATTTACAAACTAGCAGATGAACGCGGAATTGATTCATCGGACGTAAAGGATATCATTCAAGCATTAAGCGTGTTTGTATTTGAAAGGTCGATGCCATTTAATTTAACTAAAAAGGGAACGATACTTTTTAAAGAGTTAGTACAAGAATATGATTTCTTTGGCCCGATGATGATAAATTATCCATTGATCTATATTACCGGACCGGATGAAAGGGATATAAACTTAACTATTTCACAAATGAATACTCATAAAATTAGAGGAGGAAGCACTTTTATCGTTGCAGAGGGCAGTAAGCAGTTGATGGAGAATGCCTATTATGATGATGAGAGTGGAAGATACTCATGGGACTTCATAAAGCTTCCGAAAACAGGTGATGCATTGATGGTGACAATTTCTGCCACCATCGCTATTCAACTGCTTAGTCTAGGAATGAGTGTAAAGAAGATGAAGTATCTGGATAAACTTGGCATGCTTGGGCATGGTGTTCATCCTGATGTTCCTAAAAATGTATCAAAGTCAATTACAGTTGATTAGCGTTGTCTATCTCCTGAGGCCAGAGCGTACTGCTATTTTAAACCAACTTCTGGGCAGTTCGGATCAAAACTCTCAAGTATAGAGAGGAGTTAACCGACTAGTCTCGATGTAGGGTTAAAGGGTTATAAATATTGTAACTTGCTGACTAATTATGTTTTTGCTGCGAGCGGAGGTATTTTGACGATGACATCTCGCTACTTCTGTTTGCTGACGATCTCAATCTCGTTGTTGATGGTACAGGAGTGTGTTCAAGCGGCGGAGCGATTAAATGGTCTTAAAGTTGATAAGGTAGTCTCAAACTCAGATAAAATCTTAAAGCAGCAAAAAACTTCGGTCGGAGAGTTAGTAATATATGATCTAAATCTGGATGGAAAAGCGGATCAAGAGATAGAGTATCGGGGTAAAGATATCGTCAAAAAAAGTATCGACCGTAACTTCGATGGTCTCTATGACCATTTTATAACTTTTTATAACAAAATAGATAAGCAGAAAAAGCAGCGACTGATTCAGATTGAGAAGTTTGATGATAATCATGATGGCAAAATTGATCACCTTGAGACGGTCTATCTTCACTCTATGATTCCGCGTTACATCATTGTTATTGAGATGGACAAGGACTTTGATGGCAAACTGGAGTTCAAAACAACTCATACCATTCCCTTCAAACAGCAGGGACGATACCCTTGTCGTCAGTTGGGACGATTAGATAATGTAGTTAAAAAACTTGCCGACGCCACAATTGGATCTGTCGTTCACATGGAGGGTGGATTTCTATTAACTGATTTTGGATTTAAAATCCATAACGGATGTCTAGAGAATTTCAAACCCGATTTCTACTTTGTGGAGCAGCTTAAGTCGGCCATGCATAAAGGGCTGGCATGTTTTGCGAAGTTAGAAAGTGAATTTCAAAAAAATAGTCAGGGGAGAGTTAGTGGTGCACTGAAAAATGCAATCGCCATTCAGGATTTACTGGAAAGGAGTCCGGTAAGTGTGGTTTGTAGTGAGCATGGTTATAACTGGTCATCTGGTGGGGGAGAGGTTATGGCCCACGCTTCAACTGCTGAGATAGTAGATCAGCAGCGAAAGGTATTTATCGGTGATTTAGAGGTTAAGCACCCTTTAATCTCTATTAATCCAAAATATGTTAGCAAAGGAGAGAGCGATACTGCTCAAAGCAGTTACTTGGATCATGACGAACTACAGATGACTCTATTTCACGAACATCTTCATAACTTGGGCCATCGACATGGCAATGGAGTTGAATATTCATATGCCTGTGAAAAATGCTGCTTTTCCGATAGTGCTGCCATTAAGAGCGGTGGTGCTGCATGTAGACTCTGCACTGGGAATTACTCCTCTGAACTTTCTAAAAAATATATTAGTGATATGATAGAGTGGGCAGAGTCATCTGGCTCTTTACATCATAAAGAGATGGCGGCAAAAATGATTGAAAAATATCTGGCGATTAACCCTAATGATCGCTGGGCAATCATCTCGCTGCTTCGTTTGAGGGGTGATGGCTTTAATCCCGTTACGATGGCGATGGCAAAAATGTTAAAAACTAGATTTCGCAATCTGACTGAAGGAGAAAAAAATATATTTGCCGGCGCTGATCGAGGTGCCAACTCTTTGGAGTATCAGAAATATAAAAATATTGCCACAACCGTTGCCGCAGCTACAATGCACTATCGTTTTGATAAGGGCAAAGGAGAGCAAGCTTCCCTTGATAGTTTGAGTGAAGGTATCGATCAATTGGCCAAGTTGAGAGTTAAAATGAATAATCAAGCAGAGTTTAAGCAGTTATCATACACCGAACAGGAGATGATCCGTCTGCTGGTAGAGAGTGCAGATGATGTAATGATTGATATATTCATTACTCAAGATAGTTTAGCTAAACCTGCTGAGCAAAAAAAGAAGATGTTTCTTTATGCATATGAATTGCTAGAGCAGTCCGGAAGGTTTAAGAAGTAGTAAGGTGGTTGTTTGTCGCCGGTCTGAATATTTAATTTTGATAAGTATCTCATTGTAATTTTCTTGTTAAATGCTCGAGGCAATCTTTACTCTATTGTTTACTGTGGTGCCACAGTAAACTGCTCCATCTTTTCAACTCCCAACAGCTTAATCGCCGATCGCTGGTTGTGTGCAAAACAGAGGTGGCGCAGATTGGATTTATCGCTCTTGCCTCCAAGTGCTAGTGGCTTGATGTGATCGATCTGCAGATGTCGCCTTGCCTGACATCGCTTACTATTTAGAGGGGAGATGTATTCACACTGACCGTTTGACCTGTGGTGTACGCTCTCTTTTAAGCTGCGATTAATATAGCGAGGATTGCTGCTCTTTCGTTTTGAAGCTCGTCGCATTTTTCTACTCTTCGCATCGGCCAAAGTCTGATCCAGCGCTATTTCGATTATTTCAAGGTCACTGCTATCTTCACTGATCATCTGGCGCAATTTTTTAATCTTATTTAATACTCTTGACTGCACCTCTGGTCGAGTTCAAAAGTTGACGGTCACTCATTTTTTGATACTCAATTTTTGCCATTATCTCTCCTTGGTTTGATCCTCTCTGTTATTTTTTTCATTTTGATACCCTTAAAAGCGATCCTGGTGCTGCAAAATATATATTTTTGTAATCTAAAATATATTCGCCCCGGTCTGGTCAATTACAATCTCTGACCACCTATTGACGCACCCCCGCTACCAAAAAGAGCGTGGCACCTTTTGGGGGGAGATTTGGGGGGAAAGTTGGCGGTTTTGGATGGGGGGTAGCAGATTATTTTAGATTGCCCCTTGGGTAGATTGAACATAATTATAGGGAGATAGCTAACGGTAGATGGTTTTTGACTGAAAAGCTCAAGTTTTAGGCAGGTGAACCGATTAGTCGGAGGTAAAATAGTGAAGATTAGCTTTGAAAGCTTATATTTGAGGTTCCTCGGGAGGGGAGTATGAGAGTGATAACCATTTTGATGATATTTATATTTATGGGAGCGACCGTTACTGGTTCGAGTGAGGAGATTAACATCGAGAAAGGTCTTGATGGACTGAAAGATTTTGATGGACTGAAAGATGGAGAGTTCTTCGAAGCGTGTAAACATTTAAATGAGAAAAAGTGGGAAAATTTTAATGATCCGTTTGATAATGTAAGTATGAACAAATTTATTAAACCATTAACTCAAGGCACGGGATGGGAATGGAATTTTCCAGGTGATGATAATCAATTTTGGCCCTCAATAGGGGTGGAGGACAAACATGTTTGGAATATTGTTATTACTAGTGATAGTGATAGTGATAGTGATAGTGCTGTAAACTGTCAAACTAGCTGCATAAATTCTGATAATAATAAATGGTGCACAGTTTCCCCCCCTCCTTCTTCTTCTTCTTCTTGCCTCCCAAATTGCACAGATGAGATTCTCACGCAGTGTAAAGAAATTTCAAAGATAAATGTGCAACGGCTAAGATTTGTTCAAGACTGTGCCATTCTAGCGGCACTGACTGGTGGAGGCCATGTTGATTATAGTAAGCCGGTAGGGAAAAATACTCAAGGGCATGATGCAGGAGCACGGATGGTAATGGTAAATGGTAAACCACAGATGATGGGAGGGCCACAAGATGTGATTAGCTGTCAATTAGAAGGACATCTTACTCAGGATTATCGTGCCTGCATGAAGGCGCTGAACTTTTATGAAAGTACAGTAGTAGCGCAAGCAGCGGTAGGAGATCTACAGGCAGTACATCATCAAGTTAAAGCACAGGATGATCAGCTGGAAGCCAGCCAAGATGCATCGGCAGCTAAATCTATGGGTATAATCGCTGATGGCACACGTCGAAAGGCTGGTTATGCCAGTCAGCGAATGGGATTTAAGGCTGCTGAGGTGGCAGGATTTGCAGTTATCTTAAAAGAGTGGCCAGAGTCGAATGATCTGATAGAGCGGTGCCAGAATATGGTAACCGAAGCCAACATAGAGATAGCCAGCGATCGTTGCGAGAGTATTATCGATGACAGGGGGATAAAGAATTTAACAATGAATGAAATGGCCCGCCAGGCAGTTCAAGGGTTTCAAACTAAAGCGGGAATCAACGCTTTGGCCAATATGATGAAAGCGGCGATGCTGAATAAGCAGGCGGATAAAGCAGATGATATCGCAGACAAGATTGATGGGGTGATGAAGAAGATGCCCCCACCGCCGGACTCTCCATATGAGGAGCAGGAGTTGTTAGTGACGAGATGTCAGCTGACGCCGCAGGCGGAGGAGTGTGCGCCGTTGTATGAGAGTAATGGTGGGCAGGGATTTATGGGGCAGTCCTATAGCTTCGGCGGTAATCAGGCGACAACAGTGGGAAGTCCAGATAAGGCAGAGGGGTTTGGAGAGGATAGTGCTCTGTCTAGTCAGAAGAGTGTCGCCGGTAGTGGCCCCGTTGAGAGTGCGACGGCAATTGATAGTACCACCAGTGATGGGGGTAAGTTTATTGATCGGCCACCAGTGGCCGGAGCAGTTAAGACCAGCGCAGTGCCGTCAGGTGGCGGTGGTGGTGGCGGAGGTAGTGGTAGCGGCGGCGGTGGAGGCGGCGGTGCTCCAACAGGTGGCCCCGGTGGTGGTGGACCTGCTGGTGACGGTGGTGATGCGGCGTTGGCCGGAGCGAAGTATGGTGGTGGCAGTGGGTCACTACGCTACGGGAAGTCAGCTCGCCGACGAGGCAGTAAGAAGAAGAGTAGCAACCCATTTGCCAAGCTATTTAAGAAGGGCAAGCGGGGCCGTAATAGCAACCTAACCTTTAGAGGTCCGGCCTCGAAAGGGGCGATTGCTGATCGTAATGGCGGCAATATTTTTAAGCTAATCTCCGGACGCTATAAGCGTGTTCAAAAGAGCAATCGCTTGTTGGAGTATGAACAGACCAATAAGTAGTCTTAACTAGAGTTTAAAGTTATCGCCGATCATCTTGGTGGTCGGCTGATTTCACAGATAGTACTCCATTGATTGAGTAGATCGGCACACCCTGCTACCTGCTACTGCTATACTAATATCCATATACTTAGGTATATACTACTTAAATGGTCACTACTTAGAGGCCTAAGTCGAGAAAAATGCTTAGTTGCACCACTGTAGTCAATTAGGGTAAAATTAGTTTAGGCAACTCAATCTTTAGTTAGATTGGGTGGAAAGTTGAAACATTTCAAAGGAATGATATGTACAACAAGTCAAGTAAGTTGGATGAGACCCTGGAGCGACTAGGGGATCAGCTAGTAATTCAAAAGAGTCTAGGTAACGGTATTGCCATCAGGAATATCGAGAGATTAATAAAATATTTTGAAAGAAAGAGGAGAAGAAACTAATCACTTTTCTTATTGACTAGTTAGCAGTCAAAGAGCAGGCTCATGGGTAAGTTTTTATTAATACCACCCTAAAGGAGTCTGAAATGCGAAAATTTGCTCTCTGGTTACTCTGCTGCTCCCCAATTCTATCTTTTGCCAATACCCCCTACTTCTCCTACTGCTTTAATAGTGGTTCAGGTGTCTCCTACGGCTTCACTAGCTGTATAGATCGTAACTTTAATGTGGCAGAACGAGCATTCGATCGAACTCTCTATCTAAGGTACTGTGCCAACTACAGTAATGACTGGCTAGATTATGGTTTTGTCTCATGTATCAACCAAAACTTTGATAGTATCTCCACTAAGCTAAGGGAGACCGGCCATAATACCTTCTTCTTCTACTGTATGAGAGGAACCAATAGTGGGGTTGATTATGGATTTCAATCATGCGTGAATAATAATTTCAGCAGTTTATCTCGTCAGTTTCCCTTGTAAGAGAGGCTTAGAGAATATCTAATTTTTTAATATTGTATTGGGCCAGCTCAAAGTGGTCCACCTTGACCCCGAAGTCGCTACGACGCCACTTTCCGTTGTAGATGTCGGGGTCAACTACCTTTTTGGCCGCCTCTCTCTTCTCTCTGAGCCGCACCTCTTTGTGCTGCTCCTTGATCGTCTTATGTAGCTTCACAACCTCTTTGGCGACTGATTTCGAGGTATCAATTCTCGACATTTAGCACCTCCTTTAATCTCTTCTCAAACCACCTATCGGTAGGTAATAAAGAAAGCCTGAGCTTTTTTGTCTTGTATTGAGTGGTGAAATACTGGTTAAATGGTTGACACTTGAAAAGGATTTTGGGGCAGCACTTTAGATAACATACTAATAATTAATGGATTATTGTTGGCTTGAAACTTGCTTTATAGATAAGTGATATGAAATTAAATAGTTATAACTTATACCGTCAGTTACTACTCCTTTGGGGGGTGATGTTGCTGTCTGTCTCCTGTGGAACAGATCTAGGCGTAGATATGATCTACAAAAGCGCCGGTAGTATACGTCAATATCAAGTGACCAATCAGAGCCTGGTCCCCTACGTCAACCGCTTTAAAGAGAGATATCTAGCACATGGTGGATCTTTGGTGGCCTCAATCGATGATATTCCAGTTAATTTTGGTGATACCAATGAAAAAGTTGGGGTCTGTCTGATCTACTCAAATGATCAGCGGGAAGTGTTGGTCAATCTGGACTGGTGGAACGGCCAGAGTTCGAGGAGAAGGGAGCTGTTAATCTTTCATGAGTTAGGCCACTGCGCTCTAGGACGAGAGCATCAAGATAACAAGGTAGAGAAGAGTAATTTTAGCTCCAGCATCATGAACTCGGTTCTAATGTCAGAGCGTGACTATCGGATGTTTCTTGCCCCCTACCATTTTGAACTCTTCACTAGAGATGGTGATGTTCTACTCAGTGCCATTCATCAGGAGTTGGCCGATGATGATCCAATTGCCGTAAGTTCAAGTCAGTAAGCAAGGCGATGGGTAATTCTGACAACATTCAACTGCTATTTATCGAGTCGATTGGTTGGTTAGGTGCAATCTTTTTTGCTGTTTGTGGAATCCCCCAAGCCTATCAGTCCTGGAAGCTTGGTTCATCGCGGGAACTCTCTGCACTTTTCCTCTGGGCCTGGACTATGGGTGAGTTATTGATGACTCTATATGTGATATTAAAACATGGCTTTGATGGGCCACTGCTGCTCAACTATGTTGGAAACTTGATCGCCTTAGTGGTGATTATCTATTACAAAATCTACCCTCGTGCAATCGCCGATTAAATTAATCGGAATGTCATCAGTTTAAACTAGGTCATTTCTGCCCTTAACATTCATAACAACATGGAATGAGGCTTTCTTGTTATACTAATTCCATGATATTTCAGGACATTGGCAATAGTGACGACGGTCAGGCGGGATCGATTTTAGATGATAAATCTGTCGCTAATTATTTCGTCACGGAGTCACAATTTAATTTTTTAACCAGCACCCTGCGAAAGTTGACGGGGATTCATCTAGAGTATGGCAGTAAAAATTTATCGCTGGTCTCATCTCGTATGAATAAGCTGGTGATTCGCCGTAAAGTTCCATCTTTGGAGTCTTGTATCAAGAGCTTGCGTAAAGGGGACGCTCGGATAACTCGTGAGTTTGTCTCGATCATGACGACGAATACTACTGCATTTTTTCGGGAGCGGGAGCACTTCGACTGGTTAAGTACCAATCTATCGGCACTATTACAGGAGAAAAAGAGTAGTGGTGATCGTGACTTTCGTATCTGGTGCTCTGCCGCCAGTACCGGGCAGGAGGTTTACACCATATTGATTATACTGTTGGAGGCGGGATTAGATCTTGCGTACTTCAATTTACACTTTTTGGCCACGGATATAGATTTGGCCGTCTTAAATACTGCTTCGAAGGGAATCTATGCAGAGTCTAATTTTGAAACGGTGCCTGCACTACTGCGGGAAAAATATTTTTCACCCAGTAATAGTCATAAATTAAACGGAGAACGTACATTTAAACTTAAACGTGAGTATCGCAATTTAGTACATTTTGCTCCCTTTAATCTGATGAATAGTCCCTTTCCATTTCAACACTCATTTGATCTTATCTTCTGTCGTAATGTCCTGATCTATTTTGACTTTGAGACCTCAGAAAATATTATTAAACAGAGTTTGTCAGTACTGAAAAGAGAGGGGTTGCTATTTTTAGGGCACTCGGAGTCCGGGTTTGTCAAACAGATTCCGATGATGGAGCAGGTGGTTCACTCCCTCTATCGCAAGAGTAAAATTAGTTGAAGTTAGTTAGTTAGTTACTATTTGATTTATTGAAAATGACGAGGAAATATGTATGAATAAGCTAAGTAGTAGAGAGCAAGAGGAATTAGAGATTCTAGAACTCTTTTTAGATGAGTCAAATACCCTGTTCCATGGGCTGGACAACCACTTAATGAAGTTGGGAGAGGAGCCAGTGGATCAGGAGCTTCTAGACATGGTATTTCGCAAAGTTCACTCCGTAAAAGGGGCGTCAGGAGCAATCCCCAGGGCAAATAGGTTGACTCGGATTGCTCATGAACTAGAGTCTTCACTCGCCAAGGTGAAGGATCGGGAGTTCGTGCCGGATGAGTTTGCAATTGATGTCTATTTAGAAGCATATGACTGCTGTCGACATCTGTTAAGCCTATTAGACAAGGAGGACGATGAGCCATCTGAGGAGATGGTTGGTCGGATTGAAAATTGTATTTTTAATCTTCGGATGTTTACCCAGCGAAATGGAAATCAAGGCGCAGAGAGTAGTAGCTTACATGGCAATGTTGAAAAGCAGGTAGTGTCAGAAGGGCGGCGTATTGTTCTGGAGGAAGAAGAGGGAATGACCGTTACTAATGAAAAGCTGGAAAGCTTTATGAAGGTTTCTGGAGAGTTTATTGTTTTAAGGAACTATTTTGATATTTTTTATAGTGATATTACCAATGAGTTTGATCGAGATAAGATCAAGGCGAAGCTGGATGATTTCTCCACCTCTTTAAGCAAGTTAACTAATAACTTACAAGAGCAGATCATGTCCATTCGGCGGGTAACGCTGGGAAGAAGCTTCACTACTATTCCGCGGATGGTACGCCAGGTCAGTAATCGCCTGAACAAATTAGTTCGCCTGAATATGGAAGGTATGGAACTTGGTGTTGATAAGAATATCGCAAAAGTATTGAGTATCTGCATGACTCATATGGTGCGAAACTCCATTCATCATGGGATTGAGGCACCAGACAAAAGAGTCGCAAAGAAAAAACCGGAGACGGGAACATTGAGTATTACAGCTCAGGAGTCTCAAGGGGTGATAACAGTTGAAGTTAGTGATGATGGTGCCGGGATCAGTCGACAACAGATTGTTAACAAGGCTTTTGACTATAATATTATTCCATATAAAATGGATCATCCGGATTTTTCGATGTCCGATGAGGAGATCTTTGACTTGATCTTTAATAGTGGATTCAGCACAGCCGATCATGTAAGTGATATCTCTGGTCGAGGTGTCGGGATGGATGCTGTTAAGACCGCAGTTGAAGGTGTGAACGGTAAAGTTAACGTTACTTCAAATGATGGGCTAGGAAGTTGCTTTCAGATTCAGATACCTGTTCCTAAAACAGTTATTGTCGAGAAGTCAATTATTGTTAAGTCTGAGGGGACATTTATGACAATCCCACTCAAGGCGATTGCTCAGATTGTTATGGCCGATGACTTGGTTGTTGGTCGTGTCAATGGGATGTTGACCTGTCGATACATGGATAAAACAATTCATCTTGCCTCTTATTTAGAGCTGAATGATCCTAGCTATCGATCTAGTTATAAAAATCGAATGGCGGTTATTCTTCGCTATAAAAGAAACTATATTGGGCTGCTGGTGGATAGTATCTTTGATCAGCTAGAGACGGTAGTTCGGCCATTCGATAGTGTTATAGATAATTTAAAAGGGTTTAAGGGGACAAGTATTCTGGGTAATGATCAGATCGCTTATGTCATCTCTCAGGAAGAGCTAGTTGAGGGATTGATGAAAAGAGATCGGTTGTAGTAAAGAGAGTGTCCGCAGTTTGTTTCCGAGGAGGTAGATATGGGTGATCAAAATAATCTAGAACAGCTTCAACAAGAGGGGTTGGCAGAGGGGAAAGAGCTGGTCAATAAGACCCATGTGATTTTGGCCAATTTTCATAGTGCGCCCTACGATAAAGTTGAAGAGTTAAGGGCGCTGGTGAGTGCGCTGGGTGGTAATTTAAATGCCATCGGTTTGACCGAATTTGCCTTATGGATTCACGAAGCAGAGGAGGTATTGGCCCAGGTAGTAGATTTAGTTATTCGTGTGGATGCTGAGCAGCGGGAGCAGCTAGAACTCCACCTACTACATTGGCTACTAGACTTGGAGCTGACTTTTCTCCAGGTTGAAACTGGCAATTCTCAAGATGGTTTTAAAGAAAATAGTCTAGATGACATTATTTGTTGGTGTGAAAAAAATGGTGGAGTCAAAAAAGATCCTAAGGTTGCTGCTGCCACTCCACCATCTGATACAGAGTCAGAAGAGGCTTTAAACTCTGACCCGTCGTTGCGACAAGATATGATTGATCAGATCCTCGATGATGCAGAGACGGGATGGATTCCTGGGTGTCAGTCGGAAGAGGGTGATGAGGGAGATAGTGCAGAAGCGAGTAATGCTAACGAGGAGAGAGAGCTGGTGATCAAGGAGCAGTTGGAAGGGATTGAACGGGATCAGGATCAGGAACGGGATCAGGAACAGGTCGCTCCCCCTGCCGTTGAGAGTGCCGTCAGTATGACCGGGGAGATCGCCCCGATATTAGAGGAACTCAAATCAGTTATAGTTCAGGTTCACCAAGAACCACTGGATTCAGTGGAAACAATTATCAGGCAGCTACAGTCGTCTGCAAAAATAATGGAGAACTATGACGGGCCATTTTTTATGCAGTTGTTAAATAGCGTTGTTGAGACCTTTGATAACGTTTTGTTAAAATTATCCTGTCTTCCCAAGTCAATGTTACAAGTTAAGGAGATCCAGGATGATCTAGGAGTACTGGAGTTTTTTACCAGCGAACTCCTTTCAGATCTAAATGCCTACCTTTTAACTATTGATCTTGAAGGCGAAGATTCAGAGGAGCTATTTCACTCCAAGGCTGGATCGCTAAAATTTGTTACCGAATGGGATTTCAGCCAACTTGATAGAGATCAGGTGGTGGCCCCCACTACTGCCTCCGCCACAGAACCTTATTCACCTCCGGTAGAAAAAGAGCCTTCGGAAGTGATGACTTCGACAGCAACAGATGACTGGAATAGTAACTCCATGGATGAAGTTGAAGAGGAAGTCGGGGATCAAGAGCAAGATAAGATAGTTGAAGATAATCAGATTGGAAAGTATCTGATATGTCGTAATGGTGGGCATCAGCTAGCAATTGCCATCTCCTATGTTTTGGAAATTATCCCCTCCGAAAAATTGTCTAATCTCCCTTATCAACACTCTAAGATCAAGGGGCTATATAATCTTCGAGGGGAGCCTCTACCGATTATGTTGCTTGGAGAGGTTGAGGCGATGAAGCGAGAAGAGGAGATAGAGCGAGAGGAGATAGAGCGAGAGGAGATGAGTGGCACAGAAGGTGGAGATCTACCTGCAGAGAATCCAAAGCAGGAGGTAAAGCGTAGAAAAAGAGATCAACGCTATATTATTGTGGCCGAGAGTGGTGATGAGGAGCCCTTTGGCTTTGAGGTAGATGAGGTGAATCAAGTAGAGGATTTAGATCGAGAGTTGTTTCAGCCGATTGAAGATCTCTCCCATAATGCTAATCACAATAGTATCTGCTCTCACCTTATGCTGAAAGAGCAGGAGACGGTTTTAATCATTGATGGGACACGTATTATGCAATCGAGATGATTAAATATTTTGGAAGGGAACCATACTTTAGCAGGTCTACTGCAGGATAGCTGGTGGATATAAATAATACTCGAATAATTGTGGTAGATAGTTCGGCGGTAATTCGCCGTCTGCTCTGTATGATGTTGGCAACTGAGCCTAGTTTTAAAGTCATCGCAACGGCCGCAGACCCCTTCGAGGCAAGAGATAAAATTGTCCAGCTACATCCCGATGTAATGATACTTGATCTGAATATGCCCAGGATGGATGGACTCACTTTTCTGCAAAAAGTGATGACTCACATGCCATTAAGGACGTTGGTAGTCAGTAATCTTCCAGATGATCAACATATCAGTGCTGAGAGAGTGATTAAGCAGTGGGGTTTTGAAATCATCAAGAAACCGATGGTCAAAATTGGCCGTCCTCTGCCGGAACAGTCCAAAACATTAATTGGTAAGATTAAGCGACTAGCACGTCGAGATCTGCGTGGCGATGGTTTGGTTAATGTACGCCATACTGTTAAGCACCTGGCCCCGCAGCCTGCGGTAGTGACAAATAAATTGCTACAGAATAAAATAATTGTTATCGCTGCTTCTACTGGTGGTACTGAAGCACTAAAAAAACTATTCACCACACTACCAGCAGATATGCCAAGTATACTGATTGTTCAACATATGCCCAAGGGGTTTACCAGTCGCTTTGCAGCTTCCTTAAACCAGGTAACAAAATTGAGCGTCAAGGAAGCAGTTGACGGAGAGGGATTGATCCCGGGGACCGCTCTTATTTGTCCCGGGGACTATCATTTAGAGGTTAAACGACGAGGAAAAAATTACTACACCTATCTTCATCAAGAAGAGATTCGCTTTGGGCTACGCCCGGCGGCAGATTATCTCTTTCGCTCAGTCGCTTCATTTGGAGAGAGTGTGCTGGGAGTGATTATGACTGGAATGGGAAAAGATGGTGCTAAAGCGATGAAGATGATGCGGGATAAAGGGTGTAAAACTGTCGGACAGAGTGAGAAGAGTTGTGTGGTCTTTGGTATGTCAAAGGTGGCAATAGAGTTGGGGGGAGTTGATGTGGTTGGGGACCTCTCCGCAATTTCCGCTGAGATGATTAAGTTTAAAGAGAGTTCGTAACAATCTTGGTAAATTCTTGGATATAGTTGGGAAGATGTTGGTAATTGAGAGTTGCTAAGTAGAGCTTGGAGTTATCAAGTGGTGGCATGTGATATTGACTGAGCTTGGTATTATTGGGAATTACATGGGCCGGTACCACTGCAACACCCACGTTAGATTCAACTAGGTGAATAATCGAAGTAATGGAGTCTACCATCACGATCCGATTGTCCTCCTGTTTTCCAAGTCGAAAGATGTTGTCGTGCTGGTTGTAGACAATCCAAGTATGTTGATCCAGATGTTTTAGATCTTTAAGTGGTGCGGAGCTAATCAGCACTAACTCTTCATTAAACAACTCGAGAGAGCTAATTAACTCGCTTTGAATATTTTCAGTGGTGAAAATCAGATCTAACTGTCCATGAGAGAGTGCGCTTTTCAGGGAGATTTGATCCCCGATCTCTACGCGCAGAGAGCGTAGGTGTTTATTTGCGTAGGAGACTAAAAAAGGCTGCAACCAGTTCTCTAGTAAACCGTGTAGAGTTCCAATCTTTAATGGGTGGTCTCCCTCTTTGTCAAAGATCTCTAAGATGGTTTTATCAAATTGCTCAGATACACGGAAGAACTCCTTCCCCTTATTTGTCAGTAGCAGCTGCTTGGATGAGCGGATGATCAATTTTTCACCCAAACTGCTCTCCAGCAACTTTATTTGACGGCTAACCGCCGACTGGGCAATCCCTAATTTCTCCGCTGCCTTGGAGAAACTGTGATAGCGGGCGGTTAAAATAAAAGCTTGTAGGTAACGATAGTCCAGAGGAGTTCTCCTTTAACAAAGCATCGCCTTATTACATAAATAACTTGCGTAACTACCCCTTTTTTGACATAAGACCTAAGTTGTCAACTAAAATACCTTTTTTATAGGGAGGGTCTTTTGCTACCTCATGAAATACAGGAGATCTATGCCAAGTTGGTCTTCTTTATCTTTGTGATGATTGTTTTCTCCCTAAGTAAGGTTCATGCCGCAACGCTCCTCGACTTAATTCAGTAAGATTATTCACTGCTTATACTTTGACACACCGTAGTTTTGGGCCAATACTTTAGTCTGAAACAGCATGTTAAGAATTACGGAGGATTTTTATATGTCAGAATCAGTAAACCGCCCTATTGTTATCACAGTTACAAATCGTAAAGGAGGCGTTGGCAAGACTGCTACTGTTGTCAACACCGGTGCCGGCTTGGCCGTTAATGGCCACCGAGTTCTGTTAGTGGATCTCGATCCATCCCAGGCCAGCTTAACTCTATCTTTGATCGGCCATATGCCACCCGAACACAAGGGGATTATCTCAGGCTTTCTTGAGGAGGGAACTTTGTTGGAGGATATTGTCTATGAGACTCCAACTCCCAATCTCTCTATTCTTCCTAGTGAAAAAGATTATGGTGGCAAGGAGGCTTTCCTCGATATGGCACTATCCGGGGAGATCGGCAGGGAGAGTTTTCTAAAGAATCTGTTAGATAGTGATTTCGCTCGCGATCATTTTGATTTTGTCCTGATTGATACTGGGCCAGAGTTAAGCCTACTAACGATCAATGCATTGAATGCTAGTGACTTTTTTGTTGTCCCAACCAATACTGATATCCTCTCCTTGGTTGGATTGGCCGATACCTTTAAAATTGCCGATAAGGTCAAAAAGATCAACCCCAAGCTAAAGAGCCTAGGGTCACTGATCACCAAGTTAGACCGTCGCTTTAAGGATACCGCTCAAGTGTCGCAATATTTGAAAGAGCAGTTCGGCCAAGAGATCTTCGATACTACTATTTCGGTAAATTCGAAATTTCGTGCACTGCCCAAAATACAGAAAACCATCTTTGAGATGGAGCGCAAGTCAGAAAAGGGCCATCGGGACTACAATAATTTCGCCCAAGAGTTAGTGCGACGTGTCGATGAGATTGGCGTTACTCCATAACTAGTTATTATTAGGGTTAGAGCCGGTTTGCGTTAAAGATCGGCTCTGATCTTCATTTTTTTTGAGACTTTATATCAATCTATCCTCATTTTTTCTTTGGTAAATTCGTTAATCCCGTTGACTTTAAACCCGGAAAACGATAAAACGCTGCACTGTTGAAATAGTACCTGTTTTTACGGTTTTAGCGTTCGGAATAGCTTTCGAATAGGTGATGAAAAGTGCTGAGGGATCTTTTTAAAATTAAGGGTATGGAACCTCTCTTGGCAGTGGTTCGTTCTCGTTTAGGAATTGCCCTGTTGGTGATAGTGCTTTTTATCTTCTCTTTGACCGAGATGGACCGGCATAAATTAAACCGGATTGAACAGGTAATACATCGACAGGAACGTGCACTGATGCAACACGAGACCAAGCTACTTCGCCATGAAACTCATGTGATTGGTAGAGAAGCGGTAGTTGTCACCAAGGGACTTAAACTAAATGCCTTTGGTGGAAAAAAACACCTTAATCAGGTTAAAGGTGGACAAAACATGGTTGATCCCCTATCTCCGTATCGATCAGTTGATAGTGGGGCGAAGGGAAAGCAGATCTGCATCTGTCCAATTGACAGAGTAGTCTACTTGGGAATGCAGACATGTAGTGCCAGTTGCCCTACCTGTCACCGCCATTTAAAACGGGCGGTCTACGGCGGAGAGGGAAGAGTTGGACAGCAAGTACCTACTGTTAAGCAAGGTCCAGGTGTTGGTTTAAAAGCTTTGGCCCCAGAGCCCAAGCTACTGCCACAAGTGAAGATTTAATTTTTTGATGAGGATATAACTGATGGTTAACAAGAGAACATTTCATCTGCTTTTTGGATTTACTATGTTTGCTGCGGGTGTCTTCGGTATGTATGACGAGTGGTACAATGTGCTAGATCTAGTTCTTGGAGTCGCCGGCCCAATCATGGTTTTGTGTGGAATTATCTTTATGAGTATTGCCACCAAGCGGGCCAATGCTTTGAAGATTGTCTACTTGACCTCGGGGCTCTTCCTGCTATTAGCTGGAGCCTTTGGTATCTACGATGAGTGGGGCGTTGTTCGAGATGTTAGCTACGGAATTATTCCCATCATAAGTATTGTCTGTGGTGTTCTGGCAGTAGTAACAGGTGTAAATCGTTTAAAGGCTTAATTAATATAGTAGGAGTAATAGATGGCTCAGGTGATAACAGGTCTTTTCTTAATAGCTTTTGGTCTTTGGGGTTTTTTCGATGCCTGGCACTATGTGCTAGATGTACTCAAAGGTGGTTCATCCATTGTACTGGTTTTCTTTGGAGTGCTCTCTTTGGCCGTTGCTATCTACAGTCCAGATAAGTTGATGCAGATGGATACCAATTCAAATTCAGATACAAATAATTCATAAGTAAAAGGGGTAGTGCAAGATGAGTGATAAAAATGTTCCTAACGAAGCGAATCCAATGCCAGATTTTGAATATGTTTTACATATGATTTACTTGGTCCTCGGGAAGTGGTTTCACAGCTTATTGCGCTGGTACGAGAGCTTTTTCACCTTGGATCAGAAAGATCAATTTTTGGTCTATGCTAACTTGGTTAACCACTACCGTGGCAAAGGTAAGTTGGATAAAGCGATCCACATGGCCACCAAGGCGGTTAAAATTGCTCCTACCGGAAAAAAAGAGGGTGTTCAAAAAAGTTTGGCAGAACTCTATTTTTTGGTTGGCGATATTGCCGCCGCTAAGAAGAACTTTGAAGAGGTGCTAAAGGCAGTTGATGATGCTGAAGTAAAGACCAAACTGGCTTCTATCTATAGTGAAGAGGGGAATCTCGAGAGCGCAATTAAACTTTATACTGAAGCCTTGGATAAGAATAAAAAAGATCATGAGAGCATGTTCTTGTTGGCCCAGCTATATGACAAGGCAGAGCGTAGTGATGAGGTTATTACTACTCTTAAAGAGGCACTAGTGCTCTCTCCTGAGAGCATCAGTTATCACCAATACCTAGGGTTTACTTATGAGTCGATGGATCGTCATAAGGATGCTGTTCCTCACTTTAAAAAGGTGATGGAGTTGGAGCAGGCGCTAGCAAATCAGTAGAAAGATAGCAAACGATAGCAAAGAGTAACATCTTGGTTTAAGTAATTTTACCCAAGTAGGGGATGGTCGATGGCCAGCAATAGAACTAGTCATATTATTGAAAAAGTATATAGTCGGGACCAGTTTAATCGGGTGCCGACTTTTCGCGAAAAGCTGCGTAATGTCTTGTCGCGGTTTGGAAATATTTTTCCCGATAACTTTGATGAAAATGATCTGTCGCTGATCAGAAAGGCTTCCGTGGTCTCGTTGATCTCTTTTGGGATAACAGTCTTGGTCGGGATCTATTACTATAACGTCTTTTATATTGGTTTACAGAACATGCGTGCGGCCCAGAGTAAGGTGCATACTTTCATGCAGCAGCGGCGCAACGTTCAGGTTAACATCTCAAAGATTGCTTTAGACTACTCTGAGCACGAATCACAGATATTTAAAGGGGTAGTCGCTTCTCGCCAGGTATTTGGCGGAGCAGATATGAAGAAGCTGCTGAAAGAGATCAAGGGAGCAAATGCCAAGGGGAGTGCCGTTCCACCCAAGACGATGGACAGCTTTATGAATAAGCTTTTTGCCCTATCTGAGCAGTACCCCAACTTGAAATTGAGCAGTAACTTTTTAAAATCGATGGACGCTGTTTTAGAGTTAGAGCGTAATGTTGCTACCTCCCGTGTCTCATTTATCGACCTACTCAACAGATATTCAACATTGCTGGTAACTTTTCCCGGCAATTTTTATAATATTTTCTTCTCTTTTGAGGCACAACCCTACTATAAGGCTGATCAGGATGCTCGTACGTTTAAGATCATTGACTATTAGTAGTTGGGAATGGGCGAAGTATCACTATGTGGTCCTATCTCTTATTATCGTCTCTCTACTGATCGTTAAATTCTCAGATTACAACCTCGCCACTGGGGCAGGAAATCTAAGTCTGATGTTATTCTTTTTGGCAAATACCTACGTCCCGGCCAAACACTTACGACAGCTTTTTCATCTGAAGAATGTGGATAAATTTTTTATTACGTTTTTACATTGGCACTGTCAGATGAATCTGTGGGCTTTCTTGGTCGCCTGTGTTCATGCCTACCTAACTAATTGGACAAACTTCTGGCTAGAGGTTGCCCTAGTTTTGATGGGGTGGTTGACCTTTGGTGGGTTTCTTTTGAAGTATCGTTATAATGCACGAGTACAGAAGTGGGTCTACTTGTTGCATAGTCAGTTAATACTATTTGTTATTATGGTCTACGCTTTGCTTGAGGGCCATTACGTTTTTGGAGGATAGGGATATGTTAGTAGGATTTGTCATGTTGGTAATTGTGCTTGGTGGTGGAGGATATCTCTACTCAAAAATTTCTACTTTAGAGAAGGAAATTGAGGAAGAGAAACGCCTAAGAGGTAAGAGCTAAGCAGGTAGATGGGTTGAGATGAAAGAGCAAGATCAGCATCATACACATAAGTTAAAGCATAGCGCTTGTGAGAAGTGTATCGCTTCTATTGGTGGCATTAATGTTGGCGGTAACAGCTTTATCGCAGTCGTTAAAATGTACCTAGGCATCGTTGGGGGCAGTGCGGCCCTCTTTGCCGATGGCATTCACTCCTTTGGTGATGTCGCCGGTTCGGTAACTATGTTGATTGGCCTAAAAGTGGCCAAACGACCCAAGGATGCTACCTACCCATATGGTTATGGCAAGTTTGAGTATGTAGCGGCAGCAGCCATCTATACTCTTTTGACTATGGTGGGTATCTACATATTTTTTATGGCGGTTCACCTTATTATTGGTGGCCACCCGGTGAATCCAGATATGGTAACGGTAATTGGGGCGATGATCTCCCTGGTGGCAAACGAATTGATGTATCGCCAGAGTATCTGTGCTGGTAATCAAATGCACAGTCCCTCCATGATTGCTAACGCGCACGAAAAACGAGCTGACGTCTGGTCATCACTGGCAGTTTTGATGGGGATCGTTGGCTCCAAGCTGGGATTCTGGTTCCTAGATCCATTAGCAGCCTTAATGGTTAGTGGCTTTATCTTTAAGCTTTGCTGGGAGTCACTCAATGAGGCGATCCATCGATTGATCGATATTCAACTACCAGATGGGATTGATGAGATTGTTCGAGAAGAGGTGGCCCGTGCTAAAGAGGTCAATTTGATCGATCTGCGAACGCGTGAGCTCGGTCAGATGGTGAGTATTGAAGTGGAGGCAGATGTGTTGCACTCCAAGAGCTTGAAAGAGCTAGATCAATTAAAGAGAGATTTGGGGAGAGCGATCATTGGCCGCGTTGAACGACCTGGTGAAGTGTTGATCTACTTTAAATCAAAAAATAAGAAAATTTTGGGAAAAAAGAAGAGTAGCAAGAGCTAAAGAGCTGATGTGGATAGAGGTGATCTAAAGTGAAGAATGAAACATCCGATTTTTGTATGAAGCAATTCAAGCCGGTAGTAGGTCTAGTTTTGGCCCTACTCTTGATAGTGATTGGCTGGACCATCTATATTGAGATGGGGTATGGCAATAAGGCCAAACGAGCCTCCCTTCATCATGGACATGGTGCCGGAGCACAACAGGTGGCGATGGTTAAAATTCCTCTGACTTACAATGCGATAATGCGGCATGTCTATCGGGGGAATCGCTGTCGTAAATGTCACACTGTAACTGGTGTTGCCACACCTCCTAGACCATTCCCAGTCCCTATCGCTCCCAAAGCACCAATGCGACATCCCTACTGGGGTAAGTGTGTTAAGTGCCACAAATTTACCGGCGGTGCAACCAATGCAGTGGCTTTCCTCGGGGTGGCGGCAAAGCCCGCAACCACTGGCCCCAATGCGGGTAAAATTCCGATTATGATTGGGTCCGTGATGACTCATACTAACTATGGTAACAACTGTGAAATGTGTCACTTTGTTCCAGGTGGTGATCAGAAGCCAGCGATTCCATCTGGCCCGATCAAGTGGTCAATTCCGCTGCCCCATCCTTACTGGGGAGCGTGTAAAAAGTGTCACCCCATTATGAAGACTCCTGGTGCGCCAGTTGCCTTTGTAAACTCCCGGGTTGGTAAGAATATTTTTGGTGCTAGCTTGATCACAGTCGATCCTCAGTTGGCACGTCAGTTTAATCTACCTCGAAATGATGGAGTCCTGGTTAATGGAGTTGAGCCTAAATCATTTGCCGCAACCATCGGTCTGCTAGAGGGTGATATTCTGATTATGATCGACGCAGATCCGATTACCTCTCTAGATGATCTATCTCGTGGTTTGGCCAAACATCAAATTGGTGATCGAGTCACCATGAAGGTTACTAGAAATAAGCGACGAACTAAAAATTTAAAATTCACCTTAAAAGAGTGGACAGCGGCAGCAGCTGACCCGATGAACCGTGTCGGTATTTTGGCCACCGGTCAGGGGCTTAATTCACCTGTGGCACACTCCTTGGTAAATGCCCCCTATCTGATCGTCTACGAGGTGGACATTGATAATTTCTACGCTATCGCCAACCCATTTAAAGGGATGCCGGATAACAAGGTCTCCAGTTGGGTCTCCCAGAAGCATGTGGGTAGTGTGATCGTTGGTAATATTAAGAATGGTGAACTACTTAACTTTAATCAGAATGGGATCAAAGTCTTTAGTTCGGTGGTGGGCAGCGCCCGTGATGCGGTGGCACTGTTCCGTGCCGGAGAGCTGGTGGAAAAGCGAGGCACCCAAGTGGTCGCCTTTAATCGCAATATGATCAATACTGTTTTGATTCCTGCTAACTACGCTGATCCGGCATCTAACATTGCCCCGGATTTTGATAGTGCTCAATACTTTATCAAAGTAGCGCTAGATCAGAATAAGTATGAGATTTTGGCCAACCCAAGCTTTGGTATGCCAAAGGCGGATGGGGTGATGGCGGCCCATTTCTTAGTGGATAACGATGCGGATCTGGTGATTGCAAATCGTATCTCTAGTCCAGCGTTAGTAGAACTTAAGAAGTTGAATATACATGTTATTAAAGGTGTGGATATGGGAGTAGGAGATGCGATCCTCTCCTATGAAAATGGCAACCTATAGGGGTTGAAAGTGGAAGATTCCAAAAATAAGAGTGGTTCTGGTCAAGGTAGTTTTGCAATTGCCTGCGGTGATATTAACTGGTTGGGCTATCTGCTGATCCTGCTGGTAGCACTGGCATTTTTGTATGTGCTGTTTGGTTGGGGAAGAACTAACCAAGAGATCGTCGGAAATGCAGGTGTGGCCATCGAGACGTTGCAGCCCCCAGAGATAGAGGGGATAATTCCTGCCAATCCTCCACCAACACCAGCTGGAGTACCGGCCCCGGAAATGGAAGGGGTGATGGTTGCACCACCCAATCCCGGAGGGATGGGCCAACAGGTGGTGTTTGGATTTGGGCGTAAAACTAAAATTGGTGCCACTCTGATTCCCATTGATATTTGGCATAAGCAGAGTCTAGGACTAAAAAATGGTGATGGAGCTTTGATCTACTCCGTTGGTTGGACCACCATGGCTTCCAAGGCAGGTCTAAAAAGTAATGATGTGATTGTCAGAGTCAATGGTAGTAAAGTTCATAGCATTAAGGATTTTCAAGAGATTGAGCAGACCTTTGTTGATGGTGGCCGCTATCGGATCAGAGTTATTCGCGGGGGACGGCTAAAGAAGATCAATCTAATCTATCGCCAGAGTGCTGCCGGTGTTGCCGCCAACGTTCAAGCTACTCAACCGCAAGGGCCTCCCTGGATTGGGATTAATGTCCAAAAGATCGACCCGGTATTGATTCAACAGTTGAAGCTGGAGAGCAGTAATGGAGTAATTGTTGCTTCAGTCGAGCCTCAATCTCCTGCCGATCTGGCCAACTTAGCACAGGAAGATGTTATTTTAGAGGTTAATAATTCCAAAATTATTGGGCCAACCGATCTGCGAGTAATGTTTGAGACGATAAAAGTTGGAGATACGATCACCCTTTCAGTTTATCGTAAGGGAAAGATCTTTAGTACTGATGTCGGGGTGGTGGCCAAGCCAAATCCTGCGAAACCACAACCAAACTATCTGGCGACACCATCGATTGAGGTGGAAGCGAGTTGGTTGGGGGCGACAATTTTTAGTTTGAGTCGTAGTAATGCTAAGCGATTACACCTATCAGATACTACCTATGGGGTTTTAATCTCAGCAGTGGCCGCTGGTGAAGCTCTGTCCGCAGGTTTGATTGTGGACGATGTTATTATCGGTGTGAATGGTACTGCGGTAAATGGTTTAACCCAGTTTAAAAAGAGTGTTCAGCAGCAGACAGGAGTTGTGTTGGATGTGGTTCGTGATGGTCGCCATCGCTACATCACGCTTGAGGCGGTCAAACCCCACCTGTTGGCAAATATTACATCAACCCAGAAGGGTGGAGTCACTCGGGTGGCGATGCAGTTACAGAACTTTAAGACAGTAGCAGTGGGATCCTATGGAGACTCCCTGTTAGATCAGGTCTACCCCTATTTTGAGAACTCCCCCTACTTCATTCTTTATAATCCCAATAGCGGCAACTTTTCAGCAGTTAAAAATCCTGCTGCAGGTGACCCCACTGGTCGTAAACGTTACGAGCTGGTTGGTTTTATGTTGAACCAAGGTGTTGGTTCAGTTGTTACTGGGAGTGTTAAGCCAGATCTACTCTCCAGCTATAGTGCAGAAGGTGTTGATTTCTATCAAGGTGTATTTGGTAGTAGTAATAATGTAATAACCCTCTTTTTAGCCAATAAGTTAATAAAGAGCAATTAACGTTTAGTGATCGTGAACCTCATGTGGAAGATAGTTACTTCAGTCCTGCTTCTTGCTTTAACCATCTCAGGGATGGCACGGCAGAGTTCTCTGCGCTTTGTTGAGCGTAAGCAGAACTTAGCAATCGCTAAAGCACGGCAGAGTGTCGTTCATATCAAGGCTTATAAATCTAACCATCCAGGCATGGAGAATATCGGTTCTGGTGTTGTGGTGTCGCCACGGGGCCATATCGTTACAAACTTTCATGTTGTTTCAGGGTTTGACTCCTTTTTGGTTACAGTCAAGCAGGGCCGACGCCGGCTAGAGTTGGCCGCCTCACTGGTCGAGAAGGACCCGAAGATGGATTTGGCGCTGCTTAAAATAAATCGTTCTGTTCGCTTGATGCCAATTCCCATTTGGAATAACAAGAATAGACTGCAGTTAGGAGAGACGATCTTTGTTATCGGTAGCCCCTTTGCATTAGAACAGACGGTTACTAGAGGGATTATCAGTAAAAGGCAGCGTAGCGTTGCAGTGGATGGGGTTCTCTACGGTGATATGATTCAGACCGATGCTAATATTAACCGGGGAAACTCAGGTGGCGCGGTAATTAATATGAGTGGGGAGGCGGTAGGGCTAACCAGCGCCATCTTCTCTGAGGGGGCAAACTCCTCTGGTTTGGGTTTTGCGATTCCCTTCTATCGTGTACAGCAGTTTTATCGCACTAGAGTTGAGAGCGATGCGATGCACTTTTTGAAAGATTTTCGTGCCAAGACTATTCATCAAGGAAATGACTTGAAGCGGGCGGTAAGGCCCATTCCTGGTACTGTAATTCTAAGAGCTCCTGATCGTACGACTAAACAGTATAAAATCGAGCAGCAACGTATAACTTATCATCTGCCTCAGGGTACACTGATCTACTACACCGCAATTTTGATGATTATTACTATTGCGATCATGATGGCAATTTACCTCTTCCTACGGAGATCCGGTGGAGATTTTCTGGGTATTACAGTAGGGAAGGGAGCCTAGGATGAGTTTTAATCGTCAGCTACTATTTACTATGTTGGTTATCGTCCCGTTGATGATTCTAATCTATGGTTATAATCAGCACCAGAAAGAGCTACCTCAGTTGAAAAAACAGCTGATGGAGAAAAGTCAAAAGGTGAAGAGATTCTCTCCTCTACCCCAAAAAAATAAAATAGGTGGTACCCCCCTCCTCTCCGAGACTATGGAGCATGCCACCGGGAGGGTTTTGCGCCAAGTACGTCCCTGTGTGGTTAATATCACCAGCTTTAATGCTAAACCGTTGCGGCATCGTGGAGACTCCTTTGGTCGGATTCTTGAACCCTATCAAGCGGGGAATGTCCTAGTGAGCTCGGGCATAGTCGTTAGCACTTCTGGCGATGTGATTACCTCCTATGATGCGGTTCCGACCAACAAAATTGAGGTTAAACTATTTCGCCGTAAGCCCAATGTATTTAAAGCAAAAATTGTAAAGGTGGATAAGGCGCTACAGTTGGCCCATATTAAGATTACCGGCCCTGGCCACTTTCCAAACTGTGCAATGGGGAACTCTGATAAGGTCAAGGTCGGGGACTTTGTCTACGCGATTGGCAGTCCTTTTGGCTTTTCTCAAACGATTACCGCTGGGATTGTCAGTAGTAACCGTAAGAAAATTAATATTCAAGGTGATGTCTTTAAGCAGATGATTCAGACCGATGCGGCAATTAATAAGGGTAACAACGGGGGCCCGTTGGTCGATGTAGATGGCAAGGTAGTTGGTGTAAATATGGCCACCTTTACCACTAGTTCTGGTAACACTGGAATTGGTTTTGCGGTACCTGTTAACGATGTTCGTCAGATGCTAGACGGCGTGATCGTTAGGTAGTTTGGAGTCGAGGGAGTAAAAAGATATGATGGATAAGAGAAGCTTTTATTTTGTTGGGGGAATGTTGGTGGCGCTGCTGATTTTGGCGGCATTCAACTATATGGCCCATCATTCACCTATTCACTTGAAGCAGACTCATGTGACAACTCATGGAAGGCGGCACCAGACTCTTCATCCCGCAGGTGCACCACCTCCGAAAGAGGTTGTTAAGGTGAAAATGGCAGTTGGGCAGGTGGCGGCAACGGCAACACCCAGCAACAGATATATTTCCGGAGGACAGCATATCTGTTCTCGTTGCTCTCATACTGGACTACCGAAGTTTGATCGTAATCACTCTCCGATCTGTTCTGTGTGCGGAGGGTTTATGCAGGTGATTAGAATTAGTTCTGCTAAAGCAGATAAGGTTTGTGCTCAGTTTAAATGTCCCCAGTTAGCAACTGGTGGGCCACTTAAGTAGATGGAGCTTAGCTAGAGTAAGAGTATGCAAAAAAAGTTGGATAGAGTATTACCAGAGAATTTGCGGATCGATGAGGAGGATTGGGGTTATCAGCATCCAGTCTTAATTATTGTGTTGGCATTTTTCTCCATCACCTTACTGGTGGGATCGATCTTTCATCATGATCGTAAAAAAATTAAAAGTGATCAGATGCAACTACCCGCCAAACAGGCAAAACAGGTTAAGCAGATGGCAAATACGCTACATCGACACCTGAAGGCGACTCTTCCTACTGGAAAGCCACTTAAAATTAAGCCGTTGTTAAACGCGCTGACGATGGTCTACTGCCCGATGAATAATCGGCAGTACGTACCGCTCTGTTCACGGTGTAATATCCCCTACGAGGTGGTGGGAAAAAACAGTTTTCGTTGTCCAAGCTGTAAGCAGCAGGCGATATTTACCTGCCCTGATCAGCCGAATCATAAAATGGTGGAGTGGACTTCACTGCTGGCCAGACAGAAGGATCCGACATTGACCTATGTCTGTCCAGTCTGTGCCCATAGTGGCCCTCCTAAGTGGGATAGTCGAGGAGTACCTCGTTGTTCCTATTGTTTGAATGTAATGAAGTTGTAAGTGTTGAAGGAGATATAGTTATGATGAAGATCCTCTTTTTTATGTTTGCAGCCTTTTTGGTGACAGTCTTTGTGGTCCAAAATAGTGACCATGTGATGTTAACCTTGGTGGTTGGCAATCCAATTAGGGTTAGATTGATCTTTTTGCTACTAACATTTTTCTCCATGGGCTACTTCTGGTCGAAGTGGGAGCATTTGCATCGAGAGCGTCGGATACGCAAAGACCTTACCACCACGCGGGTAAATGGTAGTAACTAAACATTTGAGGAAGATGGGATAGATTGAGATGAACTGTACTGATAGAAATAGAGAAAAATGTTTAGATTGCCGCGATCGAGCTGGTATCTACCAGCTAACTGGGACCATATTTTTAACTATACTTAAAGTTGTGGTGGGAATTTTTGGTAACTCCAAGGGGCTACTGGCCGATGCCATCCACTCTGCGGCCAACATCGTCTCTTCCGCCGCGATTTTTGTTAGCCGTCACTTTGGTGATGCTCCTGCTGATGAAGAGCATAATTTTGGTCATGGGAAAATTGAATTTGTCGCGTCGGCGATTGTCAGTATTTTCCTACTATTTGGAACTATCTTTGTTATTTATGAGTCACTGGATGGAATTATCCATGGAGTGGTAAGAGAGCTGCCCCACTGGACAGTAATTATTGTTGCTTTTATTTCGGTATTAGTAAACGAGACACTTTTTCACTACCTACAGTGTGTAGGCAAGGAGTTTAAAAGTAATACCCTGCTAACCAATTCGTGGGCAATCCGCTCGGATAGCTTCTCATCAATTGCGGTTGTTATGGGGGTTATTGCCACCAGAATGGGCTTTATTCACTCGGATGGTTATGTCGCCTTAGCGGTGGCGATTATCATTATCTATATCTGTATTAAGTTGCTGATTGACTCAGTCAAGAGTCTGTTGGATCGCTCGATACCTTTTGATCAATTGGAGAAGATGCGTTTGGCGGTCAACCGAGTCGCCGGTCGAAGATTAGATAGTGTAATTGCTCGTTTTAATGGTCGACAGATCTGGGTCAATGTCAATTTGATCATGGATAAGGATTGTACCGTCGAGGAGTGGAGTCAGCTGGTGGCCAATGTTGAAAAGTCGGTTAAAAGTGTGGATAAGCACGTAGACAAAGTATTGGTGGACTACAGCGTATGATACGAGAAGCACTAGATGCATCTTCTAAAACTTTTTCGATTGCAAGGGATAAAACCTATCTCTTTTATTTCGTCTATTTTGCGTTAGTGCTCTGGTGTATCTATGGGATTACTAATCACATTCAAATTTTTCAGAACCACACGATGGATGGGACCAGCTTTGGTGGGATCGTCTCTCAGATCATCAGTCTTAAGATTGTTTTAGTCACCTTTACCACCCTCTTCTATAATCAATCTTCGCGAGTGATCATCCTGGGAATTGGTGTGGCCTCTATTTTAGTGGCGGGGACCTATATCGGCTTTTATAATCCAGTCTATGCACTATCCAAAGTGGATGCCACCACCATCTCCTTGCTATTTGGGATGGCCCTCTTCTCGACTATCTTAGGCTCCACCAACGCTTTTGAGATGTTTACCAACCGCTTAATTGAGCGTTTTGGCCGCTTCCATTTTGCGCTATTTGTTATTTTAGTGTTGCTGACCTATATCTTGTCACTTTTTATCAACAATTTGACCACCATGTTGTTGATTCTACCGATTACTTTGACTTTGACCAATCAGCTACGCTTAAAGGCGACCCCCTTTATCATTGGTTTGATTATCGCCTCCAATTTGGGAGGAGCATCATCCATGGTCGGGGACTTTCCTAATATGCTGATCGCCTCCAAAATGCAGATCTCCTTTGACCACTTCATCAAATATATGATGCCGATTGGTTTGATCAATTTAGGAGTGATGCTCTGGTACTTCTTCTATCATGTGGACTTTGGGGTCACCGCAGATGCCAAGACTCAGGAGTTTGATTTGAAACTACCTGAGGTCAAAATTCACAACCAGTGGGCCGCCACCTTCTCCTTGATCATCTTGATGGTGATGATCTTCTGTTTTATCTTCGTTAAAATTAACCCTGGCTTAGTGGCCTTGATTGGGGCAGGTATTCTACTGGTCTTCTCTGGGGTAGATCGTAAGAAGATTATTGATAATATTCAGTACGAAGATCTACTATTTTTTATCTTTCTCTTTATTATTGTGGGGGGAGTAGAGGCTTCCGGACTGCTGAAAACGGTTACCAAAGGGGTGCTCTACCTATCGATGGGTAACATCTTTTTAAAGTTGATCATTTTAATGTGGGGAGCATGCTTTTTGACCATGTTTTTTAACGCGGGGCCCACAACAATGATGTTTCTACCCATGTTTTTGACTATTCATGGCATCGAGCCATCAAGTCTGATCTTCTGGGCCCTTTCGCTGGGTGTGTGTGCTGGATCTAGTGGTAGTCTAAATGGTGCGACCGCCGGGCCGGTCTCTAGTACTCTCTTGGAGCGGTTCGCCATAAATCAGCGAAAATTTAACTCGAATGATCTGCTCGACTATCAGAGCTATTCAGTGGTGGGGCTACCGATGATGTATCTTCACCTATTAGTATCAACCCTTTACATTGTGTTGATCTACTGGTGGAATATGAAGATTCTCTAATTGTAGAGTTGGGGTGGGATTAAGTGGCAAATCAGTGCGGAAGTTGTACGTTTAAAGGATATAGCCCAGAGCTATGTTCTATTCATAAAAAGCGGATAACTACCGATGACTGTTTAGAGTATAAGCCGGAAGATGATGGCCTGGCGGTAAAAAGTGTGGTCTATGCCGGAGCTTCGGTTCTGGGGGTAACGGCTGGATTGGTGGCCGCTCCACTTTTTGGAATTCATGCGATTGCTGGGGCCGCAATTTATAAGATCACCGCTGGCTGCTTAGGGGGTAGTATCGCCTTCTATGAGAATAAAACGAGTAAGAGTAATTTTATTAATAATGATAATAGTATAACAGTTACCAAAAGCAGTGAATTTGGAGGGGATAATAATGGCCGTAGATAGGGAGAGTGGAGTGAACTATTCAGAAGAGATTAGTCGTTTAAAAGAGAAGGGAATTGCTGATAGCCTACGAGGGATGAAGACCAGAAAAATTGTTCAGGTTGGAGTCTTGGCCACCTTTGGTGCAGGAATTGGCGTTTTAGCTGGTTTGGCTGGCTCTATTGCTGCTGCGACAGTGCTAGAAGCGGTAATTCCATCTTTATTGATTACCAAAACGGCTGGTATTGTTGGTGGTGCCGCTGGTATGTTGAAAGGGGTTAATGGGTTAAATAAAGAAGGAGAACAGATCGATTTGACAAAGTAGTGTTTGTAATTGATCAGCAAATAGGATTTTTTTAGTCATGGATACTATTGATTGTAGATTTTGTAGTGGAGCGATGGAGGCGGTTGCGGTTCATAAATTCAACCGTCATTTTGGGGTGGTCTTCATCATTTTGGGAGCGCTATTTGCGATCTCAATGGTGGGCTTGTTACTTGGAGTTATACTACTTGCTTTGGGGGTATACATTGTTACTTCCAAGAAGAGTGTCTGGGTATGTAAGAGTTGTCGTACAACTTTGGAGCGGATTGAAGACCGAGGTGGTAGCACTAGTTAATTGGCAGCATGCCAGAATGGAGTTTTATTATGAGCTTTGAACTTTACATACAGCAGGTTGTTCGATCCTTTGGTAAGAGCATTTTTGAGATCGACCGTCTAATGAATCGTGCCGTAGATAGAATAATGGATTGGCGTCGCCGAGATGGTAACTTTGTTCGAGTCCGTCTGATGAAGGACCTTAAGGTAGAGTATCAACGCTTAGGCTTAAGTGTTATGCCTTTTTTAAAGAAGAACAACTCTTTTGGTGATCGTAAAATAAAGGATATGGTTACAATTATTGATGGTCTAAATCTTGGGGTAAAAGAGTTAGATCAGGTTGAGGGGGAGTTTCTAAAAGCGGAGCATCGACTAGCTAACTTAAAAGGGGAGATGTTTCGTCGTAAGGCGATTAACCAGAAACATGCACAGGCTTTAACTGATCTTGCCAGTAGTGCCGACCTTAGAGCGAAAGTTTCATCCCAGGCAGAGCAGAGAGTGAGTGCTGCCGGCAAAGCGATGGGAGCCGATTCAACATCGGTCCGTGTTACTTCAGTTCCACCCAAAACCCCAACTAGTGATCCAGATGGAATCAACCTTGATGTCTCTGATATTACTGGTGTTAAGGTTAACAAAAAGGGTAACAAAAAGTGACCCCATCCTCTTCGGCAGATGCCGGAAGTAGTCAAGCGATAGCTGCTACTAGTGAGGTGGGTGAGGATCAGCAGGGTGAGGCGGTTGTTGCCAAGCCCGCTATCGATCCAACTCCGAAACCGGCAGTTAAAAAGAAACGTAAACGTAAAAAATCCCTGATTAACAGTGATCACTGTGTTGGCTGCAAAAACTGTCTACTCAACTGTCCTCGGAAAGTGATTGTCTTTAAAAAGAGTCTTCTAGGGGGATTTTGCGAAGTGGATACTGAGGGGTGTATTGGTTGCTCCAAATGTTTGACCATGTGTATGAATGACTGTATTACCGTCTCCGAAGATAACAATCCAGAGTAGCTAGCATATTTTTTACTGGCGAGCTGGCAATGAGAAGATAAGACTTTAACGATGTTCTTACTACAATATTTTTTCTTATCAATGTTTGGCCTACTCGTTGGTACCTTTGGCACCATGTTGGGAGTGGGTGGTGGGTTTATCCACGTTCCCTTTCTTATCTTAGTGTTCAATTTTCTACCCCAGGATGCCATTGGTACTTCTATTGGGATTATCTTTTTTAATACTTTGGCCGGCAGTACCATCTACTTTTTTCGTAAACGTCTTAATGTCTATATGGCCACCCAGCTCTCATTTTACGCAATTCCGGGAGCGACTATTGGTCCTTTTATCGTACAGCAATATACCAACTCCACCTTTAGCGTAATGCTTAGTGGTTTGCTGGTCGTAGTCTCCTACTACCTATTTTTTATGCAGAAGAAGCTACGGGGCCAGATGGCAGATCACACTTTTGTTGCCACTGGTGATGATCGCAAAGATGCCGAGCAGTTTAATCTCAAACTAGGTAAAATTGGAACTTTGGGGATTGGATTTCTCTCCAACCTGTTTGGTGTTGGTGGGGGAATCATTCACGTCCCCTTCATGGTTATGGCGATGAAGATGCCACTACATATTGTTCTGGGCACATCTCACATGGTTCTCTGTGTCTCCTCTTTTATCGGTATGTGTGTCTTTTTTATTCTGGACAATGTGCAGGTCGATTTTATGATGCCCATCGCTTTAGGGGCGATTATCGGTGCTAGAATTGGAGCAGAGCTGGCCGGACGCTTACCGGTTGATGTGATTAGAAAGGTTCTGGCCTGTACTCTCTTGGTAGTAGCAATAAAACTTCTTGTTTCAAGCGTTATATGATCAATAATCCCCTCTGGATACCAGGACAGTATGAGTAGTCAGATTATCAGGGTGCAGTTTGGAATTTTGCTACTATTAGTTGCACTTTTTATCCCCTATCTACTAAATCGGCCAATAATTCACCATGGGGTGTTTCTGCTGCTTGGACAGCGGGGAGAGGCGACTGTCAGCTCTGTTAATCGTGCCGGAGCAATTGGTGTCCGGCCGAAGAAGTACGTAGTTAGTGCCACCAAAATGGGGCGTAGCGGAGAGCAGGAGTGGGTGGTATTGGAGTTGTTACTGGATAGGGGAGCTCCCCCTAAAGAGGGAGAGGTAATTCCCATCTATCAGATCGAATTGCCATTTGATCAGCTAGCGTCAACCGAGGATCTTACCTACTATTACCCTACTCTAAAATGGAGCATCCTCTCCATTTTGGGCAGTATCGCTATCTGGGGTCTACTTGCCTACCTCTATCTAACAAGGGAGAGAGGGCAGAAATTTAAGGATTACTACCGCTAATTAGTTGACAGAATAACTTTATGTTGCTGAAATATTGCACTAAATGCTTCGAACAGCTAATTTTTTTGCTAGATCAACCGAAAGAATTTAGGCAAGCGTTTTCATTTACTTTAATCATTGGTTTAGACCCAATTTACCTTTGATCTTGGTAAAGTATGCGGTTATAATGTAGCGATATTTGAATAACTATTTGAACTTAGAGATTAGTAACAAGATTGGTATATACATTTTTAATGGGAGGTATGAGATGCTTAAGGTATTAGGAGGAAGTCTGGTTGTAGTGGGTAGCGCTTTCTTAATCTATCGTTTAGTCAAAGGTGATGATCTAGGTACAATTAGTCAGACCGTTAAGGGATATGGCACTAAAGTAAAAAGTTCATTCAATGAGGGTTACAGCTCTGTTACAGCATAGTTAAAGATTGTTTGGTTGCCATCACCTGACAGTGATTGCCAGTTATCTTGGTGATTAGTTTTTGGTCGGGTGATGTTTGGTTGGGTGAATCTAAAGCTAATGCAGATAGCAGTTAGGTGTAGGATTCGTTTCTTTAATATTTTCGCTAGTTATGGCCAGTAAATGCTCTGGCCACTTGGAGTATACGGCGCTAACTTTTGGCCATGGTGAGGTGGTAATTATGTCTAATATAATGTCTGATAAGGGAATCGTGGAAACAATTAATGGAGCGGTGGCCGATAGTAGTCTCTTGTTGGTGAAGACAGTAGGAATGACTGCCGGTGGAATCAGCTGCATTACTTCGGGTACGGTTAACGGAACCAAGCGATTGGTTGGGGGTATCTTCAATGGATTGAAGTGGGAGCGGTCAGCAACCACCAAAACCAAAAAGAGAGAGAAAGAGAGTAGCGGCGGATTCTTTTCCGGACTGTTTGGTCGTGGACAGGGGATGAGTCGTAGTGAGGTTAAGAAGCGTGCAACTCTGCTAGAGGATCGTATCTCTGAACTCTATCTTGTGATTGGCAAGTTGGGGAGTGAAGGTGGAGATAGTGATAAGGCTTTCAATAATAAAAAGATCAAAGTGCATATCGAGGATATTGAGAAGCTGGAAGAGGAGTTGCGCTCCTTAAAGCGCTATCTCGATGATGCCAGCGAGGCGGAGCGCCAGAATCAACCGGTGACTCCATTTGTTCTTCCTGCCGGAGTTGGCTTAGGTGATAAGATTGCCCGCCGTTTGAAGTCAGAGGTTGAAAGCTGTGTGCGTAATGTGGCTTTTCCTCTCAAGTCAGAAGCAATTCTATTTAATAAAATTATGACTGACCTGTTTGATGAAGAGATTGATATTAAAAGATTGGCGGTCAGTGAGTTAGGTAAGATGGGGAAGGTTGAAGTTATTCCCGTCCTCAATGAGTTAATGGCATTTGAGAATAATCTACTGCGGGCAGAGGTACTAAATGCCTTGGTCCAGTTGAATGATCGTAATCTATTCTCTCTTTGCAAGCACTATATCAGTGACGAGTATCTTGGTATTAGAAGTGCGGCGATTCGTGGTCTATATAAGTCAGGCAATCATGCTGCGGTACCAATTATGATTCAGTGTCTACAGGATGAGAGTGTAGAGGTACGTAACTCTGCGGCGATGTTCTTGGGTTGGATTGGTGATCGAGTTGCGACACCATCTCTATTGCAAGCATGTCTGGATGGTGACCAGCGGGTTCGTAAGGCCAGCCTCTCAGCATTAGCAGGATTGAAGGAGAAGACCTCCGTTATCCCAATGATTCGTCTACTGGACAGTGAGGATAAAGATTTCCGTGGAGAGGTGGCAGATACTATTCAAAAAGTTATTGGCAAGAAAATTGATTTTAATAATAGTGTGAGTGGGCGTGATCAGATCGTTTCTCAGATTGATAAGTTAATGACGTGGTATCTCCAGGATATGCAAGGAACACAAGATAGTAAGGCTGCTGTTGCTGAGAGTACTCCCAAAAAGAGTAGCACAAAATCCAAGCCTAAAGAGGCGATTGTTCTAAAAGAGAAAAAGAGAGAGGATACCAAAAAGAGTAATGATTAAGGTAGGTAGTACCGAAGAGAGTACCAAGAGTTAGAGAGTGACTGTAAATCTTAACGGCAAGAGTAGAGAGCTATGACAAAAAAGAGCGTTGAAGAAAATAGTGGCCTGGATATTATCGACAAGCTGGTTCGACCGGAGCGGAGTGCTGCTGGTAATGGGGCCAAAGAGCTAAAGGCGAAAAAAGATAGTGTCGTTCCTTCGATTGTGGAGAAGCCTAAAAAGAAGGCAGCTCCTGTCTTTGGAAAGGCAAAGCCGGTAGTGGCGGTGGCGACTAAGAGCAAAGAGGCTGTTACCCAGACTCCTACCCAAGATCCCTCCAAGAGCAAAGTGGAGGAGGTTGTTGCGGTTAAACAGAAGAGTCGTGCCGAGCTAGAGCAAGAGCAGTTGTTACTTATTCAAGACGAAGTTCGAGTTAAGGTGGGTGAGATGGTTGCTATCAATAAGCAACTGGCACTTGAGTCCGAGCAGATTTCTAAGGATAACAATCGGCTGTTTGACCAAGCTAAGCGTAATAAATCAAGCTATGAAGCAGTCCTCTCAAAGTTAAAAGAGAAGGAGGCGGAGCTAAAGAGCTTGCAGCATGAGATTACCGATGCTCGAATCGCTTGCAACCATCTACTAAACGATGTTGTCTTTTTGCGTGATAAGAATATCGAGTTGAATAAGTGGGTGGATGACAAATCACAAACTCTTGGAAAACTTCTCTCGCGAGTTGCTACCGTTAAGAGAAACTATGACTTTATCACTGGAGAGTCCGCTTTCTCAGAGGATATCATCTCATCTCTAGATGCTCTGCTGTCGAATACATTTGATCAGAAGAAGACAATCAATGATCGTCTGACAGAAGCTAAAAAAGATATGGATACTCTCTATGAGGAGTTACAAACGACGTTGAGGGCAGGAAAACATTCGTTCTATAGTGATATGGTTGGTTCGAATAGTAGCTCCACCTCGAATGGAAAGAGTGATTAAAGAGTGATTAAAGAGTAACTGGAATAATTAAAGTATAAAATTAATCTAAGATAACTATTTTTACAAAAGGTAGTGTGATGACAACAAAAAATAGCGTGGAAGAGCTGGAGAGACTAATTCAAGATGTCTACCCTCAGGTGGAGAAAGACAAGGTTCAGCAGCAACTGGATCGGGTCAATATACTAAACCTGGATGAGGTGATGAGTGCCTCTAACCAGAAATTTGAGGAGAGCATCAAAGAGATGTTCAATACCATCAAAGATCTGGATATGAACTTAAGGCACTCTATTGATCTAAACATCGCCTTTAAGCGCGAGGCACGTGATCTACATCGAGACGTAGCGACCTATAAAGGGGAAGCAGCAGCTCTAAATGATCGCCTTCGTAAGATGGAGCACAACGCACCAACTATTATTGATTTAGAGTTGAAGATGAAGTTGACTCTAGAGGAGATGGATCGCTTACGGGAGGATCACTACAAAGAGAGAGAAGATTTAGCAGCAGTCAGGGAGGAGAATGGTGAAATTAAACTCTCCCAGAAACAACTGCAGATGAAGTATGACCTACTTCTAAAGGATAGTGCTAATGAGAAACGGGCACTAGAGAAAGAGTTAAACGCTAAAGTCAGTAGTGCTGAGCAGCTTGAGCGCAAGTTTGAAGAGGCGAATAAGGATAAAAATGAAGCTTTAGATGAGCTGGCCCAATCCAAAGAAGAGTTAGTAGATCTTTATAAGGCGATAAATAGTCATGAATAATAGTACAAAAACACACCTGCAAGCAAAGCTGAGTAAAAACTGGGAACTGATCAAAGATCGTTACCCAATTGTGGTCAATCCGGATGCGATTCTAGATGACGCCGTCCAGCATGACGTACTGGCTTATTTTGATGGTCTTAAGAGTTCAGAGGAGATCAGGGTTTACCTCACATTAAATGAGAGTGAGTCTAACATGATTTTTACTGACCTGATTCGCGCCGGGGCAATTCGCTTTTTAGAGGATGTTGAGCGTCCCAAGTACTTAAAACAGCAAAATATTGAGCTGAAGCGCAACTATGACTTTCTTTTTTCTGAGAAAAATCGTCTTGCCGGAGAGAATCTCTATTTAGAGGGGCAGGTGAAGGAAAAAGAGGCCATTTTGAGTGAGGTTGAGAGTAAAATCCCTGAGAATCAGAAGATTCTAGCGGACTTCAATCAGAAGACTGAGCAGCTAAAAGGTGCTCCAGATCATCTATTCCAGGATAATGCTGATCTGTTATACATTAAAAATGAGATGGCGGACAAAGAGGAGAAGGTCTCTGAGGTTTTAGTTGAACTAGAAGATGGCCTTCCTAGACTGATTCGCCGTAAGCTCAAGCTGGGAGAGATGATTGAGCGGGCCGGCGATAATGTAGACCAACGTGAGCAAGAGAGTAAGGATAATCGCCGTCGTCTATCTTCTTATCGAGACACTATTGACGAACTACGGAACGATCTGCTAGATACCAAGAGTCGTATACGAGAGTTGATAGAGGAATCCTAGTCCTCAAGGGAATCATACCACAGTGTTAGCATCACTAGGGCTCGACATTCGCGCCGAGCTAATCCATCCTTTTTTGTCGCACTTTCCAGTAGCGTTGTTGTTGTTGGTGATGGGAATTTCACCTTTGATAATGCTACTGAAAGAGTCTAGCTTCAAACATAATATGGCGATGGTTAATCGCTTTATGTTGATCTTTGGAGTGATCTCTTTCATCCCTGTTATCATTACGGGGCAGATTGCCGGTGATATTGTTGGTGAGCATATTTGTGACCTGATGGTGATCTACTATCATAAGCAGTGGGCGTACTATACGGCGATCGCATTTATCCTGGTTGCTGTTTTAGATGTGGTCACCTATCTTTCGGCCAAGCATCAGCAGAGTTGGAAATTTCCCCACTCTTGGCAGATGAAGGTGTTGATGGTCACTCTTCTACTCTTAGGGGCGTTCTGCTTGCTCAAAACTGGTCACTTCGGTGGCAAGCTGGTCTATGAGCAGGGGGCCGGGATTGAGAACTTTAAGTCGACCTGTCAGTACTAAAATCAGCATCTTATAAATTAGTAGTTTAGCTATCTGCCACAAAAAGTTGTCGCACTATGAGCTACTGTTTAAGATTAGGCTCGATTGACTTTTTAACTAAGTCTACGATAAATCGCTTTATATTCAATTGTTTAACAAAAACATCTGACTTTTTTTTCATAATATCTCTCCTTCAGCCTCGAGAGGGGTTAGAATTAACTTAATAAATATGTAAATAAATAGTTAGAACATCAGTTTTGAATATTAAGATTGCTGATGGATTACCGAGTAGTAAAGTGTGTTTTATTAGCTATTAACAGCGGGTATTATATGAAAAAGAGCAACAAAAAAGCCTCATTTCTACATCTGCTGACTTTTGTCAGTCTAATTTTTTTCACTGTTTCATGCTCAAAATCTCTTGACCATAAGGCGCTGGACTTGAGTGGGGCATTAGATAATTTTAAAAATCAGATCTCGATGATGGGTTATCAGTTGGAGCAGGATTTTATCAATAATGGTGGGATGAGTGAATCTGATGCCGATTATATCAGGGGAAGATCTTCTGAGTATGCTACTGTCCGTGTGACTAGCGGGTCTAGCTCAAATCAAGATGCTACTGGACTCGATGAAGGAGATGAGAATCTTCAATATGTACTTCCGTGGATGGCCCGTGGGGCAGTGGAGAGTTTGGATGATAGTGATCTCGCCATTGCAAATCAGTCGGCCCATAATGATCGAAAAGCGATCGTCAAACTTATTACTAAACAGATGTTAAGCGAGTGGGCGGAACAAGGTGAGGATCTTTCTGATGCTCAGATAAAAGATCTGACAAAGTATATCGCCTTAGAGGCCGGAAATGGACTTAATACTCTTCTTAGTGGTGGCGACATTACTATTACTTCTGCCCAGTTTGGGGAGTTGGTTGATAGCTCCTTGGATGGCTGCTTTGAAGGTGTCGTGGCCAACAGCATGTTGGATGACAGTGGTAAGGCCGTCGCAGTTGAGGGGGCCGTTCAAGGGCAGGTAGCAGCAGTTGGTGCCACCTCGGCGACTGACACCGAGAAGGATAGCTACATTGAGAGCATCGTCACCCGTGGAGTGGGAGAGGTTGATGATATGAGTCTGGCCAGCAGTAGTGATGATCAGGCCGCAATGGAGGGTGTGATTGCCGGCGTGATTAGTGAGCTAGATACAGTTTATAGCACGACTTCAGGCACAGTTTTAGAGAGCAAGACGGCAGATGTGATTGAGGATGCGTTTACTGCCTTGAACTTGGAGACAACAGCTCATCCCGCAGCAGATAGTGCTGAGGTTAGGGCGGTTATTCAATCGATCATGGCAGGTGTGACTAGGGGAACTGCAAATCTTAACCTAACGATGGAAGAGATGATGCATAAGGTGTTGGTTGATATGGTAGCAGCTTTTGAGCTGATTAGTGGTGGGACGGCCCTCTCTAATATGGTTACTGATGAAGCGACGATCAAAGGGTTGATCTCTGACGCGATGGCAGCAGAGATTACATCAACCAATTTTGGTTCTGATTTGAGTAGCAGTGAGATTGCTCACTTGGTCAGTCTGGTTAATGGTGCTAAGACGAATAAGTTGAAAGCGTACCTTGTTATTATTCCGCGGGCGCAAGGCTCTGATGGTAGTTTAGACTATATATCTTATGAGCACAACGCTGCAAGCAGTATTGATGTTCCATTTTTGAGTACTAGTAAATATATCGCATTTGATGTGCTAAATAGTGGTGAGGCAGCATTGACTGGAACTATGAGTACTAGTGGATACATGGTAACTGATTATGCTGGAGGGAGTGGGATTGAAATTCATACTGATGACTGTGTAGGTAATTTTATTGTCAGTAAGGCCAGTTGTGAGATCGTCTTGAGGCTATGGAATAAAGCTCCCGGTGATAGTAACCGGCTTGATGTAGTTGGAGATGATGATTCACCTTCATATATTATTGATGTAGATCTGTAAAACCCCAAAAGGTAACCCCCCCAACGCCAAAAGGTAACCGGTACCTTTTGGCGTGGTGTTGCGTCATAAAAGGCGCCTGTAGACTTTTTGGCTCGCACTTGCTAGATGCTCAAAATGAACCCGTTATTAGAGTACCAAAAGGTACCGGTTACCTTTTGGGGGGGGGATACCTTTTGGGGTTATTAGTGAGTAGATTGCAATCTTTGACATTTCAGGAGTGTAAGACATTAAAATTCTAGTTACCGGTGCCACCGGCTTTGTTGGTCAGCACCTAATCCGATATCTACATCAGTTAGCAGATGGCAACTACCAGCTATTCGCTCTAGTAAGAAGTGCAGAGAAATTTCACTCCCTAGCACTTCCGGCCACCATGGTGGTGGCAGATCTGGAACGTGGTAGTCAACGCTCTTGGATTGAGCAGCTACCAGCTGATCTAGATGTGGTGATCCACTGTGCTGCCTTAGTCCACTCATTTAATCGCCACCACTTCTATCAGGTTAATCGCGATGGTACTGCTCTATTACTGGACCTACTGGCCGCTCGTTACTCACATCTTAAATTTATCCTACTATCTTCTCAAGCGGCAGCGGGGCCAGCAGACGGGCGCGGGGAGAGTATTTGTGAGGCAGATGATCCTATGCCGATTGGCCACTATGGGAGATCAAAGCTTGCTGCTGAAAAACTTGTTTTAAAGTTGGCCCCTGAAGGGTGGCAGACGATTACTCTTCGTCCACCCATGGTGCTAGGGCCGGACGATCCTGCCATATTAGATCTGTTTAAGATGGTTCAAAATCGCTTGGTGGTGGTTCCAGGATTGATCGGAGGGTCCAATAAGCGCTACAGCTTTATCTCTATCTTTGATCTGGTCGAGATGATTGGGTCTGCAGTTAAATATCAACCAGCCTCTCAAGGGGAGCTCTTTTTTGTCGCTCATCCAGTAAGTACAACTTATGGGGAGCTGATTCAGACGATAAAGAGCGAGCTGGGTATTGGCTGGCTTATCAAGCTCCCGCTACCGCTCCCCCTTCTCTATCTGGCGGCGTGGTTGCTTAATATCGGCCACCATCTTTTGGGGATTGATTTTCGGCTTACTCCGGACAAGGTTCCAGAGCTGCACCCCTCCTTTTGGCTCTGCAGTTCCCAGCTCTCCATCACCTCTTTGGGGGGAACCTACCAATGGGACCTCAAACGTAGCATCTCGTCCATCGCGGCAAAGTTAAAGAAAAATTGACATATATGTGATTTTAACCTCTTACGCAAAATGAGAGTACGTGTTTTCTACAATTAGAGTTTGAAATACTTGACAGCTATCCTTTGAAGAACTACAGATGTACCCACAGATTATTACATTTTACCAGCTAGATATATCAAAAGGGGCTTTTCGGATATATCAAAGGAGTCTTAGGATGAAGAAGTGGTTATCGTTGTTTACTGTTTTTAGTTTGTTATTTTCCCTAACTCTTTTTGCCGATGAGACAAAAAAGAGTGACGAAAAGAGCGTTGATAAGAAAGAAGAGAATACAACGGAAGCGGTAAGTAGTGCTAGTCTTCGTGCCTCTTTGGGTTCAATGTCCAAGTTAAGTATTAGTGCTGGTGTTGGTTATACTGGATCTTCGATTCGTAAGCCTTTTGAGAACCAGATTCCTAATCCAAACGGATTACAGGGTGACTACTCGACATATTTTAGTGGATCTTTAAGTGGTCGTTATCGGATTGACAATCAAAGTACCACTAGCATTGGTGGATCTTTCACCTTTCGTCCTGATCCTCAAGGGGACTCCAAGACTTCTGAATTCACCAACCCATTTGTTGGCTATAGCTGGGTAAGAAAGTATGGCCCGGTTGTTCTATCTCAAGGCGTTGATTACACAAAATTTACTCGTAAAGATACTCTTGATCGTGGCTTTCACTCTGAAGTAAGTTACGGTGCAACACTTATTTGGGGCGGCATTAACGGAACTCCATTTAGCTTGGGTCTATCTACTTCTGCTTATCATGACCTATTTACTGATGGTTCAAATAGTGCTTCTGCCTATAACAACTGGCAAGATGATTATGGCTTTGGAATCTACCCTTTTGCTGAATTCCAAGCTTCTGATCGTTTCACTCTTCGCACTGTTGTTGGTAAAAGTTTCTATCACTTACGTTCTGACCTAAGAAATAGTGGAATGTGGGATAAATTTGAGGAGCAGAAACTTTATCAAACAGTTGGTCTTGGTATCTCTATCACCAAGGTTATCTATCTTTATAACTACGTAAAGTTCTATCCTCAGATGAACTTCTTTGATAAGAAAAATGATTCAGAGAGCTTCAACAGCACTGCCAACTATGGCATCTCGTTGACTATGTCTCTATTCTAGATGGTAAAAAAATAACTCCTTGGAAGGGTGGTACCGTTAAAAAGCGGCATCACCCTTTTTTTTTGTCCTACTCTCACCCCTGCGGGCGAGGGCGGTGACTTGATTTAACATTGTGCTAAATCAATCTGCTTGCGATCTAGTTTGTCATACCACCACCTTATGGGATATTCTTAGCCTTTGTAGGTCATTAGACCCTTAGAACCTTAGAACTTTGAGAATTATTTGTCAGAGCTGTTTTTGAAGATAATTTTGGTGCCTAGGGCGAGACTTGAACTCGCACGGACCGTTGAGGATCCGAGGGATTTTAAATCCCTTGTGTCTACCAATTCCACCACCCAGGCATAAAGCAAAAAAGGGGAATGCTAAAGCGAATGATGAACTTAATACCTAGATTTTGTCAATCAAAAAGCGGCCAGAGTGACGGTAAGGTCGCTATTCACACAGTATTACTGTTACTACTTTCAGTCGCATACAGTGCCTGTAGTGACATACCATTTGTTGGCCCAGATAGTGCCCAGGTTCAATGGTTAGATGTTAATCCTCGCTTCTCTTTTGGGGATGAGGTGGGACGTCCTATACCTCATCTATTCTTTGATCTGGCCCCCTTTATTGATAGTCGAAAGCAGACAATCAGTGCGGTGATTCTAAACTACCAGGAGAGCCCTTACCATTATGGATTTGATACACTATCCGGCCAGATATTTCGCCAACATCGCTACTGCCAACAAAGTGATATCTATGGCCGCTTTAAAGGTGAGATATTTCGGCCACCATTTACCTGGGGATTTGTTCCTCGTCTGCTAGATCCCCAAGGGGCACCACAGAAGATAGTGATCTTTGGTGGGGCCAAGAGGTTTAAGCAGGAGCATTTAGGGCCAGCAAATTCTCACCGGTTTCGAGTTGTCGGAGGCCTGGTCGATCGTTACTGTCCTACTCGTACCTGTCCGAAGCAGGAGTCATGGGAATCTTCTATAATATTAGTTGGTATTGATCCAAACGACCCTTCCTTTCGCCATGTTCATGATCTGGATGACTTAAAAACTAAAGTTGACTGGAAGTTGGTACGCTCTTTCTTGGAGAATGGCAGAGGAGTGAAGTTGGTTCGCTCTTTTGTTCCCGAGGAGGAGGGGAGTAATAACTATCTATCTAAGAGTTTGGCGGTACCTGCTTATAAGATAAAGGGTGAGAGCAGTGCCAAATCTGCACTTCATGCGGTGTTAAATCAGGGACACCTTTTTAAGCGTCAGGAGATGATGCTTTTACGTAACAGCTGTCACAAACTTTATGATCTACTATGGTTTCGGTTAGAAAAATTTAAAAAGAGTACTAAAGGCAGTGCGGGGAAATTTCTGCGTCACTTCTATCAAAACTATCGCGACCGCTTCTATACCTGTAGTAAATTTGTTCGACCGGCCAATATCAATCTTGATACCAGAAGGCACTGGTTTTTTGCACATATGATTCTATTTTTTAAGTTGAACCGAATGGAGTATAACTTCATCTGTCGCAATAACTCTTGGGCCCTAAATCATCAAAAAGAAGATGGTAAGATGTTAATTGATCTTTCGCGGGAGATTAAGCATTGCAATACCAAGAACCTAGATATTGGAATCAGACAAGCAGTTACCTTTATTCATGGTCTATACAAAAATGACATGGACTATTTACGCTATATTGAATATGACCAGCGCCAAGGTGGATCTCATCGTAAAATATACTCCTGGGTTAAAGAGCGGGCGGCCAGTCCTAACTGCCAAGATCCCAAAGAGACTTCCTCCAAGATGGGGATGGGATTTATTTTTCCCTCTGATGTCGCATGGGAGAGCCTAGCTTCGAAGGAACAGCAAGAGGAGAGTCTAGTTATTCGTACCAATCGTAGGTCAAAAAAAGAGGAGTAGCCAGCAGTGCAGGAGCAGCAGGCCTCAAATGGCGGTAAACTGGGAGCTCGAACGGCATGCTACCCTCTAGTTCCCTACCTATGGGGGGAGGGCTGTTGTCGACGTGAATTCCAACTTCTCTATGGCGGTAGATACAACATTCGCCAAATTGGTATTAAAGATCTGGCCACCCATCCAGAGGATGCAGATCTGCTGGTAATTTCTGGCTTGGTAACCGATGAGATGGTTGCTGAAATTAAAAATTGTTACCAGCGGATGCACTCTCATAAATGGGTAATGCTCTTAGGAACTACTGCCATTTCAGGGGGAGTATTTCACGGCGACGGTGTCGTCGAAAATTGGGATGATATTTTTTCCGTAGATATCTTATTACCTGGTTGTCCTCCTGCTCCAGAGTTGATTATCCAGAGTCTACTTCAGCTCCAACACTCAATCTGTGTGGGGCAATAGATGGTCGAGTTGAGCACTTTTTTTAATCAGCGACAAATAGTTGAGCACTATCAATACCATTCAACTTGCTTGCGGCACGATCTCCAGGTGAAATTTAGTTGCCTGTTGGAGTTGGTTGGCCAACTGAGTGTTCGTTGTGAGGCACTAATACTATTAAATATTGGTCGAGCAAAAAGTAGTGGCGGTGAGTATCAGTTAATCTACTCTCTTTACGATATGGAGTCGCGACAGCTGATTAGAATTATCTCTACATTTGACTCTACCTTGAGTCCTCCCTCGATCAGATCGGTATTTTCTAATGCTTTTGAAATGGAGGAGCGTCTTTGGTCGGTTAGTAAAATTACAATTGATGACTACGATAGAGATGAGCTGTTACGCTCTCGTCAGTTAGCGGCAGACAAATTATTTGAGATACCTGGCAGAGATGGAGTGGCCCTCTCTTTTGAAGGAGATTTAGTTGCCGGAGTCCAGCTTAAATATGGATTTGGGCGAACGATGGTTGAGCAAAGACTGCTGGAAAGTAGCTATTTTACGGGAAGCAATTTGCTGGAACGTTTTCCATGCAATACTGCTCCAATCGGCTCAACTGTTTGGTGTATGGCGGTTGAGGAGTTGCTGCAAATTACACTTCCCCCCAAGGCACAGGCATTAAGAATGTTATTAATGGAGTTGGCCCGGATTGGAGGTCACTTAGAGACGATTGGGGCGATGGTCGATGAGTTGGGATTTCTACCCGCCAGTAGTTTGGCACTAAACGCTGAAGAGCAGTTACGAGATCTCTACACTACTCTATCTCTTGCTCGCTATGGAATGGGAGGGGTACGTTTAGGAGGGGTTCAACTAAACCTAACTCCAACCAGTTCCAATCTGTTACTGATCGGAGTAGATAAATTAGAGAGAATTGTTAACCGTTTGGAGAAACTACTCTCCCGTTCAAGAGTGTGGATCGCTCGAACCCAGTGTGGAGTGTTAGGGCCAAATCAGGCGTTAGAGTTTGGAATAACCGGAGTTAATTTACGTGCAAGTGGTTTAAGTCATGATCAACGCAAATATGGAGCACTCTATTTCTATCCGGAGTTAGAGTTTGATCTTCCTCTAGGAGGAGGTGGTAGCTCTTATGACCGCTATCTGGTTAGAGTCGAAGAGATTGGTCACTCGTTAAAAATAATCAGACAGCTAATCGCTTCTATGCCAGAAGGAGAGATGATAGTACCAGAGTTAAATTTGAACTACTCTCCACAAGAGGAGTCACTACAAGAGACTCAACAGTTATTAAATCACTTTCAACTGATCTCCCAGGGAATCGCTGTTCCGGCCGGTGTCGCCCATTCGCTACTCGAAGGGAGTGATGGTTTAGTGGGGGTAGACTTGATCGCAGCAGGAGATGGCCATCCTTTAGGAGTTAATATTATCTCACCCGCGATCTCAGTAATCCAGATGTTACCAACTCTGTTAAGAGGGATGGAGCTAGAAGACGCGATTATAACATTGACATCTTTAGGGATGATTAGACCGATGGGGGCAAAATGATTTTGTCCAAAGTTCTCTATCTACCCAAAAGCTATTTAGGTACGGTGCTGGATCTGGTGCGGCAGTTGATACGCATAGGGTTGGGAGGTGAGCGGGTAGACTCTAAAGTAGTCGAATTTAAAGATGGCCCCTTAACGGTTGAGCTGCCGTCAATGCTCTATGATAGCAAGGGCGAACTCCTATGTGATGGATGCCTGTTGTGTCAACATCACTGTCCTACCAGCTGTATTCTGATTGAGTTGCCGGCCAACAAGGTAAAGAGTACTAATAAAACAGTACCGACCGCATTTTACCTCGATCCTTACCGCTGTATCTACTGCCAGCTATGTTTAGAGGTCTGTCCTTTGGATGCATTAGGATTAAAGGGTAGCTCCTTGGGGAGCGAAACTGGTGGCCAGCATCTGAATGAAGGTGGTGCGAGTAATCTCCTCGCCCCCAAGTGAGGCTACTACCGGGGTGAGCATCTGAGTATCCAGCCATTTTATTCCCCGCTGTTTGATTATTTCTACGAGAGAGATTAGGCAGTATTTTGAGGCATTAGTTTGGCAATGAAACATTGACTCCCCAGAGACAAAATCTCCCATCCACACTCCATAGATTCCGCCAATCAGCTCTCCATCTTGATATGCTCCTAGTGAGTATGCTAGTCCCTGTTGATGGAGATTTGTATAGGCTTCAATCATATCTTGGGTCAGCCAGTGGCCATCTCGCTGGAGTCGATTGGCAGGATCAGCGCACTGTTGAATGATTTTATTGAACTGATGGTTGAACTTAAGAGTCCAGCCACTACGCTCTCCTTGGCGGATCGCTTTCTTGAGAGAACGGGGGGTATGAACCTTGTCTACCATTAAGACTCCTCGTGGATCGGGGGCAAACCAGGCCAGGGGAACCTCTTGATTAATTGGCCAAGGAAAAATTCCTTGGGAGTAGGCCAATATTAGTGACTCTACCTCTAGATCTCCTCCAATTGCTAGTAGGCCGGAGGAGTCGGCACTTTCAATTGGTGGAAAGCGTTCAATCACCAGTCGTGCTCCTTCTGACCCCATTGCTTAGAATAAGAAGTAGTTGCTTTGCAATGGTGGAGGCACTTAACAGCGTAGTCTGATACCCGTTACCATCTCCACTCCAATCAATATAGGGAGCAACCTCTACCAGATCGGCTCCACCTATTGGGTAGTTATTTGCAAGAGCATTAAGAATAATAATTGGTTGCTCTAAAGATAATCCTTGGGCAACAGGTGTTCCTGTTGCGGGGGCATAACTGGGATCTAGGGCATCGATATCAAAGGTCAGATAGATTTCATCGATCCTCTCTTGTGACAAGAGTTGATTAAGTTGCTTGGCAATTGCCACTACCCCCTGTTCAAAAATCTGATCACACCAAATTTGGGTGACTCCCAAACGTTGTTGCCACTGAGTAGGAGTTAAGGAGCTGTGGCGCAAACCAATCTGGATCAGATGAGATGGATGTGCCAGTAGTGGGATAATGTGTGAGGCCCAACTTCCAAAGGTGATATCAAGACCAAAACGATCACTCAGTAGGTCGGTATGAGCATCAAACTGAATCACCGCGATTTTTTTTCCCTGACCTTTTTTATGCTTGAGATAGTTAGCAATAAGTGGGTAGGAGATAGAGTGGTCACCCCCTAGTGCCAGTAGCGGACGATTGGGCAGTAGCCGCTGGAGTTCCGCACTGACTTCCGCGGTAATTGAGAGAGGGGAGACCGGAAGAGATGAGTGGGGATTGTTATATAGTGCCGTTTGAACACGGGCAATTGTTGTCGCATTAAGTAGCTGATCATCAAGTAGTTGGGGTACAACCTTGACATCCCCAAGGTCAATACATGGTACAGACTCTTTTGTAAGTGCTAACTGTGAACGAATTGCTTGAGGGCCATGATTACTGCCACCATGTAATCCCCCGCCACTATCCGACGGGATGCCAAGTAGTAGGGGAGTGGTAGGGGCAGACTGTGGCAGACGATTAAGGGTCTCTTGCCAAGCTAGACTCTCTTGCTGGACAGAAGCAGAGGGGGGCGATGGATTAAGAATGCCACTACCCGGAGGGGCCAGCATCTGGGATAGATTTTCGATTTGTCTCTGGTCAGCTCGATTGCTCATATTGTAATTAGGCGTTGCATCTGCCAAGCTCTTCTAAATGGGCCAGCATAATCTCAAGTGCTTTCTGGGTAAATCCACTCTTGAGTTGGGTGCGTTCCTGGGATGGCAGCAATAGAGGATATGATTTAACTGCCAAGTGAGAGCGAATAGCAATAAAAAGAGTACCAACTGGATTGTTGTGATCATCCAGATCTGGTCCCGCTACTCCAGTAATCGCAACTCCTAAATCAGAAGGGATTAGATTGGCCAGGTTATTGACTAGCGAGGTGGTAACTTCTAGGGATACTGCTCCCTGCTCCTCAAGAAGTGTGGAGGGGATCTGCATGACTCCCTCTTTGACCTCTTGGCGATAGCAGATGATTCCTCCCGCAAAAATTTTAGAGCTTCCTGGAATATTGGTTAGAGCATTGGAGATGGCACCACCAGTGGCCGACTCAGTCGTTGCGATGGTCAGACGTTGCTTAATAGCTTGGCCCACCACATCTTTGGCCAAATTTTCAATCTTTGAGTGCTCATTGCTCATAGATAACTCCTTGTAAAACAGATAGCTATCATATAACAAGTATGGATGATCACCCAAGAGAATATTGCCCTGAATTTTGATCAGGATATTGAAGAGTATATCCATCAAAATTATTCTGATGTCAGGGAGTTTCGTATCTTGAAAAAGGGGCTGGATGCCCGTGGGATCAAACGGGGGCGAAAGCCGATCTATAACTATCTAGTCGAGTTGGCTTTTGGTGATGATAACTTTGAACCGTTACTTGCGGGTTTGACTGCGGCCAAGAACAAGGTCGAGGGGCCAATTATTGTGGGAATGGGGCCAGCTGGCCTCTTTTGTGCTCTCCGCCTATTGGAGCGAGGGGTCCCATCAATAATTTTGGAGCGAGGAGACCCGGTAAATGAACGGATGCGTAAAATCGCCCGTTTCTGGCGTCATGGGGTGATCGATCCCGAAAGCAATATCTCCTTTGGTGAAGGGGGAGCAGGGCTCTTTAGTGATGGCAAGTTGATCACCAGAATTAAATCGGGCCATCTGCCCTATGTGATGGATCGTCTAGTAAAGTTTGGCGCTCCTGAATCGACCGCCTATCTTGCTGCTCCACATCTTGGCTCCAATCGGATCCGTGCAATTTTACAGCAGATTGTGGCCTACCTGAAGGCCCATGGGTGCCAGCTCCACTATCAGACTAAGGTGGAGCAACTGCTTTTTGATACCACCGGCCAGGTTCGAGGGGTGAAAACTGCCGCCGGCAGAGAGTTTCACTCTGCTCACCTAGTGATGGCCACGGGCCACTCCGCCCGTGACATCTATCAAACTCTCGATCGGGAGGGGGTCGCTTTACGGGCCAAGGACTTTGCCATTGGGGTCAGGGTGGAGCATCCCAGAGCACTGATTGATCGGATTCAGTATCATAAATTTGCCAACCATCCTGCACTGGATGCCGCTAATTATCGACTCTCCTATCATCATAAGCCGACAGATCGTGGAACCTACTCATTTTGTATGTGCCCCGGCGGCCACATCTTGGCAGCGGCGACAGATAAGGGAGAGGCAGTAGTCAATGGGATGAGTAATCACCGTCGTCACGCCCCTTGGTCCAACTCAGCACTGGTAGTTTCAGTTAAATCGGGAGTAGATTTTAATCTACAAGGGAGCAATCCTCTGGCCGGTGTGGAGTTTCAGCGCAAGCTGGAGCAGCGTGCTTTTGTTGCTGCTCAGGGAGTTAATCATGCGATGTTGCCGGCCCAAAATTTGGCCAATTTTATGCGTCAGGGAAGTGGTGGTGATCTTCCATCTTCATCGACCGTTACGTCATTAGGGGCAGTGGCGATGGAGGAGGTCTTGCCGCCATTTGTGTTGGAACATTTACGACGGGGGATTGAGCGTTTTGAGCAGCAGTTGCCAGGATTCATCTCGGACCGGGCCTTAGTGGTTGCCCCAGAGAGTCGCACCTCTGCCCCAGTGACAATTTTACGAGATAGTGGCCTCTATGCTTCCGTCTCTCATTCCGGACTCTATCCCTGTGGGGAGGGGGCCGGTTATGCGGGGGGGATAACCTCCGCCGCAGTTGATGGGGTCTCGGTGGCAGAAGCTATTTTGGCACGTTAGATTATACTCTAATCAACTCAATAACTCTTGTCGCCCCAATGATACGAATAAAACTGGCCAGTTTGGGCCCCTGCTCCCGATTAATCAGCAGGCGATAGAGTAGGGTGAATGCCGCTTTGGGATCGATCTCTACTTGATGAACCAGCAGATAGATCCGTTCATGGAGATCCTTATCACTTTTAATCTCATCCCAGTCACTGGTTAGTAGCGAGCTCATCTTATCTAAAAAGGCTCGCTCTTTATCTTCCAAGTCGATCTGAATTGGAGTGCGATTTAGTTGGTACTTAAAATCCTCCGGGGCAAAATTATCGATCCAGTGTTTTGCACACTCGGCCCGTTTAGTAAAAGATTGTATATCTTGATCATCCCTAATCTCGGCGGCGTAGTACTCTTGGGCCCTATCAAGATCTCCATTGTTGATCTGTAAGATGTTACATAGATGGCGAAAGGGTGGCCTAAACGGTCGACGCTCCCGCTTGCCATTAGGATCTACCTGAGAGAGTTGGTAGACCCTGTTGGCCATGGCAACTTTTTTAGGATTGCCACTCTCATCTCCCCAAGCCAGCCGCTCCATCTTGTCAAAGTCTTCGTAGCTTTTAATCACATCGAGGTCAAAGCTAACGGCAAAGTCCACGTTGGTTTTGTAACTGGCAAAAATCCAGCGCACCATTTCGGCGGAGTAGATCTTTAAAACATCACTAACTGTAATGACACCACCAGCGGAGCTGCTCATCTTGCCGCCGGCACCTTTGAAGCTGACAAAGTCATACTGTAGGTAGATAGGAGCTGGACGGTTAAATAGTTTTTGCACCAACTCTTTAGCGGTAGAGTAGCTTCCTCCTTGGCTGGAGTGATCTTTACCTCCCGGCTCAAAATCTACCTGCTCATACTCCCAGCGCATCGGCCAGTCAATCCGCCAAGGTAACTTGATCTTGTCAGTGGTTGAGAGCTGGATGGAAAAATCTTGTTGGCAGTGGCCACACCGATAGGTGATATCATCCTCTCCATCAAACTTAATCTGTTCAATCTTATTGTCACGGTTACACTGCTGGCAGTAGATAGAGATTGGCATCCAATCGGCCGCCAAGTCACTAGTGCGGTGCTGATTTAAGATGGCGACAATCTCCTCTCGCTTGCTTAGGATCTGTTTGATCATCTTTTGATAGTCGCCATTACGATACTTTTTGGACTGGTAGAGATACTCCACCTCTACTCCTACCTGGGTTAGCTCTGCTTCAAACGCTTTTTGATGGTAGCGGGCGTAGCTCTCCTCTTTGCCGAATGGGTCGGGGGTGTCAACAATCGGAGTAAAGAGGCATTTTTCCAGCGCCTCTGGTTGGGGCATTCCTTTGGGAACTTTACGAAAGGTGTCGAAATCATCCCAACTAAAGATCAGGCGAACATTTTTGCCACGAGCTCGCAGTGCCCGTGCGACTAGATCGGTGGTGATTGTCTCTCGAAAATTACCAAAGTGGACCGTACCTGAGGGAGTGATACCACATGCCAGAGTGTAGCGATCCCGCTCTCCTAGCTGACGAATTATGCGGTCGGCGGTGGTATCCGACCAGTGGACTAGACTATTATTGTTATTGGCCATTTTTGTTGTTCCTGTTTCCTATTTGAGGCGTTAGATGATATACACAACGTTAAGGTTTTATCAAGCACCAGTTGACTTCAGCTGGGTGGCCACATTTAATTTAGGAGCTTTTTAAGTGATTATCTCATTTCTATTTCGGCTCTTTCTCTTCTACATTCTATTTATTGTCGTTCGTACTGCTGTACGTACCTTCTTAGCTTATCGCTATGTCAAAAAGCAGATGGAGCATGGTGCCCATCAAGGTGGTCAGGCCCACTGGTTTGAACATCAACAAGCGAGAGGACAAAGTGGCAACTCTACAGCTGATGGAGAGACGATTGAGGCAGAGTACCGGGTGGTAAATGAAGATCAGCAACAGAAAGAGCAATAACCACCTAATCCGTACTGATTAGTAACTTCTTGGCCATTTCAATATAGGTTTTAACCGCTTGGGAGATCTCCTCCTTACCAATTTTCTCCTCTGCAGTATGCGCATGCATAATTGATCCGGGCCCCCATAGATAGGTCTTTCCGCTATGAATGAAATGGGGAATATCGGTGGCGAAGGAGACCACTCCTGTTGGCATCCCCTCCAGCCTATCCATTGAGAAAGGGGCAGAGTTTAAGATGGTCTGATACTCAATTTCGTGCTGCTTGGTAATCTGGTCAATCACCGCTAATACTTCACTGGCAGAGTGGGAGACGCGGATCATCACCACGGCTTCAGCCTGCTCCGCCAGAACGTTGGCGGCAACCCCACCTTGGATTGTTCCAACATTTAAAGTGGTCTCTCCTCGCTCCTGATCTTTCGGCCATGGGTAGTCAATTAGCTCCTTAAGGGCGCTAACGAGCGGGTTAATCGCACTTGCTCCATATTGAGGGTAGCCGGAGTGGCAGGAGCGTCCTTGGCTGGTGAGTTTTACTTTAACCGAGCCCTTCTCTCTTAAGATTAGACTGTTTTCAGTCGGCTCACCAACAATTAGGTAGTCCGGTGTTAACTTGAGCTGATTGGCAGCTAAAATTCCCAGATGGTTAACCTCTTCACCCACCACCAGCAGTACTCCAAAATCGGTGATCCTCTCCTCAATTAGCTGTTGGGCCGCAACGAGAATTGCTGCCATTATTCCTTTGGTATCGCAGGCCCCACGGCCATAGATCCACTCACTATCTTCACGGGCGGAAAAGTAGGGCGGGACAGTATCCATGTGGGAGTTAAAAATTAAGGAGGGGTTGGGATGGCCCTCTCCGTGCGCAAAGATATTGAAACGGTTGGTCGCTGCCTCCTGTTTGGTCACCACCATTCCCAGTTGTCTGAAATAGTTGGCCAGGAACTCTCCCATTGCCATCTCATCGCCAGTGATTGAGGGGATATTGATCATCTGTTGGGCCAGATCTACTACCTGTTGGTCTATTTGGTTCTTCAAGTTAAACACTCCTTTTCAGCGCAGAAGATAACTGCTCCCGACCCTCCGGCGGAATCTCCTAATTGATGTTGGTAGACTTTTGGTGCCGAGTTGGGAACAAAAGATTGCTCCTTTAAAAATGCCTCTACCCCTTGATAGATGGCCGGTTGCAAGCTAATCCCACCTCCCAAGACGAAGTAGTCAGGGTCAAAGGTGTTGGTTAGGTTGAGTAGAAATTGCTGGAGGTGTTGACGGTAAGTAGTGACAGTATCAACTGCCGCTTTAACTTTTGAGTCTGCCTGTTGGAAGATCTCGGCCCCCTTTAAGCTCTGGCCGGTAATATTTTGGTAGTTACGTTCCAGTCCAGTGCCTGAGAGATAGCACTCGGCGCACCCTTGGCGTCCACAGTAGCAAGGCTCCCCATTATTGACCAAGGTGGTGTGGCCTACCTCTGCCCCTCCACCAAAGCGGCCGAGTAGAACCTCTCCACTTAAGATTACTCCTCCGCCAACTCCTGTGCCTAAAATTAGTCCTACCGCTGTATGGCAGCTTATGGGGCGATTAAACTGCTGGGCATACTTTGGCCCCACCCCACCGTAAACCTCTGCCAAGGTGAAGAGATTAGCATCATTGGTGCAGTGAACTGGAAGGTCGGTACCTAGATGCTGCTGCAGGTCACGGGCAAATGGTTGGTGGATAAAAATCTGGCTATTGCCATTTAGCATGGTGGAGCTGGCCGGATCAATAGTTCCAGGCAAGCCGACGCCAATACCTGCCAGCTCTTGGAGTTGGAGCTGCTGCTGCTCCAGCAGATCTTTAATTAATAGGGAGATATTGGCCATCACTGCCGAATACCCCTGTTGTCGCTGGGTAGGCCGGCGCATCTTCGCAAGAACAGTCAGATAGAGCTTTTGTTGCGTTGTGGCAATGGGGATACTCTGATTACCACTTGTACTCTCGATCAAGGCCAGTTGTGCCTCAATTTTGGTGCCCCCAATATCTAATCCTATCATCAGCATTGAGGCAGTATAGCAACTATTTAATGGCTGACAATCATATATTGCTACTACATGGCCAATTCCTGGAAATGAAACTTGTCTTTGCTTTTAAAGCTAGAGTAGACTTGAGTTCGTGATAAATCAGGTGGAGGATTTCCAATGAAAAAAATTGTGGTGCAAATTATTCTTTTTGTTATCTGTTTGATCAGTACTAGCTTATTGGCAACCATGCCCAGTACCTTTGAAATTAAGCATCACTACGTCTCACCTCGGGTGATGGGAATGGGCGGTGCCTTCTCTCCATTGGCCGATGACTATAATGCTATTTTTTACAATCCGGCGGGACTGGCAGGACGTAAAGATGGCCAGATTAACTTTGGTCTTGGGGGCCAGTTGGGTTCCGGTCTTTTAGATTTTAAGGATGATATTGATCAGAACAAAAGTTCCGGAGATGAGAACGTTGATATTCAGAACATGGTTGATCTACTTAGTCGCAACTATGGACGGCAGTTCTCTGTACGGGCACCATTTTTAGGCTTCTCTTGGGTTCGTCCCAAGTGGGGGATCGCTATCTTGCCAGCTGACGTTTCGATTAATATGTCGATGCACCAAAGTATCGGGCCAGCTATTAACGTTGAATTATTAAATGATACCACCTTGGCGTTTGGGTATGGCAATAAGACTCATGTTTTAGGTCAAGAGTTGCACTGGGGAGTTACCGGCAAATATATCTACCGTATCTACTACAACGATACTATTTTTGCGGCAGATCTAGTCGCCGGTAGTGGCCAGAAGGTTTTCAAGGAGTCCCTGGCACAAGAGGGTGGAACACTTGATTTTGATTTAGGACTGCTCTGGACTCCTGATCTATACTATTTTCTACAACCAACTTTCTCTCTTGTTGTGCGTAACCTGCTAGATTATGGTTTCACTATGAACCAGGAGATCCTCGCTGGCAGTGGAGAGAAGCCACCAACCCTTCAGCGTGTAGTTGATGCTGGTGCTAGGATTTCAGTTGAAAATTTCTGGGGATTTCACCCCCGTTTTTTGATTGATCTACGTGATATGGGCCATACTAACTTTAGTTTTAAAAAAGGACTACACCTAGGGGCGGAGTTGGAGTGGGCCCTGTGGAGTATGCTCAAAGGGGCACTGCGCGCAGGGATCAATCAGGGGTATGTCACCGCTGGTCTCTCGGCCCATATTTTAGCGATTACCATCGATTTTGCCACCTACGGTGAAGAGGTCGGAACTTCTGACATTAGCAAAGAGGATCGCCGCTACATCGCCCGCCTCGCCCTCGACTTCTAAAAACTACCAATAGGTGCCACGCTCTTTTTGGTAGCGGGGGTGCGTCAATTCGAATTTAACTCCTTAGTATCATTGATACTAAGGGGACGGGGTGTTGATCTGAGGCAGCTCTCTAGTGTTTCTAACTTTTGCAGGTTTAAACTCTCTAAATCTTAGCCCCCGCTTTAAGGACAAAGTCTGATCAGCTGAATAGTGTTGATCGATCCACTGCTTAGTCTCTAATCGGCCAAACTCTTCAACCATTACATCGCTTAATGTTGGATGATCTATTGGTGTATCATCCTTCAGTCTCCATGATGAGTAGGGGTATTGGGCAAACTCGCTGACAACTCTCGCTTTGACCGGATTTAGATAGATATACTTGTATACCTGGTAGAAATATCGATGATCATTAATCATTGACCACTTATACCGGCCACCAAAAATATGATTTACCCGGTTGGTTGCTTTCTGAACCTCTTTGGTAAAGTGCCTAGCAAACTCCCATTGAAATTGATCAAGGTTTTCCAAAGGAGTACGCAGCAGTATGTGGTAGTGGTTACTCATTAGCACAAAATTGTGGATTTCCACATCCGTTGTGAGCTGAGCGATCTGGAGGGCGGACAAGAAGAGCGGCCACAACTCTTCCATTGGAAGGTAGAACCACTCTTGGTTGTTGGACCTCGAGGTTACGTGGTAGGGAAGGTACTTAGATCTGATTAGTGGTAGACGCGCCATGACCACCATATATTAGTGTAGCTTGGGGAGGGTCAATGGTTTGATTAATTAATCTCTTTTTATTTCAAAAATGAAACAGAGCAGTTATGACGCACCCCCGCTACCAAAAAGAGCGTGGCACCTTTTGGTGTTAGAGTGATTTGCGGTGGAGGTACCAGTAGATGGCGGCGTAGAGTAGGGCGGTGGTGACGATAAAGTGGAACGAGTTAAACATCATCTCGGCCGGAAGTGGTGAGATCTCAGATCCCAGTAGTATGGTGTCGGAGATCTGGTGAACAAATGCCCGTTGGGGAGTTAGGTAGTTAAGCACCGCCGCTACGAGCACATATGGGTGTCCGTAATCAATAGCAACTGTATTCGCAATTCCGGTGGCACTATTGTGAAATAGTGAGTAGCTAAGCTGGGTTAAGAATGAGAGTATCACGACGCCGATTAGGCTGATCCCACGAGAAAAGAAGAGAGAGAAGAGAACTCCCCAAAGTATCATCACTAGGATGGAGAGGGTGTTCATTAACAGGGCCAGTAGTACTGATCCCAACCCCCCTGCAGCGATTTGATCTTGGGAGAAGAGCAGAACTCCACATAGAATAGAGATGGTGTAGTAGATGGTGGCCGTGGCCCAACTGGCAGATATTCGGGCAAAGAGGTACTCCCCTTTAGAGAGGGGGGTGGCAAGAATTGGAACGGCCGCATTATATTCAAAGTCGGTAGAGATGGCATTTATCCCTAAGATGATTCCTAAAACGCCACTCCAGAGGGTGATGATCTTATAGAGAATTGTTATTCGTTGGCCAAAGATCGCTTCCAGGGGAAGCTCCACACCTGCTCCATCTAGTAGATTAAAAATACCATTGATTCCTAGAATGATTAGCAGGGTGAAGACCGCCAAAGCGATCAAGGTTTTGTTATGGTACTCTTTGCGAAGAGAGTTGATAAAAAGGGTATAAAATCGCAGCCTCAATGCTCTTCCCCTTCCACCAGTTCGCAGAAGATGTCAGACAGCTGCTGGTTGGCAGTCAGCTTCTCGATCGAGTCGCAGGCCAGTAGCTTGCCATGGTTGATAATCGCTACATTGTCAGCAATCTGCTCCACCTCACTTAAGATGTGTGAGTTGATAATCACAGTCTTTCCCTTATCGACTAACTCTTTAATCTGTAGCTTTAAGTGTTTAATCATCAAAGGGTCCAATCCGGTAAATGGCTCATCCAGGATATAGATAGCTGTATCTCGCATCCAGAGTGTTGCTAATCCCACTCGTTGGCGCTCTCCCTTGGAGAGAGCATCCATTCGCTTGTTTGCCAGCTCACTAATTTTGACCTGCTCCAAGGTCTTGTTTAGCTGCTGCTGGAGCCGAGGTCCAGAGAGCCCTCCCAGCTGGCCAAAAAAATTGAGGGTCGCTCTAACTCGATAGTAGGGGTAGAAGTTGAAATTTTCAGGCATAAAGGCAATCTTGGCGCGTGCGGTTGAAAGATTAGCACTAACTCCCTCAATCTTTATGCTGCCGCTTTTTAAGGGAACAAGCCCCAGTAGTGACTTCACAAAGGTGGTCTTGCCGGCCCCATTCGGCCCTAACAACGCAAAAGTACATCCTGGTGGGATATTTAGTGAGAGTCCATCTAACGCCACTTGGTGATGATAATATTTTGTTAATTGGTGTGATTCAATAGCAAACACTTGGGTAATCTCTCCTATATCAGCTATAATTAGTCTAATATTAGATGGAAGCCCCCTATCTTACGAGAAAAAAGTACTATTATAGTGAATATTAGTAATAATAACGACTTGACCTTTTTGATCCGTTGTAGTCGTATGGCCAACTTATATGATATATTAGGCGGTTCAGTAAGCGGAATCTTTTTAACTTAAGCTAACGTCAAGGGCAGTAGATGAAACCACAGCAAAAAACGTTAACCCTCTGGATCGTTGTGATCTTAATGATGGCACTGGTTGCCAAGGTGATGCAGGAGGGGGGAAGTACATATCGTGAGATAAAATACTCTGATTTTGTCGTCGCGGTTGAGAATCAAAATGTTGCGGAAGTTACCTTTAAAGGTAAGAACCAAATTATTGGACGCTATAAGGATACCTATGAAAACGGGGCCCTGTTTCGTCTAATTGGTGACACCGGTGAGACTACCTTTAACATGCTTCGTGATAATAAAATTATCCCTAATTATGAGGAGGAGGAGAAGCAACCACTGCTGGCTTCGATTTTGATTAACTGGGGGCCAATGATTCTTCTGATTCTGATCTTCTACTTCTTTCTACGGCAGATTCAAGCTGGGGGCGGCAAGGCGATGAGCTTTGGTAAGTCTAAGGCGAAGATGTTAAATGCTTCGGATAAAAAGGTGACCTTTGATGATGTAGCAGGGGTTGAAGAGGCGAAAGAAGAGCTGGTTGAGGTGGTCGATTTTCTAAAAGATCCTAAAAAGTATACTGCCCTAGGTGGGAAGATTCCCAAAGGGGTAATTTTGGTCGGCCCTCCTGGTACTGGAAAGACTCTGCTGGCGCGAGCAGTTGCCGGTGAAGCAGATGTTCCCTTCTTCTCGATCTCTGGTTCTGACTTTGTTGAGATGTTTGTCGGGGTTGGTGCTTCCCGCGTTCGTGATCTATTTGAGCAGGGTAAGAAGAATGCTCCCTGTATTATCTTTGTAGATGAGATCGATGCAGTGGGAAGGCATCGTGGCTCTGGTATGGGGGGTGGACATGATGAGCGTGAGCAGACCCTAAACCAGTTGTTGGTCGAGATGGATGGCTTCGAGTCTAATGAGGGAGTTATCCTGATTGCCGCTACCAACCGGATAGATGTACTAGATCCGGCCCTCTTGCGACCGGGACGTTTTGATCGTCGGGTAACTGTTGGTCTACCAGATGTGCGGGGACGTTTGGGTATTTTAAAGGTTCACTCTAAACCGACTCCCATTGGTGCCGATGTTGACTTAGAGGTGATTGCCAAGGGAACTCCTGGCTTTACCGGAGCAGATCTTGCCAACCTAGTTAATGAGGCAGCTCTGCAGGCGGCCCGCTGTAGTAAGAAAGAGTTAGAGAGTATCGATTTTGAACATGCTAAAGATAAAGTGCTAATGGGACCGGAACGTAGGTCGATGGTCATCTCCGATAAGGAGAAACAGGTGACCGCGGTTCATGAGGCCGGACATACATTAGTCGGTATCAATCTTCCTCATACTGATCCGATTCATAAGGTAAGTATTATTCCCCGTGGTAATGCCTTGGGAGTTACTCAGACACTACCGAATGAGGAGATGCTTAACCTGACTAAAGATAAGGCGGAAAATTTCATCTCCTTTTTGATGGGAGGGCGCTGTGCAGAAGAGCTGGTGTTTGATCAGATGAGTAATGGGGCCTCCAATGATATTGAACGGGCCACGCAGTTGGCGCGTAATATGGTTTGTCACTGGGGAATGAGCAAAAGTTTAGGGCCGATTAATTTTCAAAAGAGTGGGATCTCTCCCTTTGCCAATCCTACTGAGCAGGTTGGCTATTCGGAGCAGACTGCTATCTCCATTGATGAGGCGGTTCACTCTCTAATTGATACTAACCGTCAGGTTGCGTTGGAAATTTTGGCAAAAAACCGTGAGGCACTTGACCGCATTTCAGAGGCTTTAATTATTTGGGAGACTTTAGATCTAGAGCAGATTAATGCGCTGGTTGCTGGCGAGGATATTGGTATTCCGATCTCTCCTTCAGCAGCAGAGAAAGATCAAGATGAGCAGCAGCAAGAGCAAGAAGAGCTTGCTGCAGATGATGACTCCGCGAAGGAGCCTGAACCAAATGGTAAAAGAGGCAATCCGGGTGATGATCCCGTCACTGCTTGATCTATCCAAGATAACCTCCATGGGAGTGATCAACATCACTCCCGACTCATTTTCAGATGGTGGTCGGTTCAACACCGTTTCCACCTTTACTCAAAGAGTTGACGCCCTAATTAATAGTGGGGCCGCCATGATCGATGTGGGGGCCCAATCGACGGCACCATCTAGTGAACCCATCTCTGCCAAGATTGAGCTACAACGTTTAGAAGAGATCCTCATCTCCTATCTTGAGAGTAACGATTGGCCGGCGCAAACTGTCCTCTCGATTGATACTTTTCGCCCAGATACTTTTGTCACCCTCTATCGTAAAATTTCAGAAATTAACTCCACTATTCAGTTAGCGTGGAATGATATTTCAGGGATTTTAGATCAGCGGCTGGCCGAGGTGCTACTCAAGGATGCACCTAACTGTTACTACATTCTAGGCCACAGTGGGGTGACTGATCGTGAGGATAGTGCAAACCATCTGAACTATCTGGTGGAGTCCAAAGATATGTTTTTAACGGTGAGTGATCACTTTAAGAGCGCTCGTAGTTTTTTTAATCAACATGGAGTAGAGAGTCGAGTTATCTATGATCCATGTTTGGGGTTTTCTAAAAGTTACCATGCCAATTGGCAGTTAATTGATGGTATGGAGCAGTTGTTACAAGTTATCGCACCATCACCACTACTGATGGGACTCTCTCGCAAGTCATTTTTACGTGAGCGATTAGTCCCGGTGGTGGGGCCTAGAGATGTTAGTCGAAAAGAGTTAATTGAGCTGTCTGAATACCTTCACTTCTCAATTATCTCCGGTTGGAGTAACCGCTGTGACTCTTTTGCTGCCCCCCTTATTTTGCGGGTACATCAACCATTTTTGGTGAATATTGCCACTTCTTTTGGTGATTACTCAAAATAGTGTCGCTGCAGATGGGTGTTTTGAAAATACTTCTATCTAATTTCAGCTAGTTATGCCAAGCCCCAACGGATGGTGCTAATTAAATCAATCTGTCTGCATTTTTGTAATATAATCTAAAAGTATGAGCGATAAAAGTAACCGTAAGGGGCCAGAGAGTAAAGATAAAGGGGGTGGGCGTACTGAGATATCCCTCTATCCCGCTATGCTAAATACGCTGGAGCAGACGTTAGAGCAAGGTGGAAATTTTCGTCTTTGGCAGAGTAGTGAGGGGATTCGAGAGTATATTGATGCTCGTTTAGTGCGGCTTAATCGCGAACAGTCTCGTCTATGTTTTATCCCAGAGGTTAAAGGAGAAGAGCAGAAACTGAAGAAGAGGGGCGATATTTTTGGCCACTGTAAATATCGAGGGCTGCTATTTCGAGCACAACTATTGCGCGCACAAAATAGTGAGATTGAAGTCAGTTTTCCTGAGCAACTACAGATTCAGGATGCGCGGATTGAGAGGCGAGAGAGTTATGGTTTATGCTCAGAGTTTTTTGCCATTGTTGGTTACATTGATGAGAGTGGAGAGATGTTACATAAGGAATTAAAAATTCTAGATCGATCAGAACACGGTCTATGTCTGATCGTTGACCAGCGGATATACAAGCTGGTTTGCCGTTCTAAGTGTTTAACGATTATCAGCTCTACTAACAGTATACTAGAGTCCGGTGCCAACTATCATCTTCGCAATCATTCCACAGTCAAGGGCAATTCCATGAGTCTACCTCTCTATCGCTTAGGATTTGAGCTAGCCTAACTTATCAATTTTATACTATTTTCCCTTACTCATTTCCCAATTAAACCGGGATTTGGGGTAAATATTACACTTGGCCAGTAAGGTCATCTCTTTTTAGGTAGGCTGGTGCCACGCTTATCACAAAAGGGGGACTTTTGAAAAATATCCTACTGGTTACCTTGGCCCTTGCCACGATTCTGTTCTCAGATACAGTTTTAACTAAAATGATTAATGCTGTTGATCGTATTAGAGAAGACAACTTTAAAGTAATATATGGCGGTGATGATCGTCGTAGTGTTCATCACTCCAAACTTGACGCTTTTAAAGTCTTAGCGGACTCGACGGCCGTGATGATGGAGAGTAGCTCCATTGCTAAAATAGATATCCCTTCGTTAGTTTTATTAGTAGGTAATAGCCTATCTAAAGAGATGGGAATTTGTAGTGATAGTCGCTTCGCCTCTGAGCCAGCTTTTGGACTTTGTAGTGGCTTTTTAATTGCTCCAGACCTGTTAGTTACCGCCGGCCACTGTATCGCTAGTATGAGCGCCTGTCAGAGCAATATGTGGGTGTTTGACTATCGAATAGATATGATTGGAAATAATGGTAGCTCCTATATTTTAAGAGAAAATATTTATAGTTGTGTAGAGATCGTTGCCCATAAAATTGATATTGGTAAGGGCATTGACTACTCAGTGATCCGTTTAGATCGCCCGACTAATCGTCCTGCACTAAAATTTCGCCGTGAAGGTCAAATTGCCAAAGGTGAGAACCTAGTTGTAATTGGCCACCCATCAGGAGTACCGACAAAAATTGCCGGAAATGCCCAAGTGCGAACTGATGACAATCCATACTTCTTTAAGGCCAACCTAGACACTTTTGGTGGTAACTCCGGATCAGCAGTTTTTAATCTGGAGAGCCAAGAGGTTGAGGGAGTTTTGGTACGTGGTGAGCGTGACTACATATATGACAGAAGTAAGAAGTGTTACGTGGTTAATAACTGTCTTGATGATGGTTGTGATGGTGAGGATGTTGTCAGAATTACGCAGTTAGATCTTCCGGTTGTTTTAGGTGAAGTACCAGCTCGAGAGGAGACAGAGACGGGAACAGTTGATGGAGAAATCTCTATGGCAGAGATTGTTGAGCTACTTGAAGTTCCCTAATACTTTATAAATGATCTAAATAGTGTAAATTTATTTATACTGTTTTTTGTTAGGCACTTTAGAGGGATAACTTCTTTAGTGCCTTTTTTTTTGACAACCTACTAGAAAATGATCTTTTTCTAGGGGGTAATTCATTACTTAACCCATTGAATAGACGTTGATACGAAGTGGCACTTTTTGTGCAACACTAAACGGTATGATGGGTAACAACGTGTATGGTAGTCAGGAAGGTAAGGTAATCTCAATCACCAGTAAGATCGACGGTGAGGGTGATGACTCAATCTCCAGTGACCCTTTGGATCAGCTGCTGCGTGAGGGGCTATTAAGCTCTGAGCAGGATGATGGGCCCAAGGAGAGTGAGAGCACTGACTCTCTGGCGAATGAGTTGGCCCAAAATCTACCAGCGGTAGGGGGCGAACGTTCGACCCGCGGGATACTATCACGAGAGTTAGAGATATTAGAGGAGACTCAACAGCGAGTTAACTACTATCTAGGCGAGATTCTACGCACTTTTTAACTAAAATTATTACCTGTTAGAGTGGATAAACTCTTTGGGAATCATAAAAGGTGGGACTCTTTTTCTAAGAAAGTTTCTGAGCTCCTCTGCGTCGACTAAATCATTACTACCATAGGTGGCACAGGCCACTGCTCCAAACTCAGGGTGCTCTTTTGGTTTTACTTCAACCCACTCGATTTGGGGGTGCTCCAGCATTGCTTGGCCAATGACTTGAGGATCAATATTCTCACCGCCAGAGATAAATGTCAGGTCACTACGTCCGGTAACCGTTAGGTGTCCATCACCATCGATACTCCCTAGATCCTTGGTTGCAAGAGATCCACCATGACTTAAAGGGGAGATCAGCTTGCCATCTACTAGGTAGTGAGTAAGTAGAGATTGACTCTGAATCATGATCTCTTGGCCCTCGCCCAGTTTAATCTGACAGTGGGGCAGGGGAGGGCCTTGGTTACTGTAGTTTGCCGTGGACGATGCGTGGTAGGGAGGTAGGGCGGTTATCTGAGAGCAGCACTCACTCATGCCATAGGTGGGGGAGATGGGTAGGCCAATCCTTGTGGCCCGCTCAATCATTTGAGGAGCAAGAGGGCCGCCACCGAGTAGAATCGATTTGTACTGTTTCAGCTCCTCAATTTGGGGAGAGTTTATATCTTTTAATAGTCGCAATAGTTGGGTGGAGACGAGCGAGAGGATATTGGTTGCCAATATCCTTTTGCCTAGCATCTCAATCAGAGGGGTGGCAGAAGAGTTGGTGATTGTTAGGGATGATCCGGCGACCAAAGTTCTGATTAGGATCATCAGGCCGCCAATATGGCTTAAGGGGAGAGTTACGCCCCAGTTGTCCTGTGGTTTGATTTGGTAGAGATCAATAGTGCTGTTCGCACTTAGCAGTAGACCGCTTTTAGTTAAAACCACTCCTTTGGGAGTGCCGGAGGTACCGGAGGTGAAGATCACTACACCAGTGGTAAGTGGTAGCTTTAAGGGTGAGGGGGAGGAGTATGTTGTGACACCTTTTGCGGTGATTAGTGCAGAGAGGCCAAGACTCTGTTGCAGCGGTGGAATTTTTGTCGATGGCAAGTTACGTGGTAGTAGAACTGGAACAGCCTCTAGTTGCCAGAGGGCCAAAAGGGTTATGATCATGGAGTGTTGATCTAGATCGCCAATGGCGACTAGTGAGCTTTTGGAGAGTGAGTGCTCTTTAAGTTGCTCTACCTGTTGGGCCACTATCGGTGCTATCTGTGCGTAGCTTAATTGTTGGGACTGCTGGTTAGAGATAAGATGGATCAAGGGGGCGTTACCACGCTCACTGATGGCAGAGACTAAGGAGGCCAGTTGGGGGCACATACTATTTAAGTTAGTTGTAGGAGCGCAGCAGCCCAGCGACAACTCCTGCTAGTTGAAACTGGCCACCGTCAACGAGGATCGGGGAGTAGCTGGCATTGGCCGGTTGCAGTTCAATATGATCTGGATGGCGATAGAACTTTTTAACTGTCGCCTCACCCTCCACCACTGCTACTACAATCTCACCCTGTTGGGCCGAAGATTGCTGACGACAAATGAGTGTATCCCCCTCTAAAATTCCAGCCTCAATCATGCTCTCACCCTGGACGGTTAGGCCAAAGTAGCGGTGGGGTGGGGCGAGCATGGTGGTGGGGACACTTACTGTCTCGGTGGGATTTTCCAGTGCTAAAATAGGGTCACCAGCGGCGACTAGGCCCAAGAGGGGGATTTCAAATTCACTCTCTTGCATATCAGTGGTGGGAGTTAGCCCTCGCCGCTCATTCCAGCCAGAGGTCAGCATTCCTGCCTCGGTCAGATACTTGATGTAGCGTTGAACCGAGCCGTAGGATTTAAATCCAAAGTGATCTTTGATCTCCGCTTGAGTGGGGGCCAGCCCCTCTTGCTGATGGTATTGTTTAATGAAATCGTATACTTCGAGTTGTTTTTTAGTTAGTCCCATAGTAATTCCAGCTTATGCGTAAGTAGGGCGTAAGTCAATACTATATTTTTAAAAAAGTGAGGGTGGACAATTAGCTGCCGTGGTTGCATAAAACAGTAAAATAACTCTGAGGGAGGAGTGTTGTACCATTTTTGGGTTACTTTATTGGTCTTTGGGATCTTTTTTCTTTTGATGGCAGTCGGTGTGATCATCAGTGATATACGCTTGCGAGGCTCTTGTGGTGGGCTGAATAAGGTGACTGGTGATGATTGCGACTTCTGTGAGGGGGATGATGATGGATCAGAGTCCCAGTGCCAAAGCCTAGTGGTTAAAGTGCAAAAGTATATTTGTAAACGTAGTGGCAAGGAGACGGATCACTACTGTAGCGCTGAAGAGGATGGTGAAGAGCACGTTTGTGATCATTAAGAGTTTGCTCCAGTTCCCGCTCCTGTTCCCGTTCCCGCTCCTGTTCCCGTTCCTGTTCCTGCCCCTGTTCCTGTTCCTGTTTGTTTCCCTCGCATCCTGCTCGGTCACCCCTACGGGGCGCCTACGGCGACTTGATTTAGCATCCTGCTAAATCAATCTGTTCCTGTTCCCGTTCCCGTTCCCGTTCCCGTTCCTGTTCCTGTTCCTG
>JABGUH010000012.1 GCA_018646675.1 Bdellovibrionales bacterium | reverse complement strand
GGAAAGTGGGCCGCTATTGCTATTAATGATCCCCAAAATGCCTTCGACTCCTTTCCAGTTAACACGCTACGAGCTTCAGGTTCAGGAGGTCTACAGTTAACTGATGACAGTGGTAATGGCATGACTATCGCCGATGGTGGTTATGTCGGTTTTGGTACCTCGACACCGGCCGGAACTTTAGATGTGGGCCCTGCTGGAAATACACTTTGTATCAATGGAGTTTGTCGTACCTCCTGGCCTACAGGGTCGGGGAGCGGTGCTTTTACCGATAGTGGAACCGACGCTTTTTACAATGGCGGTGATGTAGGGATTGGGACGGCGACGCCATCAGCAAAGCTGGAAGTAGATGGTAATATAACTGCTTCGGGGACAATTACCGCTGCGGAGTTAACCACTTCGGGAACAATTACCGCTGCGGAGTTAACCGCTTCGGGAACAATTACCGCCTCAAGCGACGTAAAGGTTGGATCAAATAGCCTATGTCAAAGCGATGGTACCAACTGTCCGTCAATAGACAACCTAGGTACAGGGAGAGTCGACAATAATGAGCTTAACGATTTAGATGGTGTGACCAGTAATATTCAAATGCAACTAACGGACCTAAATGATAATAAATTAGATGTAGTTGATCAGAGGTGGTCTAGTGCTACCGGAGGGATTAACTATGCTGGTGGCAAAGTCGGGATTGGGGTAGATATCCCTACAGTAAAATTGCAGGTTGATGGTTCAATTAAAGCGACCAGTTTTATATATACATCTGACCAGCGTTTAAAGCGAAATATTGCCTCCTTGCCTGACGCCTTGGAGAAAATTTTAGAGATGCGTGGCGTCTCATTTAATTGGGAAAATAGCGGAGAGCCTGAGATTGGCCTAATTGCCCAAGAGGTGGAAGAGGTCTATCCCGATCTAGTAATAACTGATCCTAACAGTGGGCTAAAAGCGGTAAAATATGGTAATCTAGTTGCCCCTCTAATCGAAGCGATTAAAGAGCAGCAACGAATGATAAAGCAGTTACAAGAGCGTATTGAGCACCTAGAACAAAATAGATCTCAAAAAAATTAGCCATCTTATCATGGTGTAATTCTAAATTTTGCCCTACATCCACGATTAACCCACATGGTGGAGTTGTTTAACTTTCCAAATGAAGATCCACTGGTACAGGCCGATCCTGAGTATTTCGCCTGCACAGCAATTGAGCTAATCGAGCTTGTACCAGTGCCACAGGTGTAATATCTGTACCCCCACGAACTGCAAGTAACATAGATGGGCGCACAACCTTGGGTATTGCAGCTGGTTGATTGACTCTCTGTCGTACTGCCTGAGCAATCATTTCCACCATAAGCCGGTTCTGGATTAGTGCATGTACGGGTGCGACTTCGAGATTTAGTGCCGCCACCACAGCTAGCAGAACAGGATGAGTAGCCACTCCAACTGCCCCAAGTACTCCAGACACCATCTATTGGACACTCCGCCTTCGTAACATCATTAGGCATATGATCTAGGAAGTTTGTCCAGTCACTCTCCAGTTTAGTTGGGATAAAGTAATCAATATTGCTACTGTTGCTTATTTTCTTGCAGTTACTGTGTACATCGAGAATTTTTGTTACACTACTACCAAGATAAAACCCCTCATCCTGAGTATCGACCGCCCACCCTTTACTAAAAAAGAGCACAGTGATGATAAGAGTTAGCATATTTGTAAACACTTTGTTACTCACCGCCTGATCCTAAAGTAATTTCTGAATTGCAGTGAGAAGAGCGACTCCGGTTACTCCCATTGCCCCCATTTTGATAGTTAATTTATGGCCCATGATTTCGATCTCTTTTTTAACATCCTGAATATCTCGCTTGGTTTCAGCTCGTAAAACCTCGATATTTCTTTCAACTCCTTGAATATCCTTCTTGGTTTCAGCTCGTAAAACCTCGATATTTCTTTCAACTCCTTGAATATCCTTCTTGGTTTCAGCTCGTAAAACCTCGATATTTCTTTCGACTCCTTGAATATCCCTCTTGGTTTCAGCTCGTAAAAACTCGATATTTTTATCTACTCCTTGAACATCCCGCCTTTTTGCAAGGTTACTTTCAAGAAGATCCGCCAGCAGATAGACATGTGCCTCTGCCTGCTCTGGTGGAACACCAGACTCTTCCAATTTTTTTGAATATTTTAAAGTATCAATCATCTCATTTCCCATCTTGTGCTCCTGTTATTATAACTGATTTCTGATCATTTTTCTATTGCAAGGAGTGTTGTCACTTTTGAAAGCACAACATATTGAAAAGATGAAATATTAGTAGATTAAAAGAAAAAGATATCTTGAATGATCAGAAATTGATTAGGCTTTTGAGGCCCCCAGATAAAAAAGTGCCAACTTTAAAGCGTCAGATATGGGCAAAAAGCTTTACTATCCGAAGTTCTAGGAATCAAGCCTCTCCACAGGGTTAGGAGGATCAAGCTAGCATCAAATATGAAAATTTTACTCAATACCACCTACTGCAACGAAAAGGGTGCTACATTCCGGATCATAAATTATAAAAGTTAACAATTTTGCCGTTAAATAAGAGGTTCAGCCATGTGGCCACAAGAGCATCTAAATCAGATCCTTTATTACTCAACATTTCTACTGTTCTCAGCAATGATATTTGCTCAGGTTCTCTAAAGCTACTCGTCTTCCTGGCAGAAGATCTTCTCAAGCGAGTGGATTAGCTCTAAAATTCGTTGATCCTTAATACTATAGACAACAAACTTCCCCTCCTTACGCGACTCTACAATTCCTTCATACTGCATCCGTTTTAAAAATTGAGAAACTTGGGACTGACAGATACTGCATTTGCGCTCTAAATCGGATACAGACTGTTCATCCGTCGCCAAATGACAAAGAATCATCAGACGGCCTGGATGGGCCATGGTTTTCAACAGGGCGGCAATTCGTTGAGAGCGATCATTCATCGTCTTTGGATCTTTTATTGTCATATAATAATATTAACACGGGGTTATTCTACCTGTCCAGCAAACACCTAGCGCATCGCAAAATAAAATGGGAGTAAAGCTGTAAATAATTACAATTATGGTTGCTCATTTTACTTTAATAGTTTAATAGTATCTTAACTTCTTAACCTTTTAACTGCCCTGGTGACTAGTTATGAGTTACAAAAATCAATGCGATCAAATGGCATCTTTCTTCTCTCTTTTCTCCAACCCACTAAGGCTGCATATTCTATGCGAACTACGTGATGGCGTAGAGAAGAATGTCAACACCCTCAGTGCTGCAGTTGGAAAATCCAAACATAATGTCAGCCAGCAGCTAAAACTTCTGCGCCTGCTAAATATTATTAATCAACGTAAAGATGGCCGCTTTGTCTACTGCCAGATGAAGCAGCCGGAACTATTCAAAGCGATGGAGGAGATCTCCAAAGTACTTCGTGACAATAACATCAGCGCTACTTTACCAACCAATGACAATAATAACGAAAAGTTCTAATAATTGAGAGGAGAGAGAACACCATGAAAAAGATAGTAATTTTAGGAGGCGGAACCGCCGGGACCATGATGTTAAACAAGCTAAGTCACACTTTAGATCGTGACCAATGGTCTCTAACAATAATTGATCGGGATAAAAATCACTACTATCAGCCGGGATTTCTATTCGTCCCTTTTGGTATTTACACCTCCAAAGATATCGTCAGAAAAAAAATCGACTTCTATCCACTGGGAACAAATGCCATCTTTGATACTGTCACTAAAATTGATCCCAAAAATAATCTAATCCAACTTGAAGCTGGTCAACCCGTCAGCTATGACATTCTAATTGTCGCCACTGGTTGTACCATCGAGCCGGATGAGACTGAAGGGCTAAAGGGCCCCCTATGGCAAAAGAGTATCTTCGATTTTTATACTCCGGACGGAGCGGCAAAACTAGCAGACTTCCTAACCGACTGGGAGGGCGGGAAGATGATTCTTAACCTAACGGAGATGCCGATCAAATGTCCAGTTGCTCCTTTGGAATTTCTCTTCTTGGCCGATGAATTTTTTACCAACAAGGGGATTCGAGATAAAGTTGAAATCACTTATGCTACTCCCCTACCTGGAGCTTTTACCAAGCCTAGGGCCTCTGCCATTTTAGGTGATTTTCTAAAAAAGAAGGGGATCAAATTAGTAACAGAGTTTGACATTGGTCAAGTAGATAATGAAAATAAAAAAATAGTCTCTCACGGCGGCAAGGAGCTACCATTTGACTTACTGGTAACTATCCCAACGAATATGGGAAGTTCAGTTGTAGAAGATAGTGAGATGGGAGATGAGTTACGATTTATCCCAACCGATAATGAGACGCTACAATCTAAAGATCACCAAAATATTTTTGTCATCGGAGATGCCACAACACTGCCTGCATCTAAAGCAGGGTCAGTTGCCCACTTTGAAGCTGACATCTTAATTGAAAATATTTTGAGTTATATTGCCGGCAAAGAGCTTAAGGCAAAATTTGACGGCCACGCCAACTGTTTTATTGAGTCCGGTTTTGGCAAGGGAATGTTAATAGATTTTAACTACACCACTGAACCGCTACCCGGAAAATTCCCCCTACCAGGGGTTGGCCCTTTCACTCTACTAGGCGAAAGTGCAATGAACCACTATGGTAAGATGATGTTCCGCTGGGTTTATTGGAATCTTCTACTACGGGGCGAAGATCTACCTATTGGGCCAGAGATGTTGATGGCCGGCAAAAGACGTTAACTCTATCTTTAATTAATTATCGAGGCAAATATGAGTAGTAACAACCTAACAATTGAAGAACAACTAGCATCAATAAACAGCAAACTTGATGTGGTTAACAGTGAACTGGAAATGCAAAAGCGTAACCGCTTAATGCTACAGGATTTAAAATCTGAACTAACGCTCGTGGGAAAAGAGGCTTATATAAAAACCGCTCATGAGCTAGACTCAGTTAGTGAACAGATAGATATGGAAAAAATCGCCTATCTAATGAAGACTTTGGCCCGCAATAGTGATAATTTTATTATGATGGTGGAGAATATGGAAAAGTTCTCCGACTTGATGCAGGAAGCGACACCGATCATGCATTCGGTTTTTCGTGATAGCGTTGACACATTAGAAGATATCACTCAGAAAGGTTACTTTGACCTATTAATAACAATCCGAGAGATATCAGATAAAACCATGGCATCTTTCACAAAAGAAGAGTTGGAGCAGTTAAGAGACAATAGTGACCAACTAGCAAAAGTTCTTAAAGGGCTGGCCAATCCAAAATTGCATACGATGATGGGGACGACGTTGGAAACCTATCAGTCATTCGACTCAACTCCTCCCCAGAGTGTCTCTTTTTGGGGATTGTTGAAGATGATGACTTCACAAAATGTCCGACGTTTTATCCACCTATCAATTAGTTTTTTAAATCAGTGTTTAACCAAGAGTGACCAGGGGCGAGAGCAACTGGAACAGTAAAAATCGAAGGAGAGAGAGATGACTACTAAAGAGATCGCAGGAAAACAAGTTGAGCTTGATGCTGATGGACATTTAGTAAATGTCAATGATTGGAGTGATGAGGTTGCAAAGGCCCTGGCGCTAGAGGAAGAGATCACCGAAATTAATGATAAGCATATGCAGGTAATCAATTTTATGCGTAAAGAGTTTGAGACGAGCGGGAGTGTACCTTCAATTCGTAAGATTACCAAGCAGAGTGGAGTCAACACCAAAGAGATGTACTCCCTATTTCCAGGTGGCCCGGCCAGAAAAGCGGCAAAGATAGGCGGTCTTCCCAAGCCTAAAGGATGGATTTAATAGTAAAAAAGTAGCACCACCAATATAAAGGAATGAAAAGATGAGCGATGAAAAAATTAAAAAAGTAACAATAGTTGTCTCCCGCGGCTCACTAGAAGGGGTTTATCCGGGTCTAATTATGGCCAATGGTGCCCGTATGGAAGGGATTGAAGCTGACCTGTTTTTTACCTTTTTTGGGCTTGATGCCATCATTAAGGATCGAATGAACAATTTAAAGGTAGCGACGGTTGGCAACCCGGGAATGCGTTTTCCTAACGGTATGCCGATGCCAACGATGATGGGTGGGCTTCCCGGCATCTCAGCGATGGTAACCAGCATGATGCAAAAGGAGATGGAGGAGATAGATATTCCGCCGGTGGGTGAATTTATGGAGATGATCAGTGATGCTGGTTGTGGAATTTATGCCTGTAAGGCAACCGTTGACATGTTCCATCTGACTGAAAAAGATTTCTGCCCTCAGATGAATGAAGTGATTACGGTTGGTGAGTTCTACGAGAAGTCTGCTGGGGCCCAAATTATCTTTACATAATTATTATCTAATTATCATTAAGCGAGAGGAGGCAGCTTCACTTAAAATAGTGACCTCCTCCTTTTGCTCTCTTGCCAGTAAGGCACTTTGATATGGGTTAAGGACAAAGCTCTGATCACTGCTTTCCAACTTAACCGCTCCATCCAATAAAACGATCGACGAGTGTCGTCCCGCTAAGCTCGGTGGCAGTTTGATCTTTTCCTCTGCTATGAGCACTAAGGTACTCACCTCAAACTGTGAGTGAGTAGCAACTAATTGAGCAGCGTTTAAAACATCGCTCCGATAGTTGAAATAATCTTTGCTGTTTGCCCCCGGATCAAAATTTAATACATCCATCGCCTTGTCTAGATGCAACTTTCGAGGTCTCCCATCTACTCCTAGTCGATTCCAATCCCAAACCCGGTAGGTGATGCCACTACTTTGTTGAACTTCCAACAGCGTAATCCCGGCCCCGATAGCGTGGACGGCACCCGCCGGTACAAAAAAACTATCCCCAGCGACCACCGGATAGAAATTGAGCAAGGAATCAACCTCCCCTTCACTACTAGCAGTTCTAAAAAACTGATCTTTAGTTACACCATCCTTAAATCCTAAATAGATTCCGGCCCCATCCTTCGCATTCAACACTGTCCACATCTCACTTTTACCACTTGAGTTCTCGTGGGCCATTGCATATTGATCACCAGGATGTACTTGAATAGAGAGGTGTTTAGCGGTATCAATAAACTTCACTAGGTATGGAATCTGCGAACCATTAGTGATATCAGTCAGTTCCCGACCATCCAAGGTTTTAGCAGAGTGATTTTCAAGTCGCGAAACCTCCCAACTCTCCCCTAATAAAACCCCAGGGTTATCTAACCCCCAACACTTCTGGGCGGCCAGGAAGTGCCCCCCCCAGATGGTGGAGGAGTAATAAGGAGTTAAAATATTAACTGTTTTTAGCATAACCATTTGATATTAGCTCAAACTAGTTGGATCGTCACTCCATCAATCGATATGCATTGCGTAATATAGGGCAACAGTAGGGTATAATAGGCCATGAGTGGTGATCAGATAATCGACATTCCAATTATTGTCCTACCTGAGGTGGTCTTCTTTCCTCAGGCTTCTCTGCCGCTGCATATTTTAGATCCCCACTACATCAAGATGGTTAAGGATGCGGCAAAGGCCCAGACCCCCATCGGAGTGGCACTGATTCAACCAGTAATAGCGCTGGGACAAAATCCGACCCAGGTGCATATTCCCACCCCTCACAAAATTATTAGTGTTGGGATCGTCAGTGTGATTGATGACTCCTCCCCCCATAAGCTGGTGGCACTGCTGCAAGGGGTAGGACGTGCGGAGTGGATTGAGCGAATACAGGAGATCCCCTACCCTGTCTATCGCTGTCGCTACCTTCCGCGCCAGACGGCGGCCAGCGGCCAAATGCTCTATGATAAGATAGAAACGTTGGGAAAACTGTTGGATAGCTGGATTGATTACCACCTAGATAGCGCCCAAGAACGAGAGTTACTAAGAGAGCGTATTACCTCTCCCCAGCAGATTGTCGACTATATGGCAATGTTCATGGTGCCGTTGGCCGAGCTGAAACAGCAGTTATTAGAGTGTGATCTTTTGACTGACCAAATTCAGATGCTATGCCTGCTTTTTCGAAACCAGAATCATACTATTGATCTCTCTGTCGCTTCAGCCATTTTTGAATTCTCTCAGATGGTTTCTCCAGAAGAGGCTTCATAATAATATCTCTTTTAACCTACGACCTTTTTTCTACACTCCTCTTACGCAGCAAGTCAGCCAGCTCCCATGTTAATCAAAAGATAGAAAAAGGGTGGTAAAAAGGGTAGGTTTGCCCATTGTAAAAGAGATCCGCTGCAATTTAAAACTAAGGGTAACTACGTGAACTACAATTTCAATCAAATAGAGGCCAAGTGGCAACAGTTTTGGGATAGCAACAAAACTTTCAAAGTGGGCCACAAATCTGATCGTCCAAAATACTATGCTTTGGACATGTTTCCCTACCCCTCTGGCCAAGGACTACATGTCGGCCATCCCGAGGGATATACCGCTACCGATATTATCTCCCGCTATAAAAGAATGCAGGGATTTAATGTTCTACACCCAATGGGGTGGGATAGTTTTGGTCTCCCAGCAGAAAACTATGCGATAAAAACAGGGACCCATCCGGAAGTTATCACAAAAGAGAATATTGCGACCTTCAAGCGCCAACTAAAATCTTTGGGGTTCTCTTATGATTGGGATCGAGAGTTTGCCACTAGCAGTGCTGACTACTATCGCTGGACTCAATGGATCTTTGTCCAACTGTATAAGCAGGGGCTGGCCTATCAAGATGAGATCCAGGTCAACTGGTGCCCAGAGCTTAAAACCGTCTTAGCAAATGAAGAGGTGGTCGATGGCAAGTCAGAAGTCGGGGGCCACCCAGTAGTACGCCGACCGATGAAGCAGTGGATGTTAAAAATTACCGCCTACGCAGATCGACTAATTGATGATTTGGATGAAGTGGATTGGCCGGAAAATATCAAGGAGATGCAACGTAACTGGATTGGCCGTTCTGAGGGGGCCAATGTCACTTTTACTGTTAATGGCCAACCAGAGGAGCTGATCAAAGTTTTTACCACTAGACCTGACACCCTATTTGGTGCCACCTATATGGTTTTGTCACCAGAGCATAGCTTGGTGGACAAGATCACCACTGACCAACAACAAGCCGAAGTTAAACAGTATATCCAAGCAGCAGCACTAAAGTCAGACCTCGAGCGAACAGATCTTAACAAAGATAAAAGTGGAGTTTTTACTGGCACCTATGCAGTAAACCCCGTCAATCAGCAACTAATCCCTATCTGGGTCGCCGACTACGTACTGATCTCCTACGGCTCAGGGGCCATCATGGCAGTTCCAGGCCATGATAGCAGAGACTATGAGTTTGCCCGTAAGTTTGATCTACCCATCATTGAAGTACTCCAGGGTGGAGAGATGGAAAAAGAAGCCTTCTTGGGGGATGGCATCCATATAAATTCTGGTTTTCTAGATGGCCTAAATAAAGAGGATGCTATCTCCTCGATGATCTCATGGTTAAAAGAGAGGGAGCTGGGGGATAGTGAGATTAACTATAAACTTAGAGATTGGATCTTCTCACGCCAACGCTACTGGGGAGAGCCCTTCCCACTACTCAACCTGGCTGATGGCACTATTCGATGTTTAGATGAGAGTGAGCTACCGGTCACTCTACCCGCAGTGACCAGTTATGAACCTTCGGGAACCGGTGAGTCCCCCTTGGCAACGATTCCTGACTGGCTAAATTTAACTGATCCCATCAGTGGGCAGGCCGCAACCCGCGAGACCAATACCATGCCTCAGTGGGCCGGTAGCTGCTGGTACTATCTGCGCTTCTGTGATCCCACCAACAGTGATCGGCCATGGGATAAAGAGGCTGAGAACTACTGGATGCCAGTCGACCTCTATATTGGAGGAGTAGAGCATGCAGTGCTACATCTACTCTACGCCAGATTCTGGCATAAAGTGCTATTCGATTTAGGCTTGGTCTCCACGCAAGAGCCATTTAAGAAGCTAATTAATCAAGGGTTAATCCTAGGTAGCGACGGCGAGAAGATGAGCAAGTCCAGAGGAAATACCGTTAACCCTGATCAGATAGTTAGCGACTATGGGGCCGACTCTTTAAGGCTCTATGAGATGTTCATGGGGCCATTGGCCAAGGTAAAGCCGTGGTCAACAGATGGTGTAAAGGGAGTGTTCAATTTTCTAAATCGGGTCTGCAAATTTTTCGGCACAAGTGAGAATATAGGTGCCCAAGAAGATGGCCCTGCAACTGTAAAGCTGCTGCATCAAACAATCAGTAAGGTTACAGCTGATATTGAGGGGATCAGGCTTAATACTGCTATCTCTTCGATGATGATCTTCACTAATCATATTATAAAAATCGGCACTATCTCTCCAGCCAGTGCTAAAAGTTTTATCAAACTACTCTCTCCCTTTGCGCCACACCTAGCAGAAGAGCTCTGGAGTATGCACCATAGTGAGAGTATCGCTTATCAGAGCTGGCCCACCTTTGACCCGGAGTTGGCCAAAGAGGATCTAATCACAATGCCAGTCCAAGTTAATGGTAAACTTCGAGCGACTCTAGAAATCCCAGAAGATCTCTCTAAAGATGAATTTTTCAAACTGGCGAAAGAGGATCAACGAGTGGCCAAATATCTAGCTGAAGGTGTGATCAAAAAAGAGATATATGTACCTAAGAAGATCTGCAATTTTGTTGTCATTACCAAAAAATAAGCAGTTGCAGTGAGAGAGTGGACAAAGGGTAGCTGACAACATACCCTAATAATGCAACAGGTAAAAAATAGGAGCAAGCACCAAAGAGATGACCGGTATTCGCGCATCAGATAACTTTCATGCAGGCTTGGCAACTGGCGGCCCCCAGAAGATCTGGGCGGTAGGAGGTGGTAAAGGTGGTGTTGGTAAAAGTCTAGTCACTGCCAATGTGGCGATCTGCCTTGCCCTGATGGGCAATAAGGTCGTCGTTATCGATCTGGATTTAGGTGGGGCCAACCTCCACACCTGCCTAGGGATCTCCATCCCGGATATGACGCTTTCAGACTATCTTAACAAGCGAACCCGTGATCTGTCTGACCTAGTTTTCCCGACAAAAATCCCCAACATCTCTTTGATTAGTGGTGCCCAGGATGAGATGGGAATTGCCAACTTAAAACAGACCCATAAAGCAAAAATCCTCTCCAGTATTAAGCAGCTTGATGCTAACTATGTCCTATTGGATTTAGGTGCTGGTACCGCCTTCAATACGTTAGACTTCTTTTTGGCGGCAGATCAGGGAGTGCTAGTTGCGCTCCCGGAGCCCACCTCAATTGAAAACACCTACCGTTTTATCAAATCAGTCTATCATCGGAAGCTCAAGATGGTTGAAGAGCTGCTTGATCTCGGGCCACTAATTGATCAAGTGGTCAATGCTAAACTATCACAAAATAGTACTCCCCAGGATCTAATCAACCAAGTATTAGAGATTAATCCCACCCTCGGGGGAAAGCTAAAAATGGAGATTAACAAATTTCGACCTAAAATAATTATTAACCAAGCACGAACCCAAGCAGACATTGACATCGGCCACTCCATGCACATCATCTGCAAAAAATATTTTGGTATTCATTTGGACTATGTCGGCCACCTAGAGTACGACGCCACCGTCTGGCAAAGTGTTAAAAGACGTAAGCCACTGCTAATGGAGTTTCCGAACTCAAATTTGGTGTCCAACTTTGACCAAATTGTCCATAACCTATTAGGTTTTTCTACCTAGTCCAAGAGGACGACCCTGTTAAGAAGGAGTGTTTCGAGTGAATCATGAGAAGAACTATTACAAAATTTTAGAAGTGTCTGAAAAAGCAACAGCACAAGAGATTCGACAGGGATATCTCAAAACAAAACATGCTTATGCTGCCAATGGCTTGGCCCTCTACTCTCTGATGAGTGATGATGAGTGCGAAAAGATGCTGGAGCTAGTTGAAGAGGCTTACTCGATCTTAGGAGATCAAGAGCGCCGAAGCAAGTACAATCAAGCACGAGGGATTGATAATACCTTGGCGGAAGAGAGCTTTAGCACGACTGATACTAGTAGCACTTCCCCCTCCTCTACTCATAGTAGTTCTGGCCGAGGTCAAAGTAGTGGACATGTTAATATCTCCAAAATGGTAGCGGAGAAACGTTACTTGTTAGATTATCAAGAAGATCCAGCTTTTGAGCAGGAGATCGAGCAGCAAGTGGATTTTACAGGTCAATTTTTAAAACGTATTCGTGAATATAAGAATGTTGATATTCCCCGCATGTCCGATATGACCAAAGTATCTAAAACCTACTTGATCAACATCGAGGAGGAGAATGTCGATGGGCTGCCGGTGCCAGTCTATATCAGAGGATTTGTCTACCAATATGCCAAGTGTTTAAAGCTAAATCCCACCCTGGTTGCCACATCCTACATCAACCGCCTACGCGAAATTATTCGGCCCTCCACATCCTAAGGTTATCCACTTTGACCACAGACCTGCATGAAGAGTTTATCTCATTAACAGTGACAGAGGATGACCAGCTCAAATATCCGCGACTGGATCACTACTTAACAGCTCTCTGTCCAAATCTTAGCCGGACATTTATCAAAAAACTGTTTGAGCAACAGCTAATAGTAATCGATGCCAACGATAAATCACCCCAACCCAAAAACCTGACATTAAAAAAGATGCCGCCGATCGGTACCCAGATCCGAATAGAGGTCCCTCCCCCGCTGCCATGTGATCTACTGGCAGAGAATATTCCCTTAGAGATACTCTACGAAGATCCTCATCTGCTACTGGTCAATAAGCCCGCCGGTATGGTCACCCATCCGGCCCCAGGGAATAGAAGTGGTACTCTGGTCAACGCCCTGCTATTCCACTATAAAAATTTAGATGAATTTACTGATACCAACCGACCTGGCATTGTTCACCGACTGGATAAGGGAACGAGTGGTGTCATGGTGGTTGCCAAGACCAGAAAGTGTCATGAAGAGATGGTGCTGATGTTCTCTCAAAGAGAGATCACCCGTCTCTATAACTGTCTAGTGGTTGGGACGGCCCCGGCCGCCAGTGGGCGTATTGCTACGATGTTTGGACGTCACCCCAAACATCGTTTAAAGATGTGCTCAACACTACATAGTGGTAAGCAAGCCGCTACTAACTATCGTTTGATAAATAGTTTTGGAAATCTTCACCAACTCGAACTCAAACTTGAAAGTGGACGAACCCACCAGATTCGAGTGCACTTGGCAGAACAGTTGCGCCTACCAGTCTTAGGAGACCAACTGTACGGCAACCCCAAGCAGGATTTAGGCCGTCTTCCATCTGCACTATTGGATCTACTAAAAGAGTATCCCCACCCACTATTGCATGCAAAATTTTTGGCCTTCAAGCATCCGATCACCAGTAAGCTAGTGGAGATGGAGGTCCCACCTCCATCCATCTATCAAAAGAGTATTGAGCTAGCGGCCCAGATCCAGCAGGAAACAGTATGATCGAATCTGGCACTCTACAATATCAGCAAAAAGTTGAGCTCGGCCAATTCCAAGTATGGAGTGGCCCTCCGGGCCTCTCCACTCTCCCCTTAAGAGTCTGCCAGGTACACGGAACAGATATCATTTCAACCAACTCCACCTTGGAGTGCTCCGCAGTTAAAGCTGATGGGCTGATCCACTTCAGAGATGGGACAGATAATAAAGGCGGGCCTAGCTTGGCAATTGTCACTGCCGACTGTCTGCCAATTCTTTTTTGGGGGACGACTGGATATGGAATGCTCCATGCTGGATGGCGCGGAGTAGCAGGTGGAATTCTGCTTAACCCAGAGATTACAAAATTGGCCCCTACCAATTTTGTAATTGGGCCACATATCTGCCAAAAGTGCTATCAAGTAGCACCAGATTTTATCAACAACTTTCCCAATGACCGCTCTTTCTCCCGTAATAATGGCCAGCTCTTTTTCTCTTTACAAGATGAGGTGAAGGGGCAGATCCAAGAGCAGTTCCCCAGCGCCAAGGTTCAGAGTATGAATCTTTGTACTTTTCATGATTCTAAGTTACATAGTTATAGACGAAATAAGACAGATTTAAGAAACTGGAATGTGGTAGTAATTGATAATTTATAACGGGAATATGATAAAATGAAAAAGAACAAATACTCTTTTGGGTTACTTCTACTCGCAGCGATCGGCATGATCGCCTCTTCACTCTACCTTACTGGCCACTTCTTTGACACTCACTACCCCACCGGTTTAGGTGCAAGTTACCTGTGTAACTTCTCCTCCTTTTTTAGCTGTGATGCTGCCTCATACTCTCCTCTATCGAATATCGGAGGAGTGCCGATCTCCTTTATGGGTATCATTATCGGTTTGCTTTTTATCGTCCATCTTTTTACCAAACTATCATTAACCAAGATCACCCACTACATTGCCCATCTAAATAGTTTCGGCTGCGTCACACTTTTGATCTACTCCGTTGCCATCTTGGGACATCTCTGCCCCGTCTGCTTTATCTACTATCTTTTCTCATTTTTAGCTTCTTATGCTCTGTTGCGAGGCTGGGAGCGCCCCGCATTTGAAATCAGACCTTTTGCCATTTGGAGTGCTATTTTTCTAATCGCCACAGGAGCGATGAAACTCTATATCAACCATCGGGCCAAAAGGATTAAGCTATTGGCCCCGGCGCTGATTAAAGAGTATGACAGTAATAGAAATCTGGGATATCCCGATCCGGCTTCACCCTATCGCATACTATCAGCATCAGAAAAATTTACCGCTGCCCCAATTCGCATCACGATCTTCTCGGACTTTCAATGTCCAGCTTGCGCCATGTTATCTAAAGTTCTCCACACTCTTGCTCCCAAGTATCAAGGGAAGATCAATGTACAATACTTTTTCTACCCGCTAGATGATAGCTGTAACCCTGCGATGGAGCGACCATTGCATCTGCTGGCCTGTAAAGCAGCCTATCTAGCATCATGTCTTCCAGATAGCTTCCCTCTTGTCCATGACCAGATTTTTGAGATTGGCCACTCCTTGAGCAATCAGTGGTTAAATGACTATGCCAAGAGTAAGGGAGTGACAGATTGCTATAACTCAGAGCAGACCAAACAGCAGGTGGCAAAGATGATCGAGCAAGCGACTCCCTTTAAAATTCGCTCTACCCCCACCATTCTACTAAATGGAGTCAAAATTGAGGGAGTACTCCCCTTGGCGCAACTGTTTATCCTACTAGACGAACTATTGAGGCGAGGGCAAGCTCCTGCCGCTAACAATTAATTATTCGTGACAGACTTAATCGATACCCACTGCCACCTAGACTACTTGGAGCAAGCTCCGCTGGCCCAACTACTGGTTGATTGTCAGCAGTTGGGAGTGGCAAAAATTCTAACTGTTGGAGTTGGGCCGGATAATCTTGAGCAGGTGCTAAATATTTCCAACCTATATCCATCAGTTTTTGGATCTTTAGGAGTACATCCCCACCATGCAGTGGAGTATAATGACGATGTGGAGGCGATGATTATCGCAGGGTGCAAGTCCGATAAAATTATTGCTATCGGCGAGTGTGGACTTGACTATCACTACAATCACTCCCCCCCCCAGATTCAACGTAAGGTCTTTGAGCAGCAGCTTGACCTAGCGATAAAGGTTGATCTACCGGTAATTATTCATACCAGAGAGGCAGACCGCGATACCATTGACATTATGAAAAACTTCTCTCAACTATTAGCAAAGAAGGGAGTTTTCCACTGCTACTCCGCCGGCCAGGAGTTGGCCAATTTTGCCCTGGACAGTGGCTTCTACCTCGGCTTTACCGGGATTATAACTTTTGCCAAGGCGGACAATGTTCGCCAGATCGTCTCCATGACACCGCTGGATCAAATATTGATTGAGACTGATGCCCCATTTTTGGCCCCCAAGCCATTTCGTGGCAGGAAGAACTCACCACTCTATCTCCCCTATATTGCCACCGAATTAGCAAAAATTATTAATCAAGATGAAGAGATAGTACGACAACAGTTGTGGAAAAATGGCCATAGCCTATTCGATCTTTGAAGAATCCAGTAAGAGAAGCGCTTCACTTGCCTTTATAGCATAGATTTTTTTACCTCTTATTACAGGGCGCAGATGACAATAATCATCTGCTCAACACCACTACCACTTAAATTATTTATGTCAACAGCGATTGGCCATTGATAAATTGTTAATCAATGGCCATAATTGTAACAATGAGTGTTATGAAGGAAAGACAGCTATCCCCCCAAGTTGAAATACAGCGCATTGATCTGCTGTTTACCAATAAAATTATGTTATTGGTGGTCGCTTTTATCATCACTATATTTGTCTACAGCTACCTGTATACTCAAAAAATACCCTATATTGATCTCTGGTTGGGATATGGGTGTGCTATTTTAGCCTTGCGCTTTTTGTTGATTAAGTATTATCACAAAAAATTATCCGCTGATCTTGCCTTTAAAGTTAAAATTGAGTGGATCTACAGCACCCTACTGATCTTTACCGGCTTACAGTGGGGGCTGACATCATTTCTCTTTCTTGATCACCTCAGTGGACTCGGGGTCTTAATCCTACTGCTAATGGTCTATGGTGTTTTATTTGGCGGGCTAACCGCTTCAACCTCCTCCATGCGAGCATCCATCTCATTTACCCTGGCAGTAATTCTCCCCTACATGCTTTATGGGTTTAAACAAGCCAATTTTGAGGGATTCCTAATTGCAGCAGCGACCCTGCCTTTCATGATGGTATTGTTAAAAAGTGCTCGTATCAATTTTCAACTACTAATTGATTCCTTGGAGGCAATGGTGCTAGAGCAGCAACTTCAGGAAGAACGAATCAACTCCCTCCACAATGCCAAATTGGCCAACATTGGTGAGATCAGTGCCGGTGTTGCCCATGAAATTAATAATCCTCTAACCGTCATAACGATTGGATTGACAAAAATCCGCCGGGCGACAGCTCCGAACAGTAGTGACTCTGCGATCGATATTCAATCCACTTTAGATCTAATGCAAGATATGGTGGCCAGGATTGTCAAGTTGATTGAAAAGTTCAAAGGTTTTGCCCATAAAGATACTGAAGATATATTAGTCAAAACATCCATTACAGAGATTGTAGATGATGCTCTTACCATGACCAAAAGGAAGATAGACTCCACGGGTATCAAATTGATTAAGGAGCTGACCTGTGACCCACCAAAAGTCGTTTTAGTGCATAAAAATATTATATCCCAGGTATTAATCAACCTGATTAATAACGCTTGTGACGCCTTAGAAGGTGATACGGCCCCCTATATCAAGATAGTTGACCAGTTGAACAAAGATGGTGGAGTCACCCTCTCCATTATCGACAGTGGAAATATACCTAATAGTCTGGACCGCGAACGTCTATTTGAACCATTCTACACCAGCAAGGTCGTCGGCAAGGGTACTGGTCTTGGTCTCTCTTTGGCACGACAAATTATGCACCAACATAAAGGAAATATAATACTAGATCAAAACTTCCCTACCACAAAATTTGATCTAATTTTTCCCGCCCCGACTGTTTAAGTGGGGAGCTAGCCAACGAGTAGACTCTGCGACCGAGCTCCCTTTGTTCTTAGCATAGTTTGCCAGCTGATCACTATCAATCTTTCCTAGATTAAAATACTTTGCCCCAGGATACTGCATTAATAGTCCACAAACCGAGCTAACGGGATCCATCGCATAGCTTTCAGTTAGCCGACAACCAAGTGTCTTCTCTACCGCTAATAGCTCCCATATTATCTGTTTTTCAGAGTGGTCTGGATAGGCAGGATACCCCGGTGCCGGTCTGACTCCTTGATACTTCTCCTTAATCAAATCTTTATAATCAAGATCCTCACTGACTCCAAACCCCCACTCTTGTCGAGCAAAAAGATGGATCAGTTCGGCACTGGCCTCAGCAATACGATCGCTTAAAGATTGTACCAACAGAGCAGAGTAATCATCTCCATCAACGGCCAATTTATCTGCATAGGCTTTGATTTTATGACCTGCGGTTACTACCATTGCTCCAGCATAATCTTTAAGCCCAAGTGGAGCGACAAAATCACTTAAGGAGCGATGTTGCTTCTGCTGTTGTCGTAAGAAGTTAAAGGTGGCAATTTTACTACTGCGTGCTTCGTCTTGATAGAGATGGATCTGCTCTCCTTCAGAGTTTGCTGGCCACAATCCAAAAACACCACTAGCAGTTACTGCTTGATCAACTTTTAGTTGCAACAACATCTGTTGAGCATCACTCAACAACTTCGTCGCCTCCTCACCATACTTCTTACTGTCAAGAATTGCAGGATAACTCCCTTTTAACCCCCAGGCCCAAAATAGTGGCGACCAATCGATCAAGGGGATCAGCTGATCTAGATCAATAGCTTTAAAGATATGCAGACCAATACTTTTGGGTTGCCATAGTTGGATCTGCTCCCAGTCAATTTTTGGCGCTTTTGCAGCCACCCTCTCCCATGGTGTTAGCTGGGGGGTCTCACGCTCAAGGTACTTCTGGCGCATTTGCTGCTGTTTTTCTCGACACTGCTGCTGATACTCTGCTCGCTGCTCTCCCACAAGCTTAGATATCACCTCGACTCCCCGCGAGGCATCTCCAACCTGAACGATAGCACCTTGATAGTGGGGAGCAATTTTAACCGCAGTATGGAGTGTCGAAGTTGTGGCCCCACCGATTACCACCGGTATAGATAGGCCCTGCTGCTGCATCTGTTGTACGTTATAAATCATCTCATCCAAGGAGGGGGTAATTAATCCTGATAGTCCAATCACCTGAGCCTGGTGCTCCTTGGCGGCCTGTAGAATAGTGTCACATAACACCATTACCCCCAAATCAACTACCTTGTGCCCATTGCAACCTAATACGACTTTTACTATATTTTTACCAATATCGTGTACATCACCTTTTACCGTGGCCAAAATAATCGTAGTGCCGGTCTGTGCAGGAGAGGTCAACTCTGATCTAACTATTCCATCCCCCTGCTCGACATCATCAACTAGAGAGGAGACCGCTTTTTTCATCACCCGTGCCGATTTTACCACCTGGGGAAGAAACATTTTGCCCTCTCCAAATAGGTCCCCTACTACCCGCATTCCATCCATCAACGGCCCTTCAATCACCGCCAGAGAACTTCCATGTTGGCTTAAGGCATCTCCTGCGTCCTGTTCAATGTAGTCTAAAATACCATGTACCAAGGCATAGGTTATTCGTTCCGAGACACTCCCTTGACGCCACTTAAGTATGTCACCTTGATCACGCTTTTTGCTTCCAGCGCTCACCTGGTCAGCGTATTCAACTAAACGTTCGGTGGCATCTGATCTACGATTAAAGATCAGATCCTCCACCAACTGCCTTAACGTAGGTTCTATCTCGTCATAGACCTCTAACATGCCAGCATTAACTATCCCCATATCTAATCCGGCCAGTATCCCATGGTATAGGAAAGCGGCATGCATACTTTCACGGATTAGATTGTTCCCACGAAAGGAGAAGCTTAGGTTGGAGATTCCCCCACTGGTCATAGCGTAGGGGCAGCTACTTTTTATCTCCTTAACTGCTTGAATGAAATTGTCTGCATAACCGTTATGCTCCTCCATGCCGGTGGCAATGGTTAAAACATTTGGATCAAAGATAATATCACAAGGATCAAATTGAACTTTTTTCACCAACAGTTGATAGGCGCGCTGACAGATTGCCACTTTATCTTTCAAGGTTGTCGCTTGGCCACTCTCATCAAAAGCCATCACGACGGCCGCTGCGCCAAACTGCTTGATCACTTGGGCCCTCTGCAGGAAGAGCTCCTCTCCATCTTTAAGCGAGATGGAGTTAACTACTCCCTTACCTTGCAGACACTTTAGCCCTTCGGCCAGCACCTCCCACTTGGAAGAGTCGATCATAATTGGAACGCGGGCGATGGTCGGCTCTGAGGCGATTAGACGCAAAAAGCGCTGCATATTTTGAACCCCATCCAGCAGGGCATGGTCAAAATTAATGTCAAGTATATTGGCCCCACTCTCCACCTGTTGACGGGCCAGGGCCAACGCACCATCAAAATTCCCCTCTTGAATTAGACGGGAAAATTTAGGAGAGCCAGTCACATTGGTACGCTCTCCCACCATTAAAAAATTACGTTGACCGGGATAGATGTTCAGTGGCTCCAGACCGGAGAGCCTCGTCGCCAAGGGCGGAGTTGGGATATCTCTAGGGGGCAGCTCATTTACTACTTCAAAGATCGCCTTAATATGATCTGGAGTAGTGCCGCAGCAGCCACCGACGAGGTTAACCAGCCCCTCCTGTACAAACTCCTTTAAATGCAATGAAGTGACGGTTGGCCCTTCATCATAACCGGTCGGCACCAAAGGGTTAGGTAGGCCAGCATTGGGGTAGCAACTGATATAGCAATCTGCGACCCGGGCCAGATCGGCCAAAAAGGGGTGCATCTCCACCGCTCCAAGTGCACAGTTAATCCCCACCGAGAGAGGGTCAGCATAGCGAATAGAGTTCCAAAAAGCTTCGATCGTCTGCCCTGAGAGAGTACGGCCGGAATTATCAGTAACGGTTACGGAGATCATTAAGGGGGGAGCAACTCCTCTCTCTTGCTCTAATCTCTTAATGGCATGGATTGCAGCTTTTAAGTTTAAAGTATCAAATACTGTCTCAACTAACAGTAGATCAACGCCACCTTCGACCAGGGCCGACGCCTGCTGGTAGTAACTATCACTCAACTGATCAAAAGTTATCGCTCTAAAATCTGGATTGTCGATATCAGGTGAGATACTGGCGGTGCGATTTGTCGGCCCCATCGCTCCAGCAACCAGTGCCAGATGGCCATGATGTTGCTGCTGATGCTTATCAACCGCTTGTCTGGCAATTTGAGCTGAAACCAGGTTTAACTCGTAGACCACCTCTTCCAACTGATAATCACTTTGAGCAATCGAGGTTGAGGAGAAAGTATTGGTTCCAATGATGTTGGCCCCGGCCTGCAGATACTTAAGATGAATATCCTCAATAATGTGTGGTGCCGTTAGAGAGAGTAAATCGTTATTCCCCTTGAGGTTGACTGAATGGTTGATAAAACGTTTCGATCTAAACTGCTCTTCACTTAAGTTATGCTGCTGGATCATTGTTCCCATCGCACCATCGAGCATGATAACTCTTTTACCAAGTTCTAACTTTAACTGTCTGACAGCATCTTGATTCATCACGGCCCTAAAGTTATAGGTGGGTGGAAAAGCGCTCTACTACTTTGATTACAGAAGAGATATCATTCATAATGTAAAAGTGGACCCCTGGTGCTCCACTGGCCAATAGACCTTCAACTTGAGAGATGGCATGTTTGACTCCTAGCTCCTCAATATGCTCAGGGCTCTCTAACACCTGACTAACTAATTGATCCGGTAGATCCACATGAAAATGACGCGGAATAGATTGTAGTTGGCCGTAGGATTTTAAAATTTTAATTCCCGGGATGATCGGCACAGTAATGCCGGCAGCGCGGGCCGCCTCGACGTAGGAGAGATAATGTTTATTATCAAAAAACATCTGAGTGGTAACGTAATCGGCTCCCGCATTGACCTTCTGTTTGAGCCAGTGCAGATCATATCCTAAATTAGGAGACTCAAAGTGCTTCTCGGGATATCCGGCCACCCCTACACCAAAGTCGATTGATGAGCTGTTAGGGCTCTCATCTAAAAACTCTCCTTGTCGTAAAGCAGAGAGCTGCTGGACTAAATCTATTGCATAATTATTAATCGTACGTTCAGCAGAGACTTTTTTATTATAGTTTAGGCCATCACCTCTAATCGCCAAAATATTATGGATACCAAGGTAGTTGAGTTCAATGATCGCGTCCTCTGTTTCCTCCTTGGTAAAACCGTTACAGAGTAGATGAGCAACCGTATCAATTTTAAAACGATTTTGGATAATTCCACAGATACCAAGAGTCCCCGGCCGTTTTTTGCTAATTTTTCTCTCAATAGAACCATCGGCCCGTTCATTATAGGTGGCACCAGCCGAATGAGAGGTCACATCAATCCATGGAGGATTAAAATCCATCAACCCTTTAACAATTGAGGTGATATCATCCACTGAACGTCCACGAGGGGGAGGGACAATCTCATAACTAAACAGCGGTCCCTTGGCCATCTCTAAATGCTCTATTACCTTCACAAAACTCTCCTATTAATTATACTCTCTATTCCCACTCAATGGTTCCAGGTGGTTTGGAAGTGATGTCATAGACAACACGAGTAATTCCTTTAACTTCATTAGTAATTCGATTGGACACTTTTTTTAAAAATAGTTTGGGTAGATCTGACCAGTCAGCAGTCATTCCATCCACACTACCAACAATTCGCACACAGATTACCTCTTCATATGCTCGGGCATCCCCTTTTACTCCAACGGTCTTCACCGGTAGCATCACGGTTAACGCCTGCCAAACAGAGTCATACAGATTAAAGTGGTGCAGCTCCTCAAAAAGGATCTGGTCCGACTGCTGAACGTAAGCGACATACTCAGGGGTAACTCTGCCTAATACTCTGATGCCAATTCCTGGCCCGGGAAATGGATGGCGATAGACCCAGGAGTGGCGCAATCCCAATTCACGTCCCAAGCTTCTGACCTCATCTTTAAAGAGAAAGCGCAGAGGCTCTAATAGTTTAAGCTTCATCCTCTCTGGCAAACCTCCCACATTGTGATGAGACTTGATTGTCGCCGATTTTCCTCCCTTACCATGGGGAGAGATAGACTCGATAACATCAGGATAGAGAGTTCCTTGTAATAAATGAGAGAAGTGGATATTTCGCTCCTGCTCAAATTGATGGACTTTCTGCTCAAAAACCTCAATGAAAAGATTGCCAATAATTTTGCGTTTTTTCTCAGGATCATCCACTCCGGCCAACTTCGTTAAAAAAGTTTGGCTGGCGTCGATCACCTCAATATTTAGATTGGTTTCCTTAATCAGTGCCTCAATGTGATCTAGGTCCTGAGGCCGCAATAGACCATTATTAACAAAGAAACAATAGAGTCGATCCTTTAGAATACGAGCGGCCAAAGTGGCGGCCACCAATGAGTCAACTCCTCCCGAGAAGGCACAAAGCACAACTTCCTCCCCGACTTGACCAACCTCAGCTAACGCATCCTCTAGCATCGCCTTGCGAGACCAGTCCTTTTTCAGATTGGCCACCTCCTCTAGGAAGTACGCTAGAATCTCCTTACCATGGTCGCTATGTTCAACTTCAGGGTGAAACTGCAACCCCATAATGGGGAGGTCATCACTTTTAATCGCTGCAATCAACCCATTCAAACTCTCCATTACCACGGAGAAATTTTCAGGAGCGTGCAGTAGATGATCTGAGTGGCTCATCCAGACTTGAATGTTTGCTGGAAGTCCTGGAATACTCATCTGAGAAGTCAGCTTAATCTTTGCTGGCCCATACTCCCCCATAGTTCCTCGTACCACTTTGCCGGAGTAGTATTGTCCAATCAGCTGCATACCAAAACAGATACCTAAAATTGGAAGTTTCGGATCAGCAAACAGGAATGAGTAGTCACCTTGATCCACAAAGACCGACTGAGGTCCCCCGGAGAGAATTAACGCTTGAGGTAAGGTCCCCTGCTCCATCTTCTCTCTAGCATTCTCGACTGTTATGATGACTGAAGAGTGGCCAACTTCTCGAATTTTTTTAGTAATTAACTGAGTATATTGCGATCCAAAATCGACGATCCAAACGGCTTGTTCACTCACTTTTAACGACTCCTCTACCTGTATGACCTGAAAGACGGCTTAGGTAAATTGATAGTTTGGTGCCTCTTTAGTCACTTTAATATCATGTGGATGGTTCTCTCGCAGCGAAGCAGAACTAATAGTAATAAACTCTACCCGCTCTCGTAAAGCGACTAGATCTTTTGCCCCAACATAGCCCATACCAGAGCGAATCCCCCCTACTAACTGATATAGATTGGCCGACAGGGGGCCGCGATAGGGAACCTGCCCCTCAATTCCTTCTGGTACCAACTTACTAATCTCCTGCACATCTCCCTGACCATAACGCTCTTTTGATCCCAAAGACATTGCCCCCAAGGAGCCCATCCCGCGATACACCTTATAAGATCGCCCCTTGTAAAGAATAGTCTCACCAGGAGCTTCATCCGTACCAGCAAATAGAGAGCCGATCATCACCGAATCTGCCCCGGCCGCCAAAGCTTTAACCGCGTCACCGGAGTATTTAATACCTCCGTCAGCAATTAGGGGGATTCCCGCTTTCCGACATGCTAACGCGCAATCTAAAACAGCACTCATCTGTGGCACTCCCACTCCAGCGATAACTCTAGTAGTACAGATCGATCCAGGGCCAATTCCCACTTTAATTGCATCTGCTCCCATCTCAATTAGCGCCAAGCAGGCTTCGGCAGTAGCGACGTTACCTGCCACTATATCTACATTGGGGTAGCGCTTCTTTAGCAGCTTGACCATATCCAACACACCTTGGGAATGACCGTGCGCGGTATCAACCACAAGTGCATCTAAACCAGTATCAATTAAAATCTCTGCTCGCTCCAGATCCTGCTCTGAAGCACCAATCGCCGCAGCCACGCGCAGTCGGCCCAGAGTGTCTTTGTTGGAGTTAGGACTGGAGATCTTCGTTTTAATATCTCGAATAGTAATCAATCCCTGTAGTACAAAATCTTTATCTACTACTGGTAATTTCTCAATCCGGTGTTGGTGTAACATCCCCTTGGCCTCTTCCATGCTAACCCCCACTGGGGCCACCACCAACCGATCTTTAGGGGTCATCACCTGTGAAACTAACTTTCTGGGATCATCCTCAAATAACATATCCCGACCAGTCAAGATCCCCTCCAGCTTGCGCTGCTTATTTACCACTGGTACTCCAGTGATCTTAAATTTTTTAGTGATCTCACGAACTGACGCTAAAGTATCATTTGGAGATACTGTTACTGGGTCCATTACCATTCCAGACTCAAATTTCTTAACCTTTAGCACCTCTGTTGCCTGCTGTTCAAAGGAGCAATTTTTGTGAATTACCCCAATCCCCCCCAGCTGGGCCATCACAATTGCAGTTGCCCCTTCTGTGACGGTATCCATCGCCGAGGAGACAACTGGAATATTCAGAGAGATGTTCCGCGAAAATACTCCCTGGATATCCACCTCCCTCGGCATAATCTGGGAGTGGCCTGGCTTAATCAAGACATCATCATAGGTCAATGCCAATGTTTCAGATAACTTCATCCCAATATCCTTATTTTCATGCGTCCAAAATTAGCGCCATATTGCTATGAATTATAGCTTAATTATAGCGAGAAGATAAAACAAAAATCCCCGATATAATGAGGAGAGAGCAATTGGAGTGGAAAATCTTGACAAAATAGAGTTGGAAGACTTGTTTAATAGCCTTGGCGATAGTCCTGACTATAACTTTTAAGATCGTCAATCAAGGTGTTAACCTCTTTTTTATGACGCATCTGACGTCCGGTATGCCCCTGTAAAGAGCGCTCAAAAGGAGTTAACTTCTTATTTAAGCTGTTTGAAACAGAAGCAGGTGTACGTTTTTTTACCTTTTTACGACTAATAACCTTCGCTTGCGCCTTTACCTTCGTTTTCTTGACCTGGTAGGTGTTGTGGGGATGATTCCCGAAAACTTTCACTAGCTTATTTGGGGCCGCAAGTTGCTTGACCTTAGCTTTAGAGGTTCTAGCGGCAACTGGCTTTAAAGAGCGCCAATAGGTAATCTTGCCGTTGGTAGAGTCTTTAGTTGGAGTGGCTGGTGTAGAGATCGAAGCAACGCCTCTTCCACTATTTTCTCTCTTTTTTACTACTTTTTTAGTCGGGCTTTGGGCAAGCATCTCACTTTTAATCACACCAGCAGCGCCATCAAATAGAGAGAGCAACTTTTGAAATGATTTATAACCAACTCGAGTTGGATTGCGGGGATAGCTAGTCTCTCCCTCTTTAAGATCCTCTCCATCTACTTGTGAGAACTCTCCCTCTCTCAAGGTAACGCCCAGGTGCCTGTAGACTAAATGGTGAAACTGCATCTCTCCCTTTAGTACAACTGCTTGAGATTTTCCTTTGCCCGGATCAAAAGAGATTACTGCCTCGCCAGTAGTATAATTAATCTGTCCATTGGCGGTCTTTACTGTAAAAGATTGATCACGATGGTATGATTGAATCCAAAGATGGCCACGCTTAAGCTGCGGCCCCTCTCCCTTGACTATTTTAATCTGGCCCGATCCAGACAGATGGTAGCGGTGATCAAAGTAGTCGGTATATGATAACTGTCCTCCCATCTCAGTGATCAACTCACTACCTGGAAAGATATTATCTCCCTTCTTAATCATCCGAGTATTCCCCTTCTCAATCGCAAAGACCACACCTCTGGTGTAGTTAACTAAACCGGCGGGAGATGATGCCCAGACAACTCCACTGCAACCCAACAGTATAATTGCTGCTAGGAGAGTGGCGCTACTAACGCTGATATTTTTCCACAAGACGATCATAATGTTTACTCATCAGTTTCCATTCAACAGTATTACGATATTTTTTTCTAAACTCTTCTACTACTATCCAAAATCTCTCCTGATCACCACTATGCATATGGGCCAGCCCACTCCACATTTTAGCACTTAAGTAGTAGTTGGACTCCGGGTAGCTATTAACTATCTTTGACATTGTAGCAATCGACCAATCATAGTGTTTTCCACTATGGTAGGCTGCGATACCAGCTTGAAATAGCAACTGGTCATTCACCTCTTCACTCTCAGAAAATTTATTTACCAAGATATGAAAAAACTGCGCCGACTTTTCAAAATTTTTCTGTTGATACTCTTGAATTGCTGCCGCCTTAAGTTGAGAGGCACTCCACTGATATGTCTCCTGCTTGACCAGATCATCCACCTGCACTTTTCCTGCAATACTGGCCGGGGCCCTCTGTTTGGCCACCGCTTTAACATCCCTGCCAGGATTTTTAATTTTAAGTGCTAAGTACTCACTACGTGCACGAGACTTCTCCAGCTCAAACTGTAGTTGGTTGATCTTTGCTTGTAACAGGCGGTTTTTCTTGGCCAACTTCAAGGAGACTCGCTCAAAGTTATTAATCTTTTCCGCCTGCAGAGCAACCTTGTCGATAAAATTACAAGATGCAAAGCTCATCATTAGTAGTAATACTAAGGGAAATGTCATTACTCTACCCATCTTAGATCCTCTCTCTTTCGATGGTTTACTGGTGGAAAAACCCACCACTCATCATCTACTATATCGGTCTAAAATTGAGAATCTTTAAGGATTAATTTGAACTATCCACAATAGACATTGACTATTTTAATCAAGTGTTTCTGCTGCAGTGGTTTTACTAGGCACTGATCACATCCTGCCTTAAGCAGCAGGCTGACCTCTTCAGGCTTAATGTGAGCACTGATAGCAATAATTGGAGTGCGCTCCTGACCTTGTTCAACTTCATATTGACGAATCTGCTGGGTGGCAGTTAAGCCATCCAGCACCGGCATCTGCATATCCATAAAAATAAGATCATATTTATGTAGCTGGCATCTCTCAAGCGCTTCTTGGCCGTTAAAAGCAAAATTCACCTCCAACGAAAGTCGGCGTAAAAACAGCTCTATCATATTTTGGCTCTCTAATGAATCATCAGCAATCAGCACCAGTGGATTGGTCTTTTTTTGACGCTTAATCGGTTGTTGATCATTTTGGTCTGATGATGGCTCACTCTGTTCAAACTCAATACTCTCATCTGAATCATCACTGATCACTTCATCCTTGGCCACAGCGGGAAAACAGAAGTAGCATCTATTTCGGTCGTCACTGGTCGGAACAAATGATAACTCCTCTCCCTGTTGCTGTAATAATATATTAGCGATAAATATATCCGGTTGCAGTCGCGGATGAATATCCTCGCCTATACTAGTAAAAGAAGATAGTGCGTCCTTTGCTAAATCAGGGTGAATCATCGGGCCACTATCTTGAATAACAAATTTAATGTTACGTCCGGCCCTCTGCCCAGAACTAATAATTAGTCGAATATCCCCGTCAGTAGTAAATGCCACTGAGTTTGACAAGATTAGAGTTAAAATATGGTAGAGATAGGATGGATCAGTCACCACCACTCTTTGGTAACGGTCATCCACCTCTAAAGTAAAGGAAGACCCCTTCGCCCTAATCTCGGTTGAAAATCTTTCCACTATCTGCTCTAAAAGTGAGTTAAGATCAAACTCCTCTTGCATCCATCTAAATTTATTAGATGTTACCCACGAAGCAAGCTGTTTCGTCTTTTCCTGATAATCAAATCCCTTGTGGCACTCAGTTAACAATATTCCAAATCGCTCCTGACTGATCACCATTTTTCCCTGTTCATTCATCTGCAGACAAATTTCCAGTACACGCTCTATCTGTCGAGAGGTGGAGTTGTTGGCCAACTGCTGGTAAAAATAACGTAGCAAAGCAAGCTGCTCCTGCTGTTGCGCTAATGCTATATTTGAGTCAACATTAATGAGATCAACTGGCGCTTGGTCAATTGCTGATTTTAGTTGATCTCCTCGGTCATAACGATAGCGATACCAAATAAAAAAGCTGGCAAGCAAAGTAAATACCAGCAGCACTGTCCAACGGAACAGTATTATAGAATATTCTTCTTTCGCTGCGAAATTTTGCTGACTCCAAACGGTGACTGTCCATAATTTAGCTCCCCGGTACCAAATAATAGCACTTAAGGGCTTTACCTGACGGTCAACTCTTTTTTCTTCTTTTCTCTCTTCCTGTGCTGAGGCTTTGATCAGATCAGCACCGTTTTCCATTTTTACAATAACACGGTGAGAACGGTGGTGCTCACTGATCCACTTGATAATATATCTCCTAGCATCTGCCAAATTTCCTTGTGCCACGAGGGCTTGAACGCTATTGGCCACCTCACTAAATTCATGAGCTGCAACATTTTGTTGATAAAATGCGAGATCATCATATTTTTGATGGAGCAAATGCCAAGCAGCAGCTCCCCACCATGCCAAAGAGAGAGTTGCCAGCAAAATACAACTTCGTTGAATTATTCTACCTCTAACCATTAGTGACAACTATCCCATTTATACTGCAACCTATTTTTTACCAGTTGTTTATCATTTACCAACTGAAATCCTGTTAACTCAGGAGTTATCGCAGTCATAATTAGATTACCATAAGTTGTTTTTTTTAACCCCAGCAAAACACTTTGTAGCTGTTTAATCAAAGCTGCGGGCAAACCGGCCCGTCCGACTAGTAATGGCGTACTGACGTGAGGAGAGTAATGTAGTATCCGTAAACCAGAATCAGCAAAATGACGAGGGGGGAGGGATCTCATCGCTCCAGCATCTACTCCTCCTGATAGTACATTAATTGCCACATCATCCTGGCCAGTAAAAAAATGATATCTCGCCAGACTCCTTTTCCCTGCGGGCAATGCCTTTTTCAATATTTGGCAAGGCAGAGTATCTCCCAACATTGATCCAAATGGCCCGAAAGCAAATGTTCTCCCCTTTAGCTCCTTTAAATTTTTAATCGGGCCACCCTTTTTTACAACAATAACCCCCTGTTGCTTTAAAATACCATTAAACTCCATTTGAGCAATTACAGGGGCCGCAGGAGAGCGTGACCTCAATCTAAAATATAGTTCACTATCCAGCAGTGCGATATCTGCATCTCCTCGTCCTAAAAAGGTGACTAAGTCTAAAGAAGAGGGAGCGACAACCACTTCGACCTCTATCTGCAACTCACGTCTTAAATGGTTTACCCAAGGATTATAAGCAAAGATTATCTCCCGATAGCTTTTAACCGGTGGTAGCACCAAGGTCAGACGTTTTAAAGAGTGATTAGCCTTTCCCGTCTCAGCATGCAAAATCCAACATGGAGAAAAAATAAGGATTAGATAGCTGATCGCTAGTAGCAGTGGGTTGATAAACAGGTTTAGCGATCGCAAGTTACTAACCAGCACGACGGTCTTCAACTTCAGGCCAGAACTTAACGACCACTATAACACAGAGGAGAAATGCACCGGTAAATAGTAGTAGATTGCGCAAGAGTCGCTTAAAGACCTGCTCCCCATACTCAAAAAATAGATTATCATACGGGAGATAAAAATTCTGTACACCTCTAATGCTACCTTCAGGATAGTTACCACCTGCAACATACTGCTCTAAAGCGACATGAGCTGTTTTAGTCGATTTACTGCCATGACAATTCAAGCAGACCTTCTCTGTTCTTACTGGATGACTATAATGGAGAAAATCACTGCCACGCCACCTTATTTGCTTAAGTATCCCGGTCTCAGCAGGGTGTTGACGAAAAAAGTCGATGCTTTTCATCTCAATGTTAGAAGCGACAAAATCTCTATTTTGGGGAAAATCAGTAACCTGATTAAATATAATTCTGGATTTACTACGAAAACTATAATTTGCTGCCAGCTGCTGGATAAACTTTCCAGGTAAAAACCCTAAGGTTTGATTGGTTAATGGTATCTCACTTTTTAAAAATTGTTGTACGGTGGTATGATTAACTGCCGAGAGGAGATGGCCCATCTCCTCTCCTATTCGTTGATAAGATGTTATCACCCTCTCCCGCTCTCCGTAATAGAAGATAGTACAATCTACTACCAAGAGCAGAAAGAAGATAACTCCAATAGCGAATATGGCTCTTTCTCTTCTCTTCAATTGCCTCCCTTCGAACCACAAGCCATCAGTCTGTGATGAAAATCAACTAAGACATTACCTCTCTAGGCAGCCTTATGATAGTCATTCAAGTCATCAAAACTATCCTCATCATAATCTCCCCAAGCATTATCCGGATCAAGGATAACTAGCTGTCGCTCCTTACGGTGGGGGCCCGTTTTGATAATATCCTTACTCTTGCGTAGTTGGCGTAGAACTCGTTCGAGCGCCTTATCGACAGCCTGCTGCAAACCCGGAGCATGTCCCATCGCTTGATACTTGTTGCTACCGATCCAAATAGTCAAAGTGGCATGGTGTCCTCCTCCCTTTTGGGAACAGGTCCATTTGATTGAACTATCATTTTTAAGATACTGGGCAAGGCGCTCAACCTTCTGGTGTAGAGTTGTGGTTAACTCATCAGAACACCTTAACTGCTTGCAGGAAATGGAAAATTTCATCGTTTATAACTCCCTAGTAAAGAGGAACAACTCACAAACCCTTCCAAATAATATGGGAAAGAGCTCAACCAAAACATATCCATACTTTTAAAACTTAACCTCTAACTTTACGTTTAGAAGAGGAGAGTATCCCCAACATCTCGCGATATTTAGCGACAGTTCGCCGGGCAATTTTCACACCATCCCGGCTTAATAGCTCTGCCAGCTTCTGATCCGAGAGAGGTTTGGCCACACTTTCATTCTCCACTAAAGCTTTAATTTTCAATTTCAATACCTCGCAAGAGATATCTACCCCACCTCCCTTGCCACCAACTCCTGAATTAAAAAAATATTTTAACTCAAACAACCCAATAGGCGTGTGCATATACTTGTTGGTTGTCACTCGAGAGACAGTGGATTCATGCATACCAATCTCTTCCGCAATATTCTTCAACACCATCGGCTTTAAAAACTCCACCCCTTTGTGAAAAAACTCTTGCTGTTGAGCAACAATCGCTTTTGATACTTTCATAATCGTCTGTTGACGATTTTGGATGGACTTAATCAACCAGAGAGCATTTCGCAATTTTTCCTGCACAAAGTCGCGAGCCTCCTCCTGGGCACCGCCTCCCCCTTTTTTCTCCAACATAGAACGATATAGATTGGAGACTTTTAAACGTGGCACCCCTTCATCATTTAAAGTAACAACAAATTCACCACCGGCCTCAACAACATAGATATCAGGTACTACGTAAAAGATGTCATCTGAAGCCACCAAGCGACCTGGTCGCGGGTGAAACTCCCTAATCATACTCTCGATGCCTTTTATCCTTTCGATCGAAAGGCCTGTCTCCTTCTCAATCAATTGATAGTTACTATTCTGTAAATTGGGTAGATGCTCACGAATAATCAACTCCAAGCTTGGAGAACGTTGAGCAAGAATCGAAGCCTGGGCCAAAAGACATTCGGCCAAATTTTGCGTCCCACACCCCACGGGATCAAGACGTTGCACAATTTTTATTATCCGAGATCCCTCTTCACGACTTAGGTCTGTTTCGGCCAACAACTCATCGAATGGCTGTTCGAGATAACCATCATTGTTTATATTATGGATAATCGAGTTGGCCAACCCCCACTCACTCTCACTTAACTCTTCCATTCGTAACTGCCACTCTAAATGTTCTGCCAGAGTCCTCCCCTTGGAGATAATATTCTCGTAGTTTGGCATCTCATCCAGATCTCGAGTGGCCATCGACTTAGGAGGAGGAGTACTATCACTGGTGGACTCAATATAACTATTCCAATCAAAGTCATCCTTAGTATTTTTGCCACTCTCTCCATCTACAATCCGTTCGACAATATCGGTTTGAGAGCTGCTAGACTCACTCCCCTCTCTTGAGGAGTCGTCCTCCACTGGCCGATCTATCTCCGCCTCTTCCAAAACAGGATTTTCAACCATCTCCTCGGCGATGACATTTGTCATCTCCAAATGAGTGAGTGTTAATAACTTAATCGCCTGCTGCAGCTGTGGTGTCATCGTCAACTGTTGACTCTGCTTTAGACTTTGGGACAATTTGACAGCCATTATTTACCTCAACAACTTAATTACTAATTCGTTAACCAAAAAAACGAAAAGGTATTTGAGTAGTGGGGGTTACATCCTGAACTCCTCTCCTAAATAGAACCTCTTTGCCCTATCATCATTAATTATCTCATCAGAAGTGCCATTTACTAACAGCTCTCCACTATTCATAATATAGGCATGATCGACAATTCCCAGCGTCTCTCGTACATTGTGGTCAGTAATTAACACCCCAATATCCCGTTGTTTAAGATCGATAATAATTTGTTGGATATCCCCCACTGCTAAAGGATCAACTCCTGCAAATGGTTCATCCAACAAAATAAATTTTGGCTCTAGTGCCAAACTGCGAGCAATCTCTACTCGTCTTCGCTCTCCACCGGAGAGTGATGCTCCCATCGAGTTTCTGATATGCCCTAAACCAAAATCATCAATCAAACTATTTAGCAGGCTCCTCTTTTTGGCCCGTGGCAGAGTACGATTCTCCAATACTGCATAAATATTGGCTTCAACACTCAGATCACGAAAGACTGATGCCTCCTGAGGAAGATATCCGATCCCCTTCAATGCCCTTCGATGAATCGGTAGTCTTGTAACATCCTCTTCACCCATAAATATATTTCCTTGGTCTGCTCTAATCAGACCAACCATCATATAAAAGGTTGTTGTTTTTCCTGCACCGTTAGGGCCAAGCAATCCAACGATCTCACCTCTTCGAACCTCCAGTGAAACTCCTCCGACTACCTGGACGCCGCCATAGCTCTTCTCTAATCCATGTGCTTCTAAACTAAACTCCATATAATCCTTACAACTAACTAATAGAGACTCTACTGTTTAAGAAAGAGCTTACTAGTAGCATCGTCTACTTCCACTACCGAACTATTCTCACGTAAGACAATCTTATTTCCTTTAATAACATCACCCTCTTGAAAAACCTTGGGATAACCAGTTAAAATTATTTTTTCTTCACTCACCACCCCATCCAACCGCTCTCCATAGGCGCGACGTTGCTTAGTTTTACCATTATCAAGTGTTACCTGTTCAACTACCTTCACATCGTCATAAAGATAATAGTACTTGAGTTTTTTATTATAGTTATCGAGGTAGACCTCACCTCGTCGAGCATATGCCTTAACCGTTCCCCGTTTGATTACCACCTTAGAGTCAAGCAAAATCAGCGATTTAGACAGATCAACCTCAATTTGATCTGCCCAAAAATCCATGCTGGGCTGATAAACTCTCTTTCGTTTGATCTTCCCTACCACCTTCCCTTTAAAATTAGAGAGCTCCTTGCCTGGCCACATTGTGACCTGATCCGAATTAACTAGAATCTTATCTCCACTTTTAGGAGAGATGGTACGTGTCCTGACACGACCATTAGCAAAAAATTTATCCTCAAGCATGGAGTAGTTACCATAAGAGCTATAAAGGACCGATTCACTAGTGGACAACTTAACTCTACCATATAGCTCTAAAAAATTACTCTTTTGATTTAAAGTCCCTCTCTCACCACGATGCCTAACTGGCCCTCGCTTGGTATCTCCATAGTTGATACCGTCTGGTCGGACCAACTCAAAATATCCCCTAGTATGATCAACATCAACCTCCAATGCCGATAACCATAAATCGGGAGCACCTCGCTGGTTGAGAGTGTAGTAGTTAAATCCACTAAAGTGGCTAAAGTTGTCTCGCTGCTGCTGGCCAGCAGCCTCCTCCCCTCCCTTTACTCTGCTACTTAGATGATGACTACGTGCATAATAAGCCGTTACCACCAGGGTAACGGAGAATAGCAGTAACAGCAGCAGCTGGCGAAACTGAAACATCAGATAAGCTCCTATAAATTCGTAGATGGAACGGCAGCACTTCTTTTAAAAATGGTACCTTAAGCTATCCATTATTTCAAAAGAACAACTACCTATTAGAAGCTTATTGCCGATCTGAAAGAGCGAATGATAAAGTTGAGCGAATTAGTCACACTTATTCTCTCCTGGACGGATTTACCATGGATAGTAAGCAGGAAGTTATAAAATTAGATCAACTGGTAGCGGCCGGAGTAAAGCTTACTCCGATGTTTGTACAGTATCACGAAGTAAAAAAGAGCTATCCCGACATGTTACTACTCTTCCGGATGGGGGATTTTTACGAACTATTCTTTGAGGATGCAGTTATCGCCGCGAATACCTTAGGGATCACCTTAACCTATCGGGGCAAGCTGGGGGATCATAAGATCCCGATGGCCGGTATTCCCCATCATGCGGCCAATAACTATGTTGATCGTCTTACCGGTTGTGGCATGAAGCTGGCGATCTGTGAACAAGTCGAAGATCCCAAAGAGGCAAAAGGGATTGTAAAGCGGGCGGTAACACAAGTCGTTACCCCAGGGATGCCCTATGATTTAGAGAAGAGTGAGCAAAGTATCCGACACTATATGTGTGCCGCCTTCCAACAGGATGACCACTTCTACCTAACGGCCCTGGATTATACTACCGGAGAGTTTAGCGGCCACTCACTTAACAGTGAACAGGAGTTGATTCAGAAGTTAGAGATTCTAGACCCAAAAGAGTTTATTACCTATTTAGGCCAGTGGGATAACTTGATTAACTTAAGTGCCACTCTAACTCAACTGAATCTTTTAAAAACCCATTTGAGTCAAGAGTACTTTCTGCCCAAGTACAGTGCCAACTACATAGAGAAGTTGATTCCTGGCTTTAACCAAGACCAAATCATCCAGCTAAACCAAGGGATTATCCCTGCGATTGGTGCACTCTCTTACTATATTGATAGTGCCCAGGGAGTGGGGCTACCAGTTCATATCCATCCCTTTAAGATGGTTAATTCACAAGGTGAGATGCGCATATCGATGCCGACACTGAAGGGATTGGAAATCATTCCCAACCATCGAGACAACTATAAGGATTCTCTACTCGGCTTTTTTGACCGGACAAAGAGTGCGATTGGCTCCCGACGTTTAAAGCAACTTTTTACGACTCCACTAACTGATCTAGAGCTGATCAGTCAACGAGCAGGTACGATTGAAAAACTAGTAGCGACTCCTTCACTTCTTGTGGTGGTTCGCCAACAGTTGGCCCTAACTAGAGACCTCGAACGGATTTTAGCAAAACTATCTAGTGGAAAGATCACCGCCTGTGACCTTTTAGCACTAGCGACCACCGTCATGGTTTTTAAGGAGCTAATACCCAAACTACAGGCGTTGACCTCCTCCCCTCCTTGGTCTCTCTTAGCAAATAGAGAGTATACTCAACTAACCTCGTTCGCTACTAAAATTGAATCAGCTCTCAATCCTGAACCGGGTGCCTCTTTGGAAAAGGGGAACCTAATTATGCCTAGCTTCTCCGCCGCGCGAGATCGCTTGTCCACGCTCTGTAGTGGACGCACCATGGAGTTAATGGAGCTAGAGGAACGCTATCGTCAAGAGACTGGAATAAAGAAGCTAAAGATCAAGTCAAATAATGTTCATGGCCACTTTATCGAAGTCAGTAATTCCCAACAACACTTAGTTCCCACTTACTTTGAAAGACGCCAAACCCTGGTCAACTGTGAACGCTATACGACTAAAGAGTTAAATAAGTTCGAACAAGAGGTCGTCTACGCTCAGGAGCGATTAGAGCAACTTGAACGCAAACTTTTCAAAGAGCTAACCGGCGAACTATCCACCCTTGCGCCCTTAATTATGCAGTTGGCAGAGCTGATCGGCCAGGTCGATAGCTTTGCCTCCATTGCTCAGATCTCCCTTGAAGAGGAGTTTGTTCGCCCAACTTTTTCAAATAAAAAGAGAGTTTTGGAAGTAAAGGGAGGACACCACCCTTTAATTAAAGCTGCAATCCGTGAACGTTTTGTTCCTCATGATCTCTACCTGGATCAAGAGCACTTCTTCGGTTTAATTACTGGCCCCAATATGGCAGGTAAGACCACCATCATGCGTGAAATTGCGATCATCCAATTTTTGGCCCAACTAGGTAGTTTTGTACCAGCGCAAAAAGCAAATTTATCTATCTGCGACTATCTGTTTAGTCGACTAGGTGCTCGTGACAATATTTTAAAAGGGCAGTCCACCTTTATGGTGGAGATGGCCGAAAGCTCAGAAATTCTGCGACATGCAACCCAACGCTCTCTGATTATTCTGGATGAGGTTGGACGGGGTACCTCTACCTATGATGGGATGAGTATTGCATGGTCCTTAGTTGAACATTTTTTAGAGCATGTAAAAGCTTTCACTCTCTTTGCCACTCACTACCATGAGTTAATTGAGCTGGTGGATATCTATCCCTGTGCCAAGAACCTCACGATGGAGACGGTCGTCGATGGTGATGATGTACACTTTCTCTACCGCTTGCTAGAGGGAGGGGCGACCCAAAGCTATGGTATCCATGTTGCAAAATTGGCGGGACTTCCTCCCCATGTGCTCAACCGCGCCAAAGAGATCCTACACTCTCTTGAGAGTAGTGGGCAAAAATTAACAGTAAAGCAGATGGAGTTGCCTTTGGAGCAAACCATGCCAAGCGAGCAAAAAGAGGACCAAATATCAGCAAGGCTGGCAATTCAAATCAAGGAGCTGAAGCTTAACCACATCACCCCGATGGAAGCAATGAATAAACTGGCAGACCTACAAAGTGAGTTACAATGAGTCCTCTCCCGACACTTTTAACTCGCCACTCCCAACTGCCAATTGGTTTTGGAGGTGCATCTATTAGTGGTGAGGGAGGCGGCTACGGTTTTGGCGAGATTAGCAGCGATAGGGCCGTGACACTACTACTACACGCTGTGGAGTTAGGAGTCACTATTTTTGATACTGCTCCAGTTTACGGATTCGGAGAGAGTGAGCGACGTATTGGCAAAGCCTTTGCCAACTGTCGAGATCAAGTGTTTATCGTCTCAAAATGTGGAGTGGACTGGCATAAAAGTCAGCGAATTAACATGACAAATGATCCACAGGTAGCGGCGAAGATGTTAGAAGAGTCACGTCAGAGGTTAGACAGTGACTACATCGACCTCTATATGATTCACTGGCCAGATAAGAGAGTGGATATCCGCCGCCCAATGGAGCTACTGGCGAAGGCCAAAGAGCGGGGGCAAATTCGTCATATTGGATTAAGCAACACAAATGCTGATGATCTCTCGGCGGCGCTGGAGATTGCTCCGGTTGAGGCGATCCAACAAGAGCATAATCTGTTTGCCCCAACCACCGCAACTGCTCTGACCAAAATGATAGAGAAACAGAGGATCAGCGTTATGGGGTATGGGACATTTGATAAAGGGATTCTAACTGGTCGAGTCACGCCCCAACGACAATTTGATGCCACCGACTTACGTTCATGGGCACCGTGGTGGAAAAACTCCCGACCAGACCATCGAGTAAAAAAAGCCGAAAAATTGCTGCCCATTTTAGCCGAACATCAGGTTGGTGCCGTCTCCTTTGCTCTCTCATATAATCGTTTTATCCGACAAGTTGAGATCTCCCTATGTGGAGTAAGAAATATTGAGCAACTACAATCCACCCTGACTGCGCTGGAGCAGTCACCAACAGAAGCTACCATCAACTCCATCCTCCAACAGTATGAGCAGTCCGATAACAGTTAGTGTTATTATCCCTACCTACAATCGGGCCACCCAAGTAGTGCCCGCGATTGAGTCGGTTTTAAGTCAGAGCTATCGCAACTTTGAACTGATCATTGTTGATGATGGCTCAACTGATTCTACTTCCAAGATAACGATGCCAATATTAAATAGAAGTGACCAGCCGACTCGTTTGCTAGTTACTAATAATCAGGGGGTGTCGGCAGCGAGAAATTTTGGCGTCAAACACTCGATCGGTAAATGGATCGCTTTTTTAGACTCTGATGATCAATGGCAACCGAACAAACTCTCTTTGCAGATTGAGTACTTGGCCAACCACCCTGACTGCCAATTAGTACACGGTGAGGAGCTATGGATTCGTAATGGCAAGAGAGTTAATCAAAGATTAAAACATAAAAAAAGTGGGGGGGATATCTTTATACCTTCACTTAAACTCTGTCTGATTAGCCCCTCGGCCGTGATGCTTTCAAGAGAGCTCTATGATCAGATGGGTGGATTTGATGACTCCTACCCTGTCTGTGAGGACTATGACCTCTGGCTAAAAATAACCTCTCTCTATCAAGTAGGTTTTGTTGACACTCCAATTACCATCAAATATGGCGGCCATCAAGATCAACTCTCCCACCGCTACTTCGCAATGGACTATTGGCGTATTAAGTCAATGGATCATCTGCTTACAATCAGAGAGCTAAATCAAAACAGACGTTCTGCCATCTATCAACAGATTGTCCAAAAAGGTGAAGTACTAATTAATGGCTATAAGAAACATCATAACTATCAAAACTTAGCGGAGGTTGAGCAGATAGTAAACCGTGCTGCCGTAAATCTTACTAAAAATGTATGAGGGAGTCTGATCCGATTAACCATACTTGTCTTAACTATCTTGAGGTATATATTAGTTTATCCTTTTACAGCTAACCGATAATACTCAGGCAAGCAGCATCTGCCGCGCCTGCTCAACAGTAGCAATCGGACGATCACACTCCTTTGCTATCCGAACTACTCGCTCAATTAACTGGGCATTGGATTTTGCTAACTCCCCCTTGCGATAGTAGATATTATCCTCTAACCCTACCCGAACATGGCCCCCCATCGCCAAAGCATGTAGCGTCAGTGGTAGCTCATACCGGCCTAAACCGGCGGCACTCCAACTCTGCCCTTTAGGAAGACGGCCAACTAGTGTGACCAGATTTTCGATGGTACCACTTAATCCTCCAGGAACCCCCAACACAAAATCCACATGAAATTTTTTGGGAATTAGCTCCTGGGCCAAGTAACGCTCTAAAGTCTCCATCATCCCTAAGTCAAAAATCTCTACTTCTGGAACAACATTATTTAATCTCAATCCCTGCGCAATCTCTATGATCGTATCATGGCCATTTTCAAAAATATCCTCACCAAAATTAAGAGTACCTAAAGAGAGTGTTCCCATCTCTGGGGCCAACACCAATGGAGCAATTCGGTCTTGGGTGGTAGTCCCCACCGCTCCTCCGGTCGAATATTGTATGATTGCATCACAACGCTGGCGAATTAAATCAGTTACCTTAGAAAAAATATCTACCCGTTGACTAGGCTGACCATCTTCATCTCGTACATGGAGATGGATAATTGAAGCACCGGCCTCGACAGATTCAACTGCCGCATCAACTAGCTGTTCGGGGGTAATGGGCAGGGCCGCACACTGCTCGACACTTCTTTCGGCACCAACAATTGCAGCAGTAATGATAACGGGATCACTTGTCATAGTTATATCTCCTGAAACTTAACGGGGGCAGCCTAACACACCTTTAGTTATTTTTGAACGTGATCTTTTAACATCCAGGTCTTTTGGATCGCCTTGAGCGTGATCACGACCTCTTTCAAGGCGGTAACCAATTCAGCTGTAAATTGGGGATTGGCCTTTAACTCATCAGAGATTACCTGTAAATTATCTAACACCTGCTCCATTAAGAGCTTACGTTTGGCCACCGGCGTCAGTATCTGATTTAAACTTACCAGGGTCTTATTTGCTAAGTTGTCATTGAATAACTGCTGACGCATCGCTCGAAATAGGTAGCGTCCATCCTTTGCCACTAGATTAATATTGCTCAAAGTTGGGTGAATCTGCTGATAGATTGATGCCATCTGTTTCGGATTAACTTTACTTGAAAACTCTGCAAGGCCAGTACTCCACTGCTCCATCCCTTGGGAGAAACTCTCCATTTTCTGCACTAATACAGAGATATTCTCTCCAGAGAGTAGATCAGTTAACTCAGTGGAATCCTCACCTACAACCTCCCCCCCGTCAGGTACTAACAGTGAACTGACCGGCCCTGGAATGATATTAATCTTCTTTTCACCAATAACAAAAGATCGGATAACTTTAGCAATACTCTTTTTACGAACCTTATTCGCCAAAGAGCGGCGGATAGTAAAATGTACCACTACTCGGTTATCTTGATCGACCGAGAGTGATCTGATCTCTCCAACCCTTAATCCCGAAAGGGTAACTAAACTTCCTACCGATAGACCTTCGGCACTATTTAAAATAGTTTTATAGTGATTTTTACTTTCAAACCATAGATTTTTATTACCAATCACCAAGATGGATAGAACAAAGATGCTGACAACTGTCACCACTCCCACCAGTGCTTTTTTTTCAATTAGTGATAATTTCATCCATCCCCTCTTTCGCTATTACCCAGCGTCACTATTTCATTCTTCATTTTGGAGCGATCTTCGCATTACATCTGCTCCCTCAAGCCATTTAGAGTCTACATGGTGCTTAAATTTGTAGTCCATCTCTCCGGCCGGAGTGATGATCAACCAATCATTCAGTGCCAATAAAAATGGCACATTATCACTACCAATCAAGACTCCTCTCCCGTGCTCTTTTTGGTGCAAAATCCATCTGCCCAGAAGTGGTAGATGTTGCCATGAAAAGAGCTCTGAGGGAGAGTCCAGGAGCAGAATTTCTGGATCTAATACTACTGAACGGGCAAGAATCACCCGCTTGCGAATAAAACCAGATACCTCACTCGGCCGTTTACCCCATAGGTTGGAAGGTACTTCAAGTCGCGCTAGCTCCTTAGCAGCAACCTCCTCCTGGCCTTGGCCATTAAGATAGTAGCCATGATATTTGGCCGGCAAGTTAACATTATCTAATAATGAGAGATTTGATAATAGACCTTTACGACAATTGGCAAACCCTATCAACTGTCTCCATGCGATTGGATGGGATCCATTACTAGCAACCAAGGGAATTCCATTCAGATGAATTGTTCCCTGCTTTAGTTCTCCCATTCCCAGGATCAACTGGAAAAGTAGAATTGCATCTCGTGAGTAAAGTATCCCTCCAATTTCTCCCGCCTTTAAAGAGAAGTTCAGCGGAGCAATATCTCCAACTTTCTGCCCGGTGCAAGTTTGTCCAACAACATCAACCGCTTGAATAGGGAGCACTGCTGTCATCCCCATTACAAAGTTACTCCAAATAAAAAATAGAATATAGCGGAAAGAAAAATTTGTATCCCTAGAGCGACAAACAGAGTATCCACCACCGCATGATTGGTAACAATTGGCACCTCAAAAGAGGCATTACGTACACTTAACCCGATCCGGCAAGCTAAGTAGAAAACCACCGCACCAGTCAAAACCCCTTTTAAGACAAAAAAGATAATATCCATTGGTGTTAAGGCCTGGGCGATAACCTCTAAAAAGCGATCGAAAGGCCAATAAGATGACCAGTTAACTCCCACCCAGCTACCAATTAGTGAGATCATCCAAAAAACAAAGGAGAGGGAGAAGAGTGAAATTGCTCCTGCAACGATCCTTGGTAACAATAGATAACGATTAATATCGATTCCAATAAACTCTAATGCCTCAATCTCCTGCTGCACTGTCATCGTTGCCAACTCCGAGGAGACAGCGGTCACACTACGGGCAATGACAATTAATGAGGTTAAAAGTGGGGTCAGCTCACGAAAAAGGATAAAGACCAATATCTCTCCCATCCGACCAGCATCAGTCCCGAGAAAAGAGAGGGTAAATCGTGCCTGAAAAGCGACTGCTGCTCCGACAATCGATGCAATAATCAGAACTAGCGGTAGGGCCTGATTAAAGGTAAAGTAGATCTGCTGCAATAGTACTCGCAGATACTCTTGGCGATGGGTACGCCCCTTGACCATTTTAGTCTGCCCATTTTCAACCTGCAGCCTAAGCATCTAGATTATCCTTAGAGAGCAAACTAAAAACTCCCGATCAACTGCTCCAATTTCTCTTCTAACACATCCAATGAAAAGTACTGTTTACCAAGCTGATAGTTATGCTCTACCACCTCTTTTTGAAGTTTTGGCTTTCCTAAAATGTCACTAATCTCACTAACCGCAGCATCAGTTAACTGATTATCCTCCAACTGAACTGTCTTAAACCCAAGACTACCAATATCTGGCCAATAAACTGGCTTATAGTTATTAACAAAAATAGGTTTTTTGGCCAATACACACTCCACAAAAGCGTTACCAAACCCCTCATAGGTACTGAAGTAGGTACAGGCTGCAGCATTAGCGTAAGCATCACTTAAGGAGTAGATCTTCTTTTTATGGTAGGTTAATCCACGCTCACTTAAAATTCGTTTATGGCCAAAAATCACCTGTTTACCCAGGCGGTGCTGACGAATATAGTTCTTTAACTCTAGGTAGTAACCCTTACGTTCATCATCTGCAAAGCTGCCAGTAATAACCAATTTAAAACGTTGATCCTGCAGTCGATGAACCAACTCAATTGCAACCTCTATCCCCTTACGCTTAACAATTCTAGTTATCTGAAATAGTGGAATTGCATCTTTCTCAAACTTAAGCTCCTTAAGCAGATCCCGATTGTAACTATCCTTGACTCCGTAGGGCTCAGAGAAATCCATTACGTTTGGTATCACCATCGAATCACGGCCAAAGCGCTCTTTCATTGCATTTTGTGAGTAACTATTAATCACTGCATGTTTGACATGAGGAAGACGCAGAGGAAAGCTCTCCGTAATCATTTTTTGAATCGACTTATGAGGTGTTTTGTAACGATCTCCCCGCTCCCAGTAAAAATCGTGATCGTGGGTTATAACTGGAATGTCCATAATCTCCAAGGCTTTCTTAATCCCCAACCCCATCGACAGATGACAGGGGAGTGCAGAGGCATTCTCCGAGATAATCATTTGAATTTTGTTCTGTAAAACCCAACGAAAAATCCTTCTTGCCACCCGAACAGAAGCCTTCTCTAAATGAAAAGTCAACTCTCCAGGATCTGGGTTGGGATAGAAAAATGCACGATTTTGTTCCCACTCACACTCAGGAGAGAAAAAGGAGAGAGTTGATAATAGAGTCTCTCTCTCTGGCCCCACCACATGATCGCGAAATCGTCCGGAGAGAATATAAATATCATGTCCCATCCGTCTTAAAACTTTTATCCACTTCTCTGTCTCTAAGGCCACTCCATCGACATCGCCAATTCGCCCAATAATTATTCCAATTCTCATCTGTGTCCCACGCTCCCAATCAAATTTATCAGTTCGAATTAATGAATAGCTAAAATTATTAATTACTTATATAGATTAACGAAATTTTAGATTTATTAAATTGGGAAAAAGATGTCGGCTACCTGACAGAAAAAGGCCATTAATAAACAAAAAGGGGAGGTGCAAAGGCCCTCCCCTATTACAAACTATAATTTTTTACTTAGATATCTACTATTCTGTTGCCAAGATCTCCATCAGCTTTGTGACAGTGGTAATTCGTGATACATCCTCCCCACGACACTCATCCATCTCACAAACATTAGGAACCATACAGCGACTACCATTTGTACGCTCGTAGGTATAGTCTTGAGCACCACGTACCAAAATCCCTTCTAATAAGCCACTATTTGCATCAAATACCGCCGAACCAGAGTTACCTGCAAAGGAGTCCAGATTGGTAACAAAGTGGCTTCTTTTGTTGTTCTTACGAACGTTGGCCCCATCGGCGATCTTGGTTGGCAACCCAGATGGATGTCCAATAATTACTAATTGCGCGTCATCTGCAATTTTCCCACTGGTCCGTACTGTAACTGGCGTACGGCCAACGACTGGACGATCCAAACGAATCAATGCATAGTCCTGATTGCTAACGCGGCTCAGACTCCGTTGAATCACTTCCACACAGCTATAAACATTATCAACAGCAACCTGCTCAATCACATTACTACTGCCATCAACCATATAGTCGAAAACCCATCGAAAGTTCTTACAGTTACTAACGCCCTTGACACAGTGGCCAGCAGTTACGAGTAGATCTGGTGCAACTAAAAAACCTGAGCATACTGGTGCAGTAGTCTGTTGGGCAAAACGAGCATAGGAGCAGATACCCCTATCTTCTAAAGTTCCACCACTAACTTTGTAATAGTCATCCTTTAAAACTAGATCTCTTTTATCAATCATTCCTGCAGTGGCACTGGCCAGTTGAACATAGAGTGGATTGGTGGAATCTACCACATCAACTCGATCATCAACTCCATACACAACTTTGTTGATTCCGTAGACGGTCGGCGCCATGACCATCATTAGAACTGCTAATATCATCCATAATTTCATCGAAAAACTCCTATACTTTATATGTTTCCGTTGACTCGTTGGCAGCTATTATGGCCATGTGAAGGTGGTATTAGCAAATATTAGCAACTTACAAAACCTTACAGCAGCGCTCAGTTACTTTGCTCGATGGATTTACAATATTTTCAGGACGTTAGACATAGAGTAATTGAAGCTAAGATATAATCTTTCCCCGAATAATCACCCTCGCCACACCTCCAGGAAGAGTTCGACCTAAGAAAGGAGATTGCGCACAGCGGCTTTTAAGGTAATTTCGCGTGATTTCAACTGGGCCACTTAAGTTTAAAATTGTAAAGTTAGCAAGATATCCTGCTTCAATCCGCCCCACCCCTTTACCATACTCTACCTGCCGCCCGAAACACTCATTTTGTAGCTGCTTAAGTGTTGGAAGAAAAGAGGAGAGATACTCTCCAGGATTTGCACAGCAGATCTGAGCAATCCGCTGAGGAGTAATATTGTGCTCCTTAATCAACCAACAGATAAATGGGCCGTAAGTATCTAACCCAGTCAGGCCTGAGACTCCTCGCCTCTTCTCTTGCTCAGTATGAGGAGCATGATCAGTAGCGAGAAAGTCCACATGCCCCTGCCTTAATGCCTTAATCAATGACTGCTGATCATGACGATCACGAATTGGAGGATTCATCTGGTAGGTTTTATCATCTCCAACATCTTGCTGATTAAAGTAGAGATGAGAGGGAGCGACCTCTACTTTAACATCTACTCCTTGCTTACGAGCAGAGATAATCATCTCCATCCCCTCCGCTGTAGAGCAGTGACAGATTGTTCCCTTTAGCTGATAGCTCTTAATCAAATTGAGTGCTTCCTCAATCGCCACCACCTCAGCCGCTACCGGACGTTTTGCACTATGGGTTTTCGCGTTAGCACTCTGTTGTAATATCTCACCATCCTCACAGTGAAAACTAACTGCCATACCACGGTAAGGCGCTATCAACTTCTCTCTTAAGCTCTTACCATCTAGCGAGGAGATATTTGTACTTCCTCCAAGATATAATTTATAGGGAACGACCATTGGTAATGGGGAGCTTTTACTTGTTACCCCAGCGTAGAGAAAAATATCCATCTCAGTATCACTCGTTAACTGAAATTTTTCTTGATAGCTATTTAGATCAATCGGTGGCACTGAGTTGTTTGGCATATCACCAAAGCAGGTAACGCCACCATTAATCGCGGCCAGGGCAGCGCTACTAAAAGTCTCCTTATAATTTTGAGTCCCACTTTGATCTTGACGGGCGTGAACATGCAGATCAATCATACCAGGAAAAATCAGGTGGTTCTGTTCAAAGTGTTGATCAACTTTATCAGCAGGAACTATCTGCTCTCCCAGTTGTTCAATCAAACCACTATTAATATTAAATGCGATCTGTCCATGGAACTTTTTTTCAGGGGTAACAATCTCCCCCTCAATTACCTTAATCATGCAGTATGAATTAACATGGATGATGCAACTATACTAGTGAATAACTCTAGGCTGCATCTCTATCTCGAACAGGAACATTAGCACGAAGAGTGTCGGCAATATGATCCTCATCGAAGGGTTTAAAAAAGTACCCACTATAGCTACTTTCCGCAACTTCTCCCCCTAACTCTAACTCCATTCCACCTGTCATAAAATAGATATATGGCCGTCCCTCTGAATGAATTTTTCTGACCTCTTTTAGAAGCCCCAGCCCGTCAAGTCGAGGCATATTAATATCAGACAGGATAATGTCGATATCATCTGAATCATTTTGAAAAATATCCAGTGCCTCTTGACCATCGGAGGCACAAGTAACTTTTGCTCCCATCAACTCAAGTCCCTCTTGTAGGCACTCTCTAATCCCCTCTTCGTCATCCACCAACAAGATATGGTAGGGCAAGGGCACATCACCGATCACCTTCTTTTTGTCCTCCGATGCCGAGGCACTATTTTGCTCTTGTGGTTGCATTTTATCTGTTTTTGTCTCATCTTCCATCTCAATTCCCTTCGGTATATGATCCTCACTCTCTACTAAGCCTAATTTATAACTGATATCTTTTACCAGTGGCAGAGTAATAGTAAAAGTACTCCCCTCACCTAATAAACTCTCCATATGTAATTCACCACCAAATTCGGCCACCGTAGTCTGTGTCAAGGTTAAGCCGATACCAACATTACTCTCTTGGCCTACATCCCTGGTGGTAAAAAATGGATCAAATATCTGCTCTCTAACATGAGGTGATATCCCAGTACCATTATCCTGGATTTTCAACTCAATCATAGTATCTTTATCAGTAGCTTCGATTAGATCATAACTGATTACTACCTTACCACTATCTCGCCCCGCCAGAGCATCCGCACAATTCAGCAGTAAGTTAACTAAAGCCTGCTGTAAACGACGAGGAACAACCCTAACTTCCAGAGAGTTCAAAGTTAGAGAGACCGTAGCAATCTCTATCCCGACACTGTAAAATATATCTGAAACGGACAGGATAGATTCAACAACAATATCACGAATTGAAGATACTTCGAGATTACCGCTCCAACCACTTCCGCTTCCACTTAAGGAGCGAAAGTCCTCAAGCATTCTCTTTATTTTCTCCCCTGTATCATTTACCTGTTGAACAACTTTAGTGGTATCAACATCGTAGATATCGCTTTTAGCCATTGCACTATTTAAAGCGGCAAGCTGCCTATCTAACTCATCAAAAGGTTGCTCCAGCTCACGAGTGATACTTTTGGCAATCTGCCCAACAGATGCCAGGGAGAAGATTTGCAGCTGATAGTCATTCTGCAATTGCATACGATTTGTTTGCTCAATGTCCTTTGTAATGCCCTGAAATGTACCCACTATACTAGTAACACTAACTAGATCACGGCCATCAATCTCACGCTGTAATACAGCATCAATCCACACTAGTGAGTTTACTCCCACTTCAACACGGAAAAGAGTACGTAAAGGCTGGTCTTTTAATAGAACATCAACAATCGCATTGTCCCAAACATGTCGATCCTCTTCATAGATAAATGAGGAGAAGTCATCAAAAGAGGGCGGTACCTTCGAGTAGGGAACATTTAAAATTGAGAACATCTGATCTGACCAGTCCCAAGTGCGCTGTTCAATTTTATACCTCCAACTACCGATCTGCGCCAGTGACTGAGTCAATTCTAACTCTTTAGTTCGTTCTGCTAGGCAATTGTTTGTGCTTTGTTGTGCATCAAAATAACGACGTAGTAATCGATTGATCCGATCACCAACAATCGCCACCTCTGAATTACTAATTGTACACCACAACTCCGGGGAGAGAAATTTATGCCCATCTTGATTGGGAGCAACCTGCTCTAAATGATTTGCCATTACTGCCATTTTACTGAGAACATAGTAGTAGAGCAATCCCATCATCACCAGAATAACCACAGCAATAGCAACTCCATACCCTATGACTAGTTGCCAACCTCGTTCAATTAGTGTCTGATGGACAAAGCGTTGAGTAACCCGTAAATGCATCTCCCCAACATGTCCTACTAAAACACCATCATCCTGTACTAAGATCAGAGGTATAACATGAGTGGAGAGGGAGTACTCTTCATGGTAGGGTTGATCAGTTCTATAGATCTCCTTAACTGAGGTAGATTTTGTATCCCACTCTCTTTTTGCACTCTCAAAGACCACTACCTCTATGATATCCCTTCCACGGAGAGTACCTTCGGCGAATAACTCAACGTCACGTTGATCACCATCCCAAACTGAGCGAGATAACGATGAGTTGGCTTGAGTCATTATGTCTCTTAGATTTTCCTGTTGTGCCTGCAGCTCCTGTCGATGGCCAATATAGCTGTGTACTCCAATTAAAATAACCATCAACACTGCTCCAGCCAAAATTGCTGGCAGCAGAATTGAGTAGTAAATGGACTTTTGATAGAGTAAACGCCTCATCAATCTCCTAACATAATCCTTTATAATCCAATAAGACTAAGCCATCTCCTTCATTTCCTTTAACTGATTAAATACCTCTATCCACTTGCCGCGACTGTTAAAATTATCCTTAAATTCACGTAATAGAATAACGGTACTATCGTCGCCACCATCATATAGATCAGAACGAACCACTTCGAATTTTTTCTGGCCATCAGCGATGACTATTTTAACTACGGTTCCTAACTCCAGAACATTCACCGGAGAGCGCACACCACTAAGGGTTATCTGATCCGCTACGATCTTTTTTTCCGCTCCGGTCTCATCTAGAATATAGAGTTCAACTTCTCCTTCCTCTAAATCAATTCGCTGGAGGTAGTACCAATCATCCTCAAGGGTACGTTTCTCCAACTCCACTTCCAGACGACCCTGTAGGTCCTCTCGCCCACTAAAAAAATCTTTAATATTCTTTCTCTCACTTTTTAACCACTTCTTCCTTTTCTGCTCACTCTGATCCTGCTCACTCTCTTTAACTTCCTGCTCCACTACAACGCTATCTATAACCTCAACTACCGGTTCAGGCTCTGGAAGTTCCAACTCCGTTGTACCACTACTCTGATAAGAGATATCATCAATCGAATCCCGTAGATTATTTAACACTCCTCCTAAAGGAAGATATGGAGAAGCAGGCTCTACAACTGTCGGTTTTTGTGGCTCCTGTGGAAATGCCTGATCGGAGATCTGCTGCGCTAGTTGTGCCGAAAGTGTATTTGAGCTATTAGTACGTTTTAAGCTTTTATCCTCATGATCTTCACGGATAGTACCAAGGGCCAAAGTAAGCTTATCAATCGAGCTCTCTTGTGAGTTTCCTTTTGCCACTGGAAGTGGCGGGAGGGGGGCAAGCTCCATTTTTAATGCCGCATTCCCCACCACTCGGGGAACAAAGTGTGTAGGTGTAGATGCCGGTGCCTGACTCGTTACTGGCCCTACTTGTGGAGATATTCCCAACTCTTCCAAGGATGTGCTAAAAGGAGTTGCTATTTTACTCTGTGTGGCCAAGGCGGGTGTCGCAGGTTTGGGGGTAATGCTACTTACCCCATCAGAGAAAAGCTTAACTGGTCTCTTTTTGATTGGCAGAACAATCCGATTGGGAGTGCTGCCACCAGATCCTTTGGGCCCAGTTCCACCACTAGGTCCCTCTTGGCCAGGCCGAGAATAGAGCAGATATAGCATCAAAATAACCATCGGTATAACAAGAGCAATAAACCCTTTTGCAGAGTATTGACCCTTAGAGGTAGGAATTCCGGTGGGAATTACAGCTGGCCTGGCTTGGCCTGATACCATCTGACTAACAGTGCTAGCAGGAGTCTTGCTCTTGATAGAGATAGTTGATGCAACGGCAACAGCACTATCTCCAGGCAGCTTAATGCTTGATAGGTCAATAGGAATTATTGGAAAGTCGTTTGATTTGGCAGCTATTTTTTCAAACTCGACAGTAGCTTCCACCTTCTCTGCTGCTAATTGTGGTCGATCAACGGTTGGCGCACTCTCAATCTGTTCATTTCGCACCAATCTATCCATTCGCAGTAGGGCCGCAGTCAATTTACTCTCTGCCTGCTCAACTCGACTTAGAGAGCTTTGTAATTTTAGCTCCGACTCTTTGGCCTGGGCATGAGCTTCTGCCAATTTCTGTTGCAGCTCTCGCTCCCGAACCAAACCAGCCTCGACCTGAGCTTGGGCCAAGCTCCTGGCACTCTGTTCCTGCAATATCTCTTTTTTAGATCTCTGTTGCTCAACTTGGTTCCCCTCATGGCCAGTGCGAAGTTCAACTTCTCGTTGCTGCAGCCGACTACTTATCGCCGCAATCTGCTCCATACTTTGGGCCATTAAAATGCCATGAGCTTGATCACTTTTTAATTGTGCATTGACAATTTCCTGCTTGGTCTGGGCCTCGATTTTTGCAAAGGAAGCCTCGACACGAGCAATCTCTGCGATTGCACGCGCCTTAACCACTGCTAGGTCTGCTTTTCGACGATCTTCTCTCCTTATGATTGCCTCTTTAGACTCTCTTTGAACTGGACGTCGTCGATCTGCAGCAGCTTGAATGCTCTTGTGTTGAGCCACTCTCACCACCGTCTCACTCTCAATCTGTTTAATACGTTTTTGAGCATCAATATTTGCTAGATGAAGTGCTGCCTCTGCCTCGGCTTTTACTCGTGCCACTTCTCGATCAGCTCGCTCCTTTTCTAATATAACTTTTCTTTCTGCTTGCCTTAAAATTACATGCTGCTTAGATTGAAAATTCTTTTTAGCAATATCTAGGTCGCTTAGAGACTGTGATTTAATCTTCTCTGCTTGAATATTTACCGACTCTGCTTCCAACTCTGCCTGTCGCTGTTTAACCTCTGCTGCCGTTACGGCCAGCTGCATTGCCGCCCGTTTTTTTGCCATCATTACCTGATGGGCAGCCTGTCCTACAGAAAGGTCTACTTTGGACTTAGACTCTAACTGCGCCAACTGCATTGTACTTTTGGCATCCGCCTTGGCCAAAGCACTCTGTTGCTCTAGTTGAGAGCGTATAATTTGTTTATTGGCATCGGCCCTGACTGTCGCCAACTGAACTTTGGATTGAGATGTTAGCTGCGCCAGTTGAGTTGTATTTTTGGCATCCGCCTTGGCCAAAGCACTCTGTTGCTCTAGTTGAGAGTGTAGAATTCGTTTATTGGCATCGGCCTTGACTGTCGCCAACTGAACTTTGGATTGAGATGTTAGCTGCGCCAGCTGAGTTGTATTTTTAGCATCTGCCTTGGCCAAAGCACTCTGTTGCTCTAGTTGAGAGTGTAAGACTCGTTTATCTGCATCGGCCTTAACAATCGCCAATTGAACTTTGGATTGAGATGTTAGCTGTGCCAATTTACTATTTGTCGCTGATTTAACACCGACCAACTCCATACTGGAGTCAGCTGCCATTTTTGCCAACTTGATATTTGCATCTGCCTCAAACTTTGCAATTTTCACATTAGCAGCACTCTCTGCACGTACCAACTCAGTGTTGGCACTAGTCTGGGCCCGAATAACCTCCTGTTGAGCGGTACTACGTACCTTGGCCAACTCACTATTACTGGCAGCTCGAATCTTGATCCTCTCACTCTTAGTTATCGCTTCGCTGCGAATCTGGGCGATCTGAGCGGCAGCTTCCGCCTTGGCCACTCTAATATCAGCCTCATTTTGGGCCTTCATAATCTCCAATTTTGTATTGGCTTGAACTTCCGCAATCCTATTTTTGGCACTAAACTCCAACTGCTTCATCTGAGTAATTAGCTCTTTCCTCTTCTGTGCCTCTTCAGACCTTACCTGTTGGCGTATCTCTGCTCTGCTCTGCTCCACCTGCTGGTTAAGGGTATCGATCTTCTCTATCGCCTGATTGCGATCGGCCAACACTTGGGCCACCTGCTGCTCTGCTGCTGCTAACTCATCTGCTCGTTGATGGGCCTTCTTGACCGCAGAGTTTTGCTCCTTGGCCAGCAATGCTACCCTCTGCAGAGCTTGATCCCGCTCAACTGCAACTTTCCGCTCTCTTTGCGCCGCTTCCTCTTGCAAGGATGCCCGCTCTTCAGACATTTTTCGTTCACGAATCTGTTTTTGCGCCAACGCTAAGGCCCGCTCTCTTTTTGCTGCTCGTTCCAGAGTGACGGCCCGAACCATCGCCTGATCACGCTCAGTGACAATACGCTTCATTTCCTGTCGCTGCATATTGAGTAGCTGCTCTCGTTCCAGCAGAGATGCCCAGTGAATATCTCGATTTAAAGATATCTCATCTAGACGTTGTTGCTCTAACTTCTGCCGAAGAGCACTCTCTTCTTGGCGAATTCTTGCGATTTTCTGATTAAATTTAGTTTGCTGAATTACCTCGCTAACCCTAATAATTAGCTGGTCCATCTGCCACTGCTGCTCTTTAGGTGCTAGATCCATCTTAATTGGCATATGGATGCCACGTATTTTGGCCACCAACTGCTGCATGTACTCTGAGCTTCCACCGGAGAGATCAGCAAAAATAACTCGACCCGCCAAGTGTCGCCCCACTCTATCTAACCTAGAGTCGATCAACTCTAGATTTCTCTGATGGTAACTGCTGTTTAGCTGCTGATAGAGATTGGCCTTAGTAGCGCCAGCAATTAACTGTTCTTGATATTGACGGTTTAAATCCTCATAGCGAGGGTCAAACATAACTTTTTTGCTCAGGTATCCACTACGACGATCCCAAATTTCGGGCCGTCCATCGGTGAAGATGATCACTAACTCTAGGCTGGAGGGGTCTACCGACTCCTGTAGATAGCGAAATGGAACCTCTAAGTCAGTTACCATCCCATTGGAGCGAGTCTCACGTAACCTCTTCATCAGAAGAGCAATATCCTGTTCACTACTACTGGTAAGCTTTACCAAGGGGTATGCCTGCTCATCAAAGGAGGCGTAGATAATCTCTTGTGACCAGTCAAATGAGCTGATAACCCTTCCTAGTCGACTTAGCCAATCCCTAGAGACCATATTCTGGTCATAGAGACGAATTGACCCAGACTGATCAAAAAGGACCGCCACCTGACTGCGTTCGCTGGCAACGACGCCGTAAGACAGAAGAAGAAAAACCAACAAAAATGAGAGAATAGTTGTACGTGATTTCACTTTAATGTTACTCCCTAAAAAAAATTAAATTAGTACCTCGAAGGGCTTTTCGGAGAGGGTAAAAAAAGTTTAAGATTTATTGTGAAAACCGGTATAAACTACCACCTGTTAACAAATAGTATACCGACTATTAAACTTGGTTATTCAGTGTGCAACAACCTGACATTGCCACAACAAAAAATAAGGGTGTAAATGAAGATGAAAGACAGCAACTTAATCAAACCTATCTCCTTCCTACTTTTGATGGTCCTACTAGTCCCCCTGACTTCATGGGGAGATTTTTCCTATACTGAGTGTTTAAAGAGTGAATTTACCACCACCACTTCTCATGAAGTTGCGCCCTTTGGCCTAACTAAAAACATTCTAAAAGTGAATAAAAAGGGATGCACTATCACCATCCACCATGAGCGCTATAAGTATCTAAAGAAAAAATGGGTAGTAGATGTTTGCCGTACTCCAATTCATGTTAAAGAGGGAGCTGGTGCGGTCTCGGTAATCAAGCGGGCCGGAAACTGCCAAAGACCTGCCATTTCCAGAGGTGATTTCTGCCAAACCACCGCCACCATCAATGAGCGCCTACAAGATGATGGTTTGATTTTTGCCCCTGGGGATCGAGAACTTTTAAGCTCTGACCATGGAAAGATCTTCTGTATCTCCTTGTTGCTAAATAAGTATCTCTCGTATGGGACGATGTTAAGCCTCAATAAAGAAGATACCTTTGCCCCGCCATTAAAGCCGATTACCCCCATCTCGAAGCTTGCTCCAATGGTCAAAAAGAGGATGCCTCAAGTGCGGATGGTGATGCCATCCAATGCCCCTAAACTTCCAGCCGCAAGTGAACTGCCAACGGAGACCACCCCCTTGGCAGTTAATGAAAGTAACAACTCTCCTGAGATTGCAAAGCTGCCCCCACCATCGAGAGATGCTAGTGCAACCAACCCAGCCCCAACAGAGCAAAAAAAAGCGGAAGAATTAGAATCTTTCTAATATTTTACTTGCCCAAGCTTTTTCTAATCTCTTAAGATTAACAAGATGCGTATATTGAATTTTGACTATTTAGGTCGCATCTCGATTTTTATCATAGGGAGGTGATAGGTGGAGAATTTGCCCATGGATGATTTTATGCTAGGTACACATGATCTGGCCCAGTTCTTAAAACAGGATCGTAAGTCCCTGCACCTTGAGCTGAAAGAGAAAAATATCAATCCAGTCATCAGTGGAGGACGACTCTACCTCTACCCTAAAGACGTTCGTCGCTACCTTACCTCATGCGACTACCACTACCCTGAACGTCAGATAGTCTCCGTTCAAATGCTAAAGGGTGGGGTGGGAAAAACAACCGCAGTAGTCAATATCGCAATTAGAGCTTCTCAGTTTGGCTTAAAGGTACTCTGTATCGACCTAGATCAACAGGCAAATCTCTCTCTCGCCTTTAACCAAAAAAGTGAAGAGCGAGCAGTGTGGGTAGATGTGGTGGAGGATAAGGCAACAGTCGCAGAGACGGTGATGGCAATCTCTCCAACACTTCATCTCATCCCCTCAAATCTAAATAACTCAGTACTAGATAAGACTCTAACTACCGGAGGAAGAAATATCGGTAAGGCAGTCTCAAAATACCTAAATCAGATTAAAGATCAATACGACTTGATCTTAATTGATACAGGGCCAAGTCTGGGAGCGGTCAATACCGCTGCCGCCTGTGCCGCAGACCTAGTACTACTACCTATCAATCCGGACAAATTTAGTATGTCGGGTTTGAAAAAGACGATGGAGGAGCTGGAGTTTGTTGCTTCAGAATTTTTAGAGCGTACTATTCCAGTAAAAATTCTATTTTCCCGCTTTGATGGCCGTGAGAGCTCTGCGCACCAACTGCTCCAGCAGTGTTACCAAGAGTTTACCGAGCAGATGATGCATAACTATATTCGCACCAGTAGTGAGCTAAAAAACTCCATCATGCAAGGAAGGTCCATCTTTAATCGCCGCTCAACTGCCAAAGAGGATTTTGACCTAGTTACCCATGAACTTATTGCCCTAAACCAACGGCACGACCACCAAAGTGCCCAGATTGAGACGAGGATAGATTAATGCCAAACATCGATGACTACATTGCCCGTGAAACAGCTAAAGCCACTCCTGCCACTACCAAAAGACGGGTCTGGATGGATGAAGCGATTCCCCAAATTACTCCGATGAACAAGAGTGAAGCAGTTCAAACAGCTCCTCTTGCGACGATCGAGAGCAAAAGTAACCCGACACCAAGTGTTAAATCAAAACCAACTTGGGATCAAAATATAAAAGATATCTCCTGGAATAGAGTAATGACCATAACCGTTCCGACCATCGCCGGTGCGGCACTTCTGCCAATAATGGCGACTGGTTTGGCCCTCTCCACTCCGGTAATTGGTGGTTGCTTAGGAGCGATTGCCGGTGCTAGCTATATCTTAGGAAGAGAACAACAAGAGAAGTAATTTTTTATATCACGACGCGATTTATACAAGAGAGTATCATGCGCGTACGACGTCTGCGATTACTTATAGCTGGACAGCGAGGATTTGGCTTGCTGGCTTTGATCGGTTTGATCTCTATGGCATCCGTCGGTTATGTGATGAATGTCCAAGATCTGTTACCGATGCTTCGTAAACAGAAGCAGCAGTTCCATGCTCGGATCAACAGCCGTCAACTACTAAGAGGTGTCCTCGACTACACCATTTACGCCATTCAAGAGCGTTGGTGTATGGGAGATGACTGGGGGAAAGATCTCACCTGCGGCGGTGCTTGCGAAGAGGGGGCCTGTGACCCAACCATTGAACTGGTTCACTGGGGAAACCTCGAGCGTTTTCTATTCTCGTCTAACGCCATTCAAGAGATGTCCCAGCCCTTGGCCAATGGCGGAAAAGGGTACTGTGTAGATTGTCCGATTGAGTTAACCACTCTACGTAAAAATCCTGATGCTGATCCAGGGGTAACAGTTGACTTTACCGACATTAATCGCCTACCTGCAGGCCACCCTATGCGATTGATGACCTCAGACGCTCTAATTGCCCGCTGCCTGACCTCACTCACAATCAATATTAGCAAATCACGAATGACAACTGGTCAAGAGACCATTTTAAATATTGATATCACTCAGAATCCCAAGAAACTATCCCTCGGTCCGAGCTGTAGAAATTTTTCAGAACGAACAATTAAAGCGACTGTCGGTTTCTACCCACGTCTACTTAACCAATTTGCCCTGATTAAAGGGGGAAATTTCAAAATTGGATCCATGCTTACGCCTAAGGCCAATAACCTATCTCAAGGCATCCATTTTCAGGGACCTATCTATATTGAAGGTAATTTAGAAGTTCCTGCAGAAGAGTTTCATAATCTCACCTTTCATGGGCGAGTTATCCTAGGAGGTGGTGTCATCACCCAGAATGGTGCGACCTACGCCCCACGCTCATTTGGTGGCGCAAATGACCAGCTCCATACTGAATATCGAGGGGCCAGTGGAGACTACTTGTTTGGTGGACTACTGGGGGGAATCAAGCTGGATAGTGAGATAGATGAGGGATTAAGTTATCTTTTTGATACAGACTATACTCCACCTAGCCCTGATCTTTTAGGGCTCTGTACCCAAAGAAAACTTTTAGTGGAAGAGCCTAAGTACACTGCCAACTCCCAGCTTTATATCAAACCAATTAGTATCAATGACTCCACCTATCAAGCAGTGTGGGAGCTGGAGCTTGGACTCTGCTGTGGCCCCTATGGACAGAACTCCCTCTTTAACGAGTTCTCCAAATTAGGGTTTAAAACTGAGCTAATAAATAACATTAGTGTTCCTACCAATATTACTGCGCCAACCAATCTTGACCTAGAACAGATGGCAATTCGAAGTGAGATCATCACTCCTAAAGATGAAGATACTCCATTTCTGGCAGCACTAATTGGCTACCGCTATCACGATGCCAGACTTACCTCAGTAATTAATGACAGTAATGATACTTGGAATATCTCCATTGGAAGACTGGGAAGCGGCCATAAATTGATACTAGTTGATGTTGACCGGGTTCAAACAGAACTTCTTGGCAAAATACCCGTTAATACCAACACTCCTGTACTCCTTAACCTATCCAGTTTTACCTACCCTGGAGTGAGTTTCATCCAAGAGTATGTCAACATGGAGACAATCTTAGAGGGTGGTCTGGGAAATAATACGCAAGAATATCTCAACTATGGTGCAGGAGAAACACTTAAAGAGACTGTCGGGATAGAGGTTCTCTGTAGTCCAGGCAAGCTAAATCGCCAACACCCTGCTTGCGGCTGGATCGGCCCTGTATCCGCCACCATTGACTGTAATACTGCCGCCCTACCCGATTGCCATACTCTCTTTTCAGAGCTTACAGAGCTAGGAGAGGAGATCACCACAAATCTAAACCGTCTAAAAGATCAAGCCAGTCAGATAATCAGTGATCCCCCAACGCTTCAAATAGAGGGAGCTCTTACTTGGACCAACCAGTCTAGTTTAAAGATTACCATTGAGAATAAGTCTAATCTAACTAAAAGCGAATCAATACTATCTCACCTTGACTCTATTGATCTACAACTGCTGGTAGCAGATATGCCCATCTCGATTGGACAGGTTCGCTCCTCCAATTCTGCAGATGGACATCTACCTGGGCCCAACTTAGAAAGAGTAGTCGGAAAATCGAATACCTTACGTTTAAAAATAGACCATTCAGCTGAAACAATTCAACTCGTAGGCAGAGTTGACGGAACGGAAATATCCATTTCAGGGCTCTTGGGCCAAGTGAAGCCGTGGGCAACGATCTCCTCCAATGCAGCAGCATATGAGGGAGATAGCACTTTTATTAATCAACGCTACGACCCTGATAACCCTCTTCGCAATGAATCTAAGACAAATATTCCCTCACTAGCAGTAAGAGACCAATGGGATCAAGAGTGTGGTGCCCTTTCCGCAGCCGGCGACAAAGTGATAGATTGGGATATCTCCTTTACCAAACATAGTCCATTCTCCTGGATGTTCTCCGCCCTCTCCCCCAACATTGATGTTTCCAATCTTAACTGGAACCCTCCTCATCTAGATGATCGGGATGGTGATGGAGATATGAATAATGACCCTAGTGATTTTTTCTACTTCTGTGATTATACCATCACCAATCAAAGCCAAGTTGCAGACGATCAATTGGAGTGTGTCAAAGGGAAGATGATCACCCGTTCAATTATGAATAACTGTGTGGTCAAATCTACCACCGACCTTGTCTTCGGCGACTATGTCTGTGTCAACTTAATTGTTGAACCCAGAGATACCCCTATTTACTTTATCGGAACGATGGTGGTGAATAATATCAGCATCGACCCTACCGCCACTGACCAAGGGGTCTACTTCTACTCCCTATGGGACTCTCAGGCGATTGAGTTGCTAAAGCAACATCCCTCCTTAGGTATCAATGGTAGTGGATGCAACAATCGTAGCAAAGTTCCATGGTCTACGACTATCAGTGATGGAGAGCGCCAAAGACAGTTAGCGTGTAGCCCTCTTCAGTTTACAAACATTAACAACTTCAACTGGACAACCATTGATCCTGAGATAGGAATTGCTCCAGAATCTATCAATCCGACTGATACCCAATCAAAAGTGCAGGAACGCTTCAGGCGATTTCGTAGCGCTATTCTAGGAATAAAGGAGGCCAGACTATGAGAGATCTTCGCTCCGCTGGCTTTACTCTCCTAGAAATTATGATCACAATTGGAGTAGTTGGTGTCACTTTATATGGGCTATTAGGAGGCGCAGACTTTATCGAATACCATACAAGCAAAACGCGCAACGCAATGGCACTGGAGAGAACGGTACTCCAAATTGTAGATAGCATCCGTAGTGGCCCCCACCTCTACCAGATCACCTTTAACCCTAATGATTTTTTTAACAATATAACCAAAGAAAAGTTGGAAAAGATGCTACCAATGGCTTGGGATGAGTATGCCCTCTACTCTTCCATCGATGAGTGTCACCAAGTTGGCCGTTCCGGCTGCTCTGGCCGTTTGGGATATATTCTGACACCACTAACCGGCTACCGTGGAATCTACCGTCTAATCGTTCGAGTCAGCCATCCCAAGATGATCAAAGGCCTCTACCAAGACTTTCCATTTATTATCAGGGGAATGTAGTCAATGAAAGGAGCAGATGCCATAAACCACAAAGCGCCACTCCCTTGGGACTCTCAAGGATTTACCTTGGTCGAGCTAGTAATTGCGATGGGAATTTCTGCCGTACTAACTATTGGTATAATTCAACTTTCAGAGATAATTCAACGTTCAACAAAAAAGGCGGAGGAGAGTATTCTTCAAACTTCACAAGAGATTATGGTGGGAAGAATTTTGCAACAAGACCTATTGGGAGCTCAGTATTCACTGGGCAATGCTACTCAATTAGATGATCAGCAGCTATCATTTTTTGATCATAAAGTTGACGGTCTCTGCCTTCAAACAGATGGAACATGCAGTCGTAACCTTACTCTTTCAATGCCAAGCAAAGAGGGGGATTTCTCCTCCCCCTTATACCTGATTATAGTAAATAGCAGCAACAAAGGAGGACTGCCCAAGATACTTCGACCTGAACATGCCTACCAGGGAGATAACTACCAAGGACTTAACTATGGACAAGGGGGAGAGAGTGAAGCAGTCCAACTATCTCTAATGGAAGATACTCCTTGGCGCTATGGAAACCTACTGGTGGTATACAACCCAGAGTATGTTTATCGAACAGGAAGACTGCCTCGACAAATTGCAATTATGGGCTGGGTACCAGAAGATGATCAACTTCCCACCGCTCAGTTAGTTGCTGATAACCGCTATTATCAAGGAGTCGATATAAGGAGTGGGGCAAAAATAGTAACTGCTCAAGATCTCTTTCAAAATATGCCCTATGAGCCAAGCCTTGCTAGTTATATCAAGGTAGTAGCGGTTAAAGTGATCCGTTATCGACTAAAAGCTGCCATAAAAAAGAGGCAGTTGACTGGAAAGCTGATGCGAGCTGAACTGCTCCCCCCCAGTAGTGGTAAAAAGGAGTGGAGAGAACGTTTAATTGCTAGTGATATTAAAGATTTAAAGTTCTATCGAGAGTCAATCTCCTCCCCTAGTATTGGCTACACCCTGAACTACTTTAAGTAATATCCCAACTAATACCATAAAAAATTTTGAGATAATGGCAAAGTAATTTAAAATTAAGAGTAGTAAAATCTATTATTTCGCACAGTTGATCTGGGAGTTAACAATGAAAAATCAAGCCAACAAGACAATTCTATTGGTATTGCTGTTGGTTCTTGCGGCCTCCCTAGCTTCCAATAATCTATTAGCGGGTAATGCCACTCCAACCACTGACACCGCTGAGAGTATTCCCATCGGTACCATCTCTGAGTCTCCATCCTGCAACAGTAATAGCAGTGATTTTCTACGTATTGAAATTCAACCACAATGCCGAGGTAAAAACCTAAGAGGAGGAGGGAAGCAGATAAATCCAAACGGTGGACCGATTCGAATGGAGATTACCTTGGGCAATGGGGATGTTGTCAATACATCTCAAATAACCTTTCCAGTTGAGACTACTTGGCCAGATAACTATGGCATTATCTGTACTTGGGATAACGCACACACTAATTCCCATGTAGATTGCCCAATCGTCAAACCAGATGGAGAAGTTATCTATGTCCACTACTTGTGCCAAGACTCCTATGAGGTGGATTGTAAGGTAATTGCCAAGAAGGCAAATGGAGCGGAGGTTTGGAATCATGCTTATTGCAATAGCAACTATCTAAATAGTCAACAGGCAGCAGATGAGAATGGGGTTAAGAAAACAGTATTTAGAAACTCACGTCAAAGACGTGTACAAAGACACCTTAACTGTACTCGTACTGCTAGTGGCCCAGAGGAGAGCAATGACCCGGCCAGCGAAGGTGATCTCAATAGCGAGATGAGTTGCCAATACCTTCGGAAGTTAGATCTTACCAGTGCATCTGCATACAACACCAGCCATAACCATGGGGTCAAGTACAACCGACGTGTAACTTGTGGCCTAAAAAAGGAGATTATGGGATGGAGCAGTAGAGTCGCGGTTTCAGGAGATATTGGAGAACCAAATGGGGTTTATGCTAACCGCAATCTGGTGAGTGTAGAGTGGAATAATGCAAACTACCCCAGACGAGATCGTCTACGGGAAGGGCGTAGCAATAGATATGTAACAACTCCTGGTAGCGGCCAGGCGACAGTCCAGCTACACTTTGACCAACTGGATAGTGATGGAAGTGATCCATCACATTCCAAAGCACAAAATCTAATTAGTGAATCACACTTTAAAACCATCAACTGGAACAGTAACGAGAACTGTTTAACAATCCAACCAACGTTCTTGGGAATAAACTCTTATTGCGGTAGCTTCTACTCACCGTTAATGCTATTTTTTAGTAAAAAGCGGCCTAGCTTTACTGGCATTAGCCACTTTCCACTCTACCCCGATCTTTCACTTATCTACTGGCCAGAGAAGAGTGCCCCGGGATATTTTTTGGCGATTGATCGATATGGTAATGGAGAGATTCGTGAAGCCTCTCAGCTATTTAAGGATGGCGATGGAGTAAGTAACGGCTTTGAGTCACTTCGTACCCATGATAAAAATAGGGATGGGGTGATTAATAAGCTAGATCCTATTTTCAATTCCTTGGTTCTGTGGGCCGACAAAAATAGTGATGGCATCTCCAGTAAAAAAGAGATATTAAAACTAAAGGAGAAGGGGGTTACCTCGATTAATCTAGGATATAACAATGCCCCATCCAGCTTTACCAAGGTTGCCAACCGTGCCGAGCTACGCCAATCCAGCACTTTTCAATATAAAAAAGGCAAAAAGCAAGTGCAAGGAAGAGTGATTGATGTATGGTTTGGAGGAGTTAAGTAAGAGTTAAATTACTCTACACTATTGAGGAAATATCTCGTACTGCTCGATGTGATAACTATTCTCTGAGCGAATAACCAGAGTCGGTCGAAAACTCTTATCTAATGTTTCAATCAGGTCGAGTTCCTCACCACATAGTTTGGCGGTCACCTCCGGATGAGCATAGATCGAGACCCTCTTTAACCCCTCCTCTCGCTGTAAGAGTTTGGTTAACTCACGTACCACCTCATAACAGACCGTCAGAGTGGATTTTACCCTACCACTCCCTTCACAGTAGGGGCACTCCCCGGTCATGGTCCTAATCAATGTGTCACGAGTTCGCTTCCGTGTCATCTCGACTAGCCCTAGTGCCGAGATGGACAGCACATTAGTTTTAGAGCGATCTTTCTTCAGCGCTTCCAATAAGGATTGATAGACTGTCTCCCGGTGCTCCTCTCTCTCCATATCAATAAAATCGATAATAATTATACCACCACAGTTACGTAGGCGTAACTGGTAGCAGATCTCCTTCACCGCCTCTAAATTTGTCTGCAAAATTGTGTCCTGTAAATTTTTACGGCCAACAAATTTGCCGGTGTTAACATCGATCGAGACTAACGCTTCTGTCTGATCAACGTTTAAGGAGCCACCTGAACGCAGATATACTTTATTGCGCAAACCACGCTCAATCTCTAGATCAATTCCAAAGTGCTCAAAAGCGGGAGCATCCCCATCATAGAGCGTACATTTACCCTTCATCGCTGGCAGATACTTAGAGATAAACTTCTCTGCCTCTTTTAAATTATCCCGAGAATCAACCAAGATGCGATCCACATCCTGATCAGTAATATCTCTTAAAACCCGTTGAATAAAATTCAGGTCTAGATGTAACAGTGCTGGTGCCTTACTAGCTTTAGTCACCTTCCGCTCCATCTCCTTCCAAATTTTAACCAGCATATTAAAGTCACCCTTTAAGGTCTTATAAGAGCGTCCTTCGGCAACGGTTCTGGCAATAACCCCCTTTCCCTCAGGACGTATCGACTCTAAAATATCTTTTAAGCGGGCCCGCTCGGTCTCATTCTCAATTCTTCTAGAGACCCCGGTATGATCAATAAAAGGCATAAATACCACATGCCGTCCGGCCAAAGAGATATGTCTGGTGACTCGTGGCCCTTTAGTGGAGATTGGCTCCTTGGCCACTTGGACCACCACTTGGTCTCCCTCCTTCAAAAAATTCTCGATCGGCATCTCAGGACGGAACTTCATATCAACACTTTCAGACAGAGTGCTCATCTCATCCGGAATCATCTTACCACTACCGTGGGTCTCTTTCTCCCGCTCCTGTTTAGTCCGTTTGGCCATCTCCTGCTGCTCTTCCACCGAGGGAAGGTAGGCATCATCCACATAGAGAAAAGCGGCTCGTTTGTGACCGATATCTACAAAAGAGGACTGCATTCCTGGCAAGACTTTGGATACTCGACCAAGATAGACATTCCCCACTTTAGGGGTATCCTGATCCCGCTCTCCACCACGCTCCATCAAGTAGTCTAAAATTTCACCGTTCTCAATCAAGGCGGCCCGACACTCATTTAATGTCTGTGTTATGACTAGATCTTTTCCCATCTTTTTGACCTTAATTCGTAATTATATCTAATAATGTTGTTTTACTCTTTTGACTAAATTAGCATCCCGGCAACAGCAGCAGTCATCAGACATGCCAGTGTCCCACCAACTAGACAACTAAATCCCAAGCGGGCAAAGTCCTCTCGACGCTCTGGAACCAGTGAACCGATCCCTCCCACCTGAATAGCAACCGAAGAGAAATTAGCAAAGCCGCACAGAGCATAGGTAGCAATTGTCACTGAACGAGGAGACAACTCCCCAGCCTTTACCATCTGTTGAAGATCCAAATAGGCGACAAATTCATTTAATATTAACTTTTTACCTAATAGTGTTCCCACCGCAAAAATATCGCTCCAGGGAACTCCCAAGATAAAAGCGAAGGGGGCAAATAGATATCCACAAATAAGCTCCAAACTTAACTGAGGAGCGTCAAACAGCCCCCCCATCCAAGAGAGAGCAGCATTCAACAGAGCAATAATGGCAATAAACGCCATCAACATTGCAGCGACGTTAAAGGCCAGCTTCAACCCATCTGCTGCACCAGTCGCAGCAGCATCAATAATGTTAACACTCCCTTTAGGCAGATCTAACTTTACATCTCCACGAGTTATCGGCTCCTCACTCTCAGGGATCAGCAGCTTGGCACAGACGAGGGCCGCTGGCGCCGACATGACAGAAGCGGCCAAGAGGTGTCCAGCATCTATCCCCATTCCAACGTAGGCGGCCAGAACCCCTCCGGCGACAGTTGCCATTCCTCCAGTCATCAAGGCCATCAACTCACTTTTAGTCATGGAAGCGATATAGGGCCTAACCACTAAAGGGGCCTCTGTTTGGCCGGCAAAGATATTTGCTGCCGCCGCCAATGACTCGGCCCCGGAGGTCCCCATCACCTTAACCATCACCCAAGCAACGGCCCTAACCAGTATTTGCATTACCCCCAAGTGGTATAGAACACTCATTACAGAGCTAAAAAAGATGATGGTGGGTAGCACCATGGTGGCAAAACTAAAGCCAATTTTTTCACGATCAGACAGTCCACCAAAGATGAAAGAGGCTCCTCGATCTGAGAAGGAGAGAGTGGCAGTAAAGAGCTCTCTGGCCCCTTGAAAAATAGCTGCTCCAATATCACTTTTTAGAATTATCACCCCAAAAACTAGCTGTAACAAAATACCAGTTGCAATACCTCGCCACTTAATATTTTTTCGATTATTGCTGAGGAGATAGGCGATGAACACTAGTAAGAAGAGTCCGGCCAAAGAGATCAGTTGCATCCTAAAAGGTCAAAGAGTAGTTAAAAAAGAGCGGAGTAGATATAAGCTGTCCTTTTTGGGCCAAAGCACGTCGCAGACGCCCCTCCCTTCTATCCTGCTGGAGTGGCCGTAACGAAGCAGGATCTGAGCGGTAACCAGCATTCTTTAGATAGCTATCACGACTCATATCGGCTTGGTTGACTGCGACGATAGCAACACCGATAATAATCCCGAGGGCCCCTCCTACCAGAATATTCTTCATATGATCCATGGGCTCCTCCACAAATGAGAGAGTAGAGAGACCTAAAATAGCTCCTCCGACTCCAGCGCCGGTAACAATCATCATATCCTGCATCGAGTTGGCAAATAGATCTTCTCCTCCTCCGCCGCCACCCCCAGCTTCCTGAGCCTGTAACGCAGAGGGAGCCTGCATCAAAAGCAGAGCTAATAGCAGAAATTTGACTACCAAGTATCGGTATAATATTCGAGACATATCAATACTATGCTATTACAGTATACTCTGCAATACAACAAAAGAAGTTGCCCAATTTACTCTTTTTGGGAGGTAGTTTTAGTATGATGGAGGAAGCCAATATTATCGGACAGGAGATTGTAAGGATTGACCCATCCGCAACAATTATGCGTAAACGCGACGGTCACCCACTCTCCACAGAGGAGATTCACCAGTTTATCCAAGGGCTAGTAGCAGGTGATATAAAAGATTACCAGATGAGTGCCCTGTTAATGGCGATCTATCTAAATGGCTTTAATACTAAAGAGACAGCAGATCTAACTGATGCGATGCTCTATTCTGGCAGTAAGCTAGAGTTTGAAAGTGATACTGACATTGTTGATAAGCACTCAACGGGAGGAATTGGAGATAAAACCTCTTTTATCTTAGCGCCAATTGCTGCTGCGTGTGGTGTGAAGGTCCCAATGATTGCCGGCAGAGGTTTAGGCCATACCGGCGGTACTGTTGATAAGATTGAGTCGATCAGGGGAATCGAGACCTCCCTCACTTTAGCACGATTTAAACAGCAACTATTGGCAGATGGTCTGGTGCTAATTGGCCAAACCGGAGAGATCGCTCCAGCAGATGGCCTGATCTATGCTCTGCGAGATGTCACCGCCACAGTAGACTCTATCCCTTTAATTACAGCTTCGATTATGAGCAAAAAGCTGGCCGAAGGAGCTAGTGGCTTAGTGATGGATATTAAAGTCGGCAATGGAGCCTTTATGAAGAGCAAGGCCGATGCCCGCCGTCTGGCCAAAAGTTTGCGCCAAACAGCACTGCGTTTTGATAAAAATATCATCACCATCCTATCTGATATGTCTCAACCTTTGGGCAATACCGTTGGAAATAGTTTAGAGATAATGGAGAGTATTGAAACCCTCAAAGGACGTGGCCCAAGTGATCTAACCAAGCTCTCAATTGAGCTGGCCGGAGGGATGATTCATCTGGCCGGAAAAAGTAAGAGTGTTGCCGCTGGAGTTAAAAAGGCTAAAGAGGCAGTTAAGAGTGGGGCGGCCCTTACAAAGTTTAAACAACTTATAGAACGTCAAGGAGGAGATATTCGCACCGTCGATAACTACTCCTTCCTTCCTCAGGCCAACTTAAAAAGTGTAGTTACTGCTCCCAAGAGTGGATTTATCACCTCTTTTGCCACCGAAGAGATTGGCCATATGTTAGTTGAGCTCGGTGGAGGGCGTAAAGTGGCCAATCAGGAGATCGATATGGCCGTTGGCTTCACCTTTCACCATAAGTTAGGGGAGAGAGTGACTGAAGGAGAGCCATTATTGACCATCCATCACCACGTGGAGCAGATGGGGCAAAAAGATGAATTAAGCGATCGTTTCACCAGTCGTGTGATCAAGATTGCCCCTAAAAAGCCAGCTAAAAAAGTCGAGCTAATTATTGAACAAGAGATTGAGTGGAGTTAAATACAGGACTTAAGGATAGAATCATGTATGAGAAACTAGGAACTGCAGCAAAATATATTCAGGGAATTAAGCAGACCACCCCCACAGTGGGGATTGTGCTAGGATCCGGATTAGGTGCCTTTGTAGATCAAATTGAGAATACTACAGTTATCCCCTACTCCAATATTCCATTTTTTCGCAACACCACAGTTGAAGGACATGAAGGTCGATTGATCTTAGGCCAAGTTGGAGCGGTGGAAGTTGCAGTTTTACAGGGCCGGCTTCATGTCTATGAAGGTCTGCCAACAGAAGAGATCGTCTTTCCAGTTAGAACTCTGGCGACGCTAGGAATAGAGACACTGATTTTAACCAATGCGGCCGGAGGTATCAACTTCGACTATACTCCCGGCGACCTAGTGCTAATTGAAGATCATCTCAACATGATGGGAGTCAACCCGCTGATTGGTCCTAACCTAAATGAGCTCGGCCCTCGCTTTCCTGATATGACTCTAACCTACAACCCCAAACTGCGCTCTCTGATGCAAGAGGTGGCAGGTAAAATGGACTTTAATCTAAAAAGTGGGATCTACTGTGCCCTACAAGGGCCAACCTATGAGACACCAGCGGAGATTAAGATGTTACGTACTCTGGGTGCCGATATGGTGGGGATGAGTACTGTCCCCGAGGCAATTGCCGCCAACCACCTGGGAATGAAAGTATGTGGAGTATCCTGTATTACCAATATGGCAGCAGGGATGAAGAATGTTACTTTAAAACATGAAGATATTAAAATTGAAGCGCGCAAAGTGATGTCTCGCTTCAGTCAGCTACTAACTGACAGTATCAAGAAGATGGAAAACCTGAATGAGTAGTGTGAAAAGCACTAATGTCACCACCGCACAACTACGTATTCTGGCGCTTGAAGCGGCAGCGAAGGCTTACTCCCCCTACTCCCAGGTAAAGGTCGGGGCGGCAGTAGTGACTGAAGATGGAGCTATTTTTACAGGTTGCAACATTGAAAATGCCAGTTATGGTGCAACCGTTTGCGCTGAACGGGTGGCAATTTGGCAAGCAGTCAGCCAAGGTCATAAAAAGATTGAACAACTCTATGTCTACAGCCGAGATGGCTGGCCACCGTGTGGACTCTGTCGTCAAGTTATGGTTGAGTTTGGCAATCCCACAATGGAAATTACCTTTGGCAACCAACAGGGGGGTGAGCAGATGATGGAATTGGCAGAACTAATTCCACAAGCTTTCTCCAGTGAGCACTTAACCAACAAGAGCTAGAGAAGATTTTAAAATGAAAAAGGTGCAGACAAAATCGGCTGCCTCAGAGCTAATCACACCACTGCGTTTCTGTGTGTTTGATCTAGAGACCACTGGGGGCAATCAGGAACATGATCAGATCATTGAGATTGGTTTGGTTATCATTGAAGAGCTAAAGATTGTTGACCAGATGAGCTCTCTAATTCGTCCCACAGTTAAAATACCTGATTTTGTCCAAAAACTAACTTCGATCCGTCCTCGCGACCTCAAGAAAGAACCGGCAATTGAGGAGATGATTGACCAAATCTGTGAATTTATGGGGGACTCTATCCTTGTTGCCCATAATACCTCATTTGATATTCCTTTTTTTAACTCCGTGCTAACCAGACTAGGTCGCCCACCACTGGAAAATCCCAGTATCTGCACCAATCTTATGACCAAATATCTGATACCTAACTTAATGAATACCAATCTAAACTATATGAGCAAAATATTTGGTATTAAACATCGTAAAGCACACCGAGCATTGGACGATGCCATGGCGACCGCCCAGCTGCTAATCAACTACCTACATATCTTTATTGATAAACGGATCACCAAGCTCAACCACATCTACTACCCTCGTAACCGTTACGAACTGGATCGAATTAATCTTTCCAGCGATGAATACAGTGCCAATGAGGTTGTCCGGCATATCCAAAAAATATCTGTCCCCCACTTAATCTCGATCAAAGGAGAGAAGGGAGTAATTCTCTACGCCCTCCCCTGCATCAATGGCCAGGATGAGCAGAGCACACTGTTTGAGCAACTTACAACTTTAAACTGGAAGATCGTCTCCATTCGTCTCTTCGGAACCCTATTAGAGGGAGTGATTCATTTCAATACACTCTTTAGTAAGCTGACCCCCCTTAAGCGCCAGGAGATTGTGGAGCACCTATATGCCACTCACCTTCCAGCTCTGGAGGAAAAGAAGAGGCGACAAAATGAGAACAAGCTACCACAATTTATTGTTGTTCCTCACTTAGTCCCCGAGCAGTATCTGATCTATCCACTACAAATGCTAAACAACCGTTCTGCTCTAACATTTAGATATCCGGCCCATCAGAAGAAATTGATGCAATTCATTCGCTCAAGAAGTAGTCGAATGGGGGATTCAAAGAAGAAAAACATAGAGCTTCCGGTTCAACTACAGGACTTCATCTTTAACTCTATCTGGAAGGATAAGACATCCCCGCAGCTCCTACTCTTTGATGGACATCTCCCCCTAGAGACTCCTCAAAAATTTCATGCCAAGATGGAGCAGCTAATCAAGCAAGGGGGATTGGCCTATAGCTACCCCAGAGAGCATATCTAAATACACTGTTTTTATTGCCAAAATCAACTAACGCAAAGAGAACTCCACTCGTCCTCCCTGACTGCAGTGGATCGTAAGTTTAAGCCTCTCTAATTCCAAGAGATAGTTGATTAGCTTGGTACGCTCGATCATAACCTGCAACTGACTGGAGAAAAAGAGAGCGATCAACACTTCATCAGACTTCTGAGTTAGAACTCCTTCCACTCCCTTTCCGTTACTACCCTCATCTCCTCTCTCAGGAGTAACTAGCTGTTGATGGGACATCGAAGTAATCAATTGGTTAAATAGTAGATAGAAGATCATCGTGGTCACTGATCCATTAACCTGATGATCAAATTTATCTAAAATCTCTTTTTCAATATCAAACAGACAATTGGACTCAATCATCCTAAACCTTAATAACTCCATCGCCTGCTCAAAAGAGTTTACCATCTCTTGCTCCACCTCATTACGAGGGGAAGAACGAGAAAATCCTAAAAATATCTCGACCAACCGTTTGCAACGAGTAGCACTGGCCCGCATCTCCAACATTGAATCTTTAGTCCCTTGATCCCACTGGTCATCCAGTAATAAGGTAATTGCCGCCAACATTCCCGCCAGCGGGTTATTCAATTCATGGGCAATAGACGAGGAGATGATACCTAACTCAGAGGATGAGATATTGGGATATTTAAGACCTGGCTCATCACTAGTTAAAAAGACAAAAGAGTGAACTGCACCATCTACGGTTGAGATCTTCTGATGGATAACTTTATAGACAACACTATTACGTTCCACCTTTGCCCCATCACTCAGCTCTAAACACTCACCGGGAAAGATGGCCAGGGAGAGAAAGGGATCATTTTGTAGTAGCAGCTCACCTTGGCCACTAATTAATACCACCGGTAGCTCCAACCGACCAAGAACCAATGACAGATCAGCTGGACATTGGTCGGTGGAGGTAGTTTTATTGATATGGAAAAAAAAGCTCTCAACGACTTTAACTAACGGCCAGTGAAGAAGAGGGGCCGCCGCTTGACTGTCATTGGCATCATCAGCACTACACCAACATAGATAGTGCTCCTCCTCCCCCGGTGCTGCCGAGGAGAGTAAATATGGAGTAACAGTTCTGGCCAATTCAATCGACTGATGATGGAGCTCTAGCGGTGAGAAAAAGATAATCTCTCCCCCTAGATGATGACAAGTCTGAAATTGATTAAGCAGCTCCATTACCTGGTCTAAAACATTAATGGTCGTCACTTGAGAGAACAGTTCGATAATGTCTTCAAGTTGCTCTATCGGTAAAAGAGTATTACTATCCCCTTCCCCTTTTACTACCTGCTGATAAAAAGGGCGTCCAACCCTCTCCAACTCCTGACGATTTTTCCATGCTTGCGTTTTTAAGGAGGTAAGAGCGTTAACCTCTAACAGATTAATCAGTCCCTCAACCAACTTTTCTAGCTCAAACCCGTTGGTCTCCTCTCCCCATACAATTCGTTCTGAGGAAGAGCTGAGAGATGAGCGGTCAATAGCACTTTCCTCTGCTCCCAACACAACATACCAATCTGAATGTAACTCTCCCCCTGCTAAGATAAATTGAGAGAAGCGATCGGCCAGACAGAGGTTAATTCTCCCCCACTTGGCAGCGGAACAGTCGTTTGACAAAAAACTTTTTATCTCAATTAAACGCTGATGGCGACGTAAAAATGAACGTGACAGGCTTTCTGAAATCTGAGGATCAATTTGAAGCTGAATCATCTGTTGCCGTTTCTCGAATCAAAGAGTAACCATCCACCCAATTTCCATTGACCTTCACTCCCCAGTGTAAGTGAGGCCCAGTCACACGTCCTGAAACTCCAGCCTCTCCCAGCAGATCACGCTGCAAAACTCGATCTCCCTTAGAGACAAAGAGTTTGGATAGATGGCCATAAACAGTGAAAATGGATAGTCCATGAGAGACAATCACAGTGTTACCAGTAAAAAATAGATGACGGGCCAAAACAACCTCGCCACTATTGGCAGCAACAATCGGAGTGCCAATTGCCGCACGATAATCAGTCCCTAAGTGCTGTCCCTTTTTTTTGTTATTGTAGATTCTCCGGGTACCATAGATACTAGTAATTTTACTTGCCAGCGGTGGTTCGAAAGCTTGAGTAAAGAGAAACGATTGCTGATAGTCAGCATAGACCCTATTTAAGATCTTCTGCTCTCGCTGCACCTGCTCCAGATCTTTTTTGGCAAGAAAGACTCTCTTCTTATCAACACTTAACCGCTCTTCTAAATACTCTTTTTTACCAATAGTGATTAGTGCTACCTCACGAGAGAGCTCTCCTGTAACCAAAAGACAACGATAGGACTCCCCCTTGGTAAAGTAGGACTCACTGAGAAATACTACTAACTCTCCAGCACTTTTAAAGGCGGGAACTCTCTTCTGATGACAGAGCAGAGTCGCATCCTCCTCCTGGTTAATATCGTAAGGGATGGTAAATCGAACAACTTCCCCCGGCAGAACCATAACGTCCTTGGGTGCTGGAGGAATAAAAGAAGCCAATGAGGTCTCTGGGACACTAATACTTGTCAGTTGTGAACAAGAGCTAAGCATTATAGAGTTCACAACTAAAAAAATAAATGTAGTAAGTAACTTGTGATCAAACATTAGCGATCATCCTCTTTAACAACGACCCCTGTGCCATCATGAAATAACAGAGAGATCGGCCGTTTGGCCGGCAGACGGTTAAACTGCTCAACATCTGATACTATCTTATCCTCATAACTTTTGACAATAGAGTAGCCTCGCGCCAAAACAGTCATAGGATCGAGGGCACCTAAAATACCCCAACTATTAGTTAATCTCTGCTGCAACGCTGTTACCCGTCGGGTGGTTGCATCGAGTAAACGTAAAAATAGCTCATCACACTGCTGTTGCATTAGGTTAATTCGAGTGGTTAAAACTCGACTGCGCCCTAAGTCACACTTTGCCAAACGCAGGGCCCGTTGATTATGGTCTTGCCAGATACCATCCAGAATTCTACTGGGATGGCAGTGGCCCAAGCGCTGACGTTGATGATGAAGGAAGGTATTAAAGTTACCAATTAGTCCTTGTTGCAATCCATTAAGTCGATCAACCAACTCCTGCTGTCCGTTAGTCAGATACTCCGCCGCTGCGGTTGGTGTCTCTAAACGCAGGTCGGCAACAAAATCCGAGATAGTAAAATCCACTTGATGGCCAACAGCGCTAATTACCGGAATTGGTGAGTTAAAGATGGCATGGGCCAGTGCCTCATGATTAAAAGCGTTTAGATCCTCTAAGCTGCCACCTCCCCGGGTCAATACCACCACATCAATCGGTGCGACCTCTTGATGATAGCTGATCGCTCTCTCCAGTGCATGCATCAACTCAAAAGGGGCCAACTCCCCCTGTACTGTGGCCGGGACAACTAGCAGGTCCATCCAGTGAGATCGTCGCTCATAGACCTTAATAAAATCTTTCAGCGCCGCCCCTTGTAATGAGGTAATCACCGCCACTTTTTGTACCAAAGGAGAAATGGGCTTTTTATGCTCCTGCTCGAACATCCCCTGCTCCATTAACTCCCGCTTGAGACGCTCAAATTGAACACTGAGATCGCCCTGCCCATCACGCATAATCCGATTAACGATTACCTGAAAAGTGCCACGCTTGGTATAAACCCCAACGCTACCGGTAACCACCACCTGCTCTCCATTTTTGAGCTGTTTAATTAGCGGATTGCGATATGCACTGCCAGCAAAAAGGGCGGCACTAATGGATGATGATTTATCGGAAAGAGTAAAATACCAGTGGCCAGCGGAAGAGCCCTTAAGATTGCTGACCTCTCCCACTAAGGCAACTGCGCCATAGTGGCCTTCAAGATCCCTCTTAATGGCAGTAACTAAATCGGTAACAGATAACTTATCTATGTGCCAACCTTCATCGTACGATAGACCTTAAAGGTCTTTAAAAACTTAATCGCCTGAAGTACCTGATAATCCTCTGCCGGAAGATAGGGACGATAGATCTCCTCTTCTTCCTTGCCATTTTTACCTTTTTTTAGATTTTTCTTATGTTGATTTATACGCTCTACCCGCTCTCGACGCTCTACTTTCTCCTGCTCTAAGCGCAACTTCTTCTCCTGCTTAGTCTCAATGGTCGCGGCCAGATGGTTACGTAGATCCTTCTCTCGTGCAGACCAATCCTCTCTAACGATTTTTTGCATCTCTTGGTAATCAACGTTGGCCAAGATGACGTCTGGCTTAATACCAATTGCTTGAATTTTTCGCCCCAGCGGAGTCATATACTGAGCGATTGTTAATTTAACCCCTTTTTCATCATCAATCTTTGCTACCGTCTGCACCGATCCCTTGCCAAAAGAGGGGGCCCCCATAATAATTGCTCTCTTTTGATCCTGCAGAGCACCTGCCACAATCTCAGAGGCGGAAGCGGAAGAGCCATTGATCAATACAACCATCGGTATGGTCAACTCTTTAGCACCACTTTTTTTCACTCGGTGCAACTCACGCTGCTTGGGATCACGTCCCTCGGTGGAGACAACTACTCCATCCTGTAAAAAGATAGATGAGACCAGTACCGCTTCATCCAGCAAACCGCCGGGATTTGCTCTTAGATCTAAAATAATTCCATCCACCTTCCCTTTGGCCTCCTTGCGTCCCTTCTTAATCGCCTTGGCAATAGAGTCCGCCGCCCCCTTTTGAAATTGGGTTAGACGAATGAAGATAAAACTATCAATTAACTCCGATTTAACTGACTTGATTTTAATAATCTGACGAGTGATCTCATACTGCTTAATCCCTGTTAACCCATCCCGAGAGATCCCAACTAGAATTTTGCTATCGATCTTGCCGCGCATCTTATCAACCGCATCTTCTAGGGTCATACCGATTGTACTCTCGTGGTTGATCTCAACAATCCGATCACCTGACTTAAGACCGGCCTTATATGCTGGAGTATCATCGATCGGAGTGATAATGGTAATGATTCCATTCTTCTGGGTAACTTCAATTCCTAATCCCCCAAACTCACCCTTGGTGTCCTCCTGCATTTTGGTAAACAACTCCTTTCCCAAAAATGAGGAGTGAGGATCCAAAGTATCCATCATCCCTTTAATCGCACCCTGAATTAACTTCTCTGTATCTACATCCCGATAGTACTGAGTTTCGATCATATGAAGAACTTTCCCAAACAACTCTAACTTTTCAAAGCGAGACTTGCCCACGGCCATAACACTTTCAGTGGTGATAAATCCGGCACCAATACCAACTACCGAGAGTAAAAAGCAGAATAAAGCGACCCTCGCTCCTCTGGCCTGTTGAGAAAACTGCATATGCTAACTCCTATTCTTATTTTTAACTTTTTTGGCTTGATTTTTCTTGGGTAGATTATTCTTTGCTTGCTGCTGTCTGTCCAATAAAAGAGAGGTATTTTGGATCATCTCTCCCTGTCGCACTTCAAAATAGAGTTGCCCCTCCTGCCCGACAGTCGATGCCAAGCGAGTGGTGTAGCCAATCAGCTCTCCTTGACGCACCCTCTTCCCCTTTTTTACCTTGGGAGTAAACTCTCCTAATAAAATAGAGCGGGTTTTATTTCCGTGATTAATAATTAGCAGATTGCCGTAAGTCGAGAGCTCCCCTAGATAGACGATCTCTCCATCTCCTGTTGCCATCACAGGTCTTACGCCCATAAAACGATAGGTAATCCCTTTTTTCTTATGCTGCTGGCCAATAAACTTATCAATCGGTGGAGCAAGCTTGGTGGTAATCAATGCCGGGACACTTTTAACTTTTCGACTTGGAGTTAACTTCCCACTTCGAACCTGACGCTTTTTGGCATCTGCCAGGCCCTCTCTCAATTCACTTCGCCGTTTAACGGCACTAAGATAACTCTGAGCAGTCTGATTTTTCTCTTGCTCCAAACTACTTAAGTTAAAAGATAGGCGCTCTCGACGGTGTAAGTTACCTTGCAAGGTGGAGGTTAACATGGAAAGTTGAACTTGGACCTTTTGTGTCTCTTGCTCAACTCTCTTTAGCTGGGAGATCTCCCTTTGTAACCTTTGGGCCATCGTACGTTTTAGCAGCAGAGTTGAAGCATCCTGATTACTATCTACAAGATAGATCAACAGATGATGATACTCTTTGATTGCACGCTCTTTGTTCTTAGCTAACTCACTTTTTGTAACGAGCCCCTTCTCAGTTAAAAAAGCGATCTCTCGCTCCAGATTTTCACCCACTTTGAGCATTTTGAGAAGATCACGATTGTCATCTCCCAACTGCTTCTCTAGATGAGATAGCCTTGTTTTCAACTCCTGCACCATCTCTTGCTGCTGAGATAGGTTACTACGATGCTTGGCCAGAGAGATTCCGGGTTTAGATGCCGCTAATACTGAGAAGTTTGAAACTACTGTGATCATCAGCAGTATGAACAGAGTGATCAAAGAGGAACTCATCCGGCCGGATTCCATTCCACCCTTCTAAGCTGTAACAAGACTCCTGCCACCGCCACTGCTAGTAGTACCAGTAGATTGATCGTTGCTGGTACTCCAATTAGTAGGATCAAAGTGGTTGTCACTACAAGTGTAGCACTCCCATGTAAAAGGATAATTTTAAGTGCGATAGAGCTCCGCCTTTGAAACTGCTCCAGCAGATAGGCTTTCTGCCATACTTGTTGGGCCAAAAAATGCAACGAGGTGGCCCAGAGTATTGCGAGAAGGGTGATAATTAAATAACCACTCCAACGTTTTACTTTTGAAAGCAGTAATCCAACCTCAACATCTTTCTCACCCTCTAAATGAGTATCACCAATGGTAACACTCTCTTTGCCTACCAAACGGCTTAAATAGTTACGAATCAACTCCATGGATCTCACTTTCACCCCTGGCTCAAAAATTACTTGTAACCCTTGAAAGCTAGCGGTCATTAAATCAGTCGATATATCTAAAGAGAGGCTCTTCATCCGCTCTTTTACCTGTGTTGCCAACTGCTCCTTAGAGGTTAGAACAACAGTTTCAACCCCTGGCAACCTGCGCATTTTACGTGCAATTCGGGCCACATTTTTTGAGTCCAAAATTAGAGCATGGAAATAGTTACTCGATAACTCCTTGGGCAACAGCTCTACCAATCGTTGATTGAACTGTTCAAAGTGTCCAATCGAGAGCATTAACGATACCGCCAGAACTAAATTGATTAGATAGGAGAGTGCTCCTCTTTTAATCAGAGCTCCCAGTTGTGCTAGATAAAACATGCATGCCCCGAGTAGATTAGCCGGCCTTGATCGAGATGAACAATCCGGCCTGAAAAACGTTTGACCAATTCCCGATTATGGCTGGCCCAAATCACCGTCATTCCCCGTTTAACATTATACAGGTTTAATAACTCAAACAGCTTAACTGCATTATCACTATCTAGTGAGCTAGTGGGTTCATCGGCCAAAAAGATATCAGGCCTAGTTAAAAGTGCCCGCATAATCGCAACCTTTTGCTTCAGTCCGCCGTTAGCACTCTTTATCTTTAATTTCAGCCGGTCAGTAACCCCTAAAACCCTGGCCAATTCCGTTAGATCACGCAAAAACTCTGCACGATTACTGTAAAGAGAGGAGTCATACGCAGTCCATAGATTATCTTCACAACTCTCCTCGTGCATTAAACGTAGATCTTGAAAGACTCGAGCAATATGGGGAGATGGAGTGACTCCACAATTGGCAGGTAGATAGATCCGCCCCTCGGTTGGGGCCTGTTTCTCGGCCAGAAGATTTAGCAAAGTGGTTTTGCCTGATCCGGATGCCCCGGTAACAAATAAAATCTCCCCCTGCTGAACTGTTAATTGTAGCGAAGATAGGGCCTCGATCCGACCAAACTTAACCGAAACATCTTCTAGTTTGTAGATTGTTCCTGGAGAGATAGCGGCACCACTGCCTAGTAAGCCGCTGCCATGCACAGTTTTTGATTTTTTTGACTTAAGAATTGTATCAAACATCACGCTTTTGACCCATCCATGATCTAAAGTATAAGTTAATCATCCCTAAAAGTAGCGTAGCGTCACCTTAGAAAGAGTGACCACTGCACTGTGATAATTTTATCCCAAAAAACGGTTGAAAGTAAAGAGTATGCCCCCGGATCGTGAAAAAAGGAGGCAGTTGGTCAAAGTGGGTTCAACAAATTAGTGAACTACCCGCTTGCTGCGACGGCGCCGCTTAGGAGGAGTTATCGCCTTAACGACTGTATCCAGTATCATTTTGGCCTCTCGTCGCAAGCGATTATCATTGATATAGCGATAAAAATTATCAATATCACTGGCACTTCTAAAGTTCTTGACCGTCATAACAACACTCTCTGGAACTTTAACCTGGCCACTCTCAGCACTACTATTTTCTACTTTGCTCATAATTTCTCGCTCCTTACGCCTGCTTGGCGGCGATCATACCATAAGAGTGTAACTTATTGTATAGTGTTTTTACGGTTATCCCTAAACTCTTGGCCGTCTTGGTTTTATTACCAGACATTCGATCTAAACTCATACATATATGGTGACGCTCCAACTCATCTAGCGTCATCTCGGCAAAACCACTCAGATCTTCTTGAGAAGCGGCTTCATCCTCTATCACACCCTCCTGACCACTGCAGATCGGCTCTGGCAGGTGGGAGGTATCAATTACGATACTTTCACAAAGAGCATCTGCCCGTTGGACCACACTCTGTAACTCTCGAATATTTCCCGGCCAACTATACTCTTGTAAGCGAGCAATCGCATCGGGAGAGAACATCCTCTCAGCACCGCTCTCTTTACCATGATTTAGAATAGTATTGGCAATCAACTCAATATCGTCAGGACGGTCTTTTAAAGATGGGACATCAAAATTTACCTGGCCCATCAGCAAGAAGAGATCTTCACGAAAGAGGCCCTTCTCAACCTCATCTTCCATGCTAACAGTGGAGGTAGCGATAACTCGTACTTTAGAGGTAAAACCACTCACACCGTCCATTCTAGAGGTACGCCCATCATTTATCAGTTGCGATAATCTTCCTTGCAACCGTTCACTTAAAGATGAAAGCTCTTTAAGTAGCATCGTTCCATTAGAAGCGATCTCCAGTGCTCCGGGACGAACCTGAACTCGTCCAGCACTATCAATCCACTGCTCCCCAAACATCTCACGCTCTAAGCTCTCCTCAGAGTTAGATAGGCAGTCTACGACTACAAATGGTCCATCCGCCCGTACACTATTACAATGAATTCGTTGGGCCAAAAGTTCCTTACCACTGCCTGGCCCGCCGGAGATCACTATATTAACTGCAGAGTGTGCCACCTGATCAGCTTTTCTTTTGGCCTCCAAAATCTCTTGGGAGAGACCGATAATCTCTTTAGCATCAATCCGGTGAGTACTTAGAATATCTGAATTAACACCTTTGACCTGACCTTTAAGCTTACGCTCCTGCTCTTCAATTCGCTTGAGCAGGGTCTCGTTTAGCTGTTTGGCGGCCAAAAATAGCTTCATATTGGCAATTGGCACTGCTAACTGCTTTAAAATAGATACAACTTTGATTACATCTTCTAGTGAGAACTCATCTCGTCGACAGCTCTCCTTTAAAATAAAGTGTAGTGTGGCAACACTAACGCCCTCATGTAGTACGGGGACAATTAACTCTCCCATCACCTGCGGATCTGCTCGATGAGCAAAAAGAGGGTCACGAGATGGGTTATTACTAAAGTAAGCTCGCCCAGTCTTAACCACTTGGCCGACAACCCCAACGCCCTTATCAATATTTTTGGTCGCCTTGATACTACGATCACTGCGATAGACCAGACGGCCCGAATCATCATCTAAAATATGAAAAACCATGGATGAGCTGGCACTAATCTCTCGACTGATATATTTGGCCAACTCTTTGAAGAAAATTACCTCATCCAAAGTGGATGATAGAACTGAAGCCAAACTGCTAATTTCTGTCGACTGATTTTGCACTATGTTGCTCATTGTCAATCTCCTATACGATTTAATAGATTTAAAGATCAGTAAAACACTCAATAACGCATCGCAATATGAGATAATAATACACTGTGTCAGTAAATTTTACAAGACAAAACTACTCGGATGTCAGATTTTTTTACAGGAATTTTATATTTTTAGCTAGTTAGACCATCTAGGAGTTATACAGTTCCCAATATTCTTGGTGACAGAACCCAATATTTCTCCATTTCGGTCCATAATGTAAAGATTTTGAACGGCCTTCCTGACGGAGAGGACTCTTTGGGAGGAGAAGGTTAAAAACTCCCCATCTGGAGAGTAGCTGGGATCTTCATTCGAACCAAAGTCCTTAGTCAGACGGGAGAGGGCCGTTCCATCAATATTAATCCGATAGATGTCAAAACGGCCATCTACCCAGGAGGAGAAAGCGATCTCTCGGCCATCAGGGGAGATACGAGGAGTTGCATTAAACTGTCCAACGTAGCTAATCCGCTTAACACTCCTCTCAGTGCCCCGTGGGTCCATCGTGTAGATCATCGCCCGCCCTGGCCGATTAGATAAGAATGCCATCCTCTCCTCTCCGACACGGGAGAGAGAGGGATCAACATCGTGAGCGTAGTTGCGTGTGACCCGTGATAGTTTGCGGCCACGCAGTGAAAGGCGATAGATCTCCGCATTGCCGACAAAACTCATGGTCAAATAGATGCTCTCTCCATCGGGAGAGAAAACTGCTCCAGAGTTAAGCCCTGGCCGACTAGAGATCAATTTTCGAATACCGGTCTCCAGGTTCAGTATATAGAGATCAACATTACGTCGAAAACGCTTCCCCCGTTGAATCTTTTTATGGCCACGAATCAGACTGTAGAGCACCTTGCTCCCATCAGCGGAGACCGCCGGTGAGATCACTGTTCCTCGATGATTAGTTAGCCGTCTAACATTCTTGCCATCAAAATCCACCCGATAGAGCTCCTTGTAGGGATTTTTTACCGTGCTTCCGTAGTCAGAGACAAATAAGATACTAGAGTTGAAGATAGAATTTTTTCCGGTAATTACTTGATAGAGTGAATCACTTAGCTGGTGGCCCTCTTGACGATACCCCTTGGAGGCGATTAGCCCTGCTTCATTGTAAACCAAAGTGCGCTTCTCCACCAAAAAGAGTTCCAGGCGGTAGCGAACAGCATCTTTTGCTGCTGGTGAGATGATCAAGCGACTCCAGTGGGTAATCCCTTTTTTATCTAACTCCTCGTATGGGGGTGTCGATGGATATATTTGATTTAAGCTACCTTGCGGTTTCCTGACTGAAAATTTATGGCGATAAAAAGAGAAGTCATTGGCAAAAAGAGCGTTGAGATTTGCCCCTAATTTTTGCTGCGCTTTAGATAGCTTCCCCTGCTCGACTACTGGAGCAAAGAGCATTCGCGCCAGCTCAACTTCAGCCTCTCCAACCGCAACGACAGTCGGCCCCTCGCTACTGGTAGTAGTGTTAGTTTGGGCCGATAGATTGGAAACCAGTAGTAGAATAATCAGTGATGTAGTAATTGGTTGCAGGAGTGATCTAAATACTTTTTTAACTCTCCCGTCCTCCCAGGTAGTCAATAATGGTAAAGAGAGGAACCATTTTATTGGCAAATTGGGGGTGCTTTTTATTTTGATCCTGCTGGACATAAAGTGCTCCAATTTGGTGTAAAAGCTTCTGGCCGCGCTCTAAATAGCCTCCTGCCTGCTGTTTAACCGCTTCTACCGCCTCCCCTAAATTAATTGGGGTTATTAAGGAAACAAGCTCCTCACCTTGACGAAAACGCTCTTTGGCATCCGGATTTGCTTCTAGCCAGTGAAAGATCACCATGTTCAGCACACCATTATCAATATCCAGATTAATATCCTTCAAAGAGTCATGCTGAAAATCGATGGTATCATCCATCAGCTGAAAAGCCATCCCTAAACACTCTCCAAATTCTCGGCACAGGCTAATTAAAGAGTCTTCCAGACCGGCCAGATAGGCGGGGGCAACACAACACCAACTCATTACACTGGCCGTTTTGTAACGGGCCACTTGTTCAATTTTCTCTTGATCAACAGTGCGATCGTTAGCGATATCCAACTGTAACCACTCCCCCAAAGCGAGGGCCTGAATGATAGAGGCCATCTCCGTTACTAACTGTAAATTACCCTCTTCTGTCAGTTGAATAATCAGGTCGGCCAACAGATAGTCTCCGGCCAAAACCGCCTTTTGATTGCCGGCCAGCTGGTTGATTGATGGTCGTCCCCGACGAGTCGTCGCACCATCTACCACATCGTCGTGAGAGAGACTGGCCGCATGCACCTGCTCAATCGAGCGCGCCGCCAGATCGATACGATTTAAGGGAAGGGAGAAGAGATCTCCCATTAAGTAAGTTAGCAAGGGACGCAACCGTTTCCCTCCCAGCAGTACCGTTCTTTGTAAAAGGGAGTTGACCGCATCATTACAGCGAGATGAAGGAATATTGAGATCCAAAGTATTAACTCTAGAGAGTATCTCTGGACGAATAGTAAGGAGGAGTTGGTTAACAGACAACTTGTAATACATCCTTAATAATAAATAGTTTAACCGTTAGTTAATTTTTAATGGTTGAATGTACACTGGCCAGAACAGCTTAGAAAGCCCAAAATCGCGAAAGTGAGTGAGTGCCAGCCGACCTATGGGACTCACCGCGACTAACGCACATAGTCTCACAAGTCGGCTGGCACTGTCATATCTACCCCTAACCTTGACTTAGCAACAGATAAACATTAACAACATTAATAGAATTAATAGATGACTTTAAGCGATGAGAGTTAAGATGAAAATGTTACTACTACCTATTATTACTACGATCCTGCTAATTGCCACTCCGGCCATCAGCTTGGCAAGCAAGATATCCCTAATCACCGTCTCAAAAAAGGATCGGGAGCTGATTCTCTGGAATGAGAAAACCATCTACCAGCGCTACCCAATCAAGCTCTCTATCTCCTATAACAATCCACTCTTCCGCTCGGGCCCTAAGCTACGAGAGGGGGATAACCAGACCCCAGAGGGCCACTACAAAATTAGCAAAAAGCGAACAAGAACACGCTTTCCCAAATCCCTATTAATTAGCTATCCCAACTGGAAAGATCGTCATAACGCCCGTGTGCGTGGGATGCCAGAGAGTGAACTCGGTGGAATGATTCTAATTCACGGAGCTCCCTATCGCCCAAATAGCAAGATTTTAGTCTGGGCAAAAAAATGGGGAATTGAGGAGGAGCAGGTAGATAGCTGGGCCCGTGACTATCTCTATCCAAATTTTGACTGGACCAACGGCTGTATTGCAGTCTCCGACGAAGATATGAATCAGATATTCTCCTTGATTAAAAAGGGAACCCCCATCACGATCTACCCCTAATTGGCCACTTGAAGAGTTTTTAAGATGATTGATACCTCCCCCCAGCGCAAACAGCACTCCTCAGAGCAAATTTTTGACCAGATTGCTGGCCGCTACGATCTTTTGAACCAACTACTCTCCGGAGGGATTGATCGCAAGTGGCGTAATCAATTTTTAAAAGCACTACCTGCAAATCAGAGCGAGCTACTGGCACTAGATCTGGCTTGTGGTACTGCAGATGTTCCCATCACCCTCTGTCGTTCACCAAAGATAAAGCATGTAACGGGGATTGATCTGTCCAAGGAGATGTTAAAAATTGGACAGACAAAGGTTGAAAATTTAAACCTACAACAACGTATCACGCTACAAGCAGGAGATGGAGTTACCTTGGATGGCCTTCCAGATCACCACTTTGATCTAGTGACAATCTCCTTTGGTATTCGTAACTTCTCTTCAGCCTCCCAATCCTTAAGCTCCATCCATCGTGTACTAAAACCGGGTGGGCAGCTATTAATTATGGAATTTTCACTACCTGAAAATAGCTTGATCCGTCTCCCCTACCTCTTCTACTTTCGCCATCTACTACCCAAGTTAGGCAATCTGCTATCCGGCCACGGAGACGCTTACACCTATCTAAATCAAACCGTGGAAGGCTTCCCTTATGGGGATGATTTTTTGGCCCTGATGCAACAAGCTGGTTTTGCACAACTCTTAGCGACTGCACAGACCTTTGGAATCGCAACCCTCTATTGTGGGAGGGCCGTTTAAGCTATGACCTTCAAGCTACTTGCAACAATTGAGCAAGCCTTCTCGAAACTACATAAGGGGGGAAACGACCACCCTCTTCCCCAACAACTGACCTTTGAGTTACCAAAAAATAGGCCCTTTTTATCTGGATCCTCTCTACAAGCACTCTACCCCCAAGCCTGTTTTTTTAATCGAGAAGGACGGAAATTTTGGGGTGTCGGGGCATTAAAGAGATATAACAGTCGATCAGAGCTTGCCAACGGAATCAAACAACTTAACAGAGATAAAGAGACTACTGATCAATGGATCATTGGTGGCCGTAGCTTCACCGGACTTCCAACCAGCAGCAGTGAGTGGAGGGAGTATGGAGAGTATCTATTTTTCCTTCCCCGCTTTGCTCTTGAGCAAGACTCAAACGGGCAGGGCCACCTTACGATAAATTTTCAAGATGAAACAGTTGCAATTTTACCACGACTATATGAGCAGCTAACCACCCTGCTCACTTCTAACCCCACCGCAACTATGCCTAACAGCACCAGGCTGGAGTATCTGCCCGGGCAAGAAGAGTTCGAGCAGTTGGTAAATCAAGGCGTAGATCAAATTATCCAGAATAAGCTTCAAAAGTATGTCCTGGCCCGCAAAGTAGTTAAGGACTTCGATGCTCCGATACCATATGATTCAGTTGTCCAACAGCTGATGGAGCAAAAACGACCCGGTAGCTACCTGCTTTTTATCGCTCCCTCCCCTCAAAGCTGCTTTATCTCCCAAACCCCTGAGCAGCTATTCTCATTAAATGATGACCACTTATTGACCGAAGCTCTGGCCGGAAGCAGACCAGCTGGCCGCTCTCCCCAAGCCGATCAGCAGTTGGGAGCAGAACTGCTTGACTCAGCCAAGGACGCGACAGAACATCAACTAGTTAACCAGCACCTTGATATGGTCCTCGCCAAGTTCTGCCACAGCCACCGCTCTGTCGCCAAGCGGGAGCTACTGAACTTGGGCTACATTCAACACCTACGCACCCGCTGGGAGGGGCGAGTTATCAAGCACTTTAATCTGCTTGATTTTCTTGACCAGATCCACCCAACACCGGCACTAGGCGGGATTCCACTCAAACCGGCGCTGGAGATAATTGAAGATCAGGAGCACTTTCCTCGTGGACTGTATGGCTCTCCTATTGGTATTATCTCCTCCGATTATAGTGAACTAGCGGTAGGAATTCGCTCCCTCTTAATTGATCGAGAGCAGATGCACCTCTTTGCTGGTGTAGGAGTGGTGGCAAAGTCACAAGGGGCACTAGAGTGGCAGGAGAGCAAAGAGAAGTTGCACATATTTTCCGACATCCTCTAAAAACAGAGGAGCTATCCCTAGATCAGATCTGGGCGCTAATTACCATCTATGAGTTTTACTCTCATGGAATTACCAATCTTTTTATCTCTCCCGGACTAAGAAATTTCCCTCTAATCTGGGCCGCTACCATGATCAAAGGGATCAATATCATCAGTGGAATTGATGAGCGGGCCCTAAGTTTTATGGCCTTGGGCCACGCCAAAGTTGCTCAACTCCCTGGAGTTTTAATCTCGACCTCCGGCAGTGCGGCCGCCAACTACCTACCAGCGGTAATTGAGGCAAAAGAGGATCGAATCCCCTTAATCATTTTAACTGCCTCCCGTCCTGATAATCAGATTTTAGCAAATGCTAACCAAGCAGTAAGGCAGCAAGATCTATTTGTCGGCCAGACTACAGCTAGCTTTGACCTTGGGTTGCCAAACTCTAGGCTTGAACTTTCTACCCTACGCTCCTCCATCTCCCACCTGATTGAAAAGAGTATGCTGCCAACTGCTGGAGTAGTACATATCAACTGCCCGTTTGGTGATCCGATTGGCAACTCCTTGCCGGCAAATTCAGGCCCGGAACTATGGGACCTGCTGACAGAAGATCGGGGGCCACAAGTGACCACGGTCCCAGTCAAAAGAGAGCTAACGGCGGATCGTTATCAGCAACTGGCGCAACAGCTACAACACTCATTGGTGGTAGTGGGAAGACTACCCGCTAATCGAGATTATCCCGCCCTGGCCCAACTGCTAGGTAAAATAGATGCTCTTCACCTAGTAGATATTGCCAGCTCCTTACCATTTAGTGACACACTTGGCCTCCCCTCCCTAGAGCACCCTCAAGTTAGAGAGTATCTAATGGCCCATCCCCCCCAACGAATCATTCACTTTGGTGGTGCTATCACTGCCAAAGGATACTACCAACTTTTAGGTGAGCTAAGTCGAAATGGATGTCAACTAATTACAATTAACGATAACTTCGAGCTGGAAGACCCGGCCCATCAACGCTGCGAAAGAGTTATCGCCCCACCAGAAGAGGTGGCGTTAAAACTATTAGAGATCTGCTCCCCGCCCCCAGAGCAACAACTCTGCCCTACTCCGATTTTCAAACAGAGAGTAACAGAGCTATTGACAAGTGATAGTACCCCATTTAACAGCTACCAAGCAGTCAACTGCCTGCTGCCGTTACTCCCCACTCCTGGTAAGCTCTGCCTTGGCAATAGCATGGCAATTAGAATTTTTGATCGACTCGCCTTCTTGGCCCCGCGAAAGGAACAGCTAAAAGTTGTCACCCAACGGGGTGCCAGTGGAATCGAAGGAGGGATCGCTGCAGCTTGTGGAGTAGCTGCGGCCGGCGAAGAGATCACAACTGCAATTCTGGGTGATATCTCAGCGCTGTATGATCTTAACTCGCTACAACTACTTAGTGAAACTTCCTCCCCGGTAGTATTACTGATCTTAAACAACCAGCAGGGCGGAATCTTCTCAGCACTAAATGTCCCTAATTTTCAACAGGTAAAAAAAGTGATGACCACTCCCCATACCCTGTCGTTTAACCATGCGGCCAAGATGTTTCACCTTAACTATCACTTGATAGATAGTATTGATCAGCTTAAACAATACTATCTCTATGGGATCAAGAGAAAGGAGAGCACCATTTTAGAGCTGAAGGTCAGTTGCGAGGTTGACAACCAAGTGGCCGGCCAAATACGTAACTGTAATTTAGATTAGTGTAGATACCGGTCTGAGTAAGATCGGTTCCAGACAAAACATGAGATCAAACTATCTCTGATTATTTTCTACTTCCTCATCCGCCTTCTGGTTGGCATCTCGATAGAAGTCATCCATATACTTAATCGCCTCTTTGACCAGGTCCATTGGCGACTCACAGACCCTTTTCCCGTCAATCATCGAATAGGTTGTCTTTTTTATATCTTCTAACAATCTATCAACTGTCGATTTAAAGTAAGCGGTGGAATCATTTATATCTTTACTCATGACTTATCTCCTGTACCACAAAGTAGTTTGTGAGCATCTTTAAAATTCTCTCTTTTTAAAAGCCCCACCACATCTTTTAACTTTTCCCGGTCGATTGTTCCGTTGGGGATCAGTTCAAACATAATCACTGAGGTCGTCTCCATACACTTACTGACAACCTTGGCCAGCTCCTCACGTTGCTTTGGTGTTTTATCATCAAATGAGACGATGCCCTCAACCTCGCCAAAAACGTAGTGAGAGAGAAGGATCAGTAGATTCTCAAAGCTATCGTCATCTAACTCCTCTCTCTTCTTCTTGATCACGTTCTGGAAACTCTCATCCATCTCCATTGCCTTATTAATATCATTTATCGTTTTAATAATTTCCTCTCTTATGAATCAGCTAAAACATTTAGATTGTTATCATTTAACTCATCTCTCAAAATATTTGTGATGCTCTCCATGGTTGATGTTAACGACTGCCCACATTGGCCACACTTTCCTAGATACCTAATTACAATTAGATCTTCTGCGATGTGAATACACTCAAGATCCCCACCATCTGCTTGCAAACTGGCCCGGATGTAGGTATCTACTACGCCGTTTACTACCACAAACTTCTCATCAAGTGCAAGGGCCGAAAATGGCCCGTGAGCAGTGTGATCAAAGCCAAGCCCTCTATTTTGTTCATATTCAGAAAAAGTATAAGCTGCTGCAGATTGGGACTGTTTGACGGGGTTAACCAGCTGCTGTAACTGCCCAACAAATCCAAATATGCGATGGAGAGCACTACTAGCGCGAAAGCTGGAGAACGCCCCCTTATTTAATAGGGCGATCTCAATATCTTCCATCGTCAACTGCTCTAACTCGCTTGAATTTTTTCCCTGACAGAGTGCGACTGCAGTATCGACAAAAGTATGCGCCTCGCCGGTAATATTAGTTTGATACTCTAGCCATGCAACCTTCCGACCCCGATAAGATCCAACACTCTCACCAGTAAATTTAATATAACCGTTAGAGTGCATGATATTGTAGTCAAAAGAGATGGGATACGAGCGTCTCCCCCCTGTCATAGTCAAATTACAACCTCCATTAAATAAAAAAGAGAGGAAATACTCCTCTCTTTTCTAAACTTTGTAAATGCCATGTAGTTATTAGCTAGTACATAGCTCCTTATTCATTCTTCTCAGTCGATCGGCAGTCGCAATTTCATGCTCCTTCAGTGCTTCACGCTCATTGGCAGGGGTAAACCTAACAAAAAAGGTGAGAAAGGAGATACAGATAACTGCTATTCCGAGGATAGAGAGTGCTTCTGGCCAGGGGATTTCCCCCTTAAAGAGAAATCCGGCCATCACCGCTCCCATATTTCCACCAGCACCAACAATCCCGGACACCGATCCTAGTGCCTTCTTATTGATAAAGGGGACAACGGAGTAGGTGGCCCCCTCAGACATCTGAACAAAAAGGCTAAAGATGATCATCGTTCCAATCGCCATAGGTAGCAGTGTCATCTTTGAGAAGAAGAGTAGAGCGATCCCTTCAACAAACAGGGCGATAAATAGCCATCTAACACGACCTTTTAATCCTCCGTTTTTACCAAAGATATCCCCAATAGCACCACCGGTAGTTCGAGCAAAAATATTCATCAAGCCAAATAGTCCTGCCACTAGTCCCGCAGTCTTTAGATCTAGACTAAAGTAGTCACGAAAATAAAGTGCAGCAATATTATTTAGTGTCAACTCAATGCCAAAACAGGCTGCATAGATGACAAACAGTGCCCAGACTCTAGTATCTGCGGCGGCAAGTTTGAAGGTCCCTTTAACCTGCTCCGCTGGTCGATACTTCCCCTTGGCCCGTAACGCCTTAAAGTTTCCATCTGGAAGGTCAGTGGTTAGATAGTAGTAACCAATTCCAGTTAGAAAACAGACTGCCCCGGCCACCACCATGGAAAGTCGCCAACTAGCACCAGTGGCAAATCCGGCAGCGATAAAGCCTGCAAAGACCAGTGGCATCACCATTTGAGTGACACCGCCACCAAGGTTACCCCAACCAGCAGATGTAGCGTTGGCGGTTCCAACTACGTTAGGCGCAAACATTACTGAGGTGTGGTATTGGGTAATTACAAAGGATGCCCCAATCGCCCCAATCGCAATCCTAAAGATTAAGAATGTCTCATAGTTATATGCGAATCCGATCCCCATTACTGGAATGGAGAAGATCAACAGCAACCAAGTGTAGGTCAAACGAGGTCCAACACGATCACAGAGCCAACCGATAAAAAGTCGGGCAAAGATGGTAATGGCAACTGAACCAATAATAGTGTTACCAATTTGAGCTTTTGTCAGGGACAGTTCATCCCGCACTACCGCCATCAGTGGGGCGATGCCAAACCAGGCAAAAAAGCACAAAAAGAAAGCAAACCAAGACATATGGAATGCCCTCATTTGAGGCGTACTAAAATTAAATAGATTAATTTTACTCGCTTTATTCTCGATATCCACAATGCACTCCTATTTCTTGTAACAATATTTTCAATAACTCATCTGAAAAAGTTAAAGTGACTCCTATGGATTGTCGTAGTCTCTTTTAGGTCCAAGGTAGTACCACCAGTTCAACAGCAAGCAGACTCCGTAGAATACGGCAAAACCATATAGGGCATACTCAGGAGTAGTTGCCTTAATCTGCTCACCAAATACTTTAGGAATTAAGAATGCACCATAAGCGGCAACCGCTGAGGTCCACCCTAATACTGGGCCCGCTTTTTCCGCGTCAAAGATCATTGCGATAGTTCTAAAAGTTGAACCATTACCAACACCTGTAGCGGCAAAAAGAACAATAAAAAGGATGAAAAATGGCATAAAATACTCTTCTGGTGTCGCAGAGACATATGCTAGCTGCATGTAGTGTGCAACTCCAAGAGCTGAGGCGATCATTACTACCGAGACAATTCCTGTAACCATTGCTCCACCAACACGGTCGGAGATCCAACCACCAATCGGACGAATAAGTGCTCCGACAAATGGCCCTAACCAGGCGTAAGCTAGTGCACTTGGCCCGTTAGTATTTACTAGGTCGTGAGTCATTACTCCATCAACCATCACATGCTTAAAGCCAAAGATAACCTTGATCGACAGTGGGAAGGCCGCGGAGTAACCGATAAAAGAGCCAAAGGTCATAGTGTAGATAATTGTCATTACCCAGTTATGCTTATGCTCAAAAATCTTATACTGATGCTCAAGAGATTTTTTAATCTCGGCCGGAGAGAAGATCTTCATGGCAAAGACAGTCGAGGCAATAACTACTGGCAGAACAATCCACTTACTAACACCAAACTTGATTAGAAAAGTTAGTCCGATCGCCGCCATAACTAAACCGATGAATAGCAGCCAACTCATCTTACCGATCGCTCCGATGGTCGACTCAATATTGGGGGATACATGTGCTACTTTCAAGTTGTTCATCTTGAAAAAACCAAATAGAACTAGCACCATCAAGATGGGAACCCAAATTAGACCCGCATTATGAATATAAGATAGTTCACCAACTGGGATCTTCCCAATTAAGGAGCCAGATGGCTTAACCAGAGTCATCGGATCACCACCGAAAATCCCCATAGTCATTGCCAAGGGTACTAATATCTGCATAGTAGTAACACCAAAGTTTCCCAGTCCTGCATTCAGTCCCAATGACATTCCCTGTACTTTTTTAGGATAGAAAAAGCTGATGTTACTCATGGAAGAGGCAAAGTTTCCACCACCAAAGCCGGACAGTAGTGCCAAGCACTGGAAGGTCCAGAGAGGGGTCTCAGGATTTTGCAGCGCAATTCCAACTCCTAAGGCTGGAATAATTAACAGGGCAGTAGTAAAAAAGATGGTATTTCGTCCACCACAGGGGCGAATGAAAAAGGTAGAGGGTATCCGCAGCGTCGCCCCACAGAGACCAGCAATCGCGGCAAGAGTAAATAGCTGTGACTTCTCAAAAGGAAAACCTAAGTTGAGCATTTGAACAGTAATGATACTCCAATAGAGCCATACTGCAAATCCACATAACAGAGAAGGGATCGAGATCCAAAGATTTCGACTGGCCACACTCTTCCCTTCTGACTCCCAGAACTTCTCATTCTCAACGTCCCATTTCGTGATATTGATACTCATTTTACCATCCTTATTTAAAATTAAATGTATCTACAATTATCATATAGTTATTTATTGTTGGTCTGCTTTACGAATCTTCCTTCTACTCCAATTCCAGATAACAATTTGGTAGGGGCGCCAGAAGTAGTGAACTGGAGCGACCAAAAAGTGCATCAATCTGGTAAAGGGGATAATCGCCACGATTAGAAAGGAGTTAAAGACATGTAGTTTTACTACAAATGGCATATTGGCAATATAGGAGATCTCAGGATCTAGCACCCATAGGGAGCGAAGATAAGGAACCACCGCACTAGCATACCAAGAGGATCCCCAACGGTAGAAGAGAGCGACACCTACTCCCGATGCCACCTGGATCAAAAGCAGCAATAGCAAAGAGATATCAAAATTTGTTGTGATGATATTAATTCGGCTATCGAGCATTCTTCGCTTAAACAGCATGACCAACCCTAGAAATGCCATAAAACCACAGACCAAAGAGATCACCTCTAAAATCAGCAGACGCATTGGCACTTTAGCAAAAGCGATGTAAGCGCTGGGGAAGAGGAAGGCCAACAGGTGCCCCAATAGCACAGTCAGAACTCCATAGTGCCAGGGGATTGAACCCCAGAAGAGTTTTCTTCCCTCTAAAAACTGAGATGAGATCGAGGAGAAGTGAAAACTGTTTCGTCGATACTCATAAATAGTAATAACAACTGCCAAAACGCTGGCAATGTATGGGAAAACACCAAACAAAAACTGTGACATTGTAACACTCCTCTTATTGTAGATGCTTCTTAGCAATTACCTCTTCTAAATACATTTTTATCATCTCAAGTGGATAGCGATAGACATTGGTTCCGCTCTCTTTTACGGGGAACTTCTCCAACATTTTCTCTATCGATGGCAGTACTATCTTCTCCACAAAATCGTATCGCTCCTCACTGTCAGGCATTTTTGTCAGCAAGATCAGAACATTGGGCAGGTGATCTGCTAACTCACTCCCAGGATCAACACCGAACTCATCCAACATTTTGGATACATTGACCAAGAAGGCACCTCTTTTATACTCTTCCCCAAACAGAACATAACCTAAGTCCATGCAGCAGATACCCTGAATCTCGAAAGTTCTTGTATAAAGTTCTTCCAGATCACTATTGGAAATACTATCTACATAACTTTTAAACTCGACCAAACCACTACTAAAAGAGGGGTGCTCTTGAGTAAGATTGTCCATGCTATTTAGCAGTGACTGGTAATGTTCAGCCGATGGATAGCTAATCACATTGGCAAAATCATTCAGAGAGTTTAGGTCATTAGTGTTTTCCATATTGACGTTAGATCCTCTCTGGGTCCTCTTTAAATCCAAATCCAACTTCGCCTTTATGCTCTAAGACCATTTTGGTCATCTCGATCGCCTCTTCACGATGGGAGGCGGGGATGACAAAACGTTGATCAAAAGTACAAAGAGAGCTTAACTTGTAGATCGCCTCTGCCTCCTCAGCAGTAATTCCAGCCTGGCTTAAAGCGTCGTCTGCCTGAGAGCGACTAATATCTCCGGTTGTAACCTCTCGTCGATGAACTCTGACCGCCATCAACTTCTTCAAGACATCACGCACCAACGACTCATCTCCACAGGAGAAGAGTGAGGCCAGATATTTAATTGGAAGACGACAATCATCGATCGAAGTAAAGAATTGATCCCCATTATTGTCATAAAGGTTATGACTAATATTGCCCATTACCGGCAAGAGTGGGGGGACATAAAATAGCATTGGCACAGTACGATACTCTGCGTGTAATGGTAGTGCTAAGTTCCACTCTTTGACCCACTTGTAGACTGGTGACTTCTGAGCGGATTCAATCATGTGAGTTGAAACACCACAATCTTGTGCTGCCTTAATCACTTCTGGATCGAAGGGATCTACAATCGCCTCTTTTTGTGCTTGGATCAGTTGTTTCTCATCCTGATGAATGATTCCCTCAATTTTATCCTTATCATAGAGCAGCACCCCAATATAGCGAATACGGCCAACACATGAGTGCATACAAGCTGGAGCTTCTCCAGCTTCTAGACGTGGATAACAGAGAACACACTTCTCAGATTTACCTGACTGCCAATTATAGTAGGTTTTTTTGTAGGGACAGCCGGTGACACACATTCTCCACGCACGACACTTCTCTTGGTTGATAAGTACAACTCCGTCCTCACCTCTTTTATAGATGGCACCAGAGGGGCAGGAAGCCAGACAAGCTGGGTTCTGACAGTGGTTGCAAATACGTGGAAGATACATCATTACCATCTTTTGCAAATGGTGTAGATCCTCACGTTCAGCACTGGTTAGAGCATCGTAGTTAACATCATTTTTGGCATATAGCTCAGAACCACCTAGATCATCATCCCAGTTCGGCCCAGCCTTTACATCCATATATTCGCCGGTAACCATTGAGTATGGGCGAGCAACCGGTTGATCATCTCCCTGCGGGCTGTCAAACAGGTCGGAGTAGGTATAGGTCCATGGCTCATAGTAATCATCAAGCACTGGCAGTGTCGAGTTGTGGAAAATATTTTTCAGTAATCTCTTTTTACCAGTTCCCTTTAACTCAATCTCACCGCCATTTAAGATCCATCCACCTTGGTAGTCCTCTTGATCCTCCCAACGGTGGGGATATCCAGTTCCAGGCTTAGTCTCAACATTGTTCCACCACATATATTCGGCACCTTTGCGATCAGTCCAAATATTTTTACAGGCAATGGAGCAAGTGTGACATCCGATACACTTATCGAGATGAAATACCATTGAAATTTGTGCTCTAATATCCATTATTATATCCCTTCCCTTTTCCTAAATTACCATTCTAACTTTTCAAGTTTCCTAACTAAAATATGGGTGTCACGGTTTACTCCAGTTGGCCCCCAGTAGTTAAAGTAGTAGGTAAACTGTCCATATCCGCCAAGCATCAAGTTTGGTTTCAAGTGAACTCTGGTTAGAGAGTTATTCATTCCCGCTCGCTTATTGCCCCGTAGAGGAGATTTAGGAACGGAATAAGTTCTCTCGGTTGCGTGATAGACTAGACAGAGCCCTGGTGGAATTCGATAACTGACATTGGCCCTGGTACAGACAACACCATTATCGTTATAGACCTCAACCCAGTCATTATCTTCAATCCCTAACTTGGCCGCATCTTCCGGTGACATCCAGAAGGGTTCAGTCCCTCTTGAGAGAGTCAACATCCGATGAGTATCTCCATAGGTAGAGTGAATATGCCACTTCCCATGAGGAGTCAGATAGTTTAGCTGTAGAGATCTTCCGTCATTTTTTGTCTTGCGAAGATCACCATAAGCTTCTGGAGTTGGAGATGGCTTGTAAGTACATAGGTGCTCACCAAAAGCGACATAGCCCTCATGATCCATATAGATCTGTTGACGTCCAGTAATTGTTCGCCAAGGCACCATCTTCTCTACATTATAGGTAAAGGCAGAGTAAGCTCGGCCATCTTCAATAATTCCAGACCAGACGGGAGATGATATCTGCCGCTTGGGAGCCGCTTGGATATCTGAAAACTGCATCCGGTAGTTTCTATTTTTAACTGCCAAATCAGCCAACTTCAGTCCGGTTGCCTTCTCCATCCCTTTGTAGGCACGATAGGCTAGCTCACCATTGGTTTCTGAAGCCAGAAGTAAGATTGCATTACAGGCCATCTTGGCATCAACCAGTGATGGATAGACTTTTCCATCATAAGTTTCCGTCGGATGAGTATTAAGCATATCATCATAAAAATCACTAACATCATAATTTACACCGTGAGCACCAATACTGCCTCGCATTTTGGGGCCCAAGGTAATGTATTTGTTATAGATCTGAGTATAATCTCTCTCTGTAACTACCAACTTATACATCGTCTTGCCGGGGATTGCTTCACACTCTCCCTTCTTCCAGTCCTTAATATCAGGCTGAGTAATCTCATCCTTTGTATCATGCATTAGTGGTACCGCATGAATATCTTTAACTGGTTTTGGAAAGTGTGGTGCAGAAATTTTTGCAGTCTCTTTTGCTATCTCCTTAAAGATATCCCAGTCCGATTTAGACTCCCAGACTGGTGCAATTGCAGCCGAGAGGGGATGAACAAATGTGTGCATGTCTGTGGTATTGAGATCGTCTTTTTCATACCAAGATGCTGTAGGTAAGACGATATCAGAGTAGAGTGCAGAGGTATCCATTCGGAAGTTAAGATCGATAACTAGATCCATCTTACCTGTCGGTGCCTCATCTCTCCATTTAATCTCTTTAACTGAATCTTTGGCAATATCATCATCCGAGATCTGATTAGTATGAGTTCCTAGATAGTGATGTAGAAAGTACTCATGTCCTTTGGAGCTAGTGCCAATGGCATTCCCTCTCCAGATATACCATACCCGCGGAAATGATTCCGGCGCATCAATATCTTCAATCGCAGGAGTCAGAGATCCCTCTTTAATTCTGGCCAAGACATTCGCTTTGATCTCATCATCTGAGGCAGCACCATCGCTCTGTGCGTGGGCACACGCCTTAAGAGGACTCTCGTTCCATTGAGGAAAGAATGGCAGCCAGCCAGAACGCACTGCTTGAGCATTTAGATCCGCAGTGTGCCCCTGAGTAATAGGGTGAACTTCTGGAGAGCTATTAATATTCTTGTATGGTGTATCATAGCGCCATTGATCAGTGTGCATATAGTGCCAAGATGGAGCATTTTGTAACCGAACCGGTCCCTGCCAATCTTTGGCAAAGGCGATAGTGCCCCAAGGAGCGGCGGGGGCCAACTTCTCCTGGCCAACATAGTGGTTAAGTCCACCACCATTGACTCCTACACATCCACAAAGAATGAGGGAGTTAATCGCAGAACGGTAGATCAGATTGTTATGATACCAGTGATCAATGCCAGCACCAATAATGACACTACACTTCCCGTTGGTATGCTCAGCGGTTCGCATCCAATCTCTAGCGAAGCGCAATACTTGATCCTTGGAGATGCCGGTAAAACGTTCCTGCCAGGCGGGAGTATAACTATGAGCGGTATCATCGTAGGAGTTAGGATACTCTCCCTCCAATCCTCGTCCAACACCATACTGTCCCATCATTAGGTCATAAACGGTCGCTACCAAGACTTCCCCATCAACAGTTTTAATCGTCTTGGTTGGAATTCCTCTTTTAAATTTGGTCTCGGTACCAAACTCATCAAACTCTACTTTAACAACACCATCATTCTTCTTATCAATCAGAGTTAGTGCCGGATCTATATCTGATCCATCCTTGCCATCTTTTAATAGTAGGTTCCACTCGCCTGGTTTCTCCTGCCAGCGATGCCCCATTGCTCCCATCGGCATTTTGGGCTTACCATCAGTCTGATCAAGCATCAGGAATTTCCACTCCCCGTTGTCTTCCCCTTGATACTTTTTCAACTTGTCGGCACGTAGCATCCTACCAGGAGTGTAGTGCTTCCCTTTCTTATTCAACACAATTAGGAATGGATTATCGGTATACTTCTTCTGATAATCCATAAAATAGGGAACTGGCTTATCGACGTGAGACTCTTTTAGGATAACGTGAGTTACCGCCATCCAAAAGGCACCATCTTGCCCCTGGTGAATTGGTACCCACTCATCAGCAAACTTTGCAACCTGATTAAAATCGGGAGAGAATACCACGACTTTCGAGCCGTTATTCCTCGCCTCAGGAATAAAGTGACAATCAGGAGTCCGAGTCATATTGAGGTTGGCACCCATTACCGCAATCATTTTCGAGTTGTACCAGTCTGCAGACTCGGCGACATCCGTCTGTTCTCCCCATATTTCAGGTGAGGCAGGGGGAAGGTCACAGTACCAGTCATAGAATGAGAGATTAATTGAGCCCATCAACTGCAAAAATCTTGCTCCGGCTGCATAACTAACCTGGCTCATTGCTGGGATGGGAGAGAAGCCGGCGATTCTATCTGGCCCATGCTCCTTGATAGTCGAGACGTTGGCGGCAGAGATAATCTCTAGCACTTCACTCCAAGATGATCTGCGAAAACCACCCTTGCCACGACTCTCTTGATAACTCTTTCTGGCCTTCTCGTCATTTTGTATAGACTTCCAAGCGTCCACTGGGTCAGCATGTTTTTTCTTAGCATCCCGCCATAGATCGAGCAAAGTCCCTCTAAAGTATGGGTACTTAACCCTAATGGGACTATAAAGATACCAGCTAAAGGAGATCCCTCGCTGACATCCACGAGGCTCATAGGGAGGAATCTCTGTATTAAAAATAGGATAGTCAGTTGCCTGCAGCTCCCAGGTAACGATCCCCTCTTTAACAAAGACATTCCAAGAACATGAGCCAGTACAGTTTACCCCATGGGTAGAACGAACACGTTTATCATGTTGAAAACGGTTACGATAAAACTGCTCCCACTGTCTTGTTTCCGGCGAAATAATATCATCAATCCAACTCATATCTAGTACTCCTACCTAAGAGGTCTTTTAGTTTCTACTCTTCTGCTGGCCCACAGCAGGTTGATAAAAAACAGTGCAATCACCAAACCAACAATCCCATAAATGACAAAACTAATAATCGACATGGCACTATGATCGCTCTGATTCATCTCTTTAAAAAATGCGACTAATCCGCTAACTTCCTCTGAAGTCAACTCTTTTCCCTTGTAGGGTCCCGCCATCGTGGGAAAAGCGATTGAACCTAAAACACCTTTAAGTCCAGCCACCCCATAACGAGAGAAGACTTTTGTCAGGTCAGGTCCAAGAGCACCACCTACAATCCCCCCGGCGCCGCCTGCTTGGTGACAGGACAAACACTGTGGCCCTCCATTTTTCAGGCCAGTCGTTCCGGCAAATAGAGCTCGCCCCAAACTTGCATCACCAGTAGATTGATCGACAGTCGCCGCGGCAGCAGATGTAGTTGAGGCTGAAGCAGCACTCGTACTCTTAGTGCCAATGTAGTTTAACAGAGACTCAGTCTGGCTATCGGTTAAGCCAAGCGTTGGCATCGGGATATTATTATATTTCTTAAAGAGCTCTGCTGCTACTTTATCTCCCCCGGTGATCATTCCCATCGGATTTTTGATAAAAGAGAGCAACCAGGCTCGATCCCTCTTGCCGACTACTCCCGACAAATCAGGTCCTACCCGATCTCCACCGCCAATGGTATGGCATGCAGCACACTTCGTCTTGAACTCTGCCTCGGCATTGAAAGCATGAAGATGTGTTAAGGGCACCATTACAATAAAAGCCAGAATAAAAATTCCAACTCTACCTTTCAAAAAATATTCTGAGTTATGCATCACTGAAACTCCCTCCCACCTGTTAACCTCACGAGAACTCAAAGCTTAAAGTCATCAAACCAATATTTAACCACTCTTTTATATATCTTTTTAGATCGATTATTTATAAAGTCGCCCTCAAATTATCTAAGTACCCCCTCAAAGAGAACCAAAGCGATCAACGATACTATCCACCCTAATTACCAGCTGACCGAGATCAACTTTTTATATGAGTTGAGTCGAGCAAATAATTGAGTTAAACAGTACTTTAACTTATTGTATGATAAGTTATTGTTAACTGTACGTACCGGCTAGGTACTATCTCATAAAAAAAGCTGATCTAAATCAGCTTTCTGCGCCATAGCTCTTGTCATCCCCTCTACGACGACAATTTCTGACTACCAAACTTTATTATTTCCACCTCAAAAAGAGACTAATTATGACATTTTTTTTATCTGGTGGTCAAAAAATACGATTTCAACTAGTGCTGAATGTCGGGGGAATTTTACCTGCTTTTATATACTATTATCACAAAGTAAGTTAGGAAGTGTAGTAATGAGTCTTAAAGTTGCAATTGCCAATTGGACAGCTACTGTTCGTCCCAAAACCCTACCCGCCGCAGTAGGGCCGGTAATACTGGGTCTCGCCTTAGCATTTAATCAGACCCATCAGATCAACACTCTAGTTGCAACTCTGACCCTACTGACAACCCTGCTACTCCAGATTGGTAGTAACCTGGTTAATGACTACTTTGACCACCTCCGCGGAGTAGATAGCACCACTCGCTTGGGCCCTCTACGAGCAACTCAAAGTGGGCTCCTCGCCCCTTGGGAAGTTAAGAGAGGATACCTTCTCTCTTTTTTACTAGCACTACTTTTGGCCATCCCACTGATGATTACAGGTGGCTGGGTCATTATAACAATTGGCTTTATCTCAATCATCACTGCCTACTGCTATACTGGTGGCCCCTATCCACTCTCCCATTTTGCCTTAGGGGAAATTTTGGCACTAATTTTTTTTGGACCTGTTGCTGTTGCCGGCAGTTACTACCTGCAAACAGAGCAACTATTTAGCTGGGAGCCGATTATTGCGGGTCTAATCCCTGGAGGGTTTGCTGCCGCGATCATGGCGGTCAACAATCTACGAGATATTGCTTCTGATCACTCATCAGGAAAGAGCACTATTGCCACGCTCGTTGGGCGCAAAAATGGTGGCCGAGTTGTTCTATTTTTTATCCTCTTACCGGCAGTCATAAGTTCCATCTTGGCCTATAGAAATGGCCAACCACTACTGCTAGTTGCAATCTTTACCCTGCTGCTAATCAAACCCCACCTAACGGCTATTTTAACTGCTCCTCCTGGCCAAGAGTTAAACCAGACTCTGGCCCGTACCGGGCAGCTACTATTTCTCTACTCGCTAGTAACTGCAGGAATAATAATACTATGAAGATCACCATCCAAACTATCACTTGCAGTAAATTTGAATATAATTTAAAAACGCCTTTTAAAGTCGGGGCAAGCCAACTTGGTCAGCGCCAAGGGTATCACCTACAAGCCCTAACTGATCAAGGTCTTACTGGCAAAGGAGAACTTTCACCACTGCCGGGACTCCATCAAGAGAGCCTCGAAGAGGCGAAGACCCAGTTGGAGAGGGCCCTTCCCCTAACTTTTGACCCATCACTCCCAATTACCAACCAACTACCTGTGAACTGTTTCCCCTCAGTCCAATATGCGCTGGAGGAGTGTGGAATCAATATACTACAGCAGAAAGAACCATCTCAGTTGACAGAACTTTTTCATCTAACTCCCAACTATCAACAACGATCTCCGGCGATCAATGCTCTGCTGATCCCAGCAGAAGATAGTTATCAACAGGTAAAAAGGCTACTTCGAAAGTGGATCTCCAGCGGGATTACCAGTGTTAAAATCAAGGTTGGACGCATGTCTGTCGGAGTAGAGCGTGAACTACTGATCAAGCTGATCTCTACCGCTAGAGATTTAAACACTAAACTAACTTTTCGCCTGGATGGAAACCAGCAGATGAGTTGTGAACTGTTAGTCGCGCTACTACATGGACTAGATCTTGATTTAGTAGAATATCTAGAGGAACCACTACCGGATCATAACGACCATGAAAGTCTACACCATCGTCTAGGTTTAAAATGGGCGATTGATGAGAGTTTAGCGAACTGTTTGAGTAATAATACATTTCCTATCGGATGCACCACCTGGATTCTAAAACCACGTCTAATTGGATCAATCCATCGGACACGCCAACTAATCACCAACGCCAACCAGCGAGGATATCAAACAGTTATCAGCAGTTGTTTTGAAAGTGAAGTTGGAATGGAGTCCTTAAAACTCCTGGCCCATCTACAAAATCATTACCGACCAGTTGCCGCCGGCCTGGATACATTAAAGGAGTTTCGCCACCTAGAATAGAGGTACGCAGAAGTAGCGACACATCCCCTATCTTGTACTACTTGCCCACCTGGCGCTCAATGGCATCAACTCCCCAATCCCATGCATACTTGCCCACAGTGGCGGCCCCGAAAGCGGTAATTAAGGATACTGCCAATCCCCCACCAACTACTCCCGCCGAAAAGGCAGAGAAGGCGGTGGCCACTCCAGCTCCGGCCGCCTCTTTTGAGACCGCATAACTTGCCTCCGGAAGAGGAATCTCCTTTTTCTTTTTAGCGGCGGCAACATCTGCTAACTTGGCCGAACCTCCAACCACACCACCTAACACTCCGATCCCAGTAACACTTTGTGCTAAAAATTGCGCCAAGTTGAACATATTAAACCTCCAAATAATAAATAAATGAATAAACGAGTAGTTTGATTGGTGTAATCATAGGTGCAAATGGATAGTTGTTGCCCCTAGATGTCAATTTATCAACATTTTGCCAACTATCGCCTACTAAATATAAATGTATTGCCCTATCGACCGATAGTGAATAAAATAGCAGGCTTAAGGTTGGTTTAAGTTGTCTTGGGGGAGATAAGGATGTTTACAAAGCAGACAGTTGCCCTGCCGCAGGCGGGTACGATTGGAGGAAAGGGGGCCGCCACTGGCAAAGCGGTTGGCTGGACAACGATTGCTGGCGGAGGACAAGGTGCCGCCATCGGTAGCAGCATGGGAATCCCCTATTTAATGCCTATTATCATCTTGGTAACCATTGGTAGTGGAGTATATTGGCTCTATGAACGTTACCAAAAGATCGATCGCTCTACTTGGTAGTTAGATCTTCCCTTGACGGGCAAAAAAGTTAAGAGGCTGTCTGACATCGACAACTCCGCCACCCTTGGGAGTTGGAAAGTCGATAACTCGCAGTACAGATGCCATACAGTTTACTCCTCCCCTGGAGAAACTGGTCTTGCCAGTTACAATTTTGATCTTTCCCACAGACCCTCTACGACTGATCTGAAAATTCAGACTTAACACTCCTTGAATACTATCAGAGTTATTTCTTAACTCCTGTTGATAACAGTGTTTAAACTGAGGGATATACTCTCTTAAAATTTTTCGTAACAACTCGGGATCAATTGAGCCCAACACCACTGTTTTGGGAGAGATGTAAGTTGACTCAAACCCCTTTTTCTTGGACAACCCCTTTGAGCCTGCTGCAAAATTCATCTTTCCCTGATAACGATCGCTCAATTTTCCTACTCGTACTTGTTGATTACTTAAGGAGCGATCATCACTTAACTCACTACTATTAACTCCCAGTGGGTTAACTGAGGCAATCCTTCTTTTGGCCGCAATTTTAACCTTCTTGGGCAAAACACTCTTTCTCGCCAGAGATGCTAAAGAGTTATCCAGCTTAAAACGATAGCGTTTGACTTTTTTCTTAACAACGACCTTGGGTGCAACCTTGGTCTTAGTCGCCAACTTGCGCGCAGATCGCTTGGGCGCACTCTTAGTTACAACCTTTTTGACTTTGGGAGGTTCAACCTTTTTAGGAGTAACCTTGGCAACCTTTTTCATCTCACTTTGCTCGCCACTACTTGGTGTAGAATTTTTAACTTCGAGATTGGTTTTGCTCTTAATACGATAAATAACCGCCAGCTTGCGTTCTGGCTCTTTGGGGATATTATCAATATCGACAAAAAGCAATAACAACATCAACCCCATAATGCTTGCAACAACTTGAACAAGTTGACGATAAAACTGCTTGTCCCGGCCCCAAAATGGAACACCTTTTAAGGATGGTGGGGCATCGACCTGACGTAACATTATTTGAGCACTTCCCAGTTGCCAAATAGCCAGATCATCGACGGCCAAGATGACCTCTGACTCTTGGCAAGCTCTTCCTCCGATTGAAAGGTTAAAACCCTCTAGCTGATGAAGTATCAATTGTTCATCTCGTCGTTCTAGCAATTTTGTACGCTGACTGACCAAAGGCAGAGTTACATCTTTACTAAATGGTTTACGCTCAGGCGTGACAAAGTATTCACTCTGTTGAAGGGTGAGGAAGTCCATCGAGATCATCACCCCGTTACTAACTAAAGATAACTCTAGAGCACTACCAACTTGCGGTTTAACAAGATCACGTTGTTGTTTAACTTCACCAAAGTCCTGATATCCTTGTAAGGAGAGCTGATCAACCTCCAAGGGTAGATCCGTTGCCAACTCTAGCTCTGGTTGTTCAAACTGGATGTCACAATACTCATCATCTATTAACACTAAATTTTTCTTTGATGGTACTGCAACAATATTTTCATTTAATAGCTGGTCTACGTAGTCAACAACATTTCCATCCAAATCCTTAAAGTGTGGAGTTACTCCCTTTTCATCAAGTTGAACTCCTTCCTCTAAGAAGAGGTCAATTGCCCCAACCCTCAGAATATCTCCTACCAAAAGTTCCTTGCTGGTGACCCTCTCACCATTGACAAAAATACCATTTCGACTTCCGAGATCCGAGACAGAAACGCCATCGTCTGCGACGGTAATTAATGCATGATAGTGAGAGATATGACGATCTTGTAAAGTAATATCACTTTGAGTTGATGATCCCATCAAAATTTTGTTTTGGTTAAGCCAGAAACTGTCAGTCAGCTCCTGGCCATCATAGACGGCAAATTTCAGTGCCTCTTTCGCACCTTTTAAGTTATCCATCTGCCTGCTCCTTCTTGGTGGTTAGGATTTTTTTCTTGCTCTCCAAGGCTTCAATCGCTTGTTCAATCCTTTGACCAACACTCTTCGTCAGTGAGTAGTATTTAGAAGCTTGATCACCTCTTTTTCCCATCTTCCAAATGGTAAGTGCATCGGCAACCTTGCCACTATTGAGCAAACTAAGTGCGTAAAAATTAGAGATGCTCTCTCTTTGATAATAGACATTGCCAATTTGTGCAAAATATTGATTAGCCTTTAAATACTCTTTGCGAAAGAGATGAATCGATCCCAATGCAAAAAGAAGGTCCACATCTTTTGGCCCTTTAGTTAACAGGGGCTTCAGATGTGCTGAAGCCTGCTCCCATAATCCAAGACGGACAAGCAGATGCCCCAGATTAAAGTGGGGAGTTAGAAACATTTTATCTTCTTTGACTGATCTAGTGAGTAGCCCTTGAGCTAAAGTGCTATTCCCTGCTTGTAGTGCGATAATCCCTAGGTTGTTGTAGATAATCGCTCGCTGCCGAGCTGATAACTTCGGAACGCTGAGGGCATAACGGTAAAAAAACCTTGCTTTTGCCATCGCTCCCTGCAGATAAAAACAGTTAGCAAGATCTATCCACATCGCAGCGCTCTTTAAGTTTGCAATTGCTGTGGTTTTGCTGGCCGTAAGGGTATTCTCTACTTTTCCACCATAACACTTAAGAGTTAGTGAGATCTCCTTGCCATCCTTGGCCCCCATCTCCTGAACAATATGCTCTTGGGTATACCGTTGATACGACTCTTTTATTAATAGATCTTCACTGCGCTTCTCGATCCGGAGATAAGATGGGGCATGAGAACAGGCTGAAAGCATAATCAAAAAGCCTAATATTATTGTTACCTGTTTCATCTCTACCTCCATAACCATCTTGCCGGTTACCGATCAGCTAAAACGACGCTCTTAATTAAAGGGTAACTAGAGTTTGCTTTTAACTCTTGGTTACTCTCAGGGGCGGCAAAAGTTTTAAAATCTACCAACACCTCTCCTTGGCGACGTAACTTGGCCACACTCTTGGCCACTCTCTCTCTCTTGCGACGATTATTGCGTTCCAAACTCTTCATCTGTTTTTTAAATTCTTTTTGAAAATCCGAATCTTTAATTGGTGGTGAAAAAGTTAGCAACTCTACCGACAGGGTATCAAAGCCATCTAGGATATAGCTATAGGCTAAATAGGTAACGGTCGCATCACCAGTGGCACTGATAGCAGCGGCTCTTTTTTGTAGATCATTCAGTGAAACAAAGCGCTCTTTTAAGTAGTGATTAAAGCCATCCATAGCAAACTTTTCCATTTTATACTGCACAGTTTTAAACTTCGCTATATCCTGTGCTAATAGATCTAATGCCAATGCTCCCTTAACCAGTTTTTGATCATCAGCACTGCCAGTAGCAGCGATGCGTAATAAGGCAGGGATAATCAATGATGCTCTCTTGCCTTTTGCTCCCCCATCAATTAAAAATGCGGCCATTAGGCGCTCAAAAAAATAGGTCCTTAATTTTTTATTATCTCCATGTTCCTTCAACAAAACCAACAACTGGTTTAATTTGGCAAATTCGATCTCCTGCTTTAAAAATATATTTTGCTGTGAGTGTAGATAGCTTTTGGCCAGACCACATTGCCCCCCCTGCTGCATCAGTTTTGACAGATCAAAATCACCTTTTTTGTTAACATGTCCAGTCAGTAATACTAACTGAAAGAATTTTTTTCGCAGCTTCCTAACTGCTACAGGTGGAGTACAAAGTCTGCCCAACAGATTGTTCCCTAATTTAGTCGCATTGCCAAAATTTTGCAACAGGTTATAACGAACTGCCAACTGATAGTAGACATCCACTTGCTCAATAATTTCAGCCGAGGTAAATAGCGGAAGAGAGCGGTTCATCCAATGGTAGGAACCCTTATCATTGCCTAAACGTGACTCCATCACCGCCATCTTTAGTGCAGATTTGGCCCTAATCCTTGCTGGATATTTTTTATTTTTGAACAGTGTAAGATAACCAGCAACAGCACCTTTAACATCTCCTGCTTGCTCTAGCTTTTGATTATTTTCAAATAGTAGAGAACTTAATATTGTAACCGTCTCCTCTATATACTTTCTTTTAAACCCAAGATAACCCTTGGTTAGCCTCATTGTGATCAAAGCTAAATTATCTGCACTACGTTTACCAACATAGTGATCGATCAAACGAACGGCTAAAGAGCGTTGACTCTCTCTCTCTGTTGACCAATTTTTTGCAAAATTATCTAAAACAATCAAAGAGTTAACATCGTCACCTTGGGCCAGGTATAGATCAAATATCCGAATTGATATCTTGGCCGCCAGCTCACCCTTCGGCCAGAAAAGTAGATAGTTCCCAAAGGCAAAAAGCTTAACTTTTCGCATTAACTTAGCTGGAATGCGATGGCGATCGATTAATGCCATCAGAGAGTCGATACATTTCTGACGATAATCTAAATTCTTCTTTTCAACCTTAATTAAATCTACCGCTTCCATGTAGAGATTGGCGGAGGCAGTGTACCTACCAACCGAAAGAGCACTCTCTCCTTGATAATAACGGTAGCGAGCGATATTTTTACGGTCAACTTGGGCCAAAATGTCAAAATAGGCCATAATTCGGGCCAAAGAATCTTTAGAATATCGTCGATCGCTCTTTCGAACATCTTTAATCAACTCCACCTGCATAAATCCAACAAACTCCTTTATCTGCTCAATGATTGGGCCAAGTGAATCAGCAGTAATTTTGTGTTCTAATGAGAGCTTTGCAACTTCCTGTGCAGTCAAAAATAACAACTGTCGTTTGGCAAACTGACGATAGATCACCATTTTCATCTGCCAAAGCTGGATCTGTCCCTCAAGATTGATCTTTTTTTGTTGTTGTAGCAACCGATCTGATTGGGCCAAAAGTTTAGTAATAACTGGGTAGTGGCCAAGGTCTGCTGCAACTTTAACCATTTTAACCAAATAAGAGGTCGCATCTACAATTTCTAACTCAAAAAACTGACCACCTCTTTCAGATTGCTTGCTATAAACAAAAAAAGTGGCCAAACCATCTAGCAGTTGTTTTGAAAGATTTATATATCTGCCCTGCTTCGCCAGTTGATAGGAGTTAACCAACTGCTCCAATCCCAAATCATAATTTTTTAATTTAAATAGGCACCAACCATAATTATAAAGATGCTTAGTCAACCACTCATCTTCTTTGTTTTGTAGAACAAATTTATATAATGCTACCGCCAGTTGATACTTCTTGGTGTTATAGTAGTGCTCGGCCAAGGAGACCATCGCCTGGTAGTAGATATCTTCACCAGGTTTTGAATATTTAATCGCTCGTTGAAGATATATACGAGTAACTTTGTTCTTCCCAAAATCTCGTGCATTAAGTGCCAAAGTGTAATAGATATTACTCTTCAGCTGATAGTTAGGATAGTCCTTTAAAATATCAAGTCCGTGCCGTTTGGCACGATAATAGAGAGAGCGAGAATGAGCAAAAAATCGCTGTTTTGCAACAAGCCCTCTGGGGGGGGCAAGTAGAAACCGACGATTTTCCCTCTTCTTAATCAGGGTCATCTTTTCAGAGTATAGCTCTAGCAACCGATAGCGCAGTCCTGGGCCAATTTTTTTGACCTGTTTAATTGTTCGTACTTCATGATTTACCAGTCGATATAGTTTTTGCCAGCGCTTAGACATCTCTACTGACTCGGCTTCAGTGCTGCTGAATAGCTCCTGACCAGTAAGTAGGAGTAAAAGTTGTAGGACAACCGCTAAACGCCAAATCATCTAATCCCTCCCTTGAACAATAAACTTGAACTGAGGGTGCCCGGCCATCGCCGCAGTATGCATTACCTGGGCAACAGTACGATAACGTAGACTTCGGTCCAGTAGAATATTAACCGCTCGACCTTTACCACTATCGATTGCAGCACGAGCACTCTGTTTGTCGGTGGTCACATTATTATTGGATGACTGTAGTTCTATTAAGCGATCATACAACGATTGATTTATATTTTGGCCGTTCTCCACCTGTCCAATCAATTTATTATTCACCCAAATTTCTCGTTTATTATTCACCTGAATCACAACTGCATGCTCTCCCAAACGACGTACTTTAGAGTCAGGTAGTTCCAAATTTTTAACCAGATCGACAGTTAGGTCAGAGGCGTTGAAGCTCTTGAGCAAAAATACCAACAGGATAACTAGAATGTCTAACAACGAGTTAATATCCAGCTCAAGTGGCTCACGTCTGCTACGGCGAAGCATATTTCGCTTTTTTCTCATCACCACTCCTCTTTCAACTTATATAACTGTTTCGAAGATTACCCGTTCAAATAGAGTCTTCGTTTTTCCGGGTTGCCCTGCAGCAGGCCTCAGACGTACCGTATCCATAATTTTAACAATTGCCGAATAAGCGATTCCTGAAAGCGGTCGAAAAATAATTGCATCTTCCTTGGGATTCTGTTGTTTAATTGTTACCAGCAATTCACTTAACTGTTCTAAATCATACCCTCCACCACGTAGACGGCGAATTACCTTGACCACTTGCTCATCTACCCCTTGTTTAACTATTAATTGATCACGTTTAATTTCTAAAACGAGAACAAAGGGCTCTTGTTTTGATTGATCAGGCATGGCCGTTTTTACTGCCGGAGCATCACTGCCAATCTGATAAATATCGACAAATTGTGCCGACATCAACAAAAAGAAGATAAAGATGAACACTGCATCCAAAATAGGGATCAGGTTCAACCGTTCCATCTTCCTCTTTTTCTTATATTTATAGTTATTCATTATCCTTACCTACTTTGGCTCGACACTTTTGCGTACCGAGGATATCTACTAACTTAACTGAGAACTCTTCAATTTCACCCAGTATCTTGTCAGACTTGCTAGTCAAAAGAGAGTGAATCACCATGATACTGATTGCCGATAGCAGCCCCATTGCCGTGGTGTTCATCGCCTTGGAAATCCCCAACGCCAACAATTTTGCCTTTGATGCAGGATCAGCAGTTGCCACCGCACTAAATGATTGGATCAGACCATAAATTGTTCCTAACAGCCCCATTAGTGTGGAGATATTTGCAATCAGTGCCAAGTGAGGAACTCTTTTTTCCACCTGGGGCATCACTTCTAAGATAGTTGCATGGGTTGCATCTTCAATTTGCTCTTTACTCTGATTTGCTCTTTTAAGACCATTTTTTAATACTTGGGCCAGCAACGCCTTTGAGTTGGAACAAAGAACAATCGCCTGTTTCACTTCATTTAATAACACATGCTTTTTAACCCGTTCCATCAGGTTGTCACCATCAATATCGTAAACCCACAAAGCCCGCAATCGCTCGACAGAAATCCCGATTCCTATCGTCCAGATCAGCAGTATTATCCACATAAAGATACCACCTTCATCCATAAAGAGGGCCATGTTTTGTAGTAGTGTCTGCTCCTGCACTACCTGATTTACAATTTCATTTTCCATCTCTCTCCCCCTACCTTAATGTTTTAATATCTCTAACCATGTTGCTTTTAAAGTGCTTCCGATTAAATAGCTGACGTTTAAAGTGGCGTCTTTCTCGTTTTTTAACGGAGATATCTCCAGGCGCGGCCAATCTGCCGTTGACCTTCATATTGGAGAGATCGATAAACTCATACTGCTTATACTTGTAAACAACATTTTCCTTGCCTTTACTGCTCTCACCATTAGCAATCGCGGGTGTCATCAATGCGATAACCAGCGCAGTTATGGTGGCCCAAAATAGAAAATCGTACACCCTATTCACTTGCCACCTCCCTCACTCTTGTGGTGTGGGCCACTTTCTTACTCTTGATCTCACAGTTAGATTGGAGCCCGAAACTATAGTCGCCTAATTCGTCGGCCCAGAATTCTCCAGAAAAACGCCAGAAGTATTGATTAGTCTTGCGCTTAACAAAATTCAAACTCCCACGTGCGCGATCTGCGACTAATGTTTCGTCGCGATAAATCAGATTTTTTTGACGCGAAATCATCTCTAGCTTTATGTTAAACATCTCAAACGCAAAACGTGTTAACTCCTTGGTTAAAGTAATCATCTTATTACGAACCAGTCGACTAACCGCCTTAATCTTCAGCTTCTTTAAACGCTCCAACCTTCCAATCAAGCGCTTGATTTGCTTATTTTGGCGATAACGAGCGAGCTTACTGATCTCATAGTTAATTTTCTCTACTCGATTCAACAGGAGGTGAAATTTCACCTCTGTTCGTAACTGATTGATTAGAGTCGCAAGATGGAGTTTCTCTACTTCCGGTTTTAAGCTCTCGTCTGTTACCAACCGATAGTACTTATCACTGCCACGCCCCTCACTTTGCAGTAAGCCACGCCACGCCAAAACCCAAGGAGCATAGCTACGATAGAAGTGACTAATTACCCGAAATGTATCCTGCCACAAGCAGAGACGGAAATATGACAATGCGGTTAGGACTTCAGCTTCGGGAAAGAATATCTGGTCTCTAAGAAATGGAGACTTATATGTTACCAGCAAACCCAAGGCTCGATTATAATCTTCCATCTGATAAGTTGCCCATGCTTTCTCTAGTAATAGATCGGGCCAACGATAGGAGCGCTTATTAATTTTATCATAGGCGTCCACCGCGGCATTCATATTCTGATCATGATAAGCGATCCGGGCCAGATCCATCTGACAGCTGTCCTGTAGATGGCCATAGTAGTGTTTCAAACTACGATCGTCTGTCTCAGTTTGCCGCTCTTTCGCTTTCTGAATACATAGCGAGAACTGCTGACGGGCCAAAACTTGCTTGCCCTGTTGATAATAAATACTTCCCATATACAATCGACCTTCAGCATAATTCCGATCATCAATCAACATATTCCCAAAGTAACTCAACGCTTGATTCCACTGCTTTAGCTTGGCCAGCTTAAGGCCCATAATGAAGTCGATACCTTCACCTCTATCTGCGGGCAGATGAGACTGTTTAATGTTGAAAAAATAGTCTTCACTTGTCAGATAAGCTGCATGACTGATCAACAACATATCCTCAGCAGATAGTTTTTCAGTCTTATTTATCATTTGTTGAACATAGTAGACTGATGAGAAGGGAAGACGCTTTAACAGTAGTTGTTTGGCGACATTAGCAGCACTCCCCTTTCGAATCTTTAACCGAGGTAGGTCAGACAACAAGGAAGGGTCGGCAGCAAAGCAATCGACCAGCAATTTGCATGAAAATATTAAAGCCATTAATAGTGATATTCGCATCTTTTACACTCTCCCGAGCTAAAACGAAAAGCCGAGTCCTATTAAGAAGTCGATCTGATGTGTTACAGATTTAGTATTTCCAACAGGGTCATCACCATAAAACGAACTATTTTGCACACCAACATTTAAATGTACTTTCGGGGTAAGATAAAAACGTAGATTAGAGCCAGTAAAGAGAGTATTGTAGCTCTCTTTTTCAAAATAACTGGGGACATTGGGATCGACTACACTCTTTCGATTACTATCGGCGTTCACTTTCCCCAAACCAACCGAGAACGACCAATCAAAATAGAATATATGGTTGAATGTATTTATTTTTCCATAGAATGGTGACCAGACTCCATTTAGTCCGTAGGAACTATGAAGCCGGCGAATAAATGGCTCGCTGCCGTTAATTACTTTAATATTTTGATAGGCAGTATTAAATGAGGTAGTATAACGATTGTAGAATCCTTCAATCGCCAGATCATTGGTAAAAAAGAAACCACTACGTAGTTGCATACCATAGTTTTTTTGAAATTCAATATTAACACTTTTAACGATCATCCCATTAACATAAAGGGTATGACGTTTTTCATACAGTTTGTTCTGTAGAACAAATACTGATTTGTCAGGGTCAAGCCAGAGAAAGTCATAAAGGCTCTCCTCCCCGGCAAAGGCCGGAGAGAAGAGCACAGATGTGGCAAGGATAAGAGCTAGTCTGATACCTTTGATCATTTTACTCCTCCTCAACCACAAGATATTCAATCAGAACGGAAGATCCCTCTGCCGGTATGCTGTTCTGATCAAAACGCACGGCCTTCGTGACCGCATCATAATACCAACCATTAGTCATTATCTGACCATCAACTGAAACTTTTAGCTGATTCTCATACGGCGTCTTGTCAAGCGGAAAACTATCTAATAGGTTAACGATCTCTGTTCCCATCTCCCGTAAGACACTGTAGAAATCCTCTTTAATATTAGCAATAATTCCACCCGTCGCCTTGGAAAGTTCCATGTAACGCTTCCCGATCTGCTCTTGTCGACCATAGGATCTAGCAGTATTAACAATGCTATAAACCTTCGCCTTACCAGCGATCGCCTTTACCCCTTGTAGCTTCTGTAGATAGTGACTAACACTTTTTGGAGACTGATCCTCTTCATCACTGATCATAACAATTGCAGTGTAAGCATCAGGTCTAAAAAAAGAGTCACGGTAGTTATCAATGAAAGAGCTGAGCGCTAGCAATCCTTTCTCTCTCCAATAACCGCGGGTACCAACATGAATCATCTTACGAAAGTTGTTCAAGAAGATATCACGCTTAATGGCCGCCTCATGAGAAGTAAGTTTTCTAAAATGCCCAACCATTTTGCCTGAACGGTTTGAACGAGTATCTGTAGTGGTGATCCCCATGCGAAAATCAACATCACGCTCTAGGAATTGATTAATGAACCGCTCAAAGTTATGGGCCAAAGAGTCCTGCTCATCTCCCATCGACCCTGAGTTATCAATCACCCAGACGATATCTACTTGACGCTTTTTAGCACTATTTTGAACGTACTCTTGGACAACACTCGTCAAGGTAGGTCCTTGCTCCTCAATCACTGGAGTCTCTTCAACTACTTCAGGAATCTCTTCAACTACTTCAGGAATCTCTTCAACAACAACTGGAGTCTCTTCAACTACTTCAGGAATCTCTTCAACAACAACTGGAGTCTCTTCAATTACTTCAGGAATCTCTTCAACAACAACTGGAGTCTCTTCAATTACTTCAGGAATCTCCTCAACAACAACTGGAGTCTCTTCAAGAGCAGGACGCTCCTCTCTGACCCGAACTATAACTTCAGGTGTCTCTACTACTGGTGCCGGGGCAGGAGTTGGTTCTACTATTGGAGTAGGAGCTGGCTCAATAACGGGAAGTTGTTCTTCCTGAGCCTGGTCCTGGTCCTGATCCTGGTCCTGATCCTGATCTTTCTCTTTGTCTTCGTGCTTGTCATGATTCCGATTGTCATCATGTTCTTTCTTCTCTTTCTTCTCTTTCTTCTCTTTCTTCTGCTTCTTGTACTCTTGGTCGACGCCTACTCCATCCAACATCTCTTTCTCGTAAAACTGACTTTCATTACAAGATGCCAGCAACATAGAAGTTAAAATGACTAATGTGATAGAAACAAGCTGGTTGCGATAGATTGTCATGGCCGTACTCCATACGGCAGCTCTTGACAGGCACTATCCCGACTACAACTAGAGAAGAAAAACTATACCGAGCTAAGCTTGTATTAAACAGAGCCTAACCGGCCGCACCTCCACTAAAGTAGTAATCGAAAATGTTATCCGAGTAACAGACAATATTTAGTATGAATAAACCGCTGTGAAAAAAACACCAGACAGCAATATGGCCTAACACACTTTCCATTCTGCACCCGAATAAAAAGCCTTGTAGCTTCCAGTTCTTTTAGTCTTTGTCTGGCAGATGACGTACAGGGGGAGCTAACGGACCAACAACAAAACCAAAATAGATTATCAATGCAAGAAGTATACATGATTTCTTTCTGCTTGACAAGGCGCGTTATTCTCTTTTTTTCTCTCTCTCCCTTATAGCGGAGGCCAAATAGGTGGTTGCTTGAGCTCCTAGTGCACCACTTTTCCCGGTATTAGGCTCATCACGCTGGGCGAAGAATTGGTCCAGTAAGTGACCAAGATTGTTATCTAATAGCTCATCTTCAGTCACCACCATTGACCCTAAAAGCTCCTTTGCCTCCAACGCATTAAAGTACTGCTCATTTTTTTGCGCCATCTTTAGAGGAATAAAGATTGATCTTTTACCAATTGCCATCAATTCACAGACTGTTCCTGCCCCAGCGCGAGAAATAGTAACAGCTGCCATCTTAAATAGCTCGATCATCTCTGAGCGGATAAATTCGACCGGCAGATAGTGCGATGAACGCAAGGGTGTAAACTGCTCTATAAATTTTTTTCCTACCTGATGAACAACTATATACTTCTCAGTTAGCAGTGCCAGCTCTCGCTCTACGAACTGATTTAGTAGTGCCGAACCATTCCCCCCTCCGGTAATAAATAGAATCGGAGGTCCAGTCAAGGTAAGTGTCACTCCATTTAGCTCTAAACTAGAAGGGATAGATTCGAAGCACTCTCTACGCACAGGATACCCCGAGAAGTGAACCTTCTCCTGCGGAAAATTCTCTTTTGATCTTTCAAAGCTTATGTACACTCTTGAAGCAAACTTGGCCGCAATCCGGTTGGCGAGACCGGCACAGGCAGTCTGCTCATGAATATAGATCTCTTTTCTGGTCAACCATCCTCCAATCACCACCGGCAGAGAGACAAATCCCCCAGTTGAGAAGATCAAAGTATTGCGGCGAGAAAAACTGCTTAAAATCAAAACCGATTGGATAATCCCTAGCACTACCTTAAAAAGATCTAGTAAATTTTCCCAGGAAAAATAGCGTCTCAGCTTGCCTGTAAAAATTGGATAGTATGGAATCTCAATCTCACTAACCAATTGACGCTCGATCCCATAACGCCCTCCAATGTAGCGACACTCTACGTCATGATCGGCTAACAACTCCCTGATAATGGTTAGAGCAGGCATCACGTGCCCCCCACTCCCTCCGCCTGTAAAGATAACAATCTGCCCCATTCAAAACCCCTTTGAGAATTTTTTGACTGTTAATAGAAAATGGGCCAACTTCCGTCTATATTTCATACTATCAAAGAAAAGTCACAGTTATCACTTTTTTTTAGGAGGCACTGATGGAAAAAACGGCACTAACCTTTTGTGAATGTTACGCTAGAGATGGATTGCAATCGATGCCAATCTGGGTTCCGACTGAAAAGAAGATTGAGATGATCAATATGATTAGTGAAGCAGGGTTTCCTAAGCTGGAAGTCACCTCCTTCTCTCATCCCAAATTGCTGCCCCAATTTAGAGATTGCGTTGAAGTACTACAACAGATCAAACGAAAGCCTGGCACCTCTTACGTGGTACTAATGCCTAATGAGAAAGGCTTCGAACGTTTTTTAAAATGTCAAAAAGAGGGGTATGGTGCCGATGAGATAATATTGATGATCTCATCTAGTGAGGCCCATAATACACTAAACTTCCGCCTTACCCATACTGAAGCTTTCAAGGTGCATGCTCGGATTATGGAGGAAGCGATCAAGCAAGGGGTTAAGGTCATCGGCTGCACTGGCACGGTCTATGGCTGTCCGGTGGGGGGTGATGTTCCCTACTCGGAAGTTCACAAAGTAACTAAGTTCTATGTGGACCATGGTGCTGATACTTTAATGTTGGGGGATACCACCGGCGTCGCCAATCCCAATATTGTCAAACAGCGTTTAGGTCAACTGATCAGCGACTTTCCTAATACAAAATTTATCGCCCACTTCCATGATACCAGAGGAACCGGGGTAGTTAATACGTTAACAGCGATTGAGATGGGAGTCACCTACGTTGATACCTCCATCGGTGCCATTGGTGGGCAACCGGCTTCTGGGGCCTCTAAATACTCGCTAGGATTTACCGGTAATACCTGCTCTGAGGATATGGTGGCACTGGTAGAAGAGATGGGTTACTCCACCGGTGTTGATATGGACCTCTTACTAAAGGCTGGCCACTTCGGTGAGGAGCTACTGGATATGCGCTTACGAGGAAATGTCACCCACTCTGGCCCTGTTCTGCATCAACCTTCAACCCCTGATAAGGGGAGTGGCGAGAAGATAAAAAATTAGGGTGAGAAGATCAACTCCCAGAGATCACCCATCTTTTTCGAGCGTAAGATAGTGCGCCTTTGCTCCTCTAACTCTGGCCGATCCCAAAGATAGGAAGCTAAACCTTTCAGGCGGGCCAAGCGGCCACGCTCACTAACTTTTTCACTCTCCATTAGCCGGTTTACCTTGATTAGCAGTTGGTAGCGGTAGCTGACCAACTGTTTGGGAGTGAGATCAAATGAGCTATCACGACTGCATCTGGCAATCCATGGTGTCCGAACGGCCCCACGAGCACACATGACGCTATGGCAACCAGTTTCTGCCACTACCGCGCTAATATCATCCGGTGTAAAAATATCACCACTGGCAATAATGGGAATTTTACAACAGTTAACCGCCTCCCTCAGATAGTCCCAGTTGGCCGTACCACCATAAAGTTGTCTCCGAGTACGACAGTGGACAGTAATTGCGTCGGCCCCCTCTCCCTCAATGATTTTTAAAATTTGAGAAAAGTTTTGATCATCTCGATCCCCCAGTCGAATTTTGACTGAAAAAAAGTGGGGAAAGTTAGAACGAATAGCTGCTACCACCTGCTTAAGCCCTGCAAGGTCCTGCAGCAGATATGCTCCTGCTTGATGAGCGTTAACTTTTTTCGAAGGACAGCCAGCATTTAGGTCTAGCCACCTAACTCCACCTTGGGCAATTCGCTCCACACTGGAAGCTAAAGTATTACTCGGTGAAGCCAAAATTTGCAGAATCGTTCGCTTGAGACGTTGGGGATCGGCCAAAAACCAGTCACCGATCTGGGCCCGAATCTGAGCACTACTTAGAGGAGCAACTCGTGAGACCCGCAAAAAGCCAGTCGCCATATAGTCAAAGCCACCAAATAGCTCCTCCACCGCTTGGCGGAATGGAGGATCGGTAATCCCATCCATCGGGGCCAGGATCAGAGCAGGTTTAGTAGGAGTATTTGAGACCGCTAACATCGTTCTCACCATATACATTCCCTTTGCCCTTTGCAACTTTAAGAGTGATAATAGTAACATGTGTCGCCTACTAGGTTTTCGATCAATTATTCCCGGACAGGTCCACCAGAGCCTGCTGGAGGCAGATAACGCCCTCCATGTCCAAAGTAACGAACACTCTGATGGTTGGGGAGTCGCCTACTATCTTGATGGTGCCCCTCACTTACTACGTTCGGCCAATAGTGCGATGGAAGATAAGATCTTTCAACGTATCTCCGGCGTTGTCTCTTCTGAAACAGTAGTGGCCCACATTCGCCGTGCCACCCACGGCAAGCTAAATGTACTAAACTCCCACCCCTTCCAATATGGCCACTGGATTTTTGCTCACAACGGCAACATTAAAAATTTTGAACAACATCGCCCCACTCTGCTCAACTTGGTGCCAAATAAGATGAGAGGCTTCATTTTAGGAGAGACTGATAGTGAGCTTCTTTTCTATTTTATCCTCTCCCAAATCAGTGACACCATTGATCTCAAACGTCCAGACTGTCCCATCAAAACAGTTGTCAAGGCGGTCAAGCAAGCGATCAACAAGCTAATTTCTATCACAGGAGAGATGGCCCTAAAAGATGATCCCCAATGCCCACAAGAGAACTACTACACCTTTTTACTGACCAATGGGGCCACCATGCTGGCCCACCAAGGGGGCAAAGAGCTCTACTATAGTACCTACAAAAAACTCTGCCCTGACCGAGACAACTGCTATGCCTACTCCCAAGAGTGCGAAAATCCCAGTTGCGATGGCACCGTTAACTATCTGCTCTTTTCCAGTGAACCCACCTGCAGTAACAATGTCTGGCAACCAATTAAGCGAGGCCAAATGGTGGGATGTGACTGGAGAATGAAACTCTATATTGATTAATTTAAGGAGTCTTTAAAATGGCAATTCTAATTAAAGGGGGCGAAGTTGTAACCTGTGAAAGGAGTTTCCGAGCTGATATTCTCTGTCTAGACCAGACCATCACCCAAATAGGAGAAGAGATCGGGCCACCAAGTGGCTGTCATGTAATTGATGCCGCCGGTGCTTTGGTTATGCCTGGAGGTGTTGATCCTCACACCCATCTGCAACTACCAGTGATGGACACCGTGGTGGCGGATGACTTCCTTACCGGCTCCCAGGCGGCGATCGCCGGTGGGACTACTACTTTTATCGATTTTGCCATTCCCGAAAAGGGGGGTACCCTAACCGATGCTCTCCAACAGTGGCAGAGCTGGGGAGAGGCAAGTGCATGTGACTACTCCCTCCACATGACTATTGTCGAGTGGAATAAAAAGATCTCCAAAGAGATGGAGCTACTAACACTCAAGCATGGGATCACCAGCTTTAAGTTTTATCTGGCCTATAAAAATGCCATCATGGTCAACGATGAGGAGTTAATCGCCGGCTTCATGCGCTGTAAAGAGATTGGAGCGCTACCAATGGTACACGCTGAAAATGGTGATCTCGTCTATATTAAGCAGCAACTACTTAAGGCCAAAGGAGTTACCGGCCCATCTGGCCATCCCATCTCCCGCCCCTCCTGTGTGGAGGGAGAAGCGACCTTGAGAGCGATCACTATTGCAGAACTGATCAAGACTCCTCTCTACGTCGCCCATGTCTCCTGTCAGGAAGCGTGTGATGCAATCCATGCGGCCCAAACTAGAGGGCTACCTATTATTGGAGAGACTTTGCCCTCCTACCTAACGCTAGATGATAGTGTCTATCAGAGTAAAGACTTTGACTTTGCTGCCGGCCACGTTATGAGTCCACCACTACGTCCTAAAGGTCATAGCGATCGACTCTGGCAGGGAGTGACAAATGGTGAGCTAACAGTTATCTCAACTGATCACTGCCCTTTTACCAAAGAGCAAAAGCGGATGGGGACAAATGATTTCACTAAAATCCCAAACGGTACTGGCACCATTGAGGATCGCCTAGCGATTCTCTGGCATCAAGGGGTTAACAGCGGCAAAATTACCCCGGAGCAGTTTGTAGCGTTGACCTCCACCAATGCAGCAAAAACTTTTAATCTCTACCCCCGAAAAGGGTCTATTCAAGTGGGGGCCGATGCCGATCTTCTAATCTTCGATCCAACTAAGAACCGCACCATTTCGGCTGCTACTCACCATCAAAATAATGACTTTAATCTATTCGAAGGGAAAAATATCCAAGGATCAGTGGTGCACACTATTGTCGGTGGTAGACATCTATTTAATGATGGAAAATTATTAGCGAATAAAGGGGAAGGGCGCTTTTTGTCCCGCATTAAGGATAAATGTTGACTGTAAGTGCCATCTAACCAGTAAGCAGTTTAGATATTTTCAATAACTAATTGCTGGATGAAATAGAGCAGCTATCAGCCTGCTCCGACTATTTAAGACAGTGAATCCCCATGATTGGAGCATGAATGCCATTGCGTGATTCTGTTGTATATATAATTGATCTACCAGAAGGAAGGTATGCTACGCTCTCCTGATGTACCAAGCGCTTAAAATCTATATAATGGAAATCCCTCCCTTTCTTTAGAGCAGCAGTTGAGGGAATAGTATCCACTGACAGATCAAAATTAAATTCTATGATACTATCATAGGTCATAATCAAAAAGTTTTTTCCATCAGGAGAGATATCAAAAGAGGTGGCCAGCTCCCCTTTTTCTTGGGCGTCATCAGATCCATAATGGCCGCCCAAGTGGGCAATGCGTTTACCAGCAGAGAGAGCAACTAGGTCAATGTTAGCAATATGTTCTAGCTGATTGCTGCCACTACTATTTTGAATACTTACACTATGATCTGTTTGGCACGCCTTAAAGTGTTGCTGCCAGATCTCTCTGTTTATGCGGTAGATTGAACTAAGCGTCCTTGACTTGGTCAAAAGGTAGATATTTCCATCGGGGTGAGATGCAATCCCCTCTGCGTCGTGGCGTCCGTTGGGATAAGAGAGTTTAATACTTTTGGCCACTGCAACACTTCTACGAAATTTTTCCTTTTCTTTAACCAAGTGGATGGAGATTGAATTTCGACGTCGATGATTATCACCAATATCCCCAATTACAATATATGCTTCATCACTACAACTTGCCATGGTTAGATCTTCAAAATCTATAGCAGAGATACGATTCAGCCCAATCTGCTTAATCCTTTTACCCTTGATTGTCGAAATAAATAGGCTAGGCTCATTACCTCTGTCATTGATGTGATATAACCGCTTGAAAAAATTAGTTGAGGCCACTACTCCTGAAGCTTCCAACAGTTGATCACTACGAAGAGTTCCTAACTTATCCGATTTACTCCACTGCGTGCAAAGCTCTCCCCAAGCCAACTGTGGCGAAGTGGCCATTAATAAGAGATAGGTCAATGTCAGCAGGAGTTGTTTCATCCAAAGATAATCCTACTTTTTATCAAAAAAGCAAAGATAAAGATCCTATTTTAAGTATTAAGAGGGGAGCAAGAGGAGATTAATCGTTTGTAATGGCCCTCAGATCCTGGCAATCAATTTGATATTGGGATCTTACCTCAAGACAGGGGAAGATGGTGAGATCATCACCGGATATTTCCCAGATCTCTTTTTTAGTTTGAAGAGTTCAGGCTTTTCTTTGAGTGATGAGATTGATATAAAATAGAATATATTTGATAAGGTGGACTCCCTGATCAAGGATACGAACAACTCAGTCGGAAGGTCGCCCTTTTTATTTAAGGATTTTAAAAATGTTACTGTTAGCAAGTGGGTGTAGCCACACCGCCGGTGCAGAGATATTAGAAGATCGTGTTTGTTCACCGCACCTCTCATACAGTGCGATTGTGGCAAAACAGTTCCAAATGGAATATAAAAATATAAGTGTTCCCGGTGCCGGTAATGAGCATATAACAAAGGCAACAGTCAACTGGGTGTTAAATCAGTCAGATAAAATAAAGAAAGATCTATTTGTGTTGGTCGGATGGTCTACTGTACCCCGTTTCAGTTTTTATCATAATCAAAGACCAGCGCATACCACCCCCGGCCTGATCGGCGAGAGTGAAATAATTGAGACAATGCAACGTAATTCAGGCTGTAAGGCTGACTTAGCAAAATTCATTGAACTATACTATTCACTGGTTGATAGCGAGACATATATGAATGACTGGTTCAATGATATAGTGTATATTGATTCGTTTATGCGGTTGAACAAAATTCCATATTTAATGGTGAATACGGCAATGAGTTATTCCGTTGATAATATAAAATCATATCGTAAAGGCCAGACGGCCAAAGCTAATCACGGTTTTTATCCAAACCAATATGGCATACCACCATGTGATCCAGCAGAGACTCCTGATGTTAAATCGATCATTGCATCTACATCATACTATCAACCATTCGATTTTGACTCATCCATGTTTGGCATATGCAAAAATTTGACACAAAATGATTGGCAACACTTCAAAGAAGATGGACATAAAAAATTTGGGAATGTACTGATTCCCATTGTGGACAATATATTGAAGAAGTATAAACTTGCCATAAGTTGAGACTAGACTGTAAGTAATCGGCTAACCTGTTTTACAGTTGCCACCCTATATTGTTATTAATAGTAGTGGAGTTTAGATAGTGCTGATCCTTGGTATATCTGCCTTTTATCACGATAGTGCAGCATGTTTGGTGTGTGATGGAAAGATCATCGCTGCGGCCCAACAAGAGAGATTTTCGCGGATTAAACATGACGCCAGCTTTCCCACTCAAGCAATTGACTATTGTCTGAGTGTGGCGGGGGCCGGAAGGTTAGATCTTGATTATGTTGCCTTTTACGATAAGCCTCATTTGAAGTTTGAACGTATTCTAAAGACATATCTGGACTATGCTCCATATGGTTATCAAACTTTTAAAGACGCAATGCTTATTTGGAGAGAAAGCAAGTTCTTGATTAAAAGGAAGCTACAAGAAGAGTTCAGAGGAAAAACCAAATTTCTTTTTCCGGAACATCATGAGTCACATGCCATGTCAGCATTTTACCCGTCACCGTTTAGCAGTGCTGCCATTTTAACAATAGATGGCGTGGGAGAGTACGCCACAACAACTCTTTCCCAAGGAAAGGGAGATCGAATTGAAATATTATCTCAGATCAACTTTCCCCACTCTCTAGGATTGCTATATTCAACCTTTACAAGCTACATCGGATTCAAGGTCAACTCTGGCGAGTACAAGGTCATGGGGCTTGCCCCCTATGGAGTGCCAAAATACAAGCAGCTAATCTATGACCATTTAATTGATGTTAAGCCCGATGGCTCCTTTCATCTTAATATGGAACATTTTGACTTCCCAGTTCAATCAACAATGATCAATGATTCATTTTATAAAATATTTGGAGGCAAACCACGACAAGCAGAGTCAGAGCTAACTCAACGTGAGATGGATCTTGCACGCTCTATCCAAGATGTCACTGAGGAAGTTGTTGTAAAAATGGCAACTCATGCAAAAAGAGTAACCGGATCAAAGAACCTATGCCTTGCAGGAGGAGTTGCACTAAACTGTGTTGCAAATAGCAAGATTTCCAGCGAGAAGATTTTTGATAACATTTGGATTCAACCTGCAGCAGGTGATGCGGGGGGAGCACTAGGGGCCGCCATTGGAGTGTGGTATCAATATCTGGGAAATGAGCGAAAAGCAGACAATATAAATGATCAAATGAATGGCACCTATCTTGGGCCACAGTATTCGGATCAAGAGGTAATTAAATTCTTAGAAGCAAAGCAGATTCCATATCAGTTACTAGATGAAAACATATTATATAAAAAAGTGGCGAGTCTAATTGCCAACGGAAGTATTATTGGCTGGTTTCAGGGCCGGATGGAGTTTGGGCCTCGATCACTAGGAAACCGTTCGATTATTGGTGATCCCCAATCTCCTAAGATGCAAGAGAGAATGAATTTAAAGATTAAATTCAGGGAGAGCTTTCGCCCTTTTGCCCCTTCCGTCCTAATGGAAAAATGTTCCCAGTGGTTTGAATTAAATAGCCCTTCCCCTTATATGCTACTGGTAGCCTCTATTAGTAAGAGCAAGATAAAAGAGATGTCGGAACAGGAAAGTAAGCTCTTTGGCATTAAAAAATTAAATATAGTTCGCTCCAATATTCCCGCCGTAACTCATATTGATTACTCTGCCAGAGTACAAACCGTTGAAGCTAAACAGAACAAAAGATTCCATCAACTGATTACCGAGTTTGACAAACAACAAGGCTGTCCGCTTATAGTAAATACATCATTTAATGTCCGTGGTGAGCCTCCAGTATCTACTCCCGAGAATGCATACAGATGTTTTATTAATACCCATATGGATTACCTTGTAATGGGCAATGTACTGATCGATAAATTGCATCAACCGAGCAGCAGTGATAAGATAAAGGAGTTTGAACTTGACTAGATTGTTTATTTTTCTAATCTACTGGGGAGGTATCTGCCCACTTGGGATACTTAGAAAAATTATCGGTATCCGATCTCTAGACTATAAATGGATGAGCGATCAGGAGACTTACTGGTTCATGAGGCCACGAAGTAAAAGTGCTGACGACGACTGGAAACAACAAGACAAGGATTAATATATCAGGAGATTTATGGCCAGGACATCACTGGTCAAACAGGTGGTCTGTCCGATTAGTGTATACGTAAATAATCGAACATTTGCTGATTTAAACAAAAGAGAGCTTAAGCGATGAAATTTATTATGAAAATTATCTATTTTCTCACGTCACGATTTAGACCAAAAGATAGTCGTGCTCCTAAGGTCAGAGTTCCCAAAGACAACTACCCGATGTATTAGTTTTCCATCTTTTTTACTACTCTCAAACTATCATCATATTTAAACTTAGGTAGCATGACTTCAGAGCCACAGTAACAGCTCTCCTTTTTACATACTACTGGCGAATTCTCAAGTTCAATCTCACCATCATTTAAATTACCCAGGATGGTGCCTTGACCACAGGTAACATTCGAAACTTCTCCATTATGCATAACGGAGATCAAATCCTCAACATGACATAACCAATCTTTAAAATGAGTTCTATTATTTCGGATTAGATCATTTAAGGCATAGCCCTTGGTATAAGTGGTGCCCTTGGAGGTAGTATATTGCTCTGACATATTAAATCCCCTCCGTGGTCTTGCAATTTGAATTTCATACTGGCTGCGGGGCCTACTATTTAAAAAAAGTCTTTCATCCACTGTTCTTTATACTCAATCGGGACACCGCGATTACTCAGCTCTGTTAGCAACGGTATATACTCGACATGATAGTTATTCAGTTCACTGCAAATTCTATCAGAAAAATCCACTATCTCCTGGAACCGATCTTCTAACATCATCATACGTGAGGTGACACTAAATTTATCTTGTAAAAATTTTAGACGCTCTAAATACAGTTCCTGGTTGCAAGATTCAATATGAAAACTTGCAGACATATGGTCGAAATATTCCCAGTTATCCTTCCACCACGTTGTATCACTAGACAGATTGGTATTAATACCTATTGAGAGCTGCTCAAAGCCACTTCGCTTAACTGTATCAGTAATATACCGTAATATTTGTGGCAAAGGTTTCCAATAGGAGGGCTCACCCCCAGAAAAAAAGATACGTAATTTTTTATGCCCTTTTCGGGGGTATACACTACAGATCTTATCAATCAATCTCCTGCAATTAGATAAATGTTTATTGCTAGTGTTAGTATAATCACCGATATGGTTATTAGGGGAACAGTAAGAGCAGTTAAAATTGCACAGATTTGAAGTAACCCAGGTTACATTTAAAAAGCGTTCTGTCGTTGGCACAATTCCAACAAGCTCATCCATATAGATATCTCGCGACTTCGGGAAAAGCACTCCTAAAATCAGTACCTCTTACTCGGTCCAAAGCTTCAATATATTGTCGAGTCTTGGGCAGCAGATGCGTCTTATCCTCACTATTCATAACTTGAACAACTCCTAGTAGCTTATCAGTCTTCCACTCTAGTTCCTCTTCAAAAGATTGTATCTTTTTTGTGATTGCTTGCTTAAGCTTGGCCGGCAACACAAGGATACTTAGATAGTCAGGATTGTGAACAATACTTGGATTGAACCGGCTCTTTCGATCTTTTGATATTTTCTTGAAGTTTTGTGAGTCAAAAAAAGTGATCCATTCTGGCACATATAATATGTTCATGGCCATTAATGAAAAATTTATCCAGACATCAACATTTTCTGGGGTTTGATCCATCAGATGCATATTTTTAACAATATCGTCCCATTTTGAAGGGTATCTAATCCAGTCATTTTTCTCCCCATAACTGTCAATAGATAAACATAGCTCTACCTTCTTAAACTTTACGAGTTCTTCTACTATTTCACTACTAAATACCGTACAGTTTGTATGATATCTAAGTATAATATTTTTAGCAAAGCCAGAGTTTGCGATCTTTTTTAGAATATCTAAGTGACCTTCAATAAGAAACGGCTCCCCTCCGGCCAACACCAGCTCCTTAATGCGAGGTAATGCTTCATATACCTCCTCCCATACACGGCCCTGCTGATGCCAAGAGTAGTTTTTTGGATCACACTTAGCTCTAAAATCCATCTCCGCTTGCAACTCTCTATCTGTGACTACGTTTGATAGATCTAGAGCATGTTTGGCCCAACGGCCAGAGTCGCTGGGCCCACACATTACACATTGAAGATTACAAGTATTACCGACGCGTAAATCTAATGACTGAAATGACTCTTCGACCTTACCTGCGGCCGTGGTGCTATTTACCAATCTCTGTAACTCATCTCTACCAAGTCTTTTTTCCCAAATATTATTCTCAACTATACGATGGCTCTTATATCCGCTCTGCTCCTCTTTAAAGCAACGCCAACAATCTGCGGGGGCAACTCCGGCCAACATTTTCAGTCTAGTATCGCACCAATGTTGCTGATTAAAGATATCTCCAAAGCTATTCCTATTTATGCTGGCATCGTCGAGTTTTGGTGTCGTCGCCAGACAACACAAACCGCAACAACCGTCAGTGTAGGCTGTCAAGTGAGTCCACGGCAAAGCGCAAAATACTTTAGATGATAATATTGTTGTCATTTAGTAAATTCCACAACTCTGGCCCCATATCAATTAGATGCATATTCCTATGTCGATCTAGTATTCTAGTATAGGACACAAATTGTTCAATATATTTTTCATACTCACAAGTGCTAAGTAGAAACTCTGTCGCTGAATGTATGGAATTATTCGACAGCTGATCTCTCTGGCAAATAATGGATTGTTCCCTAAACGTATTTAACCGCTCTGCTCCAATTTTTCTTATTGTTTCGGGCATTACTAATGCATTACTATAGTTTGGATGATAACTGATTAAAATATCAATATGAATTTTTCGCTGATATTGATTTTCACATCCATCTAGAAAATAGAGCAAACGATCTAGCCCTAAAACATTGTAAGTTTGCAGCACCGGCGTCACGCCCAAGTTAATATGTTTGATTTTCATTAAAGCGATGAAATTTTTTTCAATTACATCCCAGTTGCTCGGATATCTAATGTAGTGTTGAAGATCATCTTTACCGTCGGCACTTACATTTATTGAGACCTTTGAAAATGCTTTGAGCAATTCGATAAAGCGCCCTTGAATATTGGTGCCATTTAAATTAAAGAACAGCTCGACCTTATCACCTAAACCCTGTTCAATCAGATACTCCATATATTCGTAATTTTTATTAATTAGAGTAGGCTCTCCCCCAGTCATATATATTTTTTTTATATTTTTATTACTTTTAACATCATCCCAAAATTTATCACTATTATACCAAGGCCCGATTTTCTGCGGTGGCTGGCCATAGGTGGTGGTCCATATCTCCTTAAAACTATCGTCATGGAGTAATTCTATCGTCTCATCATAAACTTTGTCAGAGTTCCATGGACTGCACATTCTACACTTTAAATTACATCTATTTCCTAAGCGCAAATCAAGATAAGTGGGGTCTTCTACTACACTAAAATCATTTGCGATGGAGTACTCAACCAAAGAGTGGACGGCCGCACTGTCCCAAGCCTCGTTACTTCTTATTCGGTGTGATTTTTTTCCTAGCTGCTCCTCATCGAAGCATCTCCTACACTGTACCGGAACTTCTCCTTTGAGCATCTGCCTTCTGGTATTTTTCATATAATCTGAGTTTCTTGCATCAAAAAAAGTAGCATTCTCTACACAGTAGACGTAATCATCCATGATATGGTTAGGAAAACTGACACAACAGTGTGAGTAGCTACCATTTGGGACAACAACTTGATGCATCCAAGGTAATACACAAAAAGTTTCTCTATTTATCTTGTTATCATTAAGCACTTTTTCATTATAGGTGCTAACAATTTTGCCGCAACCCCCTCTCTTTCAAGGAGTGCATTTATAGATATTGGTGAATTATTTAATCCGAGGTTAACTGCTCTTTCTGATCTAATGTGAAGACAATAGTCAACAAAACTGGTCTGCTTTGAATATAACCTCCTTGCCAAAAATCATGGAAGGCATTGAAATAAGGCGATTTTATCCTATAGGCAATCCCATCAGTAACGATTGCTCCTCTCACCGCCAAGCTTAGCATTGATTACTATTTAACCACTACGAAAGTTTGAGCTGCTGCACCTGTCACAAAATTGATGATTCGAGCGTATAACAGATATAAATACAATATTTGGAGGACTTAACGATGAATCAGGTTGCATTTTTTTCTACTTTGATGGTGTTCACACAGTTATCATCTTAATTAGGAAATTATTTACAATAGTAATGCACCAAGCCGCCAAGGCGGTAACAAAGCAAAATAAAGGTTAAACAGAGATGAATTTTGCCAAATTTACGACCTACACCCTACTAATTCTTTCGGTTCACTGCCTAAACGCTGCCGAAAAGAGGATCGATACCACAACTGGTTTAACCAACTTATCAGACTATCTTGGTTATGGAGCAATTCATAACCAAGAGCTAAAAGCTGCTTTTTATAACTGGCAGGCCAGCATCGCAAAAATCACCCGTGTACAAGGTCTCCCCGACCCTAAATTTACCTATGTTCACTTCATTGAAAACGTTGAAACCCGTGTCGGTCCCCAAAAGAGAAAGTATGGACTAATGCAGATGTTCCCTTGGTTTGGCAAGCTAAGCTTAAAAGGTGAGCGCGCCCTGGCGGCCAGTAAAGAGTTAGAACAAAAATATGAGGCAACCAAACTAAAACTCTTTTTTAAAATTAAGACTCTCTACAGTGAGTATTACTATATCGCCAAAGCGAGAGAGACGACCCAACATAATATTGATCTGGTCAGATACTTTGAAAGTGTTGCTCGCACCAAATATATGGCCGGTAGAGCACCACACTCATCCATCATTCGCTCTCAAGTCGAACTAGGTAAGCTGGAAGATAAATTGATCTCACTTCAGGAGATGCAGGTTCCAATCGTCGCCCAGATAAACACAATTTTAAATCGCAATTTATCTCAAACAATTCCTTGGCCAAAGACTATTCCACTTACAAAGGTTGTTTTTACTGAGCATAAATTAGAGCAGAGTCTGCTGAATAATAACCCCAGACTAAAAGCACTAGGACATATGGAGACCCAGCGAAAAAAATCAATTGCACTGGCCCAAAAGCGCTATTTCCCCGATTTCACTTTAGGGGTAAACTATGTTGATACTGCAGAAGCCAAAATGGCAGGAGTAATGGACAGCGGAAAAGATCCCATGGCGGTTACACTATCAATTAATATTCCACTTTGGTTTTCTAAATATGGCGCCGGTGTCGATGAGGCAACTGCCAGCTTCCATTCGATCTCCCACAAAAGAGAGCAAGCCAAAAGCGATCTTACCTCACAACTTAAAATGTCTCTCTACCGATATAAAGATGCAATTAGAAAAATCAATCTCTATCGAGATACCTTAATTCCCAAAGGCAAACAGTCCCTCAAGGTTACCCAACAATCTTTTGAAGCAGGGAAGGTTGATTTTCTAAGTTTGATTGATGCCCAAAGAGTTCTGGTTCAGTTTGAATTAATGTATCAGAAATCTTTAGCAGAAAGATATAAGCATCTTGCGAAGATTGAAATGCTAATCGGAAAAAACCTATAACTATATAATGATCAAATGAGGCAATAGATGAAAGAGTCCAACCCGTTAACTGACGTTATCAAACGATTAACAAACCCTGACAACCGAAAGTTGATTGTGATACTTACTAGCTGCTCCCTACTAATCGGTCTACTGCTAGGGAGCATATTCACTGCCCCTCCCAGCAATAATGGACACAACCACGGCAATCAGCATCAGCAGCAATTAGTCAAAAAGAAAAAAGAGGTATGGACCTGCTCAATGCATCCACAAATCAGGGAGTCAGGTCCAGGCAAGTGCCCACTTTGTGGTATGGATCTTATTCCAACGGAAACTAATAATGATCCAAGTGCCGGTAGCTATACAGTAAAATTAAGTAAAGATGCGATAAAGCTAGCTGAAGTTCAAACGACTCCCGTCAGATATCAACTACTAGAGAAGGAGATCCGAACTATTGGGAAAATCGATTTCGATGAAACCCGACAGGCCCATATCGCGGCGTGGTTCCCCGGCAGGATTGAACACCTTTTTGTTGACTACACCGGTGTCAAAGTCAGTAAAGGTGATCACATGGTCAAAATATACAGTCCAGACATTCTCGCCGCCCAAGAGGAGTTACTACAGGCGATCAAGGCTGCACGAAATATCCGAAAAAGTAGTTATGCCGGGATAAAAAAACTCACCCTAGATACGGTCAATGATGTTAGAAATAAACTGAGGTTATGGGGTTTTAGCAACAAACAGATCGCCCAAATTGAGAAGCGTAAAAAAACAACGGATAAAATGACGGTCTTTTCCCCCTTGGGTGGTGTCGTTACTAAAATGTATGTCCAAGAAGGGATGTACGTCAAAACTGGCAGTAAAATTTATAGCATCGCCGATCTAACTCACTTATGGGTAAAACTTGACGTCTACGAATCAGATATTGCTTTTATCAAATTTGGACAACCAGTAGAACTATTCACTGAGAGTTACCCCGGCATCATCTTCAAAGGCAAGATATCTTTTATTGATCCAATTTTAAATCCAAAAACCCAGACTATTAAAGTTAGAGTAAATATTGAGAATAAAGATGGAAAACTTCGCCCGGGAATGTTTGCCCACGCTAAAATCTTCTCAAAAATCTCTACCACTGGCGTTATGATGGATCAGCAGCTGCATGGTAAGTATATCTGCCCAATGCATCCAGAAGTTATGGCCAGCAGTAAAATAAAATGTCGTATCTGCGGCATGGACTTAGTCTCCACTAACTCCTTAGGCTATACCAACGGCCCCCAGGAGCATACCGCACCACTTGTTATCCCCTCTACTGCACCTTTAATGACCGGAGAGCGGGCCATTGTCTATATCTCTCAAGGTGATGGAAAGTACCTCGGACGTCAGATCACGCTAGGGGCCAAAGTAGGGAAATTCTACATAGTATTGGAGGGATTAAAGGAGGGCGAGCTAGTAGTAACCAATGGTAACTTTAAAATTGATAGTGCGGCCCAACTATTAGCGAAACCATCGATGATGAACCCCGAAGGTGGAGGAGTAGCCCCAACAGGGCATGAGGGCCACAGCATGGAGGGAGATGATAGCAACCATCAGCAGATGCCAACGATGAAAAAATCAACAATGAAATTTGAGGTCTCAAAGGTATTTAAAAAGCAGCTTGATGGAGTTATCACCAGTTACCACTCGCTACAGCAAGCATTGGCCGGCGATAAGTTTCAGTCAATCACAGGGCCGGCCAAAGAACTTTTGCAAAATTTGGCTGCAATAGATATGTCACTATTAAAAGGTGCTGCACATATGAAATGGATGGACTTGGAGAAGAGAATGAATATTGCCACCAGCAGCATTTTAAAGGCAGAAAAGATTGACAACAGCAGAGTGAAATTCCGAGAGCTCTCAGATGCCCTAATAGAAACAGTCACTACCTTTGGCACCAGCGGTGCAGTCAAAACCAAGAGATTTTTCTGCCCGATGGCCTTTGGCGGTGGAGCTTACTGGTTGCAGGAGTCTGACACTACCAGTAACCCATACTACGGTGCTGCGATGTTAACCTGTGGGGAGAGGAAATAGTGAGTACACCAAAAAGCCCCGCAGGATTGATTGAGAATACCATCGCTTTCTGTCTTGATAACAAACTAGTAGTGATACTGCTGATGGTAATCACCATTGGCTGGGGAGTAATGGTCGCACCATTTGATTGGAAGATTGGTGATCTACCAAGAGATCCGGTTCCAGTTGACGCTATTCCTGATATTGGTGAGAACCAACAGATTGTCTTTACCAAATGGATGGGTCGTTCTCCCCAAGATGTAGAGGATCAAATTGGCTACCCCTTAACAGTCTCACTTTTAGGTATCCCTGGAGTTAAAACCATTCGTAGCTACTCCATGCTTGGTTTTTCAACTATCTATGTCATTTTCAAGGAGAAGGTTGATTTCTACTGGTCACGCTCGAGGGTTTTAGAAAAACTAAGCTCTCTCTCTCCAGGCACACTACCGATGGGCGTCCGGCCGACATTGGGGCCTGATGCAACGGCACTAGGTCAAATTTTTTGGTACACCCTTGAGGGACATGACCCTCAAGGAAGGCCAACTGGTGGTTGGGATCTGCATGAGCTTCGCACTATTCAAGACTGGTATGTTCGCTATGGGATTTTAGCGGCAGATGGTGTTAGTGAAGTCGCTTCAGTTGGAGGTTATGTCAAAGAGTACCAAATTGATGTTGATCCTGACGCCATGAGAGCTTATGGCATCAAGCTACATGAAGTCGTGATGGCAATCAAACAGTCTAACCTAGATGTTGGTGCCAGAACAATTGAGATAAATAAAGCGGAGTATGTTATCCGCGGACTTGGTTTTTTCAAAACGATTGAAGATGTTGAGGACTCAGTCATTCGAGTTAGTAACAACGTTCCGATCTACGTTAAAAATGTTGCCAAGGTGGTTTTAGGTCCGGCACTACGGCGTGGCGCACTAGACAAAGCTGGGGCCGAAGCAGTAGGTGGCGTTGTAGTCGCAAGATATGGAGATAACCCCCTGGCGGCGATTAATAATGTCAAAAAGAAAATTGCGGAGTTGGCCCCTGGCTTGCCTAAAAAAACTCTGGCCGACGGAACCACCAGCCAAGTTACTGTTGTCCCCTTCTATGATCGCTCTGGTCTTATCTACGAGACCTTAGGAACCCTAAAGACGGCCCTGACAGAAGAGATACTTATCACTATCATTGTTATCTTGGTTATGCTGGTCAACATAAAAAGTTCACTACTGATCACCGGTACTCTCCCCTTAGTTGTGTTGATCTGCTTTATTGCGATGAAGTATTTTGGAATTGATGCCAATGTGGTCGCCCTATCAGGGATTGCCATCGCGATTGGCACCATTGTGGACATGGGGATTGTTGTTTGTGAGAATATCCTAAAACATCTCGATCGGGCACCTCCCGAAGCGAACAAGAGAGATGTTATCTATCAGGCGACAGTTGAGGTGGGTAGTGCGATTTTAACAGCAGTATCGACTACCGTAGTCAGCTTTCTTCCGGTTTTTACCATGGAGGCCGCTGAAGGAAAACTTTTTAGACCTTTAGCATTTACTAAAACATTTGCCCTGATAGCGTCGATCATCATTGCCTTAACAGTCATTCCATCTGTCGCATTGATGTTGTTTGGAGATAAAAAAGGGTCAAAAAACAACCAAAAAGTAAAAAATGGATTATTGGCCGCTCTTGCAATTCCAATTATGATCTACACCTATTGGTGGATCGGCTTACTGTTATTAGCTTTTTCACTTTTTAAAATTTTTGAAGAACAACTACCTCAAAAGATCCATCAGAGAACATCCTTGATTGCCAACGGCTTGGCGATTTTGATCGTCACCTATATTCTGGCCGCCCACTGGTTACCAATTGGGCCAGAAAAAGGGGTCGCTCTCAACTTCCTACTGGTTGCTCTATTAGTGGGCTCCCTTTTAGGTCTTATATTTTACTTCCAACTGATTTACGAACCAATATTGAGGTGGTGTCTAGATCACAAAACTAAATTTCTGTTGATCCCTGGATTTGTTGTAATGTTTGGAGCTATGACTTGGCTTGGCTTCGATGCCTTTTTCGGTTGGCTACCGAACACAATCCGAAACCTCTCGCCGATAGTCTCTATTGCCCACTCCTTCCCCGGACTAGGAAAGGAGTTTATGCCACCCCTAGATGAGGGATCATATCTTTACATGCCGACCACCATGCCTCATGCATCAATTTCAGAATCGATGGATGTATTAAAGAAACAGGATATACGAATTGACCAAATACCAGAAGTTGACTCGGTGGTTGGTAAACTGGGGAGGGCCGAAACACCTCTGGACCCCGCACCAATCTCGATGATAGAAACGGTCATCAATTACAAACCAAAATACATTGTCAACCAAGGTGGAAAGACTCAACTTTTCAAATTTGATGACGACAAAAACGAAACTGCCAAGGATGCTGACGGTCAGGAGCTACTGGCCCCTGACGGAAAACCCTATTTGGTCACAGGGACATTTATCCGTGACCAAAATGGTAAGCTGATCCCCGATAGCAGTGGTCATCCCTTCCGACAGTGGCGAGCAGCATTGGAAGTAGATATTAATAGCGAGCGACAGTCATGGGATGGAATTCAAAGGCCAGATGACATTTGGCAAGAAATTGTCAAAGCGACTAAAGTACCGGGAGTGACAGGGGCCCCGAGACTGCAACCAATCAGTGCCAGAATTGTCATGCTACAAAGCGGGATGCGGGCCCCAATGGGTATAAAAATCAAAGGGCCATCTCTGCAAGCGATCGAAAAAGCCGGGTTTCAGATGGAGAAATTTTTAAAAGAGGTTCCATCAGTTGAAGCTTCAGCTGTGTTTGCAGACCGGATTGTGGGAAAGCCCTATTTGGAAATTAATATCGACCGCAGGGCGATTGCCAGACACGGCATTAAACTGAACATGGTTCAAGATATTATCGAAATTGCCATTGGCGGAAAGAAGATATCTACCACAGTGGAAGGTCGCGAAAGATATCCGGTAAGAGTACGCTACCCCAGAGAGCTTAGAGACAGCATTGAGTCGTTGGGAAAGATATTGGTTGCTGGCAAAGGCGGGGCCCAAATCCCCCTAAAACAACTCTCAACTATCAAATATGTCCGCGGACCTCAGGTGATTAAGAGTGAAGACACCTTCTTGATTGGCTATGTTCTGTTTGATAAAAAATCAGGTTTTGCAGAAGTTGATGTAGTAATGCAGTCTAAAAAGTATCTGGAGGACAAAATCAGCAGTGGCGAATTTGATCTTCCAACCGGAGTAAGCTTTGCCTTTGCCGGAAGTTATGAAAATCAAGTACGGTCCGAGAAAAAGTTGATGGTGGTTTTACCCCTGGCGCTATTTATCATCTTTATGATTCTATACTTCCAGTTTAAAGATTTCAGCACTACTGGACTGGTCTTCTCTGGTATTGTCGTCGCTTGGGCCGGTGGTTTTATTCTCCTGTGGCTCTACGGTAAACCATGGTTTTTCAACTTCTCACTGTTTAGTATGAATTTCAGGGAGCTCTTTCAGATTCATCCTCTAAACCTCAGTGTGGCCGTCTGGGTGGGTTTTTTAGCACTATTTGGAATCGCCTCCGACAACGGTGTAATCATCGCCTCATATTTGGATCAAACCTTTAAAAAGAACGCCCCTGACACCATCAAGAAAATCCGGGAAGCGACTGTGGAAGCAGGGGTTAGACGAGTACGCCCCTGCTTAATGACAACGGCAACAACAATTTTAGCGCTAATTCCGATTTTAACTTCAACTGGCAGGGGAGCGGATGTTATGGTGCCAATGGCAATTCCATCATTTGGAGGTATGCTGCTGGTGATTATCACCATCTTCGTTGTTCCCGTTTTGTATTGCCTGATTAAAGAAGTTCGGTTTAAGGGGTAGGCCAATAAGCAAGATCCGCTACCTTGACCTATATCTCTAATATCAGTAAAGTCTAACTATACAATCCACAACTTCTGGAGAAAATTAATGAATATTAGACATCTTACTTCCATTGTTATGGCCCTACTATTATCGCTACCACTGTTACTTTCATCACTCTATGGGCAACAAATAAAATCGACCCAAAAAGTTATCTTTGGTTTCTACCCATCAGATCGACCAACTGTCGTTTATAAAAAATTTAAACCTTTTGTCTCCTACCTTGAAGAGGAGGTAAACAAGCGGTTAAAAGGAAAGATTACCTATAAATTTGAAGTTGTTATCACGAAGTCCTACCAAGACCATCTAGATCAAATGGCACAAGGTAAAGTGGAGATTTCAAGACTTGGACCTGCCAGTTATGTTCTGCTAAAGAGGAAAGTACCAAACCTAAAGTTATTAGCTGTTGAAAATAAAAAGGGTAAGAAAACTTTTAATGGTCATATCATTGCTTATAAGGACTCCCCGATTAAAACAATAAAAGATCTTAGTAAGATGAAGGGAGAGATCTCCTTTGCATTTGGCAATAAAAACTCAACTCTAGGTCGCTACTTTCCTCAAGCCTTGCTGGCCAAAAATGGCTTTAACCAAAGCTATTTCAAAAAGAGTAAGTTTCTGGCACGTCACGATAAGGTAGCATCAGCAGTTGTCGCCGGTGATTATGGTCTGGGCTCAATCAAGAACGGAACCTATAAAAAATATCGGAAACGCGGTTTAATCTCAATTGCCAAAATGAAAAACATTACCAAGCCATGGGTCTCCCACCCTAAAGTCTCCCCCCAACTATTGGCAACAATCCAAGCGGTAATGTTTGACCAAAAGGCGAAATCTAAGCGACGAAAAAAAGCCTATAAGAAGCTAAAAGTAAAAGGATTTTTTGCAGCAGAAGACAAGGAGTTTACCTTTGTCAGAGAAAAAATGGAGCTAGCATTAAAGTTTGAAAGGAATTAAGAGTCCACTCATATTAAAAAGTATTACAACTACAGTTGTTATCTTTTTGATCGCAACTGTAGTCTTAATGGTACTCCTTTCCCACCAGAACAAACGGCAAATCAAGGACAATCTACAACGCCTCGCAAATCATATTTCACTATCTATCACAGACTACTTGCTAAGTAGTGACTACCCTCTGATCGAAACCGGGCTTGAGAACACTCTTCTCACCTATAAGAATATCTACCGCATCCAAATATTCAAGAATCAGCGGACTGTTGCTTCAGCCGAGCGGGAGATGTTGCAGACTGGTTTAGTTGAGTCGACCTTTCCAGTTATGATTTCTCCTGATTCTAATGAGCAACTCGCAACTATCACGATAACTCATAACCCCCACTTTAATCTGGCCGGTGAGAAGCCACAGGAGTTGCTATCTCTTGTCATAATTTTAATCGCAACCCTACTGACCCTTCTGATAACCTCATATATCCTCATTCACCGCTGGCTTCTTACTCCACTGCTACAAGCAAAGAAATTTGCTACAGATGTTCAGTCTGGCGATCTCAGCCAGCGGCTACACCATCAGCGAAATGACGAGATTGGTGAGTTGTTTAACTCTTTAAACCAAATGATGGAAAAAATTCGCAATAACATCTACCTGGCCCAACTATCAACCTTAGGAGAGGTGGCAGTTAGCATTACCCATGAAATTAATAATCCGATCACCGTAATTGAGCTACAAACGAAATCATTAATGAAGGAGCACGGAAACAATTCAACGATCTCTCCCCGACTAGAAAAAATACTATCGATGAGCAAGCGAATTGGGCAGATAGTTAAAAATACAAAATTAATGGCCAGAGATGGAGAGCTGGATAAACTTCAAGCAATCTCCTTTCAACAACTACTACTTACTGTTGAAGAAATTATTGAGTACAAATTAAGTAAATTCAATATTTCATTTACCACTACAATTGATGAGAATATAGATTTATTGTCAATCAAAGAGACTCAAATAATCCAAGTCTTAGTTAACTTGATTGATAACTCCATCTATGCACTGAAGGATGCGGAAACTCGCTGGATAGAGTTATCTGCCAATCTTAACCTTGGTTCAAATATGTTTATAATCAAAGTTACCGACTCTGGTGTTGGAATTGCCCCTGACGTCGCAGCAAAAATTTTCAATACCGCTTTTACAACCAAGAGTGCAGACAATGGAACTGGTTTTGGACTAAGTGTTTGCCAAAGGATGGTAGAGCAACATCATGGAAGAATATATCTCGACCAAAGTAGCTTGCATACAACCTTTGTCGTGGAAATTCCGCGGGCCAATCAACGTCCTTAAACGGTGCTATTAACCTCATAGTTGTCTCTCTTCTGGCGACGAGAACCCCCTAACCCTAATAAGAATCCCATTAGAATTAAGCCACAAGAGAGCAGTGAACGAATAGTGACACTCTCCCCAAGGTATCCCCAAGCAACCATGCTGGCAACGACCGGTTGCAGGTAGATAAAAAGTGATACCTTACCAGAATCTACGTGCACTAGTGCCCAGTTACTAAGGAAATAGGTTAAAAGTGTTGCTCCAATCACAGTGTAGCACATGCTAATGACCAATGGGGAGTTTGCCAGCTCTGGTAGTTTAACCGCACTTCCCTCAAGGAGTGCTAAAAATAGAAGCTGCATACTACCGAACAAAAATAGCCAAGCGGAAGCCCACCAGTGATTATGCTGTTGCAGAAAACCTCTACCATAACTGATAAAAACAGATGTTCCCACCACACTGGCCAGAATCAATAGGTCACCAATGAAAGTTGTATTACTAAAAGAGAGCTGCTCAAATTTTCTAATCACCACCACCCCTAGCAGTGCTAAACTAAACCCTACTCCTCGTTTCCAGGTTAGCCTCTCTTGCCCCTTAATGATGACAATTAACAGAGTAAAAACTGGAATTAAAGAGCAGATGATTGCGGTGTTGATGGAGCTAGTCAGGTAGATCCCATGCATAAAAGCACCCTGACTCAATGCCACCCCCCAAAATGAAAGCAGTAATATTTTAAAAAAATATTTTAGATTCCACTCCCCCTTTCCTCGAAACAGTATGGCAGAAGTGACTAAAAGTATTAATCCTGCAACAAAAAATCGGAAAAAAGCCCAATGAGTAGGATCAATCGCCCCAACAACAATCTTGGAGGCTGAAAAATTCAAGCCAAATAGCACCTGGACAAAGAGTAAAATGCCGTAAAAAAAATAGGTCTGTCCATTGCTCACTATCAAAACTCCTTTATCAACGTCAACTTATTCAATAGAGAGGTTTTATTTCTACAATTACCATTTTACCATCACCGCCCTGATGACTTACCCGGGCACTCTCTCCCAACAGGATAAACATCTCCGAGTGTGGCATAACCTCTAATCGCTTCCCCGCCTCAGAGAAAATAGTTACAACCACCCTAACTAGGGCCGGAGGGCCATAGACATCTTCATTTTGGGGCGCCATTTGTGCCTGAACTTCCAAAGAGGGACCATTATTCATCTTCAACTTAATCCGCTCAGCCCCCCCCACCTCCTCGACGGAGTGAAGCTCACTAGTCAAAACCAAGCCATTGTCCAAACCTGTTTTATAGACAAGATCAATCGCCAGGCTGAGCCGGCCATGTAGGGCAAAACTCCAAAAAACAAACAAGAGGAGTAATCCCCCCCTGCAAAAAAACGGGGAGTGAACTCTCTGCCATAAAAAAAAGCTATTTGCCATTTAGCAGCTTCCATAGTTCAGTATATCTACTAACTATTTACTTTATCCCAATTACTGGTAGATTGACAGATGCAACTTACGATCGATCAAGAACTCCATCTCAAATGGCTTTGGCTGGCCGTCGGAATCGGTCTAATTATCACGATCTCGATCCTCTGCCTGATGCCCCCCGGAGACCTCCCGCCCCCATTTCCTCACTTTGACAAACTAGTCCATTGGATATTTTATCTCACGATTTCGGGTTGGTTTGGCCAGCTAGTAATCCCCCAATTTAGATGGAACCTCTTTACTCTCTCCTTGGCAATGGGAGTTATACTAGAGATTATTCAGTGGCTACTTCCCTTTCGCTCTTTTGAATTATGGGATATTGCTGCCAATACAGTTGGAAATCTGACCGGAATCGCTATTTTTACCGGCCAGCGCTTTCGCCCCTTACGCCAAATTGATCGCTTTATTTGGAGTATCTACTCTCGCCTATCTAACGCTTAGCGCATAGCAACTTTACCTCTTGCCACGACTAATTCACCCAGCTATAAATAGTTATAGTTACTAAGATGCTCTACTCTACTTAGAGAGACAACTCTTGGTTTGTTACATTTATCACAATAGTGGGACTATAGCTCAGTTGGTTAGAGCTTCCGGCTCATAACCGGACGGTCCAAGGTTCGATTCCTTGTGGTCCCACCACTAATTCTCTTAATTAAGTAAAATTTCAAAAAATCCATTTATATTCGCTGACAGGAATCGAATAGAGAGAGCGACCGTGCTGAAGCTGCCAGGTGGCAGGTTCAGTATGGAAAGTCACACACGATGTGTGACTTAGCGAACGGCCCCGTCTCTGGGGCGTGGAGCTGGAAGCGACACGCGGGAAGAACGATTCCTTGTGGTCCCACCACTAATTCTCTTAATTAAGTAAAATTGGCTCTTCACACTTAAGGTTCTACGGTTAACTGAGAATAATAGATCAATTTGGCATATGCCAAATTGGCCACAGTCAGATGCTCAAAGGGACGCGAGAGGCAAAATTATCCACCTAAATAGGATTGTTCATACGATGCAGTATAATTGAATACGTCACTTCTGTTCTGTTGATGATCAATTAGGGAGCGTAGATGATAATGTTGCAACGTAGATATCGTATACTTTTAATCCTAACTCTATTGACCCTTTTTACCTCTTGTGGAGTAAAACACAATCCTGTTCCCAACGTACATATTGATTATGATGTTGAAGGGGGAATAGCCCTAGAACCGATACCAGATAGTGGCGAGGATGATGATATTGCACAACCGCCTACCTATCGGGACACCATCTTTGATATATTAGAGCAGAACTGCCTACTATGCCATGGAAATGGAAGTCGATTTGGCAACTGGAAAAAGTATCGAGCTGTTGCAAAAAAAAGTGAGATTATCTATCAACGTGTGGTAGTTCAAAAAAATATGCCGCCAGGGGGAGCTCTTTCACCTTTGGAGCTGGAACAGTTTGAAGCCTGGTATCAGGCAGACTCTCCATACTAAACTAACGCTAGCAAGCTATTTATAACCAGGCATGTAGTATCAGCATTAGAAAATCCCTTCCCGCATAGACTCCGCTCTCTTTGATTCCGGCCCGATTAATCATGGCGTGTTCATAGCGAATAATAAGATTCAAGTTAGAATTGATCCATCTTTTAATACCGACTCCATGACGAAGATAGGCATCACTTAAATAGTTTTCATCAAGCGTCAGGGCCTCAAGCTTATAGACCAAGTCAGTCTTAGGGCCAACTTTATAATTCAGTAGTGAGTAGAGCCCTAAAGATGTACTCTTGCGAATTGCCTGATAGAGTGCCGCGGTTTTAGTACTATTGATAAAGTTGGTCATATTACTATTTCTATTTTCATCATTTAAGTAACGACTTCTGACTAATTCAAAAGACCAGTCCAACTGCTCACTAATGGAAGCCACACTATAAAGGACGACCGAATATGGTGACTTGCTGCTATCTAAGTGGAGGAAGTTTCCACTGATACCAATTGTTAGTGGAAACTCAAATGGTTTAAGACGTAGATTAGGGACGATGGCCCAACTAAAGTCAGTTGTTCCACCACTAAGGCCAGTATCACCTCCTGTGCCTTGACCGTTAACCAGTGCAAGATCATAGTGTATTTTATGAGATGGAGAGCTTGAGAGCATTACACCCATTTCGAAGGTTCGCATATCAGTTCGACTTTGAAGCTTAGTATAGGTGCGATGCTCCTCAGTTAGTAAGCCAAAAGGGATGGCAAAGCGTCCCCATGTGATGTAACGCGGAAGCCACTTTCCATCTTTGGCCACAGTTTGATAGCGTAGATATGCCTCTTGAATCCCTGAGAAAAATGGTGCCGCATCATAAGCAACGACAGCTCGCATCTCAGCTGCTTGATTGGAGTTAGTGATGGGGGCCGAGGCTGAAAGTATGGCATTCATTAGTCCAAGACCAGTATTATTGGATTTAAAACTATTGGCAGTAGGAAAGAGAGCGATGGTACGCATATCACCCTGGAAGTGTTGGTTGGCGGAATAGGTGCCAAATCCCAGTCCGTGTGAGCCATAAGCTTTTCCAATAATAGTGCGAATTCCTCCACCGGCGGGATTTAGATGGCAGGAGTCACAGCTAACGCTGCCACTGCGATTAGCATACTGTGGTCTGGTCAATCCTGTAGTAGAGTAGATAACAATTAGAATCACAAAGAGCCATTTCATTTTTCCCCCTCTGACTAATCAATATGCTTCGGCACTATTTAACTGGTGAGATATCAGTATACCTATATTTACTACTTGGTTGCTACTGAAATTATCTGATTAAATTACTCTAAGAGAGAGTGAGGTGGGAATTAGTTGCTGGATACCGCAATTAATTATAGCAACATCTGCTAGATCTTCATTATTAGTAAAAAACAATAGAATATAATTTCCTATATTTTAAAACCATGTATGGCCAAGCTTCTCGCAAAGCCACACATGGATTTTAAATTGGAGTATAAAAACTGTCTAGTTATTATCTCCGTCAAATAGATACTCTTCATTTGAATCATCATCACCGCCACCAAAGGTGTAAGTCAGGTTGACTCCAAAAGCAAGATCATCTTCCTCTAGCTCTTCAACATAATTGCTATATCTTACCTCAGCACCAAGAGTCATATTCTCAGTTAAAGCTACCTTTGCGCCTGCGGCCAGCTGGTGAACTTGATTATTTAAAGAGGTGTACTCAACAACTACATCTGTAGTATCTGTAACACTAATCTTACCACCTACTGTCAGGGCAACTTCTGATCCATCAAAATCAGGATTATTGGAAAACATAACTCCTTCTACCCACCCCATTAGCTTACCATCACTGCTTTCGGTAATAAGGCCCAAGCTAGTTCTTCTCTCATCATCACCATTGGCCACATGAGACAGTGTTGCCTGAATCTGATCCGTAATCTCTTTGCTAAGCCTTACAGATGCTCCATTAATTTCCCCAACGTCAAGATCACCTGCCTCTGTTTCAAAAATAGAAATTTCTGCCTGATCAAATAGACCGAACAGTCCATTTTCAAGAGTAACAGTTAGACCAATTACTTCACTAACCTCTTGCAAATCAGCCATGGGGTTTTCAGAAAAAAGCGGCATCTCCTGTACATTTTGACCAAAAGCGATTGCGTGCTTACCGATGATAAAAGCAACAGGAGCTCCATTTACATCTTTGATCTCAATATATGCCTCCTGAATAAACTCAGCCAGGTTGAAATCATCTGCAAGATCCATACTGTTCTCATTAAATAACAGTTCAAGATTCGCAGTAAGAACTGCGCGAACTCTATCCTGAAAATCAAAATTTAAAGAGACAAAAGAGTTGCCAAAATTATTTGAGTTGCCATTATTGTCAGAACTAACAAAATTACTACTTAATTCACCTTCAACACCGATTGATAAATTACTAGCAATATCATTTTTCAGATTGCTTAAATCGATCTCCCCAGCAAACATTGGGCCAGCAAGAAACGATAAAGTCATTGGATAAATTAACAGATTTTTTACTTTCACAAACTCTCCCTTGTAAATAGTCAATATTGATATAATGTCTCAGTCCATAATCAGAGACCAGCGGAATGTAATCGATTAAGTCACTGCTCGCTAGCCCCTATGTAATATTTCCAAGTACTACGCAATCTTCAAGACATAGCACCGTACATACCACTAACAATTTATTATTACGTAGATATTTAGATTATGAAGATCATCGCCACAAGCTAATACAAATATCGCCATGTAAACTATTCTCTAGCACTTTATCTGCCCTACGACGTGCATTACAATACCACATCTTGCAATTGAATATCATTTTATGATCAACGTCCAACGATATTGATACTATATTAAAGGAGCATCTAATTATATGAGTTTTACCAAACCTCTTATCTTTTTAATACTTTTACTTACACACCTGTCAGTATGGGCAAACTACCCTCGCGGCCTAGTTGCAAATGTAAATGGCAAACTTGTCACAGGTGATGATGTACTGCTGCTATCCTCTGCCTTAAGACTAAATGATTCAATTAGGATTAAACTTTTTAATCAAGCTAACAGAGATCTAAAATTATATAAAAAAATAAAGAAAACTTGGTTGAAAAAATTTTTCAATCAAGACCTTAAAACAATTCTTTATACCAATACTATAAGAAATGAAGCAAGAATGGTTACAGTCACAACAGGAAGAAGAGTGGCATTTAACTTCAAGACCAGTGACTATAATAGCCTTATGCAAGAGTTGGAGAATAAGGCATTATCAAGTTGGCTAGATGCTGGTCAGGGAATGCAAGTTGCTACTTTAGAATTTGGAAAGCTACTCCATCAACGAGGCTATCCTGCAGACAGTAGTATGTCATATGAGAATATCTACTATCTGTGGAGAGAACATCAGGAATCTAGTATCAAAGAAAAAATTAGAGTGAACGAAGTAAAGAAATTTGAACGTTATATAGGAACATACAATAACTACGACCTAAAAACGCCTATTCATGATTTCAGGGTAAACACTTTTTTTGAACGACATAGAAAAATTGTTCAACAAAGATTAAATGGGGTAATGTCCCAAAAATCTAAAATAAAAGCGGCCATAGGCAAAACCTCTGGATCAAATTTTGTAATAAAACAGCTTAGCTTCATATCATTTGGAGAGAGCAAATTCAGAGAAATTAATTCTTATGCTCCAGAACTACTCGAATCTTACAGCGAACTATATGAAACCTTTATTCAGACATACTCTACTAGTAATAAGGCAGACCAAATTTCCAAATATATCGACCATGCATTCCAACTGAGAAAGAGACACAGCAGCAAAGAGTTACGACAAGAGTATAAAAGACAAATGCAATTATACAATAATGATAGAACTAATATCTCAAAGCTTATTCTGGCAAAAACAGTTCTACTGGCAGCAGAAATAGATCCCACCACTCAGCCAGATAGTGTAAATTATATGGCAATTGTCGCCAATAGTAATCTTAAACATAACTTCTCAGAGTATTTAGAAATGAGTTTAAAAGATCTGGCCCTGATGTCACTAAAGGAGTTATTCACCCACAGAGATGTCAGCCCATCAGTTACAAATTATGTTGGCTGGCTAATTGGGCTTGAACTGCAAAATTTTCTGAACCAACAAGAGGGTAAAATCAAAATAGACTACATTGACCTAACTGATTACAAGTCAAGAGCGATGATTCACAGTAAATTTTTGCAAGACAGTATTCAAGAAAAAATTAATTCTTTTAAAGAGGACCTTGCAACCAGATACTCAAAAAGCAACTACCTACGATTGGCCAATGACGATGAACTTGAAGATGAAGAAGCCTTGTTATTTGTAATAAAGTGATAATCAGCCCCTATCACACCAATCCAGCAATAATTTTAATCGTAGACCTCATTTCCACGACTCTGTAACTCAGAGACGATACTGCTATCTCTAGTATAGAGTAGAAAACCCCAAGCCATTGCCACGACAAAAAAGGTACCGGCCATTGCAAAGCTTCCCAACGACAGAGTTGGAAAAGCGGCCATAAAAGCACCGGTGGTACAGCCCCCACCTACCATCGCTCCAACGGAGAGAGCATTGCCAGCAACAAATGCCTTAATAATTGCAGCAAGACTAAAAACCTTCTTTCTCTTGTAATTAAGATCCATCCCTTTGGCTGGTATAGCAGTCAAAGAAGCCAAGTATGCTCCAGGAAATAGACCGACGAAGAGACCAACTCTCCAGATAATACCACTATTGATCTTAGGCACTAGCATATCAATTGGTACTCCGATCAGGTCAGCCAAAAAAGCGGTAGACGCAAGGATTGAGCCAGAAAAACCTAGATACCCACCCTGAACGGTTGAAAGAATAATCGCGCAGCTGGCCAAAATACCGGCCGGTAGCCAGTGCCACTCTCCACGTAAGCGATCTGTAAAGCTCACAAGCTCCTGAGCTGGTTGATATATCTTTTCAGGCAGAAAGCGATCTACTAACAGGGTAACGATGGTCATTACAACCGCAAAAGCGAGGGCCATCGCTCCATACGAAACCCCCATCAATCCGTAGAGTGAGATCGCTTGAGGACGGGCCATGATAATCCCGGCATCAATCAGTGGCATCTTAATAACACTGTAGATTAAGATCCCGACGAAGAGGCCAATAATTGCGCTGATCGGAGCAAAACGATGAATGCCTGCAGCGTGGCCAAAGCGTGCCATACACGCCCCTGGGCAGTAACCGGTCACCGCCATGGTGGTGCCAAAAATAACTCCTCCAATCAAATGTGACCATCCAGTAAAAGGCATCACCCTTGGCACTAGGTTCCAAGATGAAGCGACTCCCATAATTGCGGCCAAACCGTAGACCATTGAAGTAAAGGCGATAGCAGTGAAGGCAAACTTCATCACCTTACAATCTCTTAAGGTAATCATGCCAACTACCCGTGAGTAACGAACTGCTCCTACCTTGTATAGTGCCACTCCAAACAACATTCCAGTTAAGAGTCCAAAAAATGAACTAGCTATCATAATTTTCTCCTTTTAATTAAAGACATCCTTTAAATGCACCAGGTTTTGGCCGCGCTATTACTGTAAACTCCTCTGCAGTGATAACTGGAAATCCATCTCGAAACCCGGTTATCTCCCCTTCTATATCAACGCTTCCACCACCAAATGCTTGGTCTAACTTATAATTAGGGATCGACTTACTATCAACTAGATAGATCTTACGCTCCACCACATCAAACAGTACTCTCCCTATAATAGACTCAACCGGTGAACAGTTGGAGATGTGACGAAAGAGCCCTGTTTTCAGTGTGCGTTGAGCACACGGAAGTGCAGTCACCACCACAGAAGTTAGGTCCACTTCTCGTTCATCCTCATCCAGATCATCCAATGAAGTTGCACCAACAGCTACTGACAGCAACAGATTACAAGACAGGGTAAAGAGTAGAGTTAGTGCTAAAGGTTTGATCATTTAATAACTCCCGCTGCTATTTTTGTTGTTGTAGATAGAGCACTACCGAGTTCAACTGCTCCGGTGTCAATATTGCTTGGTAACTAGGCATATTAGAGTGCAAAACTCCCTTCTTGCCCTTTCGATACCACTTGTAACGCATGTTATGCGGGTAGGCACCATGTGCATCTCGTTCTCCCCCTTTTTGATAGTGGCGATTAAGATGCAGGTTGCGAACAACTATCGCATCTGGGGTAACAATTGACTCCTTTAGGTAGGCGGGGAGGGCCACTCCCCCAATGCCAGAGAGGTTGGGGGCCACTCCTTCAGGAGTTGATAGATAGGGACCGATACGGTGACAGAAGGTACAGTTAGTCTTCACCAGCTTCTCTCCCTCTTTAACATCACCCAAAATTGGGGTAGCTAAACCATAGGAGAGCTTTTTTACTAAACGTTGATTAACCTCTCTCTCTGGACGATAGATAAAGTGCCAACTTGAGATTCGCTTATTTCCGCCACGCTCGTGCTGCTTGCCATTCCATAAAGCAAAGCTAATTGGAAAGAGTCCAGAGTTAAGCACCGTCTTTAGTTTTCCAGTTAGCGGCAACTTAAATAGTGCTCGCCATCCACCAAAGGATTTATCATAATTCATTGTCATATAGGCTGATAGCTTTTTAGTTTGAGTCAGGGAGCCAAAACCACGGGCCAGATAGGTCTGCTGAAACGGATTTTTTTGCTTAACCGCCTTCTGCAAGTAGAGAGCTACTGGATGCTTACTATCACCCATTCCAATATGTGGGACAACTCCATTTTTCGGATAGTTTAGAGGTAACGAGAGGGCGATCTGGTCTCCAAAGGTGGCAACTCGGTGCTCTAAAGCGATAGAGTAAGATCTATCTTTCCAGCTAACCATAACGACCAACTCACTTGAGTTGTAACGAACTTTAACCTCAGCAACTAATGGCTTTGCATGGTCCAATGCTGCATTTGCCTGTCGATCACTTAGCCTTATGCTCCGTTGAGGATAGAGGGTAATGGCCGTTGGAGTGGTATTAACCCAACTAGTATCTCTAGTTAAAACAGAGATAGCACTATCGCTACTATTTGCCACGATGACATGGCCACGTAGTTGAGCTTTAACACTAGCAGCGGCCAAAAGCGAAGGGAGCAGCAATAGGCTTGCGAACAGTAGTATCGTCATCTTAGTATGCATCACTAAATCTCCCGCTCCTTACCTAAGCGAAACATATCGTCTCGCTTAAAGGCAATCAACATATCCAGCAGTTCAGACCCCTTCCCCTGTTTCCGCTGTTCAATCTCACTCTCAAGTCGCTTGAGAGCAGCCTTGGTGTCAGGCCCAAACAGTGATTCCAGATAACTTAGCGGTATCCGCTCACTACCCTCAATCGGCTTACCATCGCCATCAAACTTTGGTGGCCCTTTAAGGGGGGGAACGTAGTAGATATTTGGAACTGTTCCGTAGTCGGCATGAAGAGGTAGCGCTACCTTATATTTGTGAACCAGTTTATAGACTTGGCCCTCTTTATCATCTAGGTACCCAACAAAACGAATCCGCCCAACACACTGGTCTGCACAGGCGGGTGCCAGCCCCTTCTCAATACGTGGAAAGCATAGGATACACTTCTCCGCCTTAAAGAGCTTTGTATTAAAGTAGACTTTTTTATATGGACAGCTAGCGATACATAGCCGCTGGCCCTTGCAACGGTCAAGATCAACAAGTACAACACCATCTTGATCACGCTTAAAGATCGCTCCTGATGGGCAAGCCGCCAAGCAAGCGGGATTGGCACAGTGGTTACAGATTCGTGGCAGATAGAAGAAGTTACTATTAGGGAACTGCCCCTCCCCTACCTCCTCATCCCAGTTAGGACCAACAGCAGGCACTCCGCTTTTATTCTTAAAATCATCTCCATGAAGTAGCTCCTCATGGTTAAAATCCCAAGGATCACCATAGCCTTTCGACCGAGTAGGGATCTCTCCATCACGCAGGTTTCCCTGTTGGTCAAATCCCCCTCCAAACTCCTCCCACTTATTGGGATAGCCGGCACCAGGGCGGCTCTCTACGTTGTTCCAGTACATATAGTCGCGACCATTGCGATTGGTCCACTGGGTCTTACATGCAACAGTACAGGTCTGACACCCAATGCATTTATTCAGGTCCATTACCATTGCCAGTTGTCTCTTTGACATAATGCTATACCTTCTCAATCTTTACAGTAGTAGTATAGGCGTGCTGGTTTCCATCCCAGTTGACCCCAAATTTCAAGTGGCCCCATCCATCGGACAACTCCAGCAAGTTAAGCATGTCGGCCATAATCTGATTTTGGCCAACGCCACCTTTAAACATATATGGCTCCCACCCATGCTCCATTAGTACAACAGTATTAGGAATATTAGGTGTCACCTTCGCCATTACTTCAACGCTGCCAATGGAGTTGACCAACTTGATCATCTCGCCATCCTTAACTCCAGCACGACTAGCACAACCCACTCCAATCATTGCGTAGGGAACTCCCCGCTGCAGACGCTGTAGCGTAGTTGATGTTTTGTAAGTGGAGTGAATTGACCACTTTGCATGAGGAGTCATCAACAACAGTGGAAATTTCTCCGCTCTCAACTCTGGCACTGCAATCGGCAGGTGTGCACCAACTTTTATCCACTCTGGATCATCAACATAGAAAGTTAATCGACCAGTTAGTGTCTCCATCGGTTGGTGTAGATAAAGATTATTCTCAAATGTATTATAGGGCCGATCCCTACCTAAAGGAGATGATTTTCCCGCTTTATCATTTAGTTGCAGATGCCCCCCCTGCTTAATCATACTTTTTACATTATGAGGACGAAACTGCTTCACATTTGACACTGCCATCTCTACAGCATCACGATCACTCTCCAACTCACCCTTAATGGTAAACAGATCCGCTACTAACTCCAGCTCACGAAAACCAGTATCACTATGAGTTGGGTCAGCGATATGAAGATCTCTTTTATCACCACTTTTTTTATACTGCTCCTTCGCTAACTGTGTAATCTTTTTTGCTATCAAAGTGGCCATCTCCCACTCACTCTTCGCCTCTCCAACCTGGTTTAACCCCTTGGGAGGATGGGCCAAGTTTGCATAACGATGGTAGCCAGGGTTCACTCGAATATCCCAAACCTCATAGTGTGACTTGGCCGGCAATAATATATCAGCGTATTGAGCTAGATCACTGACACGAAAATCAGCATAAGCGAAAAATTTTGCTCTGTTCAAAAAGGCTTCTTTATAGCTACCCTTATTGCGGCGAAAACGGGCATCCGCGGCCATTACAAATGTCTCGACCTCCTCCCAATAGCTCTTCCCCTCTCCGACTCCTTGATCCCCTTTAGCCTTGGCAACAAGAGCCTCTACCTTCTGTTGGTAATCGTCCTTATCCATCCCGGTGGCCCGCTCCAGGTCGCTATCACTAAATAGCTCCTGATAATCATCCATCGACTCTCCTAACATAAACTCACTAACGGCCCCAGAAGCGAAGCGGTGGCGATACTTGCCAGCAAATGAGGAGAGAGTTCCTAACCCTTCAATGCTCCACTCATTTTCAGTATTGAGCCCTCCAAGGTCTCCCATTTTTCCAGTTAGAGCAACTAACGAGGAGATCGCTCGTTGAGTGAGCATTCCATTAAAGTACTTGCCAAGCGAAAATCCAATTGTTGTCATTGCAACTTTGGAGTAAATCATATCTTGCGCTAACTCTTTTACCAGTGATGGGTTTACTCCTGTAATACCCTCGACCCGCTTTGCACTAAATTGAGTCAGCTGCTGTTTTAACAGATTAAAAGAGGTGGTAACCTCCACCTCCTTCCCATCTTTCAAAGTCAACTTTAAGTCAGCATCTAGATCCGGATCAATCTTCCAACCACTATCAACCAATCTTAGAGTCTCCACCGGCATTCCGCGTGAACCTGACATGATGGTGACCTTACCATTGGACTTGTTGAGGGCCAAAAATATCTCACTAGGGTTTACAGGATGGTGCTCTGCCTCTTCCTCCATCAGCTCTGAGAAGTGCTCCAATAACTTATCATCAAACAGCGCATTTTTCGGATCTATATCTGCTAGTGTTAGTAGTGCATTACTATCCTTACGAACCAGCAGTGGCAGATCGGTAAACTCCTTAATGAATTTCGGATTGTAGAGCTTACGCTCAACAATTTCATCCATCACACTTAGTGCTAAATAAGCATCACTACCCGGCTTTATTGGAATCCATAGATCAGCGTGGATACAGCTAGAGTTATACTCTGGAGTAATGACAATAGTTTTTGCTCCGTTATACTTGCCCTCCCAGATAAAGTGAGCATCTGGAATCCTGGTTGTATTGGGGTTGGTGCCCCAAAAGATATTCAGATTTGACTGATAGAAAAAGTCACTGGTACATCCAATATTTCCCTCGCCATAGACAAGTGACACCCCAGGAAACATATCTCCCACATAAGAGGCGATATAAGGTCTGACTGCACCTAGCAGAGTTCCCAGCCGCTTAAAAGAGGCGGCCCGACCTTCAGTAATCATTCCTGCACCAATATGGATGTAGTTACCCGCAGGACCTACTCTACGCATAGTCTGGTAGAGGTTGCTCGCCACCTCGGTGATAGCATCATCCCAACTAATACGTTGCCATTTACCATCACCACGCTTACCTATCCGCTTCATCGGATGAAGCAGACGATCCTCTTCGTACATAGTTTGCGAATGCTGTACCCCCTTATTACAACCACGAGGGTTAAAATCGGGAATTTTAGGATTAATTGCAGGATAACTTCTAGATTGATTCTCCCTTGTCACCTTTCCATCTTTAACCCACACTTCCCACGCGCAGTTCCCCTGACAGTTAACACAGTGATAGGCATGACCATGCTCACTCTTTACTCCATAGCTGCTGGAGAACTCCTGGCGATAGAACTTTTCAGTGTAGGAGGCATTGGAGTACTCATAACGAGGATCCTCCACTATCTTTACGTCGTCACCTAGGGTTCTTGCCTTCAGCGTTGTGGCCAAGCTCCCCACCCCCAGAGTGAGCAACCCCTTTAGTGTATCTCGTCTAGTAAAACTCACAGGCATCCACCTCCACCTCCAATGGGTGGAGCAACATACTCACCATCCTCTTCCGGATAGTCACGTTGTGCCCAAGCCACCATACCTCCAACCATAATAATAGAGTCGATGAAAAGTGATGAGCACTTGGCCTTTAATTCTCCGTCAATTGTTCCATTCTTCGAGATCAACACCGTTAAGGTGTAGGGATTAACCATCTCAAATGCTTCTCTATCTGCTATTTTTGAGTCACAACCAGGAATCGGGATTGAGCCTGGAATATGTGCCTCTTGGTAGCTAGTATATTCGGGGTCATCATCTCCCTCGTCATAAGGGCGAACATCCACCAACTGAATAGATCTCCCCGTCGCTGCCAAATCACGATATAGCTGTTTTGCGCTCATCTCTTGGGACCGTTTAAGATCAATATTGGTCCTGCCCTCACTGATCAAAACCGTACCGAGGACTAAGATAATTGATAGATAGAGCAACCACTCTTTTGTCTCACTCATACCTCTTCCCCTTGCTGTTCACTTTGGCGTAACTGCTGATTCCTCTGCTTTAAACTAACCACTCCAATTAACATAATGATAATGGTTACAATAAAAACTACTCTAGTTAATGATGCCATCTACAAACCCTCCCTACTTCATTTTACCAAGAGGCAGTGAGGAGTCATTACCCCACTCATTCCAAGATCCAACATACACCTTACTCTTTGTATGTCCTGCCATCAGCATTGCTGCATATTGAAAGGTTCCTCGTCCTAAACCGACATGACAGTAACTGATGACGGTCTTATCCTTGCTAAAGCCTCTCTTCTTTAACTTCTTTAACTGTTTTTTAAGTTTAGACTCTTTTTTAAATAGGTGCTTGTTGGCCTTTCCCTTCTTGTTACCAGCATACTTGGTCCAAGGTGAGAAGATGGCACCGGGAATAAATCCACCTCGAGCAACAGTGATCTCTTTGCCTGGGGAGATAAGAGCAGAACCTAGGTTCTTGCCATTATACTCATCTAGACGATGGCGAGCATCTAGCAACAGAGCTCCACCACTTTTAATCGCAACAAGAATTTCACTTTTAGTTGCGACCATGGAGCGATCTACCTTCACCTTAAAGCTCTTTGCGGCCACCTTGCTGCCCGCCCCCTCTTCAACAGGAAAACCCATCTTCTTCCAGGTAACAAAACCGCCATCTAGCATACGTACTTTTTTAACTCCATAGAGTTTAAGGTAGAACCAGACTCCAGACGCATTTGACCCACGGCCATCATCGTAGGCGATCACCTCTGTCTCACTATCAATCCCTAGAGAGCCAATAAATTTTGCTGCAACCCCCTCACACATCGGCAATCCATCACACTTTTTTACATCACGCAGATAGTGGATATCATGAGCAAAAGCGTGTACTGAGCCAGGAATATGTCCCTCTACCCAACTCTTATCACCATCACTAAAGATGAAACGAACTCCAGGCTTACCTAGAAGCTCCTTCGCCTCCTTTACGGAGATTAAAATCTTAGGGTTGGCCCAAGCCAGTAGTGGCATTAGCAGTAGTAGTAGAGCACTTCCTCTAATTGATCTAGACAGTAAGTTCACCTTTTACCTCACTTGATTGGGGATCAAATTATCGTCTCGGGTCTTAAGCTGTAAAACCCATATTAATATAACGTTATCTTTATATAGGTCTTTTTTAATTAGTTATCAACCCTGTTTCCTGATTTAGATCAATAATTAATCCAAATAAGGTCATGATTGCCCCCGAAAATATTTTTTGTTTACAAGGGGGCGAGGGATTATAGACAACTTCTCTATTCAACGCATCAGCACCTATCTGACAGTGGGGGCCACTTTTCCTACCCGCAGAATCTCTATTTTAAGATATGCTAATCAGATTAAGCGAATTGGTAATTTAATTTAGTCTTTAAAAAGTTCCAAAACCTGCTCCGGTGGGCGGCCAATGGCCGCTCTCCCGTTGGCCACGACAATTGGTCGCTCAATGACACTAGGATTTGCCACCATTAGCTCCACCAACTCTCTGGCAGTCAGAGCGCTATTATCTAACCCCGCAGAACTATACACTGCCTCTTTCGTTCGCATCAACTGTGATGGTGTCATATTTAACATCGCTAATATCTGCTCCAACTCATCTGTAGTTGGTGGTGTCTCTAAATAGTTAATAATCTCAGGCTCGATCTCTCGCTCTTGCAACAACTCCAATGTCTTGCGTGACTTGGAACATTTTGGATTATGATATATTTTTATACTCATCTTAACTCTCCTAACAAAGACTAACAGTGAACTGATCGAATTCTATAACAGGATTGCAAGAAAGAGCAATCAAGACTGGTATGACTTTTTCACGATCCCCCCTCTCCTACTAGACATTCTAAAAAACGCTTGATAGATGCACAATCATATATAAAAGAAGAGATCACCATCAATGTTTTTTATTTACATGGGAGCGCCAACATGAAATTGCTGTTAATTATCTTTATCACGACTCTTCAACTGAACTTGTGGGCCAGTGGCACTTTGGCCACAACGGAGAGATTTCAAGATGTCGAAAACCGAGTAGATCAACTGCTGGCAAGTGGTGTCCCTGCTAAACAGATTTTAATGGTCTATGATATTGATAATACCCTTTTGGCGATGAATCAAAACCTTGGTAGTGACCAGTGGTTTAACTGGCAGTCTAGCTTGCTGGGACAGAGTAGTAGTGATGCAGCAGCAACTGATTTTTCAGGATTGCTGGATGCCCAACACCTGCTCTTTATGGTTAGTAAAATGCACCCCCCAGAGAGTGAGATCCCTCAACTGGTAAAAAGACTACAAGAGAGGAAGCTAACTTCCATCGTGCTAACCTCTAGAGGATCTGATTACCGCAATGTAACTGAGCGAGAGCTAAAGAGAAATGGTTACTCCTTCAAGCAGACGGCAATTGGTCCATTTGGAGGATTTCCATCCACCTACCTCCCCTACCAGTTAGAGAATCCGGCCGATGATGGTCTCTCCATCCAGGAGGTAGAGCAGTTCAAATTAAAAAATGCCCGCCCTGTCAGCTATATGGATGGCGTCTACATGACTGCCGGACAGCATAAAGGGATAATGTTAAAAGTCCTACTCCATAAAAGTAGAGCTAACTTCTCCCATATTATCTTTGTCGATGATCACAAAAAACATACCGATCGAATGATCGCTGCGATGAAGGATCACTCCCACGTCTACGCCTTTCACTATGTAAAAGAGCAGGGCGTAGTTAATGAGTTCTCACAGGGCCCCAAGGATCAAGAAGTGGATGGCTGGAAAGATCTACAAGAGATCATCTCTCGCTACTTTTTCTAAGGCATCCTCTGCTGAACACATAAAATACACCAGCACAGACCCGGAATTAACGCTGCCAACTAGTCTGCTCCAACTGGTTGATGTGGCACTGGCGACAATTTAGACGCTCAGGATGTTTGGTCCTAACCTCTTTTAGCGCCGTTGGCCCAACGTGACACTTGGAACATGCCTCTCTGAATTGAAAAGAGTGAGGCACACTCATCGGAGCACCGGGGAAGACCGACCTGTTGGTCTTGGGTGGATTATAGCTCTTCCAGCTAATGCCCTTTTTGAAAATACCATTCTTGCGATTTGCCAGTACGTGGCACTGCCCACAATCGATATATTCAGGGTGAGGAGTTAAAGGCGCGTAGCTCTTATACTTGGAAATATAGCGATCTTTTTTATGACAGGAGAGGCACTTCGATCTCTTCCCCTTCTTATTCTTTATAGAGTGAGGAATGGTGGGAGGTGCTCCATGAAAAGCTCGAAGAGCATAGTAGCTCTTTAACCTTCGCTTCTTTCCCTTTCTGACTTTCTTCTTTTTACTCTTTTTAACCTTCTCTTTTAAGGGCAGAAACATGCCCGCTTCAGATTTTATATCAGACAGGACCACCGTATCACTGGCCACGACCTTAAAGTTTAGTGACACACCAAGCAGAGTTGATAGCGCCACCAATATTGCACTTCTTAACAGATAGTGCGGATTAAAAATATTGTACTTTTTCATTACCATATCTCCAATTACAGGCAACTTTAAAAACTATTTAAGCTTTCTCAATCTTAACCGCACACTTTTTATAGTCTGGTTGCTTGGACAGTGGACAGAAAGCATCGAGAGTTAATTCGTTAACTAAATAGCTCTCATCGAAGAAAGGTATAAAAACCTGTCCCATTGGAGGTCTTCCTCTACCATCAATACTGGCGACAAAGGTAACCGCTCCCCGCTTGGAGCTAACCTTAACCTTGTCTCCATTAGTAATCCCAAGTTCCTTAGCATCTTTGGGGTTAATCTCCACATATGCCTTTGGCATCGCTTGATGGAGTACCGGCACCCGACGAGTCATAGAGCCAGTATGCCAGTGTTCGACCACCCGGCCGGTATTTAGCCAGAATGGATACTCCTTACTTGGTGACTCTGCTGCTGGCTCATAAGGTCTGAAGATCAACCACGCCTTGTGATCAGGTTTACCATAAAAATCAAACTCTTTGTCCTTGGAGCAGGCAGGATCATATTTGCTATTAAAGCGCCACTGAGTAGACTTCCCATTAACGTATGGCCACATCACTCCTGGCTTCTCTCTTAGTAGATCATAAGGGGCCATGCGATGTTTAGGATTATCATGGAACTGAATATACTCATTCCAGATCTCCTTGATATGGGTCTTTTCCTTATATGGAAACTCTTTTTTAAAGCCCATTCTTCTGGCAACCTCAATTATCTGCCAAGTGTCACTCATGGCATCACCTGGAGGATCAATCAACTGATCCCAGTGCTGAGTTCGCCGCTCAGAGTTTCCAAATAGTCCCTCTCGCTCAATCCACATAGCAGCAGGCAGAATAACATCTGCAATATCAGTGGTCGGAGTTGGATAGATGTCGGAGACTACGATAAACCGATCATCCTTCATCGCACCTTTGCGATAGCGATTTAAATTAGGGATTGTCACCATTGGATTGGTCACCTGCACCCACATAAATCGGATATCTCCGCGGTCTAAGCCTCTAAACATCGCCATGGTGTGATTAGATGGCTTGGGATCAATCCGGCTTTCAGGAATATTCCAGATCTTGGCCGCTTTTTCACGGGCCTTCTTCTTCATTACTACACCAAATGGTAGTTTATGAGTTAGCGTTCCAACCTCACGCACGGTTCCACAAGCACTGGGCTGACCAGTCAAAGAGAATGGGCCATTACCTGGCTGGGAAATCTTACCTACCAACAGGTGAATATTATAGATTAGGTTGTTGATCCAAGTTCCACGAGTGTGCTGGTTGGCACCCATACACCAAAAAGAGACAACCTTACGTTTAGGATCACCAAACAGTGATGCCATATAACGAATATCTTTAGCCTTAACTCCAGAGATCTTCTCCACCTTTTCAGGTGTATAATCCTCCAAGAACTCTTTTAATTGATCAAAGGAGATTCCCTCCATCTTCTTTTTAAACTTGAAATGGTCCTCTAGACCATAGCCGATATTAGTCTTTCCCTTTTTGAAGGCTACGTGCTTATCAACAAAGTCTTTATTCACTTTTCCACTCTTGATCAACTCATAACAGATAGCATTAGCAACCGCTAAATCTGTTTGAGGCTTAAAGATGATCGATTTGTCTGCCCCGTAACTGGTTCTGGTGGTTCGCGTAGCAAAATCAACAATCACAACATTTTTCTTCTTCTGCTTAACATCCAACATTCTGGAGAAGAGAACCGGATGCATCTCTGCCATATTGTTTCCCCAAGTGATAAAAGTATCAGCATGGTCAATATCGTCGTAACAACCCATGGGCTCATCGGCACCGAAAGTAGTTAAAAAACCAACAACTGCAGAGGCCATACAGAGACGTGCGTTGGCTTCTAAATTATTAGTACCAATACACCCTTTAAAGAATTTAGATGCAACATAACCATCTGGAATGGTCCACTGACCAGATCCATACATGGCAACTGAATCCTTTCCATGCTTCTTGATGGTCTCATTCATCTTGTTGGCCACCACATCAAGCGCCTCATTAATGGAGACCGCTTTCAATTTTCCATTTTTACGAACATAGGCTTTCTTGAATCGATCCTTACCATAGAGCGTTTGAACTGAGTGATATCCTTTTACACAGAGCAATCCTTTGTTAACGGAGCAATCTGGATCACCTTTGACGGCAACCGCTCTGCCCTTGGAGAGACCAACCTTCAAACCGCATCCAGTTCCACAGAAGCGACACTGAGCCTTCCCCCACTTAACATTCTTTAAGGATTGGCCATTTTTATTCCAACCAGCAAAAATCACCCCTGGCATCATGGCAGTGGCAGCAATAGTTGCGGAACTAATCGCCATTTGTACAATAAACTCACGTCTACTTAGATTGCTCACTTTCATTTAATCTACTCCTTTAAAAAAAATTAAAATATATATTGAGATTTGTTTATTCTTCGTCTGAGTGTGCGTAGGTCATTGCCAAACATTTAATTGAGGACAACTCCTTGATACGCTCTTGAAGATGATCTTCCTCTTGGGCACTCTGTGTATCAGAGACAAAGATACCGATCTCTTCATTTTCAGCAGGGATAAATTGACAGTTTTCTAGGCTGGCCAGATCATTGGACATCTCTTGATAGCGGCCATCAACGGGATATGCGATATAACTCATAACTGGCATTAATTAACTCCTTATTTGATTAATATTCGAGGCAACAGTAGGTTAATATAACAGCGATCTTAAAAATTATGTAGTAGGCATTTGTATTATTTTAACAGTGATTTCAGTGATAAATATCACCCCTTATATGACACATGGCGCTCTCAGCTACCACTGGTTATTTGCAGTGATTTTGTCAAATATCTCTTACTATTCTAAGGATCAAAGAGTACAACTACTAATCCTTAATGCCAGACAACGCTGTGCAAGATGGCAGTTAAGGATTTTGTTTCATTAGAGATGGAGAGGGCCACTTTTCATTTAGAGGTTAGACTATGAGTGATGATTTTAGATCATTAAAACTTCAAGACCAGTTAACTTGCAACCTAGAGGAGTTAGGCTTTAGCTCTATGACTCCAATCCAGCAGGTCGGGCTGCCACTGGTTCTGGAGGGCCACGACCTAATAGCACAGGCAAAAACCGGAAGTGGAAAAACCGCTGTCTTTGCTCTTGGCATACTAAATGCGCTAAATATAGCAGATCGGACTATTCACTCACTGATCCTCTGTCCCACTAGGGAGTTAGCGGAACAGGTGGCCCAAGAGATCAGGACTCTCGGGCGTATGTTACCCAACATCAAGATTTTGGCCATTACTGGCGGCCAATCTGAATTTCAACAGACAAGGTCACTCTCTCATGGGGCCCATATTGTTGTTGGCACTCCTGGAAGAGTCCTGCGGCTACTAAAAATTAAAGCTCTTAGCTTCAAAAATACTAAAACAGTAACCTTGGATGAAGCAGATCGTATGCTTGATATGGGGTTTTATGATGATATTATAAAAATAGTAGGGCATCTACCTGAGCAGCGACAGACCCTACTCTTCTCCGCGACCCTCCCAGAAGAGATCTCCAAGCTCGGCCAACGATTACAAACCAACTCCAAGACTGTTAAGGTCGACACCTCTCATCACCAGGATGTAATCGAACAGACTTTTTTTCAACTACCATCCCATAAGGATAAAACAGCGGCACTATTAAAAATTCTAGGGCACTATCGGCCAGATCGTTTTATCGTCTTTTGTAAAACAAAGCAGATCTGTCAAAGCGTTGCCAAATCACTACAACAAGAAAAAATATATGCTCGCGCCATCCATGGCGACCTAATCCAGAATGAACGCAATTCTGTGATGACCATGTTCTCTCAACACAGTCTATCTGCCCTTGTCGCCACCGATGTTGCTGCTCGAGGGTTGGATATTGAAAATCTTGAAATGGTGATCAATTACGATCTTCCTACTAGTCCAGAGATCTATATCCACCGAGTTGGACGTACCGCAAGAGCGGGAAAGAGTGGGACGGCAATCACTCTATTCGTCTCCCAAGAGCAACCAAAGGTAGATGCAATATCTGAGTTAAAACATGAAAAACTCCGACAAGATGACATAAAAGCCATTGCAGCCGCAGATGGCTATGATTTAATACCTTCCATGGGAACGATCTACATTAGCAGGGGAAAAAGGGACCGGTTAAGACCAAGTGATATTGCCGGAACTCTGATTGGCGAGGCCAAGATCAACTTCCAAGATATTGGTAAAATCTCAATTACCAACACTACCAGTTTTGTTGCGATAAAACGAGAGTTGGTGGAGAGTGCTATCAAGAAACTTCGTAAAGCTAAAATCAAAAAACTAAGTTTCAAAGTTGGCCTATTAACCTAATCATAGTTGGTGTCACCACCATATCCAAGATTTTAGCCTAACAACTTTTACGGGTCCGCAAATTTCATAAAGTGCATCATTACATTGCCCCCACACTCCTGGTGGAGCCTTTTCCTTCTCAACTCTATTACCATCTCACTATTTTTTATAATTCGCTCCTCTCGTGGAGTAAGATCACGAGTCTTAAATGACCCATTGTAGCCATTGATTTTGGCCCGCCCCATATCATCATAGGAGTAACCTAAAGAGTGTTCGATACCAGTCAGTGGGTTGAGCTGCTTAGGTTTAAATGAGGTGACAGGTTCAGAGTGAGAGGCAAAGTCAAGTAGATACCACTTGTCAGCTTTAACATTGTAGACCGCCTGTCCTAGATGGAAGTCTCCAATTTCTTGATGGCCGGCCAGCTCCATAGCGAAGCGATAGAAGGAGCTCTCCGCCTTGCTTAATAGCTTCTCTGCCTGCTCTGCGGTGACACCACGGCCCACAGCTTTAGAGGGATTAACCATAAAATCATATCCATTAAACTGATGTGGAATATACTCCATTAGCAGGTACTGATTTTTCAGTTTATCTACCATCTTAGGAATTCTCACCTCGGTATTTATTAGACTGTTGTACCCATGCAAGTAGTGATCAAAAACTCCCATCGCTCTGTTTGGAGTCAATGGTAGTCGAAGTGCTTTTATAGTTGCAGGGGCATCAGCAGTCGTTACCGCCAAAATACGATGGTTAGTTCCCTCCCCCAGAAAGCCCCGATAGCTAAACTTGCTGTTGTTAGCAAACTGGATGGTATCACCTGGTTTTAGGCTACGAAGTAGCTCTAAATGGTTGTTCTTCAGCTTACCGTCAGTGGTGAAAAGCTGAATGGTCAATGCGAATAGAGAGGTACTCAGTAGCAGTGTTAGTATCATAACCACTAGGCATGCTCTTTTAAATGCGTAACTCATTCTCATCTGATTCCTACCATGCTCTATCTGCGGCGACATGATTTACCCACCACTTTTGAGGTCTCAGAAATAAAGTTATTGGCCACTTTTGAATTTGGACCTAAAAGGCGCAAGCGATTAAAAACTTTTTGGCGTATCCCCTTATCCATCTGTGAAAGATAACCAATAAAGGTGTTAAATCGCTCGGGGCCAACCGCATCCATGCTTAACTTTAGCTGTTTAGCAAGAGCAGGGTCTTGGGCCAACTGCTCTAAAGTCTCATTTACTCGGCGTTGTGGCCCAAGAGGGTCACTGCCTAACTTGCCCCCCCCTTTGGATGATTTGAACATACGTGACAATTCACCACTCTTTAAAAGTTTGGCCAATGCCCCAAAGTTGATCACCCCGATTGATGAAAGAACCCCGCGAGTGCGATAATCTTTAAAACGTTCAAGTAGTCGATCCGCTTCATCCATCTCTTCAATGGTGCGTAACTGGGAGATATAACCTGCCAAAAGTTCATTATGTAATTTGCCATAGTTCATCGTTTGGTTAATAGAGTAGATGCTATCAACTCCCATCGATCCCATCCCCATGCCAACCCCAACCTTAACCATCTTTTTTACCGTATACTTAGCGCCTTGAGAGACTCCTAATCCTAAAAGGGATACTCCTCCAGTAAATGGTGCAGCAAGGATCAGACCCAAGGATGTCAAATCGGCGATTAAGATTGCACTCTCTACTCTCTGCTCGACTTCACCTCTATCCTTATTTTGTTGCTCAATTGCAATCAGCTCCTGACAGACTGCCTCCGACTGACTGCCTGCGATGGAGAGTACTCGTCCAACTGCTACCGGTGCAACTCTTAGTAGCTGTTGCAAAGATGGATGCCCCTGGTTCGATGGCAATACCTTTTGACCCAGGTCTGCTAGGCGCTCTAGACTCTCATTTACCGCTCTAGTCACAGCAGCACCGCGACTATTCTTAATGGTTTTGCCGCGTATGGTACGATCTTTTAGCTTGCGATAGGGTGTTATTCTATGACGACGCTGGGCCCGGGTTTTGGTACGGTAACGACCAGCTCTACCGTACAGTAGATGCTCCTTTAACGAACGTACTGACCCGATTTTATTTTTTATGGCATCGGTAACTAGTAGCGCTCCCAGATCGGAAGTTTGAAGTTGGCGATATTGGCGAAGATGGCCGGCAAATAGACTTTTGGCCGCTGCGGGCATCTGTTCTAGCTCTACTTTGCCATTAACCCCAACTCTGGCCCCATCGATCGCCTTTTGAGTCTCTAGCAAGCCAGAGTTAAGTTGCTCCACTTTGCTATTTATCTGATCGGCGACTTCGGCACTGTTGGCATATGTTTTAAACTCTTTATTGCTAACCTTTCTCTCAAGTAATTTACTGTGCTGGTTAGCGAAGAGCAGCAGTCGCTCTCGCTGTTCACTACTACAGCGATCTTGACAGATTTTATCGACTGCCAAAGAGGGGTGAAGCTTCCCTCGGAAGCGCATCGACTGGTTTAGATAGCTTGTTAAAATATCTTGAAGCGCAGTGAACTGTACTAACTGAACAAAGACCTCCCGACTCAAATTATCTAGTGAGCCGAGCAACACTCCCCTAGATAACAAGTTCGCAGCAGAGTGACACTGCTCCTCTCGATTTGCCAAATCCAATCCAATGCCAACTGACTCCTCTTGAACTCTACTGCTGGAGCTAGTTAAGCCATCGCAACTAAATGTGCCGTTGGCGGCCCAAAGGTCGGCCCCGATGACGAGATAGGATAGTAATGCTGTCAGGATTAAAGTCACTCTCATAGATAATTATCGGTAAGATAGGATCAAAACTCAAAAGGATGGGGAATATTTTTTCTGAGCAGTGCAGTTATAAACTAATAGTAATTGTGACTCCCCTCATCTCTACTACACGAACCCTCATAAATTATATATATTTACAAGGCTTACTAACTAAAACTATTGCCGTATAAGATAATTCAGGTTAAAAAATATCTCCATTTGTCATATTAATGGGCCCATAGCTCAGCTGGTTAGAGCGCTACCTTGACATGGTAGAGGTCGGCAGTTCGAATCCGCCTGGGCCCACCATTTAAACAATACCTATTTTTGCATAACTCAAGCTTTTATCAACTGCCGATTTTTGCGCGGCGGATGAAGAGCTGCCGAAGGCAGTGAGAAGATGCCTGACACTTTTACCAGGAGGGTAAAAGTGGACGCCAGCCCTAGAAGCTATGACATAATTGATGCAATCTCAGTTTTTCTAAACCTCGAACCGTGTGTCATCTGAACATGTAGGAGGAGGTTATGGATAGTCGTTCATAACACGTCGTTACGCAAAAAGGTACCGGTTACCTTCCAGGTATCAAAAAGGTACCGGTTACCTTCCAGGTACAACAGTCGCAAAGGACCCCTCTAAATCGTTGGTTGGCTTCACACTAAATCGCAATTGTTCTCAGCTTTACCAACTGTTTCACCGGTCCGTACCGGAGACATACTTTACATTTTATACCGGAGACATGGTTTACACTTTTTCCATCCCAAAGGGATCTGTAATTGGCTCCACCTTTCTACACCTATCGTCAAAATATCCTAAATCATAATCTAAAAATGAAACG